>NZ_JBBEGN010000059.1:0-208 GCF_037401875.1 Actinomycetospora aurantiaca | reverse complement strand
GCGCACGGGTCGGGCTCGGGGTCGTCGTGCAGGAACTCCTCGTCCGCACCGCCGAAGGCCATCTGACCGTCGGTCCTGAGAGCGTCGCTGGGTTCGTCGAGGCCGGCGGCGTACCCGGCGGCGATCAGGTCCATCAGGGCGCCGGCCTGGCGGGACGGCTTGGACTCCCGCGCCTCGAACTGTGGGTCTTCCCCTCGTGCCCCGTCGG
>NZ_JBBEGN010000058.1:0-252 GCF_037401875.1 Actinomycetospora aurantiaca | reverse complement strand
AGGTGGTGTCCGAGGGAGAGGGCGCCGAGGTTGTCGGCCTGGGTCGGGCCGCCGTGGGTGTGGTCTCGGGTGTGGTCGATCTGGCAGGCCACGGCGGGGCGGGTGCACATGGGGAAGCGGCAGGTGCGGTCGCGGGCGTGGATCCAGCGGGTGAGCTCGGCACCGGGGAACCGTCGGTCGGCCTCGGCCGTGCTGCGAGCCGGGTGCTCGTCGGGGTCACGTTCCCGGGCAGCGGCCAGGGCGGCCCGGACA
>NZ_JBBEGN010000057.1:0-257 GCF_037401875.1 Actinomycetospora aurantiaca | reverse complement strand
TGACGACACCGCGCGTGGGAGCGACACCGGCGCTGATGCCGGCAGCCACGACACCGACCCCGACCGAGACCCCGACGGATCCGGCACCGGCACCAGCGCGGACGCGCCCGATCCCGACCCGGACGCCGACCCCGCCGACCCCGCCGACGACAGCGACGGCCCGGACGGCCCGGCAGCACCACCGCCACCGCCTCCGCCGCCGAGGCCGCGGCCTGCCCGTGGCAGAGACGTGCCGCGGCTGCAGCTGACCGTGACCG
>NZ_JBBEGN010000056.1:0-264 GCF_037401875.1 Actinomycetospora aurantiaca | reverse complement strand
GTCGGCGTCGAGGTCGTCGACCCCCCGCAGCCGGGTCATCGTCTTCCAGATCACCTCGACGTGCCCGTCCCCGGCCTCGCCGTCGTCGACCATTGTGCAGGTCGCCGGCAGGTCAGGTTCCACCGTGGCCCCGGCCGGGGTGACCCGAGGGTGCAGCGCCTCGGCGTGTCTGGCGAGCCGCTTGGTCTCGGCGGGGTCGAGCCGGGCGTGGTCGGCCAGCAGCCGCGGCAGGTCGCGGTAGCCGGACTCGGCGACCGCGTCCGA
>NZ_JBBEGN010000055.1:0-307 GCF_037401875.1 Actinomycetospora aurantiaca | reverse complement strand
GGCGATGGTCGAGGCGATCAGCTCGACGTGCCCGATCTCCTCGGTGCCGATGCCGTAGAGCAGATCCCGGAACGGCTTACCGGTCGGTCCGCGGAAATTGAACGACTGGAACAGGTACTGCATCATCGTGCGCATCTCGCCGAACTGGCCGCCCAGGCCTTCCTGCAGGGCGTTCGCCGCGGCCGGGTCCGGCTCGTCGGCCTCGATCTGGTTGAGCATGCGCTGCACGTGGAGGAACACGGAACAAACCCCTCACCTCGGGGACACCACTGGCGACGCGTCCGCGGGCTGCAACGACGTCGACGAC
>NZ_JBBEGN010000054.1:0-323 GCF_037401875.1 Actinomycetospora aurantiaca | reverse complement strand
CGTCCGGGCCGCCCTGGCCGCTGCCCGGGAACGTGACCCCGACGAGCACCCGGCGCGCTCGACCGCCGAGGCCGACCACCGGTTCCCCGGGGCCGAGCTCACCCGCTGGATCCACGCCCGCGACCGCACCTGCCGCTTCCCGATGTGCACCCGCCCCGCCGTGGCCTGCCAGATCGACCACACCCGAGACCACACCCACGGCGGCCCGACCCAGGCCGACAACCTCGGCGCCCTGAGCCTCGGGCACCACCTCGCCAAACACGAACCCGACTCCGGCTGGACCGTCCACCAACCACAGGCCGGGACCTTCGTGTGGCGCTCTG
>NZ_JBBEGN010000053.1:0-426 GCF_037401875.1 Actinomycetospora aurantiaca | reverse complement strand
GCCGGATGCACGAACCGTCGCCCAGCCTTGGGTCGCTTGCGTGGCTGCGGGACGACCTGACCCCGCTCGACCAGGATGCGGTGGACCGTGGCCCGCGAGGGCACCTCGGCCGGGTCGAGCACCGGCCCGCCGGTCGGGTGCTCGCCGCTGCGGGCGATGTCGAGCAGTCGCCAGCGGATCGTGATCGCCCCGTTGTCCCAGCCCTCGTCGGCGAGCTCCTTGCGGGCCCGCACCACCGCCTCCCCGACATGCTCAGCAGTGGTCGAGGGTCGTGAGTGTGGCGCCCGCGACCGCGGCGCCAACCCCGCGCTGCCCTCGGCCTTGAACCGCTCGAGCTTGACGTAGAACACCGCTCTGGACACGCCGGTCTCCCGACACACCTGAGCGACGTTGATCTTCTCCCCGGCTGCGACCCGCGCGACCGCG
>NZ_JBBEGN010000052.1:0-512 GCF_037401875.1 Actinomycetospora aurantiaca | reverse complement strand
ACCGTCCGGACGGCAGCGACGGATCCGGCGACGGGCCCGACGGTGACCTCGGCGGCTCGAGTGGCCCCGGTGGCTCGTCTGCGGCTGACTCGAGCGGCGCCACCGGCTCTGCGACCGGCGACCCGAGCGATCTCGACATCCTGGGCCGCACGGCCCCCGCCGACACGCGGAGCAGGTCCGCGACCCAGAGTCGCCGGCGAGCGCAGGATCAGCTCGACCTCGATCTAGGCACGCATGCTGAGCAGCCGAACAGCTCGGCTGACCCCGAGGACCCGGACCCGCCCCCGCCGCTGGGGTGGCATCCCGGCGACCCACCGCCCGCTCCGCCGCCCCCGCAGACTCCCGACCCACCAACCGGCGGGCGGTGGACCCTACGCGGACTGAGCTTCGCCCCACGGGCGCTGCGTCTGCCGCTGGCGACCGTGCTCGGCCTGTCCTGGGCCCACGGCCGCCTGCCCCTGGGCGCCCTGACCGGCCTCGACGCCCACCACCTCGCCTGGGCCCGCACGTGT
>NZ_JBBEGN010000051.1:0-554 GCF_037401875.1 Actinomycetospora aurantiaca | reverse complement strand
CTCCGGGGCGACCATGCGCACCGCCGCACCGCGAGCCCGCAGCCACGCCGCCAACGGCACCCAGGCGTTGCGCGTCGGCTCCATCACCACGGTCACCTCGGCGTCCGGGTCGACCGCGCGCACCGCCGCCCACAACCGGTCAAGGTCCGCGCTCGAGGTGGAGAACCGGCGGTTGCCCCACACGATCTTCCCGGCCGCATCGGCCAAGGCCGCCCGGTGCGCCTCCCGGCACGCCACGTCGATCCCCAACCGCAACTCACCCATGCGATCAACCCGCTCCTGAACATGCTGCCCTCGGCGAGGTCGCGATCAGCGCCGTGACTGTCGAGCACGCACGCGACCGGCCCGGACATCTCAGGAGGAGTCCGGCACCACGGCACGGCTCCGCGTTCCCAACAAGGCACACCCACGCGGACAGCCACAGCCCCGCGAGCCCCCACGATCAAGATCAAGGACTCGTGTCCCAGTCGCTGTGTAGAGGTGGACCCGCAGGCGCTGCAACCTCACAGCCCCGACCTCGTCGAAGCCAGCACCGAACCTAGATGTCGCTGTGA
>NZ_JBBEGN010000050.1:0-617 GCF_037401875.1 Actinomycetospora aurantiaca | reverse complement strand
GTCCTGGCCACGCTGCAGGCGGGGTTCGCCCGGTACGGCCACCCGGCCTGCGTGCTCTCCGACAACGGCACCGCCTTCTCCGGCAAGCGCCGACGGTGGCCGCTGGTGGCGATGGAACGCCTGCTGGCCGGGCACGGCATCACCACCGTGGTGTCCTCGATCGGGCACCCGCAGACCTGCGGGAAGAACGAACGCGTCCACGCGACCCTGCAGCGTTGGCTGGCCGCGCGGCCCGTCCCGGCCACCCTGGCCGAGCTGCAGGCCCTGCTCGATGACTACCGGCCGCGCTACAACCAGCGCCGCCACCAGTCCCTCGAGGGCGATACCCCCCACCAGCGGTTCCACAGCGTCGAGCGCGCCGGGCCCGCCGGCCCGGCCCGGCGGGTCGCCGGGCAGGTCACCCGCACCGTCTCAGCCAAGGGCGTGATCAGGTTCAGCCGCACCTCGATCGGTCTCGGCCAGCGCCACGCCGGCGCGAGCGCCGAGGTGTTCTGGCAGGGCGACCGCGTCACCGTCCTCATCGATGACACGGTCGCTGCCAGCCTTACCCTCGACCGCAGCGTCCGCTACCAGCGGACCACCAACCTGTCCGCGATGTGCTGAGACACATCCGTCCA
>NZ_JBBEGN010000049.1:0-618 GCF_037401875.1 Actinomycetospora aurantiaca | reverse complement strand
TGCGCGCCAAGGCCGCCGGGATCCGACTGGCAGCGACCCAGCTGCTTGCCCTGCACCACGCCCGCCGCGGCTGGGAACAACGCATGGCTGAGTTGCTGCTCGGTGGGCCTCGCAGCGGCCGCGACCGCACGGTGAGCGACCCCGACCCGGGGAAGGCGCTCCCGGGCGGGGACATCTACCTGAGCTTCCCCGGCCTGGGAGATCGCCTCGCAGCTCGGGTCGCCGGTGAGATCGGTGAACACATCGACCAGTTCCCGACTCCGAACGCTTTGCAGTGCTACGCCGGCCAGGCCCCGGTCACCCGCCGCTCGGGCAAGAGCGCCTTCGTGGTCTCCCGCCGCCTGGCCCACAACCGCCACCTCGGCGACGCCGTGCATATCTGGGCGTTCTGCAGCATCACCAAGAGCGTCTGGGCCCGGGAGTACTACGACGCCAAGATCGCCGCGAAGAAGGGCCACCACGCCGCGCTGCGCGCCCTGGCCAACCGTTGGATCGAGATCCTCTGGCACTGCCTGACCAACGGCACCCACTACGACGAAGCGACCCACCTCGCGAACCGACAACGAGCCCTCAAGACCGCCGCCTAACCCCGGTGGTTGACAGAGGATGTCTCACCTG
>NZ_JBBEGN010000048.1:0-708 GCF_037401875.1 Actinomycetospora aurantiaca | reverse complement strand
TGGCCGGGCCCCACTGGGGCGGGGCGGTTTCGGCTTCGAGTTCGAGTTCGGCGGTGGCCTGGACGAGTTCCATGAGGTCGGGGTCCAGACCGGGTCCGAACTCCTCGGGGCGCTCCACGGCGATCCCGGGGAACGGCACACCCTCGGGGGCCTGCTCCATGCTCATGGTGGTGCCGTCCTTCGACGGCGAGGTCCCGCGGATGATCTTCCCGGCCTCGTTGAGCTGGTCGAGGCTGAAGGTGTACTGCTTGGACTGCAGCCCCTGCTCGGTGAGCTTCTTGACCTCGGGGAACTGCTCGGCGTTGGTCTTCGGGATCGGCAGCAGCTTGTTCCACTCCACCCCGAGCGCCTCCAACGCCTTGGCGTACGAGTTCTCGTGGGCCTGGTCGCGCACGATCAGATACGCGATCGTCGAGCGGGCGGTCTTGTTCGCGGTCATCTCGTACAGGCGGCACTTCTGCAGGCGCCCGGTGGACTCCAGCATCAGGTTGTAGAGCAGGTTCAGCGGCAGGTTCCCCGAGTCGTAGACGTACTTCCCGGTCCACGGGTCGCCCTGGGCGTCCACCGGCAACGCGCCCTGCGCGCCGACCAGCCAGTGGTGGATGTTCCCACCGGACAACGCGAGGTCCAGGGGGGTGGCGCCGCCGGCGCCGGGCTCGTCGAGGTTGGTCGGGTTGCCCTGATAGCGCGGGGAGCCGTCGACGAGCT
>NZ_JBBEGN010000047.1:0-909 GCF_037401875.1 Actinomycetospora aurantiaca | reverse complement strand
AAGTGCTGATGGCTCTACCTTCATTGCTGCTCGGTGGTTCCCGGCTGGGAGCGCTTCAATTGCTCGTCCTTCGAGGACTTAGGTGAGACGGCGCCCTGGCCGGGGCCTCCGGCGGAGGTCTGACGCCCCAGAGGGTGTCGTCCCGCGAGGACTGGTCCATCAGCACGACGCAGTGCCTTCGCCGGTCCGCCGGGCACGATGTGTTCGGCGGCGGAGGGGGACCGGGTCGTGTTGGGGATCGGTATCGACTGGGCTGAGGAGTTCCACGACGTCGCGATCGGGACCCCTGAGCAGGGGGTACTTGAGCAGTTCCGGATCGAGCACGGGCCGGCGGGAGTGGCCTCGCTGATCGAGCGGGCGCTGCGCCGAGAACCAGACCCGGCCGAGGTTCGGGTGGTGCTCGAGACCCGTCACGGGCTACTGGTCGAGGCGCTGGTCGAGGCCGGGTTCGTGGTGCTGCCGGTCAACCCGGACCTGGTGGCGCGGCGTCGGGGTCCGGCGCGCAAGAAGGACGACGCCGAGGACGCCCGGATCTGTTGTCTGCTCGCGATCGATCGGCACAGCTCGTTGAAGTCGCTGATCCCGCACGGTGAGGTCGCCGGTGAACTCCGTGCGATCGCCCGTGACGACGAACGCGCCGGGCGTGATCAGCGTCGACTGCTCAACCGGCTACGCGCCGATCTGCAGTCGAGCTATCCGGCCGCGCTCGTGCTCGCCGGCGGGGACCTCTCGGCGCTGACGGTGCTGCGGCTGCTCGAACGCTGGCCCAGCCAACCCGAGCTCGCCGCCGCCGAGCGCACCGAGGTCGTCGAGTTCGCCCGCGGCGCCCGCCACGGCTGGCCCGACCGGTTCGCTGACCGGGTCGCCGAGGCACTGGCGGCGCCGTCGCTGCCGACCAAGGACTACCTG
>NZ_JBBEGN010000046.1:0-993 GCF_037401875.1 Actinomycetospora aurantiaca | reverse complement strand
TGCGCCGCTACTACAACAAGCACGCCAAGACCGATCGGCTCGACGCGGCGTTGCTCGCGCGGCTGCCGATCCTGCACCCCGAAGGCCTCGACGAGACCCCGGGGCTGGGGCCGGCTGAGCCGCTGCGTCGTCTCGCGGGTCGCCGCGCCCGGCTGGTCGCCGAGCGGGTGGTGGCGGTGCAGCGACTCGACGCGCTGGTCGAGCTGCTCGGCCCGGCCTGGACCGCGGTGCTGGGCAGCGATCCGGGCAAGACCGCCCTGGAACTGCTGGCCCGCTACAGCGACCCGCGCGCGGCGATCCGTGCCGGTCGGGCCCGACTGACCGCGGTGGTGATCAAGCACAGTCGGGGAGCCTGGCGGGAGGACAAGGCCGACGGGCTGCTCGCCGCCGCCCGCGAGACGCTCACGCTCTGGCCCGAGGGCAGCATCGACTTCGCCGAGCTCGCCGCCGACATCGCCGTCGAGGTCACCCGGATCCGTGCGGTCGACGAGGCGATCACCGCGATCGAGACGCGGCTGGCGCGTCACTACAGGCACGCCGACCCCCGCGGGTTGGTGCTCTCCGCGCCCGGGATCGCCCAGGTCGGCGCCGCGGTCGTCCTGGGCCGGGTCGGGGACCCGTCCCGGTTCGCCTCGCTGGCCGCGGTGCGGGCCTACACCGGGCTGGTGCCCAAGGTCAGCCAGTCCGGGGCCACCGACCGCCACGACGGGCCCACCAAAGCCGGTGACCACGTGCTGCGCGCAGCACTGTTCCTCGCCGCCGACCACGCCCGCCGGGTCGATCCCACCCTGGCCACCCGCTACGCCGCGCTGCGCGCCAAGGACAAACACCACAACAGCGCGCTCTGCACCCTGGCCGCGGTCCTGATCACCCGGATCGCCGCCTGCTGGCGATCCGGCACCCCCTACCACCTCCGCGACCACCACGGCCGCCCGATCACCGAGGCCGAAGGCCGCGTCATCAGCCGCAAGATCCTCGACGAAGCCGCCGCCG
>NZ_JBBEGN010000045.1:0-1066 GCF_037401875.1 Actinomycetospora aurantiaca | reverse complement strand
ATCGGACGAGGCGGAAGAAGCCGCGGATCTGCTCGACGAGCGAGGTGGGTTGTTCGAGGGCGGCGAAGTGCCCGCCGTGGGGCATCTCGGCGTACCAGCGCAGGTCGGTGAAGCGTTGCTCGGCGTCGCGCCGCGACGGACGGACGATGTCGCGCGGGTAGACCGACAGCCCGGACGGCGCGGTGATCGGCAGGCGGGGGTCGGCGAAGCTCTCCCAGTACAGGCGCGCCGAGGAGGTCGCGGAGGCGGTGAACCAGTACACCGAGATCTCGTCGAGGATCGTCTGCCGGGACACGGCGGTCTCGTGGTCGCCGTCGTGGTCGGTCCAGGCCCGGTACTTCTCGGCGATCCACGCAGCTTGGCCGGCGGGGGAGTCGGTGAGGCCGTAGCCGAGGGTCTGTGGTCGGGTCATCTGGATTTCGGAGTAGCCGCGCCCGGTGCGGACCAGCTCGCGGGCGGCGTCGTGGGCGGCTTGTTCGGCGGGGGTGGGGTCGGTGAAGGTGCCGAGGGGGACCCTCCCCATATTCAGGTGCACCCCGGCGACCCGTTCGGGCGCGACCTCGCCCAGGGTGGCGGTCACCTCCGAGCCCCAGTCGCCGCCCTGCGCGCCGTACCGGTCGTAGCCCAGCGACACCATCAACGTGTCCCAGGCGCGGGCGATCCGGGGGACGCCCCAGCCCGTCGTCGTGGGCTTGTCGGACCAGCCGTAGCCGGGCAGCGACGGCGCGACGACGTGGAAGGCGTCGGCGGGGTCCCCGTCGTGGGCGCGGGGGTCGGTCAGCGGACCGAGGACGTGGAGGAACTCCAGCACCGAGCCCGGCCAGCCGTGGGTGAGGACCAGCGGGAACGCGTCGGGCTCCGGGGACCGGACGTGCAGGTAGTGGAGCCCGAGCCCGTCGACGGTGTCGCGGTACTGCGGGAAGGCGTTGACGCGGTCGGCGAACCCGAAGTCGTAGTCCTCGGCCCAACTGCGGCACAGCTCGCGGGCGTAGGCCAGCGGGACGCCCTGTGACCAGTCGTCAACCGTCTCCGGGTCGGGCCACCGGGTCCGCCGGAGCCTGTCGCG
>NZ_JBBEGN010000044.1:0-1187 GCF_037401875.1 Actinomycetospora aurantiaca | reverse complement strand
CTGTCCCACCCACGGAGGTTGGTGACGCGGCGGGTGACGACACGCCAAGATCGATGATCTTGAACTAGGGAGGACCTCCAGGCGAGGTGTGGAGCTGCTGAAGGCACCCACGCCGTCGACCCTGGAGGTCCTCGTGCCGCACCGTAATGCTCCGCTGACCTTCGAAGGCAAGCGCCGGTTGTGCCTGCGTGTCGACGCCGGCCGCCCCAAGGCCCACGTCGCCGCCGAGGCCGGCATCTCGCGCCAGTGCCTGCACAAGTGGCACACCCGGTGGCTGGCCGAAGGCGAGGACGGGCTGCGCGAGCGCTCCTCGCGCCCCCACCACAGCCCGCAACGCACGCCACCTGAGCTCGAGGCCCGCATCGAGACCGTGCGCCGCGAACGCAACCTCGGCCCGCTACTGATCGCCTACGAACTGCGCCGCGCCGACGGCACCCGCATCTCCGGTTCCGGAGTGCACAAAGTGCTGTCCAGACGGGGCATCTCCCGTCTGCGCGACCTCGACCCACCCACCGGTGAGCAACTGCGCGAGTCCGAGCAGCTGCGCCGCGACGACCCGGCCACCACCGTCCACGGCCCGAACCGGTGGCGGCGCTACGAACGCGACCGGCCCGGCGAGCTGGTCCACCTCGATGTCAAGAAGCTCGGCCACATCCGCGCCGGCGGCGGCTGGTGGGCCCACGGCCGGGACTCCGCCCAGTACCGGGCTTCCCGCAACGCCCCGAAGGTGGGCTACGACTACGTCCACGTCGCGGTCGACGACCACTCCCGACTGGCCTATGTCGAGGTCATCAACACCGAGGCCGGCGGGGAGAACCAGCAGGCCTGCGCGGGGTTCCTGCGCCGCGCGCACACCTGGTTCGCCGACCACGGCGTGACCATCGAACGGATCATGACCGACAACGCCATGGCCTACCGGCGCAGCCACCTGTTCGCCGCGACCTGCGCCGAGCTCGGCATCGCCCGCCGGTTCACCAAGCCTCGCTGCCCCTGGACCAACGGGAAAGCCGAACGGTTCAACCGCACCCTGGCCCAGGAATGGGCCTACGCCAGCGTGTTCGACTCCTCCGCCGAGCGTGTCGCCGCGCTACCGGCCTGGCTGCACGGCTACAACTTCCACCGGCCCCACACCGCGCTCGCAGGACACCCGCCCGCCCACCGCGTCAACAACGTCTGTGCCTACGACA
>NZ_JBBEGN010000042.1:0-1344 GCF_037401875.1 Actinomycetospora aurantiaca | reverse complement strand
AACCGCCCCGGCTGCTGGTGAGGCTCTGATGTAGCAAGGAGACTGCTGCTGTGGCCCCACCTCGGAAGTTCGACCCGGAGACCCGGGCTCGTGCGGTGCGCATGTATGAGGACCGGTTGCGTGATCACGGTGACTCGAAGCTGGCCGCCCGCAAGCATGTGGGCGCGATGTTGGACATCAACCCGGCGACGTTGCGGAATTGGATCGAGGGTGAGCGCCCCCGAGACGGGGACGGCGCACCTGTTGGGGAGGGCGGCGAGGTCGACCTCGAGGAGTTCCGGCGGCTGCAGCGCGAAGTCGCTGAGCTGCGCCGGGCCAATGAGATTCTCAAGACGGCCTCGGCGTTTTTCGCCCAGGCGGAGCTCGACCGTCGACTCAGGTGAAACTGCTCTACATCGATCGGTTCCGGGACAGGTTCGGGGTCGAGCCGATCTGTGCGGTGCTCGCCGAGCACGGCATGAAGATCGCCCCGAACACGTATTACTCGTGGCTGCGGTGCCCGGTCACCGACGCGGCGCTCGCGGAGGCGTATTTGGTCAATCAGATCGTGGATCTCTACCGGGCGAACCGGTCGGTGTACGGGGTCCGCAAGCTCTGGCGGGCCGCGCAGCGGGCCGGGCTGGTGGTGGGCCGAGAGCAGGTCGCCCGGCTGATGCGGATCGCCGGTCTGCAGGGCGTGCGCCGTGGGGAGCACCGTACCCGCACCACGACCCGTGAGCAGGGCGCCCCGAGGCACCCCGACCTGGTCAAGCGCGGTTGGAAGACCCCGAACCGCCCGGACGCGGTGTGGGTCGCGGACTTCACCTACGTCTGGACCGCGTGCGGGTTCGTCTACACCTCGTTCATCACCGATGTCTATTCACGGCGGATCCTGGGGTGGCGGACCTCGATGTCGAAATCGGTGGACCTGGTCACTGCCGCTTTGGCCCAGGCGCTGGCCACTCGCCGGCGAGAGGACGCCGAGTTCACGGCCGAGGGTCTTGTTCATCATTCGGACGCGGGGTCGCAATACACGGCGCTGGCGTTCACCGAGGAACTTCACGAGGCTGGGATCGCAGGGTCGATCGGCACCGTCGGGGACGCTCTGGACAATGCGTTGATGGAATCGACGATCGGGCTGTACAAGACCGAGGTCATCGTGCGAGACTGCCCACGTAATTGGAGTGGGCTGCGGGAAGTCGAACGCGAGACCGCCGAGTGGGTCCACTGGTACAACTACGATCGCCTCCATTCTTCCGTCGGGTACCTGCCGCCGGTTGAATGGGAAGCCAACTACGCTGCCGCGGTAGCCCAGCAGGCCGCCGCGGCCTGACACCCGGCCTCACGCCGGCCCGGGGCGGTTCA
>NZ_JBBEGN010000041.1:0-1364 GCF_037401875.1 Actinomycetospora aurantiaca | reverse complement strand
GGCGGGTTCTAGGCATCGTCGCAACACCGCTGCTCGTCGGCCTGGGCGAGCAGGCTAGCAAGGCGCTCGGCTGGGCTGTCCCAGTCGAGTGTCTTGCGGGGTCGGCCGTTGAGTTCGGCGGCGACGGCGGTGAGGTGTTCGGGGGTGTGGACCGAGAGGTCGGTGCCCTTGGGGAAGTACTGGCGCAGCAGTCCGTTGGTGTTCTCGTTGCTGCCGCGCATCCAGGGGCTGGCCGGGTCGCAGAAGTAGACCTCGAGGTCGGTGGCGGCGCGGACCTCGTGATGGCGGGCCATCTCCGAGCCCTGGTCCCAGGTCAGCGAGCGGGCCAGGTGTGTGGGCAGGGCGGTGAATAGTTCGATCAGGGCGTCGCGTACCGCCAGGGCGTCGCGGCCGGCGGGCAGGGCAGCGAGCATGGTGAACCGGGTGCTGCGCTCGACGAGGGTGACCATGGCCGAGCCGTTGTCCTTGCCGATGATCAGGTCGCCCTCCCAGTGGCCGGGCACGGCCCGGTCGGCGACCTCAGCGGGGCGCTCGGAGACCATCACCATCGGCTCGCTGAACCGTGGGGTGCGTGCCTCGGGGTGGCGTCGGGGACGACGGATGGCCCGGCCCGAGCGCAGCCAGGACGCGATCTGGCGGCGGAGTTCGCCGCGTCCCTGCACGTAGAGCGCCTGGTAGATCGTCTCGTGGCAGAGGTGGCGTTCGGGCTGCTCGGGGAACACCCGGGGCAGTGTGCGGGCGATCTGCTCCGGGCTCCACCGCTTCATGAGCTGCTGCTGGACGTGGGCGTGTAGGGGCTGGTCGGTCTCGAGCTTGCGCGGTTGCGGACGCGCTCGGCGGGCGGCGGCGGCCCGGTCGGCGGCGTAGGCGCCGTAGCGGCGCGCGGAGGGCACGTCCTTGACCGGGTGGATGTAGCAGTGGCGCTTGAGTTCCCGGCAGATCGTGGACTTGTTCCGCCCGAGCAGCTCGGCCAGCTCGGTCTGGGTCAGATGCTGATGATGGTCGGCGATCACCACCCGCTCATCGAGGGTCAGATAACGGCCACGCTCGGCCAACGGCGGCAGCAACGCCACCACCGTGGCCAGCTCGACGACACGCGTGTCGCGTTCCTCGTCGCGTTCCCGCGCCCGTTCTCGACCCCGCAGCACCGCGCGCTGCGCCTGCTCCGGGTCCTCCCAGCGCCGCACCGTCGACGGTGAGACCCCCACCTGTCGACCCGCTTCCTGAACCGCAACACCAGCCGCCACAAGATCAACGTAAGCGGCGTAGCGCTCCGGATTCCGAGCGCCACGCCGCCCGCTGGACCTCTCGACCATCGCAACCCCTCACCCTCAAGGTGTTGCGACGACGCCCCGAATCCGCCC
>NZ_JBBEGN010000040.1:0-1676 GCF_037401875.1 Actinomycetospora aurantiaca | reverse complement strand
GGGGCCTGCTCGGTGCTCGATCAGGTGCTGGCGATGGCCCAGCGTCCGTGGTCGAGGTGCAGTCCGAGGGTGAGCAGGCGGCGCAGGTTGAGCGCGGCGACGCGGGTGTGTAGCCAGGCGTTGTTCTTGATCACTCCGCGGTGGGGGACGCGCCGGTTGCCGCCGCGGGTCAGCCAGGCGATGGAGCGCTCGACCATGGGCCGGTGCCGGCGGTAGGCCTCGAGGTGCTCGGGGGTGGCCGCCCGGGCGCGGTGTGCTCGTTGCAGCGCGTGGTGCGGCCCGAGGTGCAGGGTGCGCCCGTCGGTGGCGGTGGTGCATTGCGCGCGTAGTGGGCAGTCGCGGCAGTGCGCCCCGAAGATCGCTGCTGCGCTCGCAGTGATCGGGCGGGTGATCCCGTTCGGGCAGGTCATGGTGCTCGCGGCCGGATCGTGGGTGAAGTCGTCGAGGGTGAACCCGCCGGGAATAGCCGGCCGCAGCGGCCACGGCTTGATCACCGCGGTGTGCCCGGCCGCGTCGAGCGCGGCCAGGGCGTCGCCGGTGCCGTAGGCCGAGTCCGCGAGCACCTCGGCCGGCTCGGCTGGCCGGCTCGGGTCGGCGTCGAGCAGGGCGATCCCGACCGTGGCGTCGCTGTTGTCCGGGCCGCAGGCCTTGGTCAGGGCGGTGTTGGTGATCAGCCCGGTGTCGGGCTCGACCACGACGTGGGCGCGGTAGCCGTCCTGGCGGCGCTCCCGGGTCTTGTGGGCATGCCGGGCATCCGGGTCGACGGTGGAGATCATGCGGTCCGGGGCCACCTTGGTCGCGATGCGCCAGCGCCCGTCGGTGCCGTCCGAGCCTTCCGCGGGTTCGACGTCCTGCCCGGCGACCAGCGCCAACAACGCCACCGCCTGCGCGGCCTTGTCGTCGAGCCCCTCGCCGTCGGGGTGGCGGGCCTCGAGCTCGGCGAGCACCGCCAACGCATCGCCCACCAGCGCCGAGACCAGCTCGTCGCGGGCCGCGGGGTCGTCCCAGGCGATCTGCGGCTTGCCCGCCCGGGTGTAGTCGTGCCCGCTGGTCGTGACCGCCGCGACGATCTCGTCCGCGCCGGGAACGTCGCGGGCGACCCGGCGGATCGCGGCGATCAGCTGGGTGACGGTGTCCTGGCGGGCGACCGCGTCATCGAGGATGGTCGAGTCCAGCGCCCGGCGGGTCTTGCCCGCCACCGCCCCGGTCTGCGCGATGACCTCGGCGACCACCTCGAAGATCCGATTCGGGCGGTCCGAGGCGGCCAGCCGGCGCCGCCAGTAGGTCAACGTCGAGGAGTCGAACGCCCGATCGGTGATCGCCAGCCCGCAGGCGGCTTTCCAGCGCAGATCGAACGTGAGCGCCTCGACCGCTTCGCGGTCCGAGAGTCCGTGCAAGGTCTGGAGCACCAGCACCGTCGCCACGACCTCGCCCGGCACGCTGGGCCGACCCCGTCCGCTGGGGAACAGATCAGCGAACAGCTCCGGGGCGAACAACCGGCCGCGGTGCTCGGCCAGGAACGTGAACACGCTGCCCGGCTTCAGCAGGTGCCCGGCGACCGACTCCACATCCAGCAACTCACGCTGATCATCAGAGCGACCCTGCACCCGACAAGGATCCCAGCCCGACCGCCGACCACCAGCCTCGACGCGCTGACTTCTTCAGCAGTCTCCTAG
>NZ_JBBEGN010000039.1:0-3998 GCF_037401875.1 Actinomycetospora aurantiaca | reverse complement strand
ATGCCGGGGACTCATGGGAGACTGCCGGGGTCAACTCGGAGGAAGGTGGGGATGACGTCAAGTCATCATGCCCCTTATGTCCAGGGCTTCACACATGCTACAATGGCCGGTACAGAGGGCTGCGAAGCCGTGAGGTGGAGCGAATCTCGTAAAGCCGGTCTCAGTTCGGATCGGGGTCTGCAACTCGACCCCGTGAAGTCGGAGTCGCTAGTAATCGCAGATCAGCAACGCTGCGGTGAATACGTTCCCGGGCCTTGTACACACCGCCCGTCACGTCACGAAAGTCGGTAACACCCGAAGCCCGTGGCCCAACCCTTGTGGGGGGAGCGGTCGAAGGTGGGACTGGCGATTGGGACGAAGTCGTAACAAGGTAGCCGTACCGGAAGGTGCGGCTGGATCACCTCCTTTCTAAGGAGCACGCCTCGGATCGTCGACATGGTCGTCGGTGATTGTCACCTATCTCGGGTGGCGGCCGGCGGGATGCGACGAGAGGGCTGCCGGTCCCGTGCAGGGGCTGGTGGTTGCTTACTGGATTGATGTGGAACTGAGCATGGAACGTCGGCGCACTGTTGGGTCCTGAGAGGACGACCCGGCCCCTGCACCCGGTGGGTGTGGGGGTCGTGTTTTCTCTCTGGGCAGTCATCGCTGGTCTGCGCGGTGTGCAGTGCTGGTGGTGGTCTGCGGGTGGGTTTGTCAAGTGGATAGTGGACGCGAGCATCTTTTTTCTGGTTTTGCTTGATGACTGTAGTTCGACTGTGTTGTGCACCGCGACGGTCACAGCTTCGTGTTATGCGGGGTGTGGTGGTTGGTGGTGTGTTGGTCAAGTTGTCAAGGGCGCACGGTGGATGCCTGGGCATCAGGAGCCGATGAAGGACGTGGGAGGCCGCGATAGTCCTCGGGGAGTTGTCAACCGAGCTGTGATCCGAGGGTGTCCGAATGGGGTAACCCGGCAGCCGTCATGGGCTGTCACCCCCGCCTGAATGTATAGGGCGGGTGGAGGGAACGCGGGGAAGTGAAACATCTCAGTACCCGCAGGAGAAGAAAACAACAGTGATTCCGTGAGTAGTGGCGAGCGAAAGCGGAAGAGGCTAAACCCCGCTTGTGTGATAGCTGGCAGGTGTTGCTGGTGGGGTGTTGTGGGGCGTCATGTCCGGGGGCTGCTGACCCCGGGCGTGGTGGTGGATGGTTAGTCGAAGGCGTTGGGACGCGTCGGCGTAGAGGGTGAGACCCCCGTAGACGAAAACTGTTCATCATCGCGTGGTGGCGTGCCCGAGTAGCAGCGAGCCCGTGGAATTCGCTGTGAATCTGCCGGGACCACCCGGTAAGCCTAAATACTTCCTGGTGACCGATAGCGGACGAGTACCGTGAGGGAAAGGTGAAAAGTACCCCGGGAGGGGAGTGAAACAGTACCTGAAACCGTGTGCCTACAAGCCGTCAGAGCTCGTACTTGTATGGGTGATGGCGTGCCTTTTGAAGAATGAGCCTGCGAGTTAGCGGTACGTGGCGAGGTTAACCCGTGTGGGGTAGCCGTAGCGAAAGCGAGTCCGAACAGGGCGGTCGAGTCGCGTGCTCTAGACCCGAAGCGGGGTGATCTACCCATGGCCAGGGTGAAGCGCCGGTAAGACGGTGTGGAGGCCCGAACCCACCAGGGTTGAAAACCTGGGGGATGAGCTGTGGGTAGGGGTGAAAGGCCAATCAAACTCCGTGATAGCTGGTTCTCCCCGAAATGCATTTAGGTGCAGCGTCGCGTGGTACTCACCGGAGGTAGAGCACTGGTTGGCCTAGGGGGCCTACAAGCTTACTGAAGTCAGCCAAACTCCGAATGCCGGTGAGCGTGAGCGCGGCAGTGAGACTGCGGGCGATAAGGTTCGTAGTCGAGAGGGAAACAGCCCAGATCGCCGGCTAAGGCCCCTAAGCGTGCGCTAAGTGGGAAAGGATGTGGGATCGCCCAGACAACCAGGAGGTTGGCTTAGAAGCAGCCACCCTTGAAAGAGTGCGTAATAGCTCACTGGTCAAGTGGTCCTGCGCCGACAATGTAGCGGGGCTCAAGCGCACCGCCGAAGCCGCGGCAACACCACGGACACCTAACGGTGGTGGTGTTGGGTAGGGGAGCGTCATGCGGGTGGTGAAGCGGCGGAGTGATCCAGCCGTGGAACCCGTGTGAGTGAGAATGCAGGCATGAGTAGCGACAGCAGAGTGAGAAACTCTGCCGCCGGATGACCAAGGGTTCCTGGGCCAGGTTTTTCCGCCCAGGGTGAGCCGGGACCTAAGGCGAGGCCGACAGGCGTAGTCGATGGACAACGGGTTGATATTCCCGTGCTCGTGTAGGCGCGTCCATGGCGAGCCCAGGTGTGCTAACCGCCCGAGCCCCAAGACTCCTTCGGGAGTCGCGGGGGGAGCGCGGGATCCTGCCTGGTAGTAGCCAAGCGATGGGGTGACGCAGGAGGGCAGCTCCGCCAGTGAGTGGTTGTACTGGTGCAAGCGTGTAGGCCGGTGTACAGGCAAATCCGTGCACCATACAGGCTGAGACGTGACGCATAGCCGTTGAGGCGAAGCAGAGTGATCCCATGCTGCCGAGAAAAGCCTCTAGCGAGTTCCTACGCGACCCGTACCCCAAACCAACACAGGTGGTCAGGTAGAGAATACCGAGGCGTTCGAGCGAACTGTGGTCAAGGAATTCGGCAAAATCCCCCCGTAACTTCGGGAGAAGGGGGACCCGGTCACCTGAAGCCCCTTTGCGGGCTAGGGTGGTGGGGTCGCAGAGACCAGGGGGAAGCGACTGTTTACTAAAAACACAGGTCCGTGCGAAGTCGCAAGACGATGTATACGGACTGACTCCTGCCCGGTGCTGGAACGTTAAGGGGACCGGTTAACCCTTCGGGGTGAAGCTGAGAACTTAAGCGCCAGTAAACGGCGGTGGTAACTATAACCATCCTAAGGTAGCGAAATTCCTTGTCGGGTAAGTTCCGACCTGCACGAATGGAGTAACGACTTCCCCGCTGTCTCGACCACAGACTCGGCGAAATTGCACTACGAGTAAAGATGCTCGTTACGCGCGGCAGGACGGAAAGACCCCGGGACCTTCACTACAGCTTGGTATTGGTGCTCGGTTCGGCTTGTGTAGGATAGGTGGGAGACTGTGAAGCGGCCACGCCAGTGGCGGTGGAGTCGCCGTTGAAATACCACTCTGGTCGAACTGGGCATCTAACTTCGGGCCATGATCTGGTCCAGGAACAGTGCCTGGTGGGTAGTTTAACTGGGGCGGTTGCCTCCCAAAGGGTAACGGAGGCGCCCAAAGGTTCCCTCAGCCTGGTCGGCAACCAGGTGTCGAGTGCAAGTGCACAAGGGAGCTTGACTGTGAGACCGACGGGTCGAGCAGGGACGAAAGTCGGGACTAGTGATCCGGCACCTCCTGGTGGAAGGGGTGTCGCTCAACGGATAAAAGGTACCCCGGGGATAACAGGCTGATCTTGCCCAAGAGTCCATATCGACGGCATGGTTTGGCACCTCGATGTCGGCTCGTCGCATCCTGGGGCTGGAGTAGGTCCCAAGGGTTGGGCTGTTCGCCCATTAAAGCGGTACGCGAGCTGGGTTTAGAACGTCGTGAGACAGTTCGGTCCCTATCCGCCGCGCGCGCAGGAGACTTGAGGAAGGCTGTCCCTAGTACGAGAGGACCGGGACGGACGAACCTCTGGTGTGCCAGTTGTCCCGCCAGGGGCACGGCTGGTTGGCTACGTTCGGAAGGGATAACCGCTGAAGGCATCTAAGCGGGAAGCCCGTTCCAAGATGAGGTCTCCCACCCCCATGAGGGTTAAGGCCCCCACCAGACCAGTGGGTTGATAGGCCAGACATGGAAGTACCGCAAGGTATGCAGTGGACTGGTACTAATAGGCCGAGGACTTGCCCGACACACCACCAACACCCACACCAGGTCGGGCTACAACACCAAGCACCAGCACAAAGACTCGCGTCCACATCCACGAAACACCCACCCACAC
>NZ_JBBEGN010000038.1:0-4513 GCF_037401875.1 Actinomycetospora aurantiaca | reverse complement strand
CAGTACCGCGGGCGTCACGCCCCACGACTCGAACAGCCGGAACAGCGCCACCTCGAGGGCGAACAGCCCCGCCTGTGCGTGTTGGGTTTGCGCCAGCAGCTCGGCGTCGTCCCCGAACACGATGTCCCGCACCGGCTCCGGGAACCGCTCGCAGACCGCGTCGAACGCCGTCCGGAACACCTCGAAGGTGTCGTACAGCTCCCGGCCCATCCCCGGGTGCTGCGACCCCTGCCCGGTGAACACGATCCCGAGCCGCCGGCCGTCGCCCACCGCCCGCGGTGCCACCGTCCCCAGCGCCGCCCGCAGCTCGTCCGTCGACGACCCGGTCACCACCGCGCCGTACTCGAACCGCGAGCGCTCCGTCGCCAGCGAGTACGCGACGTCGCCCACCGACTCCGCCGGCCACGTTCCCAGGGCCACCGCCTGTGCCGTCACCGCCTCCGGCGTGCGCCCCGAGAGCACCCACGGCACCGCCGTACCACCCACCTTTGTGACGTCCAGTGTCAGCATGGCCGCACTGCTGACAGAAGGGGACGGCGCCGCCTCCACCACCACGTGCGCATTCGTCCCACTGATCCCGAACGACGACACCCCCGCCCGACGCGGCCGGTCACCGACCTCCGGCCAGTCCCGCGCCGAGGTCAGCAGCGACACCGCGCCGCGCGACCAGTCGACGTGCGGGGTCCGTTCCCCGGCGTGCAGCGTCGCGGGCAGGACCCCGTGACGCATCGCCATGAGCATCTTGATCACGCCGCCGACTCCGGCGGCCGCCTGCGCGTGCCCGATGTTCGACTTCAGCGACCCCAGCCACAGCGGCTCCCTCCGGTCCGCGGTCCCGTAGGTCGCGAGGAGCGCGGTCGCCTCGATCGGGTCGCCGAGCTTCGTGCCGGTGCCGTGGGCCTCGACGACGTCGACGTCGGCCGTGGTGAGCCCGGCGTCGTCGAGGGCCGCACGGATCACCGCCTGCTGGGCGCGGCCGTTCGGCGCGGTGAGGCCGGTCGAGGTGCCGTCCGAGTTCACCGCCGACCCGCGCAGCACCCCGAGCACCGGGTGCCCGAGCCGCTCGGCGTCGGCCAACCGCTCCACGAGCAGCATCCCGACGCCCTCGGCCCACCCGGTGCCGTCGGCGTCCGCCGAGAACGCGAAGCAGCGGCCGTGTGGCGAGACGGCGCCGGTCCGGCTGAACTCGACGAACATCTGCGGGCTCGACATGACGGTGGCGCCGCCGGCCAGGGCGAGGTCGCACTCGCCGCGGCGCAGCGACGCGGCCGCGAGGTGCAGCGCGACCAGCGACGACGAGCACGCCGCGTCCACCGTCACCGCCGGGCCCTCGAGACCGAGGACGTAGGCGAGGCGCCCGGAGATCACGCTGGTCGCGTTGCCGGTGCCGACGTGCCCCTCGGCGGCCACCTCCCCGAGCAGGGGTGCGTAGTCCTGGCCGCTGCAGCCGACGAACACGCCGCCGCGGGTGCCGCGCAGCGACCGCGGGTCGACCCGGGCCCGCTCGACCGCCTCCCACGAGGTCTCCAGCAGCAGCCGCTGCTGCGGGTCCATCGCGAGCGCCTCGCGGGGCGAGATGCCGAAGAACACCGGGTCGAAGTCGGCGACTCCGTCGAGGAACCCGCCCTCCCGGGCCCGGGAGGTGCCGGGGCGGGACCCGGTCGGGTCGTAGAGGGCGTCGACGTCCCAGCCGCGGTCGGCGGGGAAGTCGCCGATCGCGTCGCGACGGTCGACGACGAGCTGCCACAGGTCCTCGGGCGAGGCGACCCCGCCGGGATAGCGGCAGGCCATCCCGACGATCGCGACGGCGTCGGGCTCTCCGGGCTCGCCCGCCCCTGCGGTCTCCTCGAGCTCGGCGATCCGGCGCCTCGCCGTCCGGAGCTCGGAGGTCATCCACTTGAGGTGGTCGAGAAGCTTCTGCTCGTTCTCCACCGCGCTCACCTCGCCTCGGGTCCGGGGTTGGGGGTCATGACTTGCCGAACTCCTGCTCGATCAGCGAGAACATGTCCTCGGCCGACGCGTCCGCGAGCGCATCGCCGCCGTCGTCACCGGTCGGTGTCCGCCAGCGCCCGAGCAGGTCCTCCAGGCGGTCGACGACGGCGGCACGCTCCTCGGCGGTGATCTCGGCCGCGTCGTCGAGGGAGCGTTCGAGCCGGTCCAGCTCCGCGAGCGGGCCACCCGGCGCGGGTTCGGGTGCGGGTGGCGGCACCGTCGCGAGCACCTCGTCGAGCAGGTGCGCGGCGAGCTCGGTGGGCGTGGGGTGGTCGAACACCACGGTCGTCGCGAGCGTCACGCCGGTGACGGCCCGCAGGCGGTCGCGCAGCTCCACCACGGTCAGGGAGTCGAACCCGGCCGCGAAGAACCCGACGTCGGGATCGACCGCCCGCGGCCCGGACAGCCCCGCGACCGACGACGCCTCCCGACGCACCACCTCGAGTGCCTCGCGGGCGCGGTCGTCGGGCGCCAGTTCCAGCAGTCCGGCGGTCCAGGTCGCGGCCCGGTCGTCGCCCGCGCCGTCCTCCTCGACCACCTCGGGCTCGGCGAACGCTGCGAAGAGCGGGGCCGGGCGCGCCGTCGTGAACGCGGGCAGGAACCGCGACCACCGCACGGCCGCCACCGCGACCACCGGGCCCTCGTCGGGCAGCCCGCCGAGCGCACCGACCGCCACCTCGGGGTCCATGAGGTCCAGACCCTGGCGGCGCAGGTGGTCGGCGCCCTCGTCCGAGCCGGCCATGCCGCCCCCGGACCAGGCGCCCCAGGCCACCGCGGTCGCCGCGAGTCCCCGGCCCCGGCGGGCCCGGGCGAGCCCGTCGAGCCAGGCGTTCGCCGCGGCGTAGGCGGCCTGGCCCCCGCTGCCCCAGGTCGCGGCGATGGAGGAGAACAGCACGAACGCGTCGAGCGGGGTGTCGTGCAGGAGGGCGTCGAGGTGCTCGGCACCGTCGACCTTCGCCGCGAGGACCTGCGTGAACTCCTCCGCGGTGGTCTCCTCGAGCCGCGCCAGCTGCGGTGCCCCGGCCGCGTGCACCACCGCCGTGAGGTCGCCGGGCAACGACGGGAGCAGGGCGGCGACGGCGTCGCGGTCGGTGAGGTCGCACGACGTCACCGTCGCCGCCGCGCCCCGCGCCTCCAGGTCGGCGACGAGGTCGTCGACGCCGTCGGCCTCCGCTCCCGACCGGCTCGCCAGCACCAGGTGCTCCGCCCCCCGGTCGGCCGCCCAGCGGGCGACGTGCCGCCCCAGGGCACCCGTGCCGCCGGTGACGAGCACCGTGCCGCGCGGCGTCCAGGCGTCCGCGTCCACGGGGCCCGCGGGGACGATGCGCCGCACGCGGGTCCCGGTGGGCGTGACCGCGAGCTGGTCCTCGTCGTCGTCCGCCGAGATCGCCGCCAGCACCTCGGCCCACGGGACCTCGCCGACCGGCACGTCGACCAGGCCGCCCCAGCGGTCCGGGTGCTCGAGGGCCACGCTGCGCCCGAGTCCCGCGAGCGCCGTCTGTCCCGGGTCGTCGCCGAACGCGGGGTCGGCCGTGCCGCGGGTCAGACACCACAGCGGGGCGCGCACGGCGGCGTCGCCGAGGGCCTGCACGAGCACGGCCGTGGCGAGCACGGCCTCCCGACCGCCGAGCTCGCCGAGCAGCGACAGCACCAGATCCGCCTCGGTGCCCGCCAGGCGCGCCGCGAGGTCGGCGCGCGTCGTGCCCGGCGCGACCTCCATCGCGGTGCCGACCTCCGCCTCGACCCCGGGCGGGACGATCACCAGCACCGTTCCCGACGGCGGGTCTCCCCGGTCCGGCTGCGCCGGGCGCGGCTCCCACGTCTCGTGCATCCGCAGGTCGTCGAGCGCGGCCCGACGCCGTCGCTCGCGCCGCCACGCCGAGATGACCGGCAGCGCCGGGGCGACCTCCCGGCGCTCGCCGTTGAGCTGCATCGTCTCGGCGAGGTCGTCGAGGTCCTCGCGCTCGACGGCGTCCCAGAACCGTTCCTCGTCCGGGTCGGCCGCGGCCCCACCGACGGGTGCCGGTTCGAGCCAGAAGCGGCGGTGCTGCCACGGGTAGGTCGGGAGCTCGGTCGGCCGGGCGTCGGGCAGGACGGCCTGCCAGTCGATCTCGACGCCCGCCAGGTGCAGCTGTCCCAACGCCTTCATGACGTCGGGTCGGGCCGGGATCCCGTGCTCGGCGAGGCTGCTCAGCGTCCCGTCGGGGCCGAGTTCCAGGACGACGCCCGCTTCCATGATCTGCAGGGTGTCGGCGAACCGGACGGTGTCGCGGACGTGGGACACCCAGTGCTCCGGATCGCCGATGTGCTCGGTCGACCCGTTCGAGACCACGGGGATCCGCGGCTCGTGGAAGGTCAACTGCTGCACGACCTGGCGGAACTCGTCGAGCATCGGCGCCATCCGCGCCGAGTGGAACGCGTGCGACACGGAGAGCTTCTTGGTCCGCTCGAACCGGGCCGCGACCTCGGCGACCTTCAGTTCGTCGCCGGAGATCACACAGGCCGCCGGGCCGTTCACCGC
>NZ_JBBEGN010000037.1:0-5370 GCF_037401875.1 Actinomycetospora aurantiaca | reverse complement strand
TCAGGGATGGCGCACCGCTCGGTGTCCCGCTCAAGGATCAACCCTACCAGACCGGCTGGAGGGCAACCTCTCGAACCTATCCCGCCCCCAGACCCCGGGGCAACCCCTCCGGCCTGGCGACGAAGAGAAGATTACATGGCGCTCCGACGGGTGGTTTCAGGGGGGTCCCCCGAGGGCATCGGCGCAGCTCAGCCGCGTCGGGACCCCACTCCGGGCGGGCGAGCCCCGTCCTGACCGGCCGGCCCCACGTGGCGGAACGCGTCCATGGCCTCGGCCAGGAGGTCGGCGAGCTTGGCTCCGGACTCCGGCGGACGCCCGCGTCCCCCGGGCGCGGCCGTCGGCTCGGGCGTGCCGGGCCCCGTCCCGTTGGCGCGTGGGTCCCGCCGCTCCTGTTCCCCCGGCACCGGCATCGAGCCCGACGTGTGCCGACGCGCCGACGGCACCGCGACCTCCGGCGGCGAGGCCGGTGACCCCGGCGCCGGGGAGGGCGGCCGGGTGCCGTTGGCGGAGGATCGGTCGTCGGGCCGGGACCGGGCCGCGGGACGGCCGCGCTCGCGGCGCGGGGGCACGGGCACGTCGGGCAGGTGGTACTCGGCCAGCACGGAGGCGAGCGTGAGCCCGAGCTCTTCGTCGTACCCGTCCGTGGCCGGTGTCGGGCTCGCAGGAGTCGGCGCCGGGTCCGGTGCGTTCGAGGCCGGCAGGGGTCGGGGCGGTCGCCGGTCGGGCGCGGGCTCCGCCCGTCGAGGGGTCGCGGGGGCCCCGGCGTCCTCGCCGCGACCGCGGGTCGACTCCTCCGCCGCGAGCTCGGTCGGGCGGAGGTCCTCCGGCTGTGCGCTCCGTGCGTCCTGCTGATCGTGCTCGACGACGCGGTCGGTGGATCCCGATGCAGGGCTCTCGCCCGGGAACGTCGCGGGGAGGTCGAACGGGTCGTGGGACCACCCGGGATCGAGAGGGTCGGACGACGGGACGCGCACGACGTCGTCGGTGCCGTCCGCCGGCGACGTCCGAGCGGTCTCCGGCGTCGGCGTCGGCTCGAACGGCGGCGCCTGCGTCGAGATCGGGGGGCTCTCCGGGCGCTCCGCCGGACCGTCGTCGGCCAGGAGGCTGCTCAACGACCGTGCCCCGGGACCGTCCCGCTCGTCGTCCGCGGGCTCGACGGTGGGCGCCGTCGGGCCGAAGCGGTCGTCGGGAAGGGGGTCGGCGGGGACCGGCGGGGTGACCGGGTGCCGTCCGGTGGGCGCCGTGCCGAAGGCGTCGAAGGTGGGCCGGGAGGTCGCCGACCCGTCGTCGGGCAGGGACGGGGCGGAGTGCCGTGACCGGCGGACGGGTTCCGACGGGGGTTCCGGCGTGCCCCGGTCACCGACCTCGCTCGCGTCCCCTCTGGTCGCGTCCGGGAGCGGCTCGGGCGCGGGTTCCGGGCCGCCCGCCAGGGACGAGTCGACGGAGCGGGTCAACGACGCCAGCAGGTCGGCCAGCTCGTCCCGGGCGGACCGCGCCGGCTCACCTGCGGAGCCGGGTCCGACGGCAGGTTCGACCGTGGGCTCGACCGTGTGCTCGAGCGAGGGCTCGACGGGGAGCTCGGCACGGACCCCGAGGGGGTCACCCCGGTGCGGCCCTCCGTCCGGGCCGTCGTCCCCGACCGGGCTCGGGACGGCGGCCGAGGGCCCGGGGACGTCGTCGGCCGGCCGCGGCGCGGGTCCGGCGGCCACGGGGTCGGGCGTCGGGGCGTCGTCGGCGCGGTGGTGGCGGCGGCGGCGCGGCGGGACGGGCGGCGCCGGCTCGTCCGGGGTGCGGGTCGAGATCGGCGCGAGGAGCTCACTCGCCTCGAGCGCAGCGAGCGCGCGCAGCGCCGCGTCCCTGCCGTCCCGCGCCCGCGTCCCGAGGTCGTGCCCGTGCCGAAGGGCGGTCAGCGCCTCTCCGAGATCGCCCCGCCCTTCGGCGACGGTCGCGACCGTCTCCCACGCACGGGCCGCCTCGCTCAGGCGCCCGCCGGCCTCGAGCTCCTCGGCGGCCGCTCGGGCCCCGGACGCACCGGCCCGGTCGTCGGCAGCCACCGCGAGCCGGATCCTCGCGACCGCACACGTCCACTGCGGGTCGGCCGGGCCGTCGGGGAGGACCGAGCGAGCGCGGGCGGCGGCGTCGTCGGGACGGCCGGTCTCCACGAGCAGCTCGGTCACCTCGGCGGCCGACAGCATGGACCGGCGTCCGCCGTCGACGTCGTCCGTGGGCCCCACCGAGATCGCTTCGGTGAGCGCTCCGAGCGCGCCGGACACGTCTCCCGCGCGTCGTCGGGCGATACCCCGCGCCAGCGCCATCCGCGACCGCAGCACGTCCGATTCCGGCGCGGGGACGCGCAGGAGCACCGAGGTCGCCGCCTCGACGGCCCGGTCGGTCCCGACGACGTCGGCCGCCGCGGCGCAGGCCTCGGCCCGCACGGTCCAGAGGCCGGCCACCACCCGGGCCGGGAGGTCGTCGGTCGGCTCGACCCGGTCGAGGAGCCGCCGGGCGAGGTCGGCGTCGCCGAGCCCGACGGCCGCGTGCGCGAGTTCGATGACGACCGCCGCGCCGTCGTCGCGATCGCCGCGCGAGCGCGCCTCCCCGATCAGGGGCACGGCACGGGCGACGACGTCCTCGTACCGGTCGGACTCGGCCAGGGAGCGGATGATCGACCGGTCGGCGGCGGCCCGTGCAATCGGGTCGTCGCCGGCGAGACGCCGGGCGTGCTCGGCCAAGGAGGCACCGAGCGCGGGGTCGGTCCACCGCAGCCCGTCGGCGACCTCGAGGACGGCGCGCGCCGACGGCGCACCGTTCTCGCGTCGTGCAGCCACGACCGCTCCCTTCTCGACCCGGCCGCGGGACCTTCCCGCGACCCCCGCGGGACTCAGTCCCGGGTGAGCCTGCGGTGCGTGACCCGGTGGGGACGCGCGGCCTCGGCGCCCAGGCGCTGGACCTTGTTCTGCTCGTAGTCCGCGAAGTTGCCCTCGAACCAGAACCACGACGCCGGGTGGTCGTCGGTGCCCTCCCACGCCAGGATGTGGGTGCAGACGCGGTCGAGGAACCAGCGGTCGTGGGACACGACCACGGCGCAGCCCGGGAACTGCTCGAGGGCGTTCTCGAGCGAGGAGAGCGTCTCCACGTCGAGGTCGTTCGTCGGCTCGTCGAGCAGGAGCAGGTTGCCGCCCTGCTTGAGCGTCATCGCCAGGTTGAGGCGGTTCCGCTCGCCGCCGGACAGGACGTTGACCGGCTTCTGCTGGTCCGGACCCTTGAACCCGAACGCCGACACGTAGGCGCGCGAGGGCATCTCGACGTTGCCGACCTGGATGTGGTCGAGCCCGTCGGAGACCACCTGCCAGACGTTCTCCGACCCGGACAGGCCGGACCGGTTCTGGTCGACGTACGAGAGCTTGACGGTGTCCCCGACCCGGACGGCGCCGCTGTCCGGCTGCTCCAGGCCCACGATCGTCTTGAACAGGGTCGTCTTGCCCACGCCGTTCGGGCCGATCACGCCGATGATGCCGTTCGGCGGGAGGGTGAAGGACAGGTCCTTGATGAGGAGCCGGTCGTCGAAGCCCTTGTCGAGGTGCGAGACCTCCACGACGACGTTGCCCAGACGCGGCCCCGGCGGGATCTGGATCTCCTCGAAGTCCAGCTTCCGGGTCTTCTCCGCCTCGGCCGCCATCTCCTCGTAGCGCTGCAGGCGGGCGCGGTTCTTGGCCTGCCGGGCCTTGGCGCCGGAGCGCACCCAGGCGAGCTCGTCGGCGAGGCGCTTGCGGAGCTTCGCGTCCTTGCGGCCCTGGACCGCGACGCGCTCGGCCTTCTTCTCGAGGTAGGTCGAGTAGTTGCCCTCGTAGGGGTACGCGCGCCCGCGGTCGAGCTCGAGGATCCACTGCGCCACGTTGTCGAGGAAGTACCGGTCGTGGGTCACGGCCAGCACGGCACCCTCGTAGGACGCCAGGTGGCCCTCCAACCACTGGACGCTCTCGGCGTCGAGGTGGTTGGTGGGCTCGTCGAGCAGCAGGAGGTCGGGCTTGCTGAGCAGCAGCTTGCACAGCGCCACGCGGCGGCGCTCGCCGCCCGAGAGGTGGGTGACGGGAGAGTCTCCCGGCGGGCAGCGGAGCGCGTCCATGGCCTGCTGCAGCTGGGAGTCGAGGTCCCACGCGTCGGCGTTGTCCAGGTCCTCCTGGAGCTTGCCCATCTCCTCCATGAGCTCGTCGGAGTAGTCCGTGGCCATGAGCTCGGCAATCTGGTTGTACCGCTCGAGCTTCACGGCCACGTCCCCGGCGCCCTCCTGGACGTTGCCGAGGACCGTCTTCTCCTCGTTGAGCGGGGGCTCCTGCTGCAGGATCCCGACCGTGGCCTCGGGGGCGGCGAACGCGTCGCCGTTGTTGGGCTGGTCGAGTCCGGCCATGATCTTCAGAACGCTCGACTTGCCCGCACCGTTCGGTCCGACGACGCCGATCTTCGCTCCCGGCAGGAAGCTGAGCGTGACATCGTCGAGGATCACCTTGTCGCCGTGGGCCTTACGAACCTTCTTCATGGTGTAGATGAACTCAGCCACGCCCCCGATGGTAGTTGCCGTGGTGTGCCGCTCCCCGGGCCCGGTGGTCGCTCAGCCGGCCAGCGCTGCCCGACCCAGCGGATCGTCGTCCTCGGCCTGCTCGGAGGCACCCGGGTCCGCCACCGGACCCAGCTGCACCAGCTCGTCCGCATCACCGAACTCCACGGGGGACGGAGCCTCGCCGACCACCTCGAGATGGGTCACGTCGACGTGGCGCTCCCCCGTGGTCCGCTCCGAGGAGACGACCGAGGTCCGCACGCGGTTGAGGTCGAGGCCGACGCTGGAGGCCTCGATCTCGGTGGAGGTCCGTTTGACGCCCTCGACCTCGTAGTCGCGCGTGAAGAGCTTCCCGTGGACGACGACCGGGTCGCCCTTGGTCACGCTGACCCTGACGTTCTCGGCCAGGGTCCGCCAGCAGGTGACGCGCACCGCCAGACGGTGCTTGTCCTGCCAATTCCCGCTCTGCGCGTCGAACTTCCGGCTGTTGCTCATCAGTCGGAAGTTCGCGACGACGGAGTCGTCCGCATTGCGCCGCCACGTCACGTCGGTCGAGATGTTGCCGGCGACCGTCACCCAGGTCTCGTTCATGTCCGTCCTCCTCCTGCCGCCGGCACTCGTCGGGGCCGGCGCTCATGAGGACGAGCGTGCCTCCCGGGAGGCGATCACGAGGACGGAATGGTCACGGCTGTGGACAACCCGGGCCGGAGATGCCGATGGGGACGACTTGATACGACGTCCGGCGGATCGCTCCCGCGGCAACGGCGCATCGGCCGGGTGCGGAGGCACGAAAAACCCCCGGCCCGTGTGGCGTT
>NZ_JBBEGN010000036.1:0-6619 GCF_037401875.1 Actinomycetospora aurantiaca | reverse complement strand
GGTCCTGACCGGCCCCGCCCCGTCGTCGGGAAGGACTCCCTTCCTGACGGCGGGCCGAGTGATTGACGCTCCCGCCCTTCCTGCGTTGTGATCCACACCACCGACACAACGGGAGTGGGGCGACATGAGCGCGTTCGATCTGACGGACCGCCGGGTCCTGGTGACCGGCGGAGCACAGGGACTCGGCGAGGGCATGGCGCGTGCCCTGGCCGGTGCCGGCGCGGCGGTGATGCTCGCCGACGTGCAGAAGGACGTGGGGGAGCGCACCGCCGCCACGCTGTCCGCGGACGGCCGGACCGCGGGGTTCGTCGCCCTCGACGTCACCGACGACGCGCAGTGGGACGCGGCGATCGCGCACACCGTGCGGGAGCTCGGCGGTCTCGACGTGGTCGTCAACAACGCCGGGCTGGAGGTTACGCAGCTCCTCGTCGACACCGAACCCGACGACGTGCGGCGCATGCTCGAGGTGAACCTGCTCGGCACGATGTTGGGCATCAAGCACGCGTTCCGCGCCATGCGCCCGGGCGGGCCGGCGGGGCAGGGCGGCGCGATCGTCAACGTCGCCTCGGTGGCCGCCACCATCGCGTTCCCCTCGATCGGCGGCTACTCGGCGACCAAGTCCGGCGTCGACCGGCTGACGCGCGTCGCGGCGATGGAGTCCGGCAAGCTCGGCTACGGGGTGCGGGTCAACTGCGTCTACCCGGGCCTGGTCCCGACCGCGATGGGCCAGAAGCTCGCCGTCGAGACCGCCGGTCTCGGACTGTTCGACAGCCCGGAGGCGGCGGTCGGCGCGGTCGTCGAGCTGACGCCGTCCGGCCGGCTCGGCGAGGTGTCGGACATCGCCGACGCGGTCGTCTTCCTGGCCTCCGACGCCGCCCGCTTCGTCAACGGGGCCGGCCTGCCGGTCGACGGCGGCATGGGCATGTGATGCGCCTCGTCGACCACCTGGACAAGGGCAGCTCGCTCGACCCGGACGCGCCCTGCCTGGTCTGCGGCGACGAGGTGGCCACCTACGCCGACGTGACGCGGCTGTCCGGCCGCGTCGCGTCGGCGCTGGTGTCCGGCGGGGTCGCCCCCGGCGAGCGGGTCGCGATCCTCTCGGCGAACGACCCCACCGCGTTCACGTGCGTCTTCGGCATCAGCCGGGCCGGTGCGGTGTGGTGCCCGGTCAACCCGCGCAACGAGGCGGCCGAGAACCGCGAGCTGCTGGAGCTGTTCGGCTGCACGGTGCTGTTCTTCCAGGCCGCGTTCGCGCCCCTGGTCGACGCCATCCGCGGCGCGCTGCCACGGCTGCGCACGCTCGTCTGCCTGGACGGCGACGTCGCGTGGGCCGTGGGGTTCGAGGCCTTCCTGACGGCGGGTCGCGACGATTCGGTCGATCGCGATGCCGGCGACGACCTCGCCATGATCGTCGGGACCGGCGGCACCACCGGCCGGCCCAAGGGCGTCATGCTGACCGGCACGACCCTCGAGTCCATGACCGCGATCACGCTGATGAGCTATCCGTGGCCGGCGGGCGGCGAGCGCCCGGTCTACCTGGCGTTGGCGCCGCTGACCCACGCCGCCGGGGTGCTCTGCTTCCCGGTGCTGCGCCGCGGCGGCGCGATCGTGATCATGCGCTCGCCCGACGTCGGGGGCTTCCTCGACCACGTCGAGCGCCACCGCGTGACGCACACGTTCCTGCCGCCGACGCTGATCTACATGGTGCTGGACCACCCGTCGCTGCCCGGCCGCGACCTGTCGTCGTTGCAGTGCTTCTGGTACGGCGCGGCGCCGATGTCGGCGTCCCGGCTGGAGGAGGCGTGGACGCGGATCGGGCCGGTGATGGCGCAGCTGTTCGGGCAGACCGAGGCGCCGATGATGATCTCGACGATGCCCCCGGCGGACCACGTCCGGCCGGACGGGTCGCTCGCCCGGGAACGGTTGTCGTCCGCGGGGCGGCCCTCGCCGATGGTGACCGTCGCGATCATGGCCGAGGACGGCCGGCTGCTGCCGCGGGGCGAGCGCGGGGAGATCGTCGTGCGGGGGTCGCTGGTGATGCGCGGCTACCTCGACGACCCGGCCGCCACGGCGGAGGCGTCGCGGTTCGGGTGGCACCACACCGGCGACATCGGCTATCTCGACGACGACGACTTCCTGTTCATCGTCGACCGCGCCAAGGACATGGTGATCACCGGCGGGTTCAACGTGTACTCCACCGAGGTCGAGCAGGCGCTGCTCGCGCACCCTGCCGTCGCGGACGGCGCCGTCGTGGGGCTGCCGGACGAGAAGTGGGGCGAGCGGGTCACCGCGGTCCTGCAGCTGCGGCCGGGGAGCACGGTGGACCCGGCGGAGGTGACGTCGTTCGTCAAGGCGCGGATCGGCAGCGTCAGGACACCGAAACAGGTGGAGATCTGGGACGACCTGCCGCGCTCCAAGCTGGGCAAGGTGCTCAAGGCCGAGATCCGGGCGCAGCTGCTCGGCTGATCCCGTCCCTGGAACCGGACGAACGGGTCGTTCATCACGGTCTTGCGTGACGAACGACCCGTTCGTGGGTTCGGGTCAGCGTCCGAGCGGCCTACTTGAAGGCGTCCTTGACCTTCTCGCCGGCCTGCTTGACGTTGGCCTTGGTCTGCTGGGCCTTGCCCTCGGCCGTCAGGGACTCGTTGCCCACCGTCTTGCCGACGGCCTCCTTGACCTTGCCCGCGACCTCGTCGATCTTGTTGTCGGCCTTCTTCTCGCTGCTCATGGGTGAGCCCCTTCCTCCGACGGCTGTGCTCGCCGTGCTGACCGGAGGAGTACCCCGTGCGGGCATCCGTGCTGCACGATCACGGGGAGGTTCCGTCGCAGGAGAGGAGGACCTCATGGCGCGTCGACTGCCCGTCGACCACTACGTGGTGTCCATCGCGGCCACGTCACAGGGCTTCAACGAGTGGCGGGCGAACATCGTCTTCCACACCACGGAGCAGGGCACCATCGCAGACGTCCGGTTCGTGGACGATCCATCCAGCCCGGACCTGCTGCCCGAGGACATCCAGGAGACGGGGCCGTCCCTGTCCTACCTGCCCTACAGCTCCTTCTACGACGTGCTGCGGGCCGTCCGGACCGACGACCTCTCGATCGTGCTCTACGACGACGACGACCGCCTCCTCATCGACCCCGGACGGTGACCGTGACCCAGACCCTGCTCGTGACCGGCGCCGCCGGGCGCATCGGCGGCATGCTCCGCCCGCGGCTGGCCCGTCCCGACCGCGTCCTGCGCCTGCTCGACGTCGCCACCGTGGACGCCCCGGGGGAGCGGGAGGAGGCGGTGACGGCGTCGGTGACCGACCTGGACGCGCTGACCGACGCCTGCCGCGGCGCGGACGCCGCCGTGCACCTCGGCGGCCTCAGCGGCGAGGCGCCGTGGCACGAGATCCTGGACGTCAACATCCACGGCACGTTCACCGTGTTCGAGGCGGCCCGGCGCGCGAGGGTGCCGCGCGTGGTGTTCGCGAGCAGCAACCACGCTGCCGGCTTCCACCCCGCCGTCGACCCGGTGCCCGACGACCTGCCGCCGCGGCCCGACACGCTCTACGGCGTCGCGAAGGTGACCGGCGAGGCGCTCGGCAGCCTCTATCACGACCGCTACGGCCTCGACGTCGTCTGCCTGCGCATCGGCACGTGCATCGAGGAACCGCCGGATGCCCGGGCCCTCGCCACCTGGCTCTCGCCCGACGACGTGGCCCGGCTCGTCGAGGCCGCGGTCACGGTCCGGGCGCCCGGCTTCCGCGTCGTGTGGGGCGTCTCGGCCAACACCCGCCGCCGCTGGTCGCTGACGGCCGCCGCCGAACTGGGGTACCGCCCGGTCGACGACGCCGAGGTCTTCGCGGACCGCGACCTGGTCACCGACCCGTGGACCGACGCCTTCGTCGGCGGCGGCTTCGCCGGCCCGCGGTACGACGAGCCCGGGGTCTGACCTACGGCACCGGTTCCGGGTCGAGCGACGCGTGCGCGGCGATCCGGGCCGCCTGGTCGCGGGCGCTGCGGTGTCCGGGCCGGGTGCGGTCGAGGAAGTCCACGAGCAGGTCGGTGAAGCGGGCGGGGTCGTCCGCGTGCGGGAAGTGGCCCGCGCCCTCGAACAGCTCGAGCCGGCTGCCGGGGATCAGGGCGTGCGCCCGGTGACCGTGCGACACCGGGATCATCGAGTCCGCGGTGCCCCAGACGATCAGGGTCGGGAGGCCCTCGGTGAGGTAGAGCCGGTCGGTGGCCCGTACCCGCTGTCCACCTGGGTCGAGGACGCTGCGGGCGGTGTGCAGGAACGCCTGGCGGTGGTCCGCGTCGGCGAGCGAGGCGAACGACCGCGCCGACTCGCCCACCGACCCGCGCAGGAAGCCGAGGCCGGGCAGCGTGTGCACCAGGCGGCCGACGGCGCCGACGACGTGCCGGTTGCTGAGCACCGGGAGCACCCACTCGGCGAAGGGGAGTGTCGCGGCACGCAGCACCGGGCTCACCTCGCGGCCGAGCCCGCCGGAGGCGACCAGCACCAGCCGGTCGCAGTGCTCCGGGAACTGCAGCGCGAACTGCTGCACCACGCCGCCGCCGAGCGAGTGGCCGACGATCGCGGCGTGGTCGTAGCCCAGGACGGCCAGCAGGTCCCGGATGCCGGTCGCGTAGCCGCCCAGCGAGTAGTCCGCCCAGGGTGCCGACGACGACCCGTGCCCGACCAGGTCGGGCACGATCACGTGGCGGTGGTCGCGGCGTCGCGCGAGCTCGGCGAGGACCGGCTGCCAGGTCGCGGCGCTGCCGGCGATGCCGTGCACGAGGACGACCACCTCGCCCTCGGGATGGGTCCACGGCCCCTCCCCGCCGGCCGGGACGTGGTGGGCCGGGATCGACTCCCAGAAGCCGACCGACTCGCCGTGCACCGTGACGGTGCGCCGTCGCGTCCGGCGCCCGTGCGCCGGGACGGACGTGGGGGTCTGCGTCGTGCTCATGGCTCAGGGGTTCCCGACGGCGGGTGCCCGGTCACGTCCCGTCGTCGTGACGACCGCGACCTGCCCGGGTGTGACGTGCCGGGGGACGATGGGTGAATGGCCGATGTCGCAGCGCACCGCCCGCCCGTCGTCGTGCGGGTGCTCGCGATCGCCGGGGTGGCGCTGGCCGGGGCGGCGCTCGGGGTCGGCGTCTTCGTCCTGGCGTGGTCGGCGGGCCTGCGGCCGTGGCGGTACCCGGGCCTGTCTCCGGTGGTGTCGGTGTCCTATGCCGTCGTCGGCGTCCTCGGCGGTGCGCTCGCCTGGTGGCTGGTGCGTCGCCGGGCCCGGCACCCGCGCACGGTGCTGCGCTGGTCGGTGGGCGCCGTCGTCGGGGTGTCGCTCGGGGCGGACGTCGTCGCCGGGGCGGACGGGCGGTGGCTCGTCGGGCTGCTCGCCGCCGCCGGCCACCTCGCGGTCGTCGTGCTCGCGGTGGCGGTCCTCGCGTGGGCGATGCCGGTCGCGACCGACGACGGGCCGCGCGCGTCGAGGGTCGGCTGGGCGGACGGGCTGGGACGCGGGCCACGTCTGCTGCTGGCGCTCGGGCTCGTCGTGGTGGCGGCGGTGTGGGTCGCGGTGAACAAGGCCGTGGAGGGGCCGACGCTGCTCGTCATCACCTCACGGCACGGGCTGACGGTCGCCGACCTGCTGTCCGTGGCGGCGCTGGTCACCGCCGGCCACCTCGTCCGGCCGCGATCGGCCGTCGCCGTGGCGTGACGGCCCGCGTCAGACCGACGCGAGCACGGTCTCGGCGAGGTCGACCGCGGGCGGAGGGTGCGGGCCGGGCTCGTCGGCGGTCGCGCGCAACCACGCGACCAACGGCGCGGCGATGGCCGGGGCGGTCGCGACGATCCACGGTGCGGTGCCCGCACGGGCCTCGGCGACGTGCTCGGAGTGCCCGTCGGCGTCCGTCGCGACGACCTCGGGCCGGCTCGCCAACAGGCCGCGTGCGCTCCATTGACCCTGCGGCGCCCGGGCGGCGAGCCGCTCCAACCGGTCGGCGGCTCGTCGGAGCGTCTCGGCGGTCGAGTCGATCACGGTCCTCTTGGTACCCGTTCCCGGTCACCCGGCAGGCGGCGGATCCTCCGGACGTTCCCGCTCGTAGATCCGCCGCAGGATCTCCTCGTCCTCCGTCGGCGGCCCGTCGCCGCGGTCGAGGCGGCCGAGGACGACGCGTTGCCACACGGCCATCACCGCGTCGTGCTGCGCCGGCTTCAGGGCGTCCTCGACGGCGTCCGAGAGCGCAGCGTCGGGATCGGTGTCCTCGGGGTCGGTGTTCTCGGGGCCCGGGTCGTCGGTCACGGCCCACCTCCGGGGTGTGGGAAACCTCCAGGATGACCCCGCCGTCCGCTGCCGTCGAACCGATCACGACCGTCCGGCGCTCCTAGAAGGGCGGCTCGTCGTCGTCCGGATCGGGTGGCGGGTGGTGGCGGTGCCGGAGGTCGTGCCAGGTGGCCTGTGCGGCGTCGGTGATGCGGCCGTGCTTGTTCGGGCGGGGTCGCCAGGGCCGCGGCGGTCTGGGCGTGTGCCAGGGGCCGGTGACGCCGGTGTCGTGTCGCGGTCTCGGGATCGGGGGCAGGGGCTGGTAGCGGGGTGGGTGGATGGTGTGGTGGCAGCCGGTGGGGGAG
>NZ_JBBEGN010000035.1:0-6867 GCF_037401875.1 Actinomycetospora aurantiaca | reverse complement strand
CGAGCCCGTTCTGCGGGCCTCGAAGGTGCTGAGCGCTACACGAATCACTCGAGGAGCCGACACTGCCGAAGCCGTGTTGGCGCGACGCGCGGCCGCGCGGACCGCGATCTGCTCATGGCTCGACGGGCGCGCGGGCGGGGCTGACGACCTCTTGGCCGAGGCCGAGCGCGGGCTTCGCCCCCCGGCAAGTGCGCTGTTGCTGGCCTGCATCGCCCTCGAACCACTACTCAGCTTGCTTACCGAGGAGCTTGCCCAGGTACCTGGCGAACCCAACAGGTTCACCGGCTCTTCCGGAATCAGAGTGCGAGGGCTCCGCAGTGCAGTAGCGATCTGATCCGGTAGTTGATCAGGTTGCGGAAGCCGAGGGCGTTGCGGCGGAGGGCTTCGAGACGGCCGTTGATGGCTTCGGTCGGTCCGTTCGAGGCGCGGTGGTCGAAGTAGGCGAGGACGTCGTCGCGGCGGCGGTGCAGCGTGCGGCCGAGGGTCGCGAGTTCCTCGAGCCCGTCGGGTAGCCCGGAGCGGAGTCGGTCGATCACCGCGGTGAGCAGGGTCTTGCCGCGGGCGCGGTCGGTGGTCTCGTAGGCGGCGATGATCTGCTGGTAGGCCCACCAGGTCACCTCGACCGCGATGTGCTCGTCGTAGCCGAACACCGTCTCAAGCCTGGCGCGCTGCCGGTCGGTGAGCAGCCCGAGCCGGGTCCGCAGGGTGCGCCGGACGCGGTAGAGCGGGTCCCCAGAACGACCTCGGTGCCCGAGGGTGTCCTGTTGGACGCGTTGACGGCACAGGTCGAGCTTGTGCCCGGCCAGGGCGACGACGTGGAACGGGTCCATCACCGTCACCGCCTCAGGGAGGGCTTCGACCGCGGCGTTCTTGTAGCCACCGAACCCGTCCATCGCCACGATGCGCACCTGGTCGCGGAAGGACTGCGAGCGCGCCTGCAGCCAGGTCCTCATCGCGGCCGCGGAGCGGCCCGGGACCATGTCCAGCAGCCGAGCGGGTCCGTGACCTGCGACGACAGCGGTGAGGTCGGTGATCACGGTGACGAACCCGTCGGCCTCGACGCCGCGGGGGTGGGCCCACTTGTGCTCGTCGACGCCGATCACCTCGACCCCGTCCAACCGGGCGGGGCCGGCGGTGAGCAGCAGCGCGCTGGTCGCCTGCACGGCGATCGAGTTGACGGTGTCCCAGGAGCGGCCCAGCTCGCGGGCCACCGCAGCCACGGTGGCCTTGTCCAACATCAGCCGACGCAGGATGAACCTCGCGCACCGGCGCGTGGTCGACGCCCCGGGACGGGCAAGCCGGCTGGTGTCGTGAGCGAAGATCGCGCGGGCGCAGCCGTCATGGCGGCACTCGTAGCGCGGCACCCGCACGCGCAGCTCGAGGGGATGCCCGACCACCGGGACGTCGCTGACCCGGCGCTCGACGTGGTCGCGGTAGGTCCCGGTGATCCCGCAGCCCGGGCAGCGATCGGGGCCGTCGACGAGCAGCTCGCACCACAGAACCGTGGTCTGCCCGGCTACCGCGGCGTCGACAATCCCGACCCCGAGCTCCACGGTCCGGATGATCGTGTCGGCCACGATCTGGGCAGGCAGGGTCGTAGGCTGCGACATCGGGTCCCCGAGGTGTTGATGGGCAAGGTGTAGGAACCCGCATCATCAACTTCTCGGGGCCCGCCTCACCGCAGCGACACGACCCCAACTCCTGGCCCGGTCACACCCTCAGCTGCACTCCGGAATCGGAAGAGCCGGTTCACCTTGAGCAACCCAGCGCTACCCGACGTTCCTGCCACGGCTGCCGAACTCGACACGACCGTCGAGACGGTCGTTGGTCTGCTCGACCGTCTCCTCGACGCGATGACCGAGGGCTGGGACGTCGATCAGGCTGAAGAGCCATCAGATGCGAGGGAGAGCGCGCAGCCGTCTGGAGAAACCCTGGGGCGCTGCGCTGGATCGCTGAGCGCCCGCAGGAGCTGGTGGCCGAAGGCGCTCGCGGGTTCGGTGGCGACAACGCGCCTTTACCCGAGTACGCGGTCTCGATGCTTCGCGCAGCTTCGGACCGTCTCGCCGCGGAGATCGCCGCACGCTGGGACCGTCTTCCGCTGCTGATGCGCCACCGAGCAGCCCGGGCAACTGTCCGCCGCGCCGGCACGGGCCGCGGCGCTCGACATCACGGGACCCTGGCTGATGTTGCCGCGGAGGGCGACAAGCTCGCGGTTCAAGCAGTCGCTGACGCTGATCTCGCGCCCCTGCTAACTGTGGTTCCTGTCGACGACGACATGCTCGAAGCTATCGCCGAAGATGGGATGAACTCGGACGCCCTGACCGGACGACGAGCAGCCGCCCAAGAACTTGGTGGGTCGCTGTCGCTTCTTGACGTCCTCGAGACCCTCAGGCTTGCGTGCGAGCTCGACTCGCTCCCGGCGGACTTCGTCGCCGACTTCGCCACGGCGGCCGCCGACGCGATCACTGAGCCCGACCTCCTGCTCGAGCACCTCGGCGACCGCAGAACGCCCGGCGATGCACGACTACTCGTCGGCGCGCACCTCAATCACCCTGAGGCTGTCGGCCGCTGGTTGCTCGCCCGCGTAGACCTCGGACACCCCGAGGCTGTCGCGCTTGCTCTCGACGTCGTCCAGGACCTTCCCGAAGACCTCGCCGAGCAACTGCTTGACCGCGTCATAGAACTCGTCACCACCACGGACAGAGGTGACGCCGCCGAAGAGGGGAATCGTGATCTTGACGGCGAACCTTGGGTGAACGAGGTCGCCGATCAGCGTGTCGTGGAGCGCATCGCATCGAGGTGCGCCTGGGTTCTGGCGCGTGGCTTGGGAGCACCTGTCGTGCGCCTCGACCGGCTGCGCACCTTGGGTCTGCGCGGCCCCGAAGGCGCACTCCCGGACGTCATCTCGTCAGTCGGTCACGTGCTCGAAGCCGACTCGGAGTTCGCGAACCTGATTGTGGGCGACGAGGAGAGCAAGGAGCGCGGCGAGGACTTCGTCACCGTGGTGAAGCGCGCCCTCGACAGGGCCGATGCAGCTTCCGATCGAATCGATCCCGACCAGTACCGGAGCGCGCACGGCGCGCTGGCCCTCCTGGTCGCCGCCCCGATGCCGATGGCCGAGCTGCTCTACGCCCGCGCTCTGAGGTTCCCGTTCGGGCCGATACCGCCGCCGTGGCGACCGCTCATCGCCGAGCACGCAGGAGACGGCCGCTTCGCCGCCGTCGCGGACGCGCTTGCAGCCTCAGCCGCGACAGAACGCCAGTACCATCACCTACCGGACGAGGTAGAGTTCGCCACCACCCAGATGCTGCAGTTGTTGCGTGGCGATTCGACCTAACTCCAGCGATTTTCCGCTCCATGGCTTTATCAAATCGGCCACCAGGGCACGCCACCGCGAGTCGAATGGGACCGCGCCCCTGACGTAGCGTCGACTATCGGTGTTATCAAGCGCGAGCTGGCCACCGAGTTCCGGGAACCCTCGGAAGACTGGGTCGAGTTTCTCGCCGTGCGGTTCTTCAGCGGCAAGGACTTTACCAAGCAGGTGCGAGAGCAGTTCGCGCCGCTCGTGGAGAAGGCTCGCAGTCAATTCCTCAACGAGAAGGTCAAGATGCCTCGCCTCGACAGGGTGTCGACCAAGCCTGCGCAAGCTTGCTTGGTCGGGAGCACGCCGACGACTTATGCGTACTTCTCGATGAGGCGGGTTCTTCTGCGCACCAAGTCTCGCCTAGGGCCCACGAAGGTCGTTGGTTCGTGGGTCGAGTCCTAGCTGGAGTACCACCCGGGTCTCGTTCGCCTCTGAAAGCACGTCGTCGTGCTCCGAGGATTCTTTACTGTGGGCGGTTACCGATTCGCCGATTACCTGTTCGACGGGGGTATGGGCCATGACGTTGTCGAGCAGAGCCGCCGTCAGGGGAACCAACTGGTCGACCATAATTCCGGGATCAACGTACGCCTGGCCAGCGCCGTCAATCGTCACTCCCCAGACTTCTTCCCCGCCAAGATTGTCCATAACAGAAAGTAGTGAGGCTATGCTCATGGCTGGGAGGCCAATTCCAACGGAGCTCCCTCTCGCCGCGTCGTGTACGACAGAGGCTTGCAACGCCTCACCGTGGACCGAATTTCGCAACAAGCGAAGCAGTAGGAACAGTTGTTCACCTGGAGTGCCCGGAGCGAAGAATCCGACGAGGTCGGGGAACGCTTCGCGCAGTCCGTCTCGCCACTGCTGCTTCTGCCATCCCACTCGATGCAGCGTTTCCGTGGGCATACCTGCGACGATGTGAGCGACTCGCGCGGCGGCGTCGAGGGCGCCCACTAGCAGTTGGAGGACGTTATCAAGCGCAGCTGATGCGTCCTCGGCTGTGTCGTTCCTCTGAGGCTTGTTAAGCGACCAGTGTATCAGGTCGCGTTGGCGCAGCGCCCGGTCTAGGCGCCGTAATGTTGACTGAGCCAGATAAAGTGTGGATGCGCCAATCTCGGGCCGATCTGCACGGATGCATCCAGCGAAGTAGCGCCAGCTGGCGGGCAGCAGTGCGCGCGTTCCGATCCAGTAGAAGAGACCACGGTCGACTTCGTATCGACCACCATCCCAAGTTGCGGCGAGCAGAAATTGTCCCCGACAACGAAGAAAGAGCCCAACCACCGTTAGGGCCTGCTCTGGCGTCATGCAATCAACGCCACGCGCAAAGCGATGTGCATGGTTAAGCAAGTAGGTGCGTCGCGTGATAAAAACGTCAGCGTCAACAGCCTCCGCGCTTTGCCCCGCTAGGTAATCTGCGCGCCGCACGGCACGCTGCCGCTCAAGTTCTGTTCGGTCGTCGGGACCTGACCTTGGGTCGGCACGTTCGTCCTGCTCGACGAAGACGAGGGCATGCTGAGACCTGGCGGCCAGGACCACGTGGCCCGTGGAAAAGCTGTAGACAACTTCGCCGGTTTCGCCTTCGACCGCGTGGTCGGGCGGCGACATGACCCAACCAGGTGCGTGGGGCCCCGACTTGCTCGAGACAATATCGCGATACGGGGGCCCGTCATCTGCATAGCGCAGAACCTTGAATGCAGAGTCGGCTAGCAGGCTGGCGAGTAAGGTCTGTGCGGATAAGACCCCTTCAAAAGCCTTCTCATCTAGAGCGTGTGCCACGGCCCCGGGTACGTGAGCTGGTCCTGTGTCGGCAAGAAGCTCGACGTCAATCATAACTCGCATCGATCGGAATTCGTGTCGCCCGACGAATAGCGCGAGCTGGCGACGGCTCATTCCTGTGTCGCCGTCTGACCGAGCCTCGTCGTCGCGAATTGGGCGCCTGCTGGCCACGGCTTTATTGAGCCTTGAGATCACTTGAGTCCCTAGGTCGCGAGCTAGCGTCGTCGACGCCAAGCAAAGAGTCGAAATTGGGGAAAGGTGAAGGGTCGACGTTCGTCGCGCAGCTCGCGCGGTAGTTCTGATCGAATCTCTGCCCACAAGGAGGGGGAGCAGCGGTTGCGCCACGACCGGACTCCACGACGAACATGTGTCTCGATTATTTCGGCTTGAGCCAGCTCGAGTTGCGCGTGGAAGGGCTCGCTTTGCGTGGCCAAGCGTTCTAACGCAGTATTCGTAATGAGTTCGTCGATTCGAGTCCACAGAGAATCGTAGGACTCTGCGGCTGATCCCATGATCACCAAGACGCCGCCCGGAGTGAGCGCCTTCGATAACCGCTGGAGCTCAGGAGCAAGTAGCTCGATCGAGTCCGCCGTTGTAGGCATATTGCTCAGGACGATCAGGTCGAATGCGCTGACTCCGCCGAGGCGTTCGTCGTGGGCTAGTCGTCGGGCAGATGATGCGCTGATCGGCTCGTCCGAGCGATCGAACTCCGCTTCAATCTGTCGCGCGGCAGCCAGGCGCCGGTCTCGGTGGACTTGTTGTTGATCAAACCCGCTGAAATCTTCGATCTCAACTGAGTAGAGTAGGTGTCGGGCAATGTCTGGCGCGATCTGTCCTAGGTTCTCCGAAAGGGCGTGCAGGTAGTGAGACCAACTTGCGCCGCGCTCGATGGCAACCGGATTAGAAACCACTGCAAGAGAAAGCGGCCCCTCGGTTGCACCAGGTCTCGGATCACTTCGTTCGATAGAACCAGCCCACGTTGCTAGCGATTGGTAGTAGTCGATGGCTGCATAGAGAGCGGGAGCCGGCCCGGCCCCGATCTCCAGGATGGACACCCCGGGACCCTGCCTACGCCGCAGCGGTAGGGCGCCTACCCGTAGCAACTCGTCGAGCACCTGTTGCACGCGTCCGTAGCGATCCGCAAGATGTAAAGTTGCGTAGGCGACACTCTCCTCGACTCGGCTGAACTCTATTTCATTGCAACGGGTGTAGCAATCAGGCAAGCACTTGGCGACAGACGCAGCTGTATCGTCGTCCTGTACGAGGTCATTCGCGGTTCTGTCGATCGCAGCGCATAGAGCGTTGAGTCCGGTATCTAAACGTCGCTCTTGGCCGTTCCAGTTGCGGAACTCCTGAGCGTGTGCGAGTTGCCAACGTCGGGCACTGAATGAGCGGTTGATTGGTCGCACCTCCCGGTTCGGGCAACTGGGTGTCTACAGTGATGAGACGAGGGTAAGCCTTCCGTTGAGCTGTCGATGCACCCTAGCGTAGGTCGGAAGGGGTGCGGACCATATCGTAGTAACCTTCAAAATGCGCGATGCTCACTCAAAGTCCGGGAGCCTCCTTGGCGGTCGCCCGAAGGTTCTACGCAGAGAGGTCTGAGGCGGTTTTGAATGAGTTTGAAGGCGCTGTCCAGCAGTCTTGGTGTCATGTTTGTCAATGAGTCGGTGAACCCCGAAGGGGATATCGCCAGACCGCCTGACATAACGTGCGAATTTTGCTTCTTGTCGGTC
>NZ_JBBEGN010000034.1:0-15423 GCF_037401875.1 Actinomycetospora aurantiaca | reverse complement strand
CGACGCCTGGCACATCCCGAAACCCACCACGGCCTGGCGACCCCGCCCGAACAAGCACGGCCGCATCACCGACGCCGCACACGCCACCTGGCACGACCTCCAGCACCGACACCACCCGCCACCCGACCCCCACGACGACGAACCACCCTTCTGAGCCCGGCACGATGCCGTGGTGGAGTGAACCCGTGCTCGTCACCACCACCTATCTCCAGCAGACGGCGCGCGACCAGCTACGGCCCGCCGTCGAGCCGGACGAGCCGCTGGTCGTCGTGCGGTCCGAGGAGCCGTCGCCCGAGTTCACCCGCTTCCTCTACACCGCGGTCGGCGGGCCCTGGCACTGGACCGACAAGCTCGGCTTCACGTGGAACGACTGGCACGACCACGTCACGAGAGCGGGGTTCGAGACGTGGGTCGCGTATCACCGCGGCACCCCGGCCGGCTACGCCGAGCTGATGGGGCGGCAGACGGAGGCGGGCACGGAGGTCGAGATCGAGTCGTTCGGGCTCCTCCCGCACGCCATCGGCCGACGCTTCGGCGGTCACCTGCTCACCCGGGCCCTGACGGAGGCGTGGCGGCTGGACCATCGGTGGCCCGACCACCCGCCGGTGACGCGCGTCTGGCTGCACACCTGCACGCTCGACGGACCCCACGCCCGCCGGAACTACGAGGCCCGCGGGCTGACCGCCTACGACAGCAGGACCCACGAGCAGGACGCCACCGCCCCGCCGGGACCGTGGCCGGGCGCTCAGACCGACACGGCGGCCAGGCTCCGCGACCACACGTAGCCGTCCGGCCGGATGACGACGACCGTCCCGTCCTCGGCGCCGTAGGCCTCTCGCAGCGTTCCGTCCGCCGCCACCTCGTCGGCGTCCAGCACCTGCACCGACCCGCCCGACAGATCGGCTGGCGCGCCGCCACCGCACCCCCGAACGCCAGCACCGTCCAGGCCGCGTCCCGCCGCTGCTGGAACAGCGTCGAGCCGCCGCGCAACGGGGCGTCCGGTGCGCGGTCCCCCGCGGCCGGACCGACCCCGTCGTCCGGAACGGTCCGGTAGGTGATCGCGGCGGCGGCCGAGGTCAGCCGCAGCACCTTCTTCCGCTACTTCCCGACGAAGGAGGACGTCGTCCTCCTCGACGACGTCGACCCCGTGATGGACCGGGTGATGCACGAGTTGCCGGCGGGGACGCCGTTGCTGGAGGCGGTGCGGACCGTGGTCCGGGACGCCTTCGGCTCGCTCGACGACGAGGCCCGGGCGCTGGAGGAGGTCCGGATGGACCTGGCGCGGTCGGTGCCGGAGATCGCCGCGATCCTGCGCGAGCGGAACTCGTTCGGCGTGGAGCAGGTGGCGGCGATGGTGGCGCGGGGCGTCGGCCGTGACCCCGACGACCCGGACGTCCTGCTCTTCGCGGGCGTCGTCATCGGCACGCGGCTGGCCGCCGTGGCCCGCGTGCACGCCGGGGGGCCGCGCAGCTACACCGAGGAGCTGGACGTACTGCTGGCGCGACTCGCCGGCGGCATCCCGCTCGCCGACGCGCCTATCGTCACTCCCGGTCGCCCAGCACGATCTCCGGCATGAACCCGTGCTGGTAGAGCCGCTTCTCGCGGATCAGCGGCGAGAAGATCGCGGCCATGAACATCGCCGAGAACCACACGAAGCACGGCAGCGCCACGCGCAGCCAGCCCGGTCCCGGCAGCAGGGCGAGCAGTGCGACCGGGACGCACTGCACCGTGGTCCGCGCGAGCTGGCGCAGGAACCAGGTGCGCACCGTCAGGTCGTGCAGCACCCAGTCCCCGTACACCACCGGCAGGCGCGCCCCGAACGCGTAGGCGAGCCACCGCAGCACGCCCGGTCTACGCACGCAGCCCCAGCGCCCGGGCCGTGAGCCGCGCGAGGTGCGTCGGCTCGTGCCCGCCGTTGTCCAGCTGCCGGATCTGCGTGCGGCAGGAGTAGCCGTCGGCGAGGACGGTCGTGTCGGAGGAGGCCGCCCGGATCTTCGGCATCAGGCCGCGCTCCGCGCACGCCGTCGAGACCTCGTAGTGCCCGTCCTCGAACCCGAAGTTGCCGGCCAGGCCGCAGCAGCCCTCGTCGAGCACGTCCGCCTGCACCCCGAGCGCCGCCATGACGGCCCGGTCCGCGTCGGTGCCCAGCTCGGCGTACTGGTGGCAGTGGATCTGGACGACGGCCTTCCGCTCGGCCCCGTCGGTCAGCTCCGCCAGCTCCTCGGTGTGGTCGGCGAGCACCTCGGAGAACGTGCGGATCGACCGGGACGCCACCTGCGCCAGGTCGTGGTCGCGGCCCAGCACCTTGAGCGAGTCGCTGCGCAGCGCCGCGGTGCACGAGGGCTCCAGGCCCACGATCGGCACCCCGTCCTCGAGCCACGGCCGGATCCGCTCCAGCGACCGCTCGATGACCCGCCGCGCGACCGACACCTGCCCCGTGGTCACCCACGTCAGCCCGCAGCACACCGTGGACTGCGGCAGCTCCACCTGGTAGCCGAGCGCCTCCAGCACGCGGATCGCGTCGATCGCGAGCTCGGGGTCGAACGCCGGGGTGAAGGAGTCCGTCCAGAGCAGGATGCGGTTCCCGACGTCGGGTCGGGGCGCGTAGCGCTTCCGGTCCAGGAGGCGGTTCAGCGGCTTGGGCGCGAACGGCGGGATCGAGCGCTGCGGCGCGATGCCGCCGGCCTTCTTCGCGATCGACGCCAGGGCGGGCCGCTTCGCGAGCGCGTTCGCCATCCGGGGGGCACCCGGGATCTTCGACGTGATCGCGAGCCACGCCGGCAGCCAGCCCATCGACCAGTGCGAGCGCGGCCGGTCCTTCGCGCGCCCGGCGTAGTGCTGGGCGAGGAACTCGGTCTTGTAGGTCGCCATGTCGACGCCGACCGGGCAGTCGCGCGAGCAGCCCTTGCAGCTCAGGCACAGGTCCAGGGCGTCGTTGACCTCTTCCGAGCGCCAGCCGTCGGGCACCGTCTGGCCGGAGGCCATCTCGAACAGCAGGCGCGCCCGGCCGCGGGTGGAGTGCTTCTCCTCGCCGGTGACGCGGTAGCTCGGGCACATCACGCCGCCGCTCGCGGTGATGCACTTGGCGACACCGATGCAGCGCCGCGTGGCCGAGGCGAAGCCGGTCTCCGGGTCGCCGTCGTGGATGAAGTCGAGCTGCGTGCGCGTGGGGATCGTCGGCTGCCCGATGAACACCCGGATGTCGTCGTCGATGCGCGGCGGGTCGACGACGCGGTGCGGGTTCATCCGGCCGTCCGGATCCCACGCCGCCTTGAAGTCGGCGAACGCCTCCATCATCGGCGGCGAGTACATCCGGGAGAGCAGCTCCGCGCGGGCCTGCCCGTCCCCGTGCTCGCCGGACAGCGACCCGCCGTGCGCAACGGCGAGGTCGGCCGCGTCCTCGAGGAACCCGCGGAAGTTCTTGAGCCCCGGCGCCGTGAGCAGGTCGAAGTCGATGCGGACGTGCACACAGCCATCGCCGAAGTGCCCGTAGTAGGCGCCGGTGCGGCCGTGCTTCGAGAGCAGCGCGTCGAACTCGCGAAGGTAGGAGCCGAACTTCGCCGGCTGGACCGCGGCGTCCTCCCAGCCCGGCCACGCCTCGACGCCGCCGGGACCTCGCGTGACGATGCCGGACCCGTCCTCGCGGATCTTCCACAGCGCGCGCATGGCCTTCGGCTCGCTGACGACCTTCGCGTCCACCGTCGCGAACGCCATCTCCTTCGCGATCGCCGCGGCCTTCTCGTGGGCCTCCTCGCGGGTCTCGCCGCCGGTCTCGACGTAGAGCCAGCCCTTGCCGCGCGGGAGCCCCTCGTGGGTGCGGTCGTCGGGTCGGGCGGCGCGCAGGGCCCCGATGACGCCGACGTCCATGCCCTCGATCGTCAGGGGTGCGTGGTCGCGGATCGGGACGACGTGGTCGGCCGCGGCATAGGCGTCCTCGAAGCCCAGCACCGCGAGCGCCCGGACGGGGGGCGAGGCGACCATGTCGACGGTCGCCTCGAGGATCGTCACGCAGGTGCCCTCGGTCCCGACCAGCGCCTTCGCCAGGTCGAACCCGTGCTCGGGCAGGAGCTGGTCGACGTTGTAGCCGCTCACCCGACGCGTGAGGTCGGGGGTGTCGCTGCGCACCAGGTCGGCCGTGCGGTCACGGAGGGCCTTGAGGTCGCGGTACACGCGGCCCTCGGCGCCGGGCCGCCGCGCCGCGGCGTCGATCGCGGCGTCGTCCATCGGGCCGCCGACCTGCATGCGGGTGCCGTCGGCGAGCAGGACGTCCAGGGCGCGGACGTTGTCGACGGTCTTGCCCCAGGCCACCGAGTGCGAGCCGCACGCGTTGTTGCCGATCATCCCGCCGAGCGTGCAGCGGTTGTGCGTCGACGGGTCCGGCCCGAACGTGAGGCCGTGCGGGCGCCCGGCGTCGCGCAGGTCGTCCAGCACCGTCCCCGGCTGCACCCGCGCCGTTCCCGACGACGGGTCCACCTCCAGCACCCGGCGCATGTGCCGGGAGAAGTCCACGACGACCGCCTCGTTGACCGACTGCCCGCAGATGCTGGTGCGCGCACCGAGCGGCAGCAGCGGCACCCCGTGGCGGCGGGTGACCTCGACCGCCCGCTCCACGTCGTCGCCGTCGACGGGCTGGACGACCCCGAGCGGAACGTGCCGGTAGTTCGACGAGTCGGCCGACCACATCGCCCGGGTCGCGGTGTCGAAGCGGACCGACCCGCGGACGGCTCCGGCGAGCTCCTGGGCCAGCAGGGAGTGCTCCGCGTCTGCTCCGGGACGGATCGGTGCGGTGGTCATGACTCCATCATCGGGGTCGCTCAGGGGCCGTGCAGGGTCGCCGTCGTCACGGTCTCGGCCACGAGGCGTCCGCCACTGACCACGAACCGTCGCGGGGCACGGTCGAGCAGCGCGGTGTGGTGGTCCGCGCCCGGGGCGTCCAGGACGACGAGGTCGGCCCGGCTCCCGGGGGTCAGGTCGTGGCCGCCGACGCCCAGCATCGCGGCCGCGCCCGCCGTGGCGCGGTCGAGCAGCCGGTCGAGGCCCTCGGCGGTGCCGAAGGGCTGGGTGTGCGCGGCGAGCAGGGTCACGTCGAGCAGGTCCGCGGTGCCGAACGGCGTGAAGGCGTTGCGGACGTTGTTGCTGCTCAGGGCGGTGGCGACCCCGGCGTCGAGCAGCTCGGCGACCGGTGCCGCGCGACCCTGGAGGTAGAGGTCCGTCGGCGGCAGGACGACGAGCCCGACGCCGGCCTCCGCGAGCCGCGCCGCGACCCGCCGTCGGGAGTCCGGGGTGAGGCCGGCCATCGTCGTGACGTGGCCCAGCGTCGTGCGGCCGCCCCACCCGCGCTCGGCGGCGACGTCCGCGACGAACCCGGCGAGGTCCTGGCGCGGGTCGCCCGGACCGGCGGCGAAGTCGGCGTGCACGTCGACGTCCACGTCGAAGCGCTCGGCGAGGTCGAACACCTGCCGCACGTGCTCGCGGCAGGCCTCGACGTCGGCCTCGGCGTAACTGCAGCCGCCGATCACGTCGGCGCCGCGGCGCAGCGCCTCGACGAGCAGGTCGTGCGTCCCGGGGCGGGCGGCGATGCCCTCCTGCGGGAACGCGACGACCTGCAGCTCGACCACGCCGGCCCAGCGCTGCTTGACGTCGAGCAGGGCGTCGATGCCCGTGAGGCCGACGGTGGGGTCGACGTCGACCGGGGTGCGGACCAGCGTCGTCCCGTGGCGGATCGCCCGACGCAGGACGTCGTCGGCGCGCGCGACGACGTCGTCGTGGGTGAAGTGCTCCTTCATCGCGGCCGTCTCCCGCACCGCGCCCTCCAGCGTGCCGTCTCCGCCACCGAGCAGCGCCTTGTCCAGGTGCAGGTGCGGCTCGACGAGACCGGGGAGCACGGGGCGGCCGCCGCCGTCGATCGTCGTGACGCCGGGTGCGGTCAGGTCGGGCCCGACCTCCGCGATGCGGCCGTCCTCGACGCGGACCTCGACGGGCGTCCCGTGTCCGCGGGGGAGGACGTCCGTCAGGAGGAGATCAGCCATGAGACGTCGGTACCCGGTGTCAGCTCGAGCGGCTCCTCGCCCTGCCGGAACAGGCGGGCGCTGTTCCCGTCGAGGGTCAGGTGCTCGCCGCTCCGGTGCAGCCAGGCGCCCTCGCGCAGCCCGACGACTTGCACGTCGTCCACCTCGTGGAACTCCCGGATCCGCTCCTCCCGGGTCTCGCCCTGATGGGTGCTCGCCGGGTCCGGGTCGAGGTAGTGCGGGTTGACCTGGAACGGCACGCGGGCCAGGGCGTCGAGGCCGCCGGGGTCGACGATCGGCATGTCGTTGGTCGTCCGCACGGTCGGGCACGCGAGGTTCGTGCCGGCCGAGCTGCCGGTGTAGCGGCACGCGTCGTTCGCCCGCAGCGCCTCCAGGACGCCGAGCCGGCGGACGTCGTGGAGGAGCCGGAACGTGTTCCCGCCGCCGACGAACACCGCATCGGCCGCAGCCGCCGTCGCCGCCGGGTCGGGTTCGCGGTGCAGCGGCCGGAGGTCGACGCCGAGGGCGTCGCGCACCCAGGAGAAATAGGCGTCGTGGTCGGCCTGCGCGTACGGCAGGAACCACGCCGTGCGGTCCCCGAGGTGCCGGGCCAGCACCTCGCGGGCGTGCGCGAACGGCTCCGCGCCGCCGGGCGGGCGGGAGTTGGACAGCAGCAGGACGTCGCCGGGCACGGCGCCGAGCTTCCCAGCCGGTGAGCGAGCCCTCGCGGCGGCCGGGGCGCCGACACGACGTCCGGCCCGAGTGCGACAGGGCGCAGGTTCGGGGACCGTCGCGCCTGCCTGGTGTCGCATTCGCGTTATGGGTCGGAGATGGAGGCCCGCCGAACAGCCAAGATCCCGTTCCAGGGAGCGGAGAGGGGCGGGGACCGATCGGTCCGCGCTGCTGAAGAGGATCTTGCCGCCCGACGGTGCTCGGCCCGCCGACCGGACGCGCCCTCCGCCCACGAACGAGCACCCTCCGGCGGCGCGCCGCCGCCCGGCACCGACCTGCCGTCAGGACCCTGCCACGGGCGTGCGCGGCGGCACGGGAGGGACGGGCAGCGTGACCGTCCGGAGGGCCCCCGGTGCGTCCGCCGGCACGACCGGCCGCACCGGAGCCACGGGTTCCAGCCGCTCGTACGCGGCGCCCAGCGGCGGGCGCGGGTCGGTCTCGCCCTTGTTCGGCCAGAACGCCATGGCCCGCTCCGCCTGGGCGGTGATGGTGAGCGACGGGTTCACCCCGAGGTTCGCCGAGAGCGCCGAGCCGTCCACCACGTGCAGGCCCGCGTGGCCGTAGAGCCGCTGGTAGGCGTCGATCACCCCGGTCTCGGAGGACGCCCCGATCGCGCAGCCGCCGATGAAGTGGGCGGTCATCGGCATGTTCACGGCCTCGCCCCAGGTCCCGCCCGGGTCGCCGTCGATGAGCTCGGCCATCCGTCGGGTGGTGGCGTTCGCGGCCGGGATCCACGTCGGGTTCGGCGTCCCGTGCCCCTGCCGCGACACGAGCCGGCCGAACCGCCGGCGCACGGTGATCGAGTTGTCCAGCGACTGCATCACCAGCGCGATGACGGTGCGCTCCGACCAACGGCGCTTGTCGAAGGACCGTGCGAAACGCGCGGGGTGGCGCACCGCCTGCCCGAGAATCTTCAGACCCCGCGGGACCCGGCCCCCGCCGTCCGTCATCAACGTCGTGAGCAGGCCCATCGCATTCGACCCGTAGCCGTAGCGGCACGGCTCGATGTGGGTGTCCGCGTCCGGGTGCCACGACGAGGTGATCGCGACGCCCTGGGTGAAGTCCCGCGGGCCGCCCCGCTCCGACGCCCGCCGGGACATCGCGCCGACCAGCGCCTCGGAGTTGGTGCGCGTCAGGTGCCCGAGCCGCGACGACAGGCGCGGCAGCACCCCGGTGTCGCGGAGCCGGTGCAGCAGTGACTGCGTGCCCCACGTGCCGGCGGAGAAGATCACCTGGTCGGCCGTGAAGACGGTCCGGTCCCGACGACGGCGCCGGGTCGGGCGGGTCACGACCTCCCAGCCCGAGCCGGCCGGGCGCACCGACAGCACCGTCGTCTCCGGGTGCACCTGGGCGCCCGCGCGCTCGGCGAGCCCGAGGTAGTTGCGGTCGAGGGTGTTCTTCGCGTCGTGCCGGCAGCCGGTCATGCACTCGCCGCACTCCAGGCAGCCGGTGCGGTCGGGCCCGGCGCCGCCGAAGAACGGGTCGGGCACCGTCACCCCGGGACCCTCGCCGAAGTAGACGCCGACCTGGGTCGGGGTCACCGTGTCCTCGCGGCCCCACTCCCGCGCGACCTGGCGCATCACCTCGTCCGACGGCGTCACGCTGGGCTGGGTGACGACGCCGAGCATCCGCTGCGCCTGGTCGTAGAACGGGTCGAGTTCCGCGCGCCAGTCGGTGATCGACGACCACTGCGGGTCGCGGTAGAACGCCTCCGACGACGGCTGGTAGAGCGTGTTCGCGTAGTTCAGCGACCCGCCGCCCACGCCCGCGCCGGCGAGCACGACCACGTCGCGCAGCACGTGGATGCGCTGGATCCCGTAGCACCCCAGGCGCGGCGCCCACAGGAAGTTCCGGACGTCCCACGAGGTCGAGGGCAGCGTCTCCGGGGTGAACCGGCGGCCCGCCTCGAGCACCCCGACGCGGTAGCCCTTCTCGGTCAGGCGCAGGGCCGAGACGCTGCCGCCGAAGCCGGAGCCGATGACCAGGACGTCGTAGTGCTCGTGGTGGTGGCGCACCAGCGCACGTTAACGCCCGGGTAGCTGTGACGGAAGGTCACAGGTACAAGCTGTCCGCCACACCTACCGGGCGCCGGCGGGGGCGTCGATCCCCAGCCAGCGCGCGGTCTCGGCGTCCACCAGCTCGCGCAGCACCGGGGCGTTGCCCGGTGCCACCGGCGCCCCGTCCTTGAACTGCCGACCCTTGGTCCCGACGTAGGGCGCGCTCGGCTTCCAGCCGGGGTGCGCCATGATCGTCTCGGCGGCGACGCGGTCCTCCTCCGGGATGACCCCGAGGATGCCGTCCGCGTACCAGTCGACCTCGTTGTTCTCGCCGGTGCGCGAGTACGGGTTGCTCTCGAAGATCACGACGGCGGCCACGCGGCCGCGCCCGGTCCACTCGTGCACCCAGCCGACCGTGCCGGGGCCGACGCGCTTGTCCCGCGAGTGCGACACCGCGAGCTGCCACGAGACGCGGGTCCCGGTGCGGTCGCCGTCGGAGTCGAACCGGGCCTTCGGCGAGCGGATCCACGCGGGGTCGCCCTCGGACTCCGGCGCGGGGGTCCACGCGAGCATCACGTCCGACAGGACCTCGAAGCGGTCGGAACGACTGGCCACGGACGGCCTCCCGGGGGTCGACGATGAGGGTTCCTCCCCGGGAGCGTCCGCCCGCGGGTCAGGGGACCAGCATGACCTTCCCGACCGCGCCGTTCTCCACCGCCTCCTGAGCTGCGACGACGTCGTCCAGCCCGAAGGACGTGACCTGCAGCGGAGAGAGCGCTCCGGCCGCGACCGCGCCCCGCACCCAGGCGATGTCGGCGGCCATCGCGGCGGCGGGGATGTTGTACAGGAGCACGAACTGGACGGCCGTGTTCGTCACCATGAAGCGGCGGACCGGGAGCACCGGGTCGTTCGGCTCGTTCGCGTAGACCGCGATGGTCGTGTTGTCGCTGACGGCGAGGTCGAGCTCGGTGTTCGCGCCCAGGGCGACCTCGACGATGCGGTCGACCCGCTCGGCGAAGCCGCGCAGGCGCTCGACCGCGTCGTCCTCCCGGTAGTTCACGACGAGGTCCGCCCCGGCCGCGCGGGCGAGCCCGCCCTTCTCCTCGGAGCTGACGGTGGCGACGACCCGGGCGCCCGCGTGCTTGGCCAGCTCGATGGCGTAGTGCCCGACGGCGCCGGCGCCGCCCGCGACCAGGACGGTCGCGCCGTCGAGCGCCGACGGGTCGCCGCCCAGGCAGTGCGCGGCGGTGACCGCCGGGACACCCAGGCACGCGCCGAGGTCGTCGGACGCGTCGTCGGGCAGCGGGACGGTGCGCTCGGCCGGCAGCACGCTGTACTCGGCCGCGGAGCCGTAGCGGTTGCCGAAGGCCGACAGGTAGGTCCACACCCGCGTGCCGACCTCGCGGTCGGTGACGCCCTCGCCGACGGCGTCGACCACGCCCGCGCCGTCCTGGTGCGGGATCTGGAAGTCCTCGGGGTCGCGGCCGGTGAGCCCCGCCCGCGTCTTCCAGTCGGTGGGGTTGATCGCGGAGCGGGTGACGCGGACCCGGACCTGGCCGGGCCCGGGCTCGGGGACCTCGACGTCCTCGATCGCGAGGACGTCCGCGGCGGGTCCGGTCTTCCGGTAGACGGCTGCCTTCATGCCGTCCGAGTTCCCCGCCCGACGCGTGGTCAGACCGTCTCGGACTCGGCGTGCTCCCGGCTCCGCGCGAACGCGGCGTCGACGACGACGGTGGCCCGGTAGCCCGCGAGCAGGATCAGGTGCAGCAGGAAGAGCCACAGGGCGAGGGCGGTCACGGCGCCCACGATCGGCAGCCCGCCGAAGGGCGCCGACCACTCGATCGGGATGGCCAGGAACAACACGAAGCCCTGCAGGAAGCCCGCGATCACGGATCCGGTGCCGAAGCCGCCGATCAGCACCGCCCGCGTGCCCAGGTGCCCGGGCGCGACGAACCGGAACAGCGCGACCAGCGCCAGGGACACCGTCAGGAACACCACGTGGAAGGCGATCACGATCCCCCACACCAGCGACCACCCGCCGTCGGCGTAGAGCGGCCCGACCAGCGGCGACGCGGTGAGCACGACGAGGACCAGGAACGGGGCCACGAGCGCGACGCCGAGCAGCCCCAGGCGTCCGCGCCAGCCGGTGAGGGTGTCGGTGACGTCGGCGAACTGCCGGAACGCGCGCCGCAGGCCCTCGCCGTAGAGGCTGGCGGGGAACAGCACGACCAGCGCCTGCACCCAGGACATCCCCAGCGCGATCGACGTCAGCGTCCGCAGCGCCTGCGGCGTGCCGTGCCCGCCCGGGAGCCCGCCGATCGCGGCCTCCATCGACCGCGTCACGGCCTCGCCGCCGACGAGGTGCCCCACCGCCCACAGCGAGGCCAGGGCGAGCGGGACGAGCCCGACGATGCCGAAGTACGTGGCGCCGGCGGCCCAGAGCGCGACGTCGCTGACCGGGAAGGTCCGCCCGACCTCGCTCGCGAGCTGCCGGGCCCGGTCCCGACGGGTCGTCATCGCGGCTCCCGGTGGCAGGCTGGGGTCGTGGACCGGGGGGCGGACGACGAGGGCTGGTCCGCCCTGCACGGCGGCATCGAGCCGTCGCGGCTGGTGCGCGGTTGGCTCGGTCTGGTGCGCGCCCTCGTGCGACCGGTGCGCGGCGTGCCGCCCGACGTGCTCTCGGTGGCCGGCGTCGCCGTCCTCGCCCTCGCGCTGTTCGCGACGACGGCGGGTGCGGGCTGGCCCGCGCTCGCGGGCGTGCTCGTCGTGCTCGGCGGGGTGCTCGACGGCCTCGACGGTGCGGTGGCGCTCGCGACCGGGCGGGCCCGTCCGCTGGGGGCGGTCGTCGACGCGGTGTGCGACCGGCTGGGCGATCTCCTGCTGGTCGCCGTGCTCGCCGTGCTCGGGGGGCCGTTGTGGATGGCGGCCGCCGCCGCGGCGGTGACGCTGCTGCACGAGTACGCACGGGCGCGGGCCCAGGGCGTGGGGATGCCCAGGGCGGGTGCGGTGACGGTGGCCGAGCGGCCGACGCGGATCATCCTCGTCGCCCTCCCGTCGTTCGGGGCCGCGGTCCTGCCGGGCGGGGTGCCGGGTCCGGGGTGGAGCTGGGGGACGACGTTCCTGGTGGCGTGGCTCCTGCTGGCCGCGGTCGGGCTGGTGCAGCTGGCCGTGGGGGTGCGGCGGACGATCCCGCGGGCGTTCCCGCCGGACCGATGAGCCCCGCGACGATCTCGGCCGACATCAGCACCAGCGGGATGCCGCCGCCCGGGTGCGCCGAACCCCCGACCAGGTGGAGCCCGGGCACGGGAGCGGCGTTCGCGGGTCGGCGCAGCGCGGCGCGCGGGCCGTGCGAGGCGGTGCCGTAGATCGCGCCGCCGGGGGACAGCGTCGCGCGCTCCAGGTCGGCGGGGGTGCGGATCTCGACGAACCGGAGACGGTCGCGCACGTCGACGCCGCGGGCGGCCAGCGTGTCGAGCACGTGCTCGGCGTAGCGGTCCGCGAGCCCCGGGGCGTTCCAGTCCACGCCCCGACCGGGATGGTGGACCGGTGCGTTGACCAGCACGAACCAGCCCTCGGAGGCGTCGTCGGGCCGCAGGGCCGGGTCGTCCGGGGCGTGCACGTAGATCGTGGGGTCGTCGACCGGGCGCGGGTGCGGGCCGAAGACCGCGTCGAACTCGGCGGTGTAGTCGGCCGGGAAGAACACGCGGTGCGCGGCGCCCGGTGCGCGGCCGTCCAGGCCCAGCAGCAGGACGAAGCCCGCGCTGGACGGGGCGGTCCGGCGCAGCCGCCGGCGGACCCGGCCCGCGGCGGCGCGCGGGAGGAGGTGTCCGTACAGCTCGGCGGCGTCCGCGTTGGCGACGACCGCGTCGGCGCGCACCTCGCGGTCGTCGAGCCGGACCCCGACCGCGCGCCCGCCCTCCACGAGCACGGCGTGCACCGGGGACGACAGGTGCACGGCGACACCGAGCGCGCGGCACCGGTCGAGCAGGACGTCGACGATGCGGCGCAGGCCGCCGGGCACGTACCAGGCGCCGAACTCCTGCTCGACGAACGACGTCACCGAGAGCACCGCGGGCGTGCGCCGCGGGTCGGAGCCCGAGTAGGTGGCGTAGCGCTCCAGCCAGGTGCGTTGCCGCGGGTCGGGCAGCAGCCGCCGGGCGAGCCCGCGCACGGTGCGCCACGGCGCCACCGCGGCCAGGCCGGAGGGGCTCGCGCTCATCCGCGCGAGGGCCCGCAGCGTGAGCGGTCGGCGCAGCACGTCCTCGCCGACGAGCTCCCACAGGTGCCGCGAGCGGGCGTGCAACCGCGCCCACGCGGCGCCGGTCCCCCCGCCGAGGGCCGCCTCGAACGCCGCCGGGATCTCCGCCGGGTCGTGCGGCAGCGCGAGGCGGGTGCCGTCCGCGAAGCGGTACTCGCAGGCGGGGTCGACGGGCTCGACCGGCAGGTCGGCCGGCCCACCCGTCGTCGCGAACAGGTCGGCGAGCAGCCCCGGCAGGGTGAGCAGGGACGGGCCGGTGTCGAAGGTGAAGCCCTCGCGTTCGACGACGCCGAGCTTCCCGCCGGCGGTGTCCGCCTGCTCGTGCACCTCGACGTCGTGCCCGGCGGCGGCGAGCCGTGCGGCCGTCGCCAGGCCCCCGAGGCCCGCGCCGACGACCACCACCCTCATCGGGCGCCCCGTCGCTGCGCTCGCCCGGTCACAGCCGGCGACCCTTCCAGGTCAGGGTGCCCCGCACCCGACCGACCCACGACGAGGCGAGCAGCGCCACCGTGGTGAGCACGGAGACCGGGTGCGCGACGGTGTCCCAACGCGTCGTGGCGCAGAACCGCGACGCGAGCAGCCGGCCCGTCACGGCGGCGCCGTACCCGACCAGGCCGGTGCGGGACCCCGCGAGTGCGGCCGCCGGGGGGACGACGTAGACCAGCAGGAGCGCGGCCGCGACCGCCGCCGACCCGACCGGCGACCCGAACGCCGCCCACAGCGACTTGCGGTACCCGGCGTGCAGGTCCCGGCCGGTGTCGTACATCCGGCAGACGGCCAGCCCGGACCCGTCCGCGACGCCCGTGCGGCCGCCGGAGCGGCGGACCGCCCGGGCCAGCGCGATGTCGTCGAGGACCGCGCCCCGCACCGCGGCCCACCCACCCGCGCGCGCCAGCGCCGCGGCCCCGACGACCAGGAACTGCCCGTTGGCGGCGACCATGGACGGTCGGTGGCTGCGCTCGGCCGCGCGCAGCGGCAGCGTCGTGAGCCACGACCACGCCAGCAGCGGCTGGACCAGGCGCCCGAGCAGGCCCGACACGGCCTGTCGGGGCCACGGCGAGACCAGGTCCAAGGGTGCGGGGGCGCGCAGCACGGCCACCGCCGCCGCGACCGCGTGCGGGGCGAGCACGACGTCGGCGTCGACGAACACCAGGATCTCCCCGCGCGCGGCCGCGGCCAGCTGGGCGCAGGCGTGCGGCTTGCCGAGCCCGCCCGGCGGCGGCGGCCGGCCGGGCAGGACCCGCAGCCGGGGGTCGCCGTCCGCGGTCGCCGCGACGACGTCCGCGGTGCCGTCGGTGGAGCCGTCGTCGAGCACCAGGACCTCGAGGTCGGCCACGCCGCGCTGGGCGAGCAGGGACCGGACGGTGGGCCCGATCCGGGCGGCCTCGTCCCGGGCCGGCACCAGGACCGAGACGGGGACGCCGACCGGCTCGGGCGCGGCGGGCGGGCGGCGCAGCAGCGTCAGGTTGACCAGCTGGTGGACGGTGCCGGCGAGCGCGAGGAGGGAGCCGGAGATCACCAGGAAGTGCCTGGGTGAGGACGGACGCGCGGCGGGCACCCCGGCACCGTAGGCACGCCCGATCGACACCGCAGAGCGGTCGCGAGGTCCGACGTGGTGTGATCGAGCGTGGAGGCGCCGGAGATGCTGACGAGGACCGCGCCCCGGGTGACGACGCCCGGGCGGCTCACCCTCACCTGGGTCCTGGTGGGTGCGGCGGTGCTGGTGCAGATCGTCTACCCGCTGGTGCCGGACGCGTGGGACACCGCGGTGACGGTCATCAGCGTGGTCGTGTTCTTCCTCGCCTCGCTGGCCGACGTCGTGCGGGTGCACGGCGTGCGCGGCGGGGTGGCGCTGGTCGTCGTCGCGGGGGGCGGCGGCCTGGTCGCGGAGGCGGTCGGGCTCGCCACCGGGGTGCCGTTCGGGTCCTACGCCTACACCGGGACGCTCGGGGCGGAGGTGCTCGGCGTGCCGCTGGTCGTCCCGCTCGCGTGGGCGATGATGGCCTGGCCGGCGCTCGTCGTCGGACGGGCGCTCGCGGTGCGCGTCGTCCCCCCGGTCGTCGTCGGTGCGCTCGCCCTGGCCGCCTGGGACCTGTTCCTCGACCCGCAGATGGTCGCCGCCGGGCACTGGGTCTGGAGCGACCCGTCCCCGGCCCTGCCGCTCGTGCCGGACGTGCCGCTGACGAACTACGCCGGGTGGGTCCTGGTGTCGGTGCTCGTCGTGGGCGCCCTGCACCTGGCCCTGGGGCCGCGCCGCGGTCCGGTGTCGTCGCCGGCGAGCGCGCTCTACCTGTGGGTCTACGCCTCGTCCGTGCTCGCCCACCTGGCGTTCTTCGGGCTCCCCGGGTCCGCGGTGGTCGGCGGCCTCGGGATGGGCCTGGTGGCGGTGCCCGTCGCGGTCGCGACGTGGCGGCGCCGGGCCGGTTAA
>NZ_JBBEGN010000033.1:0-15431 GCF_037401875.1 Actinomycetospora aurantiaca | reverse complement strand
AGGATCGGCGTGCCGCCGGTGACCGCGATGCGGGCACCGGAGACGTAGCTGGACTCGTCGGAGGCCAGCATGACGTAGACCGGGGCCAGCTCCGCGGGCTGGCCCGGGCGGCCGAGCGGGGTCGACGTGCCGAACCCCTCGACGTCCTCGGGCTTGACCGTGGCGGGGATGAGCGGGGTCCAGATCGGCCCGGGCGCCACGCTGTTCGCCCGGATGCCCTGCGGCCCGTACTGCTGGGCCAGCGCGCCGGTGAAGTTGGCGATGCCGGCCTTCGTCGTGTCGTAGGCGATCAGCTGGGGCGGCGGCTGGTCGGAGTTGACCGAGGTCGTGTTGATGATCGACCCGCCACGGTCCATGTGCGGCAGCGCCGCCTTCGTCACGTGGAACAGGGCGTCGAGGTTGACCGCCATCGTGTGGTGCCACTCGTCGTCGGGGATGTCCTGCAGCGAGTCCCGCGCCATCTGGAACGCGGCGTTGTTGACCAGCACGTCGATGCGCCCGAGCGCGTCGACGGCCCGGGCGACGAGGTCGCGGCACTGCTGCGGCTCGGCGAGGTCGCCGGGCACCAGGACGGCGCGGCGGCCCGCGTCCTCGACCCAGCGGCCGGTCTCGCGGGCGTCCTCCTCCTCGGAGGGCAGGTAGGACAGCACGACGTCGGCGCCCTCGCGGGCGAAGGCGATCGCCACCGCGCGTCCGATGCCGGAGTCGCCGCCGGTGATCACGGTGGCCTTGCCCTCGAGGCGGCCGGAGCCGCGGTAGCTGTGCTCGCCGTGGTCGGCGGGCGGGTCGAGCCGGTCCTCGTAGCCGGGGTGGTCCTGGCCCTGGGCGGGCGGGTTCGTCATGGCCGGCGGGTTGCCGGGGCCTCGTCAGGACGAAACGGTCGCCTCGGGCTGCTTGCGGCGGGGGATCAGGTGCGCGATCCCGACGATGACGGCGCCGACGACGAGCCCGATGACCGCCGAGCACAGGGTGTTCACCAGCCAGCCGGGAAAGCCGCCGCCGAGGAGCTCCTCGAGGTGGTGCACGAACGCGTAGGGCGGGTGGAAGCCCAGCTCGTCCACGCCCACCAGCAGGATGTGGCCGCCGACCCAGAGCATCGCGATGATGCCGACGTTGGACAGGAACGCCAGCACGATCGGCATCGCCCGGACCAGCCCCCGCCCGAGCCCGGCCACGGCGCCGTTCTCCCGCTTCGAGAGCGCCAGGCCGGCGTCGTCCATCTTCACGATCAGGGCCACGACCCCGTAGACGAGCGCGGTGATGGCCACGGCGACGAACGCGAGGATGACCGCCCGCGACACCAGCCCCTCGCTCGCGACCTCGTTCAGCGCGATGACCATGATCTCCGCCGAGAGGATGAAGTCGGTCCGCACCGCCGAGGAGACGACCTTCTTCTCGGTCTCCTCGGGGGCCGCGGCCACGGCCTCGTCGCGGGACTCGGCGTGTTCCTCGTGGCCGGAGAGCTTCTCCCAGACCTTCTCGGCGCCCTCGTAGGAGAGGTAGAGCCCGCCGAGCATGAGGATGGGGGTCAGCGCCCACGGCGCGAACTGCGACAGGACCAGGGCGACCGGCAGGATGATGACGATCTTGTTGAGCAGCGAGCCCCGTGCGATGCGGCCGATGATCGACAGCTCCCGCTTGGGCTCCAGGCCCTGCACGTAGCGCGGGGTGACCGCCGCGTCGTCGACGACGACGCCCGCCGCCTTCGCGCTCGCACGCCCCGCGGCGCCCGCCACGTCGTCGAGCGACGCCGTCGTCAGCTTCACCAGCGCCGCGACGTCGTCGAGCAGGGCGAAGAGTCCGGCGCTCATGACACGGAGCTTATGTCCTGTTCGGGAGATCGTGACTCGCGGGAAGCCGGAACGCTCGCGATACTCGGGGCGAGTACGTGATCTCCAGCGCAGGAGGATCGAATGGCGGGATCGTGGCAGCCGGGCGACTCGGTACCGGACCGGTGGTTGCTGGCGCTGGAGGCCGGGTCGGTGTCGCTGGACGAGACGGTCGCGGCGCTCCGGGACCACGAGTGGCCGGACGCGACGCCGGCGGCGACCAGCCGCGGCGACACCGACCCGTTCCCGGCCGGGGGGTGGGTGATGACGATGGACGCGGCGCACAGTGACGGTCGCATCACTGACGAGCAGTACCGGGCCATCTACGACGCCTGCCGCAAGCGCTGACTGCTCCGTTCGGGGCGTAGCTCGCGCGAATTGACTACAGACTGCTCCGCTGGCCCGGCTTACGCTCCTCGTGGGGGACGTGTCGGGTCAGGGGGTCGGCATCATGTGGATCATCGCACCGCTCGCGCCGGGCGCGAGCCGCGCCGACTGGGAGTGGCACCGCGACGAGGTGTACGCGCGCGAGCGCGAACTCCGGGACGTCTGGACGAACGTCTGCCTGATGACCGGGCTGACGCAGGTGATCCCGACCCCCGGCCACAACCTCCAGGCGCCGCTGGTCGGCCGCATCCGGCTGGACTGCGCGCCGGTCTGCTTCTCGGTGAAACTGCGCCCCGGCCAGCTGCCGGAGGACGTCGCGCAGCGGGCCGACCGCATCGCGGCCGCGTTCCGGGTCCCGTCGGTCGAGGTCGTCACGATCACCCGCGACCTGCAGTGGATCTCGGTCCGGCTGATCGAGCCGTACTGGATCGAGTGGTCCTACGACGACGCGCTCGAGGCCGGCGACGACCGGCCGGTCGTCGAGGCCGTGCCCCAGGCCGGGGAGCTCCCGGCGGCCGAGACGGTCCGCGTCGTGGACGCCCCGGTGAGCGGGTGGAGCGCGGTCCGGCGGTTCTTCACCGGAGCGTGGCGCCTGCCCGACGCGGCACCCGACCCCGTCCGGCCGGCGAGCCCCTGACCGGTGGCCAGGGGCTCGCGCCCACGGCGGCTCAGTGGATGTGGCTGCCGCCGTTGACGTCGTACGTGGCGCCGGTGATGTAGCCGGTCTCCGGCCGGCACAGGAAGGTGATGAGGTCGGCGACGTCGTCGACCCGCCCGTTGCGGCCCACCGGGATGCCGGCCAGCAGAGCCGTCTTCCGCTCTCCCTCGAGGGCGCCGCCGGTGATGTCGGTGTCGATCAGCCCCGGGGCGACCGAGTTGACGGTGACCCCGACCGGGCCCAGCTCGCGGGCCAGGGCCCGGGCGAAGCCGAGCTGTCCCGCCTTCGCCGCGGAGTAGGCGACACCGCCGAACACGCCGCCACCGCGCTCGGCCGAGACCGAGGACAGGAAGACGATGCGCCCGAAGCCGCGCTCGGCCATGCCGGGGGCGACGCGGCGGGTGATGTTGTAGGCCCCGCGGACGTTGACCGCGAACACCTTGTCCCACTCGGCGTCGGTGACCTCGAGGAACGGCACCGGAGAGGTGATGCCGGCGTTGTTCACGAGCGCGCCGACCGGCGGCAGGGCGGTGTCGAGCGTGGCGAGCGCGGACTCGACGGAGTCCTCGTCGGTGACGTCGCAGGCGAACCCGGCGGTGCGGACGCCGTGGGCGCCGGCGACGTCGTCGGCGGTCTCCTTGGCGCCGGCCTCGTCGAGGTCGAGGACGGCGACGTGCCAGCCGGCCGCGGCGAGGGCGTGGGCGGTGGCGCGGCCGATGCCGCGGCGCGAGCCGGCGCCGGTGACGATCGCGGTGGAATCCGAGGCCGTGGTCATGCGAGCTGCTCCTTGATGCGGGTGACGATCGCGTCGGTGGACAGGCCGTACCGGTCGTGCAGCGTGGGGAGGGCCCCGGCGGCGAGGAACTCGTCGGGCAGGCCGATCCGGCCGAAGCGGGTGCCGATGCCGGCCAGGGCGAGCGTCGTGCCCACGGCCTCGCCGAGCCCGCCGACGACGGTGTGGTTCTCCAGCGTCAGGACGAGGCGGTCGGAGCGCGCGGCGTTCACGATCGCCGCGGTGTCCAGCGGCTTGATCGTCGGGACGTGCAGGACGGCGACGTCGACGTGGTCGGCCTCGAGGCGCTGGGCGGCCTGCAGGGCGCGCATCGTCATGAGCCCGGTGGAGATCAGGACGACGTCGCGGCCGGTGCGCAGCTCGGCGGCGCGGCCGAGCTCGAAGCGGTAGTCGTACTCGTCGAGCACCGTGGGGACCTGGCCGCGGAGCAGGCGCAGGTAGGTGGGCCCGTCGTGGTCGGCCAGCGCCGGCACGGCGGCGGCGATGTCGACGGAGTCGCAGGGGTCGACGATCGTCAGGTTCGGGCAGCCGCGCAGGATCGCGAGGTCCTCGGTGGCCTGGTGGCTGGGCCCGTAGCCGGTGGTCAGCCCCGGGAGGGCGCCGACGACGGTGACGTTCAGTCCCGGCTCGGCGATGTCGAGGCAGAGGAAGTCGTAGGCGCGCCTCGTCGCGAACACCGAGTAGGTCGAGGCGAACGGGACCAGCCCGGCCTCGGCCATCCCGGCCGCGGCGCCGAGCATGACCTGTTCGGCCATGCCCATCTGGAAGAAGCGGTCGGGGTGGGCCTCGCGGAAGACGTGCATGTCGGTGTACTTCGCGAGGTCGGCGGACAGGCCGACGATCTCGGGGCGCTCTGCCGCCAGCGCGGCGAGCGCGTGGCCGAACGGCGCGGGGCTGGTGCGCTGGCCGGGGTCGGCGAAGGAGGCGATCATCGCCGAGGTGGTCAGGCGCTGCTTGGTGGTCGCAGTGGTCGTGGTGCTCATGCGTGCGCTCCGGTCCGGTACTGGTCGTCGAGCTGGTCGCGGGCGATCTGCCATTCGTGGGCCTCGACCCGCATGAAGTGCGCCTTCTCGCGCGTCTCGAGCAGTGGCACGCCGCGCCCGATGCGGGTGTCGCAGATCAGGACCGACGGCTTCCCGGTGCCTGCGGGCAGCTCGTCGAGGGCGGTGAGGAGGGCGTCGACGTCGTTGCCGTCGACCCGGCGGACGTTCCAGCCGAAGGCCTGCCACTTGTCGACGAGGGGCTCGGTCCGCAGCACGCCGACGGTCGGCCCGTCGGCCTGCAGGGCGTTGACGTCGACCACGGCGAGGACGTTGTCGAGTCCGTGGTGGGCGCACGCCATGGCGGCCTCCCAGGTCGAGCCCTCGTCGAGCTCGCCGTCGGAGAGCAGGTTCACCACGCGGGCTCCGACGCCCCGGAGCCGCAGGCCCAGTCCGAGCCCGGTGGCGACGCCGAGGCCGTGGCCGAGCGAGCCGCCGGAGATCTCCATGCCGGGCGTGTAGGAGGCCATCGCCGACATCGGGAGGCGCGAGCCGTCGGACCCGTAGGTCTCCAGCTCGGCGACGTCGAGGATGCCGGCCTCGGCGAACGCGGCGTAGGCGGCGATCGCGTAGTGGCCGATGGAGAGCAGGAACCGGTCCCGGTCGGCCCACTCGGGGTCGTCGGGCCGGAGGCGGAGGTGGTCGGCGAACAGGGCCGCGAGGACGTCGGCGACGCCGAGCGCCTGCCCGATGTAGCCCTGGCCCTGCACCTCGCCCATGTCGAGGGCGTGCCGACGGATGCGGTGGGCGGCGCCGCGGACGCGGGCGACGCGTTCGTCGAGGGTCTCGGTCCGCGGGGCGGCCGGGAGCGTTGAGGTCATGAGAACGTCTCCGTACGTCGTGGTCAGGAGGTGGGGGCCGGGACCGGCCGGGCCGTGGCGCGGGCGATCTCGTCGACGGCGGCCTTCTCGGCGGCGCCCCAGGTCTCGCGGGTGAGCACCGTCGCGATCACTCCGCAGACGCCGTAGACGGTGATCAGCAGGGCCGGGCCGATCCAGCCGAACCCGGCGAACAGCGCCGTCGCGACCAGCGGCGTGAAGCCGGAGACGACCGCGGAGAGCTGGTAGGCCAGCGAGGCGCCGGTGGTGCGGGTGCGGGCGGCGAACAGCTCGGAGAACCACGCCCCCTGCACGCCGGCCAGCATGTTCTGGCAGACCGCGTAGCTGACGACGAAGGCCGCGACGATCGCGATCGCGGAGCCGGTGTTGACCAGCCAGAACAGCGGGACGCCCCACAACGCGGTGATGATCGTGCCGGCGAGGTAGACCGGGCGGCGTCCGAACCGGTCGGTGAGCGATCCCCAGAAGACGGTCGCGGCGACGCCGATCGCGGCCGCGATCATGGTGGCGGTCAGGGTCGTCGTCCGGTCCGACAGTTCCTCGGAGGTCAGGTAGGAGACGACGAAGGTGATGGTGACGGCGTAGCCGGCGGTCTCGGTCATCCGGAGGAAGAAGGCGCGGACGATGTTGCGCCAGTCGTCGCGGACGACCTCGAGCAGCGGGTTCTTCGAGACCTCGCCCTCGGCCTTGAGGTCCTCGAACTCGGGGGACTCCTCGACCTTGAGCCGGATGACGATGCCGACCGCGATCAGGACGGCGGAGAGCAGGAACGGCACCCGCCACGCCCACTGGTCGCCGAGCGGGACGCTGACCAGGAACGCGATGTTGGCCAGGAGCAGGCCGACGGGGAAACCGGCCTGGGTGATCCCGGTGTAGAGACCCCGTCTGCGCCAGGGGGCGTGCTCGAAGGTCATGAGGATCGCGCCGCCCCACTCGGCCCCGAAGGCGAGGCCCTGGACGACGCGGACGACGACGAGCAGGATGCCGGCCCACACGCCGACCTGGGCGTAGGTCGGCAGCAGCCCGATGAGCACGGTTGCGATGCCCATGAGCAGCAGCGAGCCGACGAGGACGGGCTTGCGGCCGATCCGGTCGCCCAGGTAGCCGCCGATGATGCCGCCCAGCGGGCGGACCGCGAAGCCGATGCCGAGCGTGGCGAAGGAGAGCAGGGTGCCCGAGAGCGGGTCGTCGGCCGGGAAGAAGACGGTGTTGAAGTAGAGCGCGGCGGCGACGCCGAAGCCGATGAAGTCGTAGGTCTCGATGGTCGCCCCGATGGACGAGCCGATCGCGACCCGCTTGCGGGCCTCGGTCCCCTCCACGGGGTGGCGGACCGCCGAGCTGGGAGGCGCGTGCCGTTCGGTCATGGTGATCTCCGCTGATCGTGAGGACTCGACGAGGAGCGGCCGCGCGTCCAAACTCCTCAACAGTCGACTGTTAACAGTCGACGTGGAGAAGAGAGTGAGGCGCCTCGGCGTCTCTGTCAACAGTCAGCACGAGCCGTCGCCGGAACGGCCCAGCGGCGTCAGGGGGAGAGCTGCCCGACGAAGTGGTCGGCGGCGGAGGCCATGTGCGACTCGACGATCGCGATCGCGGTGTCGGTGTCGCCCGCCTCGATGGCGTCGACGATCGGGGCGTGCCGGTCGCCGGCCATCATCACCGGGGAGTCGGCGGGGTCGCCGTTCATGATCGTGACCCGGATCCGGCCCTCGAGGTGGCGCCAGGAGTCGACGAGCATCGAGTTGCCCGACTCGCGGCACAGCAGCAGGTGGAAGGCGAGGTCCGCCTCGACGCGGGCGGCGAAGTCGGCCTCGGTGCCCTGGAGCGCCTCGACCGAGCGCCGCAGGGCGACCGCCGTCCGGTCGCGATGGTCGGAGGCGATGATCTCGGTGACCGCGAGGCCCTCGAGGGCGGCGCGCACCCGGAACAGGTCACGGACCTCCGCCGCCGTCAGACGGTTGACCCGCAGCATGCCGCGGGCCCCCGCCGTGACCAGCCCCTCCTGCTGGAGGTGGCGCAGGGCCTCGCGGACGGTCCCGCGGCTGACGCCGAGACGGTTGGCCAGCTCGACCTCCCCGAGGTGGTCGCCGGGGCGGTACCCGCCGGTGGTGATCGCCGTCCGCAACGCGTCGAGCGCGCGCTCGCGCAGCGTCGTCCGGTCCAGGCTCGCCAGCGGCTCCACAGACACCCGTTCCTCCTCGTCGTCGCCGAGGTTACCGGCTGCTCGCCGACGGGCGGGCCGGACATGATGGCGACGTGCTGCCGCTGGTGACCGCGATCGTCCCCGTCCTGCGTGGCCGGGTCTTCTTCGGCGTGCCGACCCGGACGCCCCGGTTCGTGCTGACCTTCGACGACGGCCCCGACCCGGCGACGACCTTCGCGCTGCTCGACGTGCTGCGCCGCCACGGGGCACGCGCCACGTTCTTCCTGATCGGGGAGCGGGCCCGCGCGCACCCGCAGCTCGTGGCGCGGATCGCCGCGGAGGGACACGAGATCGGCAACCACACCTGGCGCGACGAACCCACGTGGCGGCTGCCCCTCGCGGAGTTCCGGGAGAACCTGCGGGCGACCCAGCAGGTGCTCCGGGCCCACGGGCCGGTGCGCTGGTTCCGGCCGGGCTCCGGGTGGCCGACGCCCCGCCACCTCGCGATCGCCGAGCAGGAGGGCCTGCGCTGCGTGCTGGGCACCGTCGTCGCGATCAGCGGTTCGGGGGCGGGGACGGCGACCACCGCCCGCTGGCTGGACCCGCTGGTGCGCCGCGGGACGGTCGTCGTGCTGCACGAGGGGCCGCAGCGGTCCCGCGTCCCCGACACGGTCGACGGGCTGCTGGAGCGCACGGCCCGGCGCGGGCTGACGGCCGTCGGGTTGTCAGAGCTGGCGTGACGAGGCCGTCACCGGGCGCGGCGCGAGGTGCTCGGCGAGGAACGCGTCGATCCGCTCCCACAGCAGGAGCACGTTCTCCGGGTTGACGAAGCCGTGGCCCTCGTCGTCGCAGACCAGGTAGTCGACGTCCACGCCGCGCTCGCGCAGCTTCTCCACGATCCTGTCGGACTCCGCCTTGACCACGCGCGGGTCGTTGGCGCCCTGCGCGACCAGGAGGGGCGCGGTGATGGCGTCGACGCGGGTGATGGGGGAGCGGGCCCGCAGGTCGGCGAGCTGCTCGGGATCGGACGGGTCGCCGGCGTAGCGGTACCAGTTCGGCGCGAGGTAGGGCCGCACGAAGTCGGGCTGGGTGCGCATGAAGTTCTCCAGGTCGGAGACGCCCACGTAGTCGACGACGGCGGCGAAACGGTCCGGGGTGAAGGTGGCGCCGACGAGCGCGGCGTAGCCGCCGTAGGAGCCGCCCAGGATCGCGACCCGGTCGGGGTCGGCGTAGCCCTGCTCCACCGTCCAGTCGACGGCGTCGAGCAGGTCGGTGTGCATCCTCCCGGCGAGCTCGCCGATCGCGGCCCGCATGTGCGCGCGCCCGAAGCCGATGGAGCCGCGGAAGTTCACCTGCAGCATCGCGAAGCCGCGGTTCGCGAGCAGCTGCACCCCGGAGGCGTACTCCCAGTTGTCGCGCGACCACGGCCCGCCGTGCACGGCCAGGACCAGCGGCAGCCCCCGCGGCTCGACGTCGGGCGGGAGGGTCAGCAGCGACGGGAGCTCGAGGCCGTCCCGGGCCGTGATGCGCACCCACGACATGGGGGCCAGGCTCTCCGGGTCGAGGTCCGGGTAGGGCCGGAACAGCAGCCGCCGCTCGCCGGTGGCGTGGTCGTAGAACCAGGTCGCGCCCGGGTTGCGGTCGTGGGTGAACGAGACCACCCAGCGCCGGCCCTCGTCGTCCGAGCTGATCGCCGCGAGGTCGCCGTCGGCCAGGGCCTCGAGCGCGGGCAGGACGGCGGCGAACTCGTCGTCGAGAGCCTGGATGACCTGCCGTTCGCGCAGGTAGCGCACGCCCAGCAGCTCCCCGGTGCGGCGGCGGCGGATCAGGGGCGACGGCAGGTTCGGGAAGACCTGGGTCCGGGAGTCGATGTCGTGGGTCGGGTGGCTGTCGACCAGGGTCTCGGCGCCGGTCGCGAGGTCGATGCGGACGAGGTGGGTGCGGTCGGTGCCGCGGTAGGACGGCGCCCACAGAGCGGTGCGGTCGGGGGTGAACTCCAGCGCGGCCATGCCGACCGGGAAGTCGTCGCCGGAGAAGGTCACGATCTCCTGCGGGTCGCCGTCGTTCCAGCGCGACAGCACGTGGTCGCCGGCCTCCGTCGCGGTGCTGACGAGCAGCTCGCCGCCGGCCGCGCGCATCCACCCGGCGACGTCGCCCGGGTTCTCGGCGAGCATCCGCAGCTCACCGCTCGCCACGTCGATCTCGTGGAGGTCGAACAGGGCGTGGTCCCGGGCGTTGAGCTGGACGATCACGGTGCCGGGCCGGTCGTGGGGCTGCTCGATGCCGAGCACCCGCGCGCCCGGGAACGGGGTGAGGTCGGTGACCTCGCCCGAGGCCAGGTCGACGCGGAGGACGTGGTTGTTCTCGTCGCCCCCGGTGTCCTGCAGGTAGAGCAGGTGGTCCGGGCCGGCCCACTCGAAGTGCTGCACCGTGCGGGTCTCGTCGGCGGTGACGCGGCGGGGCTCGTCGCCGTCGCCGAGGCCCTCGACCCAGACGTTCATCCGCTCCTGCCACGGGGCGAGGTAGGCGATGCGGGTGCCGTCGGGCGAGATCACCGCCGCGGTGCGCTCCGGCGGGGCGAACAGGTCCTGGACGGTGTAGCGGGTCATGGGCCCGAGGAGACACCGTGCCGTCGGGGCACACTCCAGGACCGTCACCCGTTCGGCTGGCGCCCCCGGCAGGATTTGAACCTGCGACACCCGCTTTAGGAGAGCGGTGCTCTATCCCCTGAGCTACGGGGGCCCATGTGCAGCGTAGCCGTACGGCGAGCCGTCAGTTCATCGACGGGAGCGCCCAGCACAGCCGGACGGTGGTGCCGGACGCCGAGGTGCTGATGGACGACCGGTCGGCCATCCGGCCCATGAGCGTGACCCCGCGGCCCCGGTAACCGCGGTCCTCGGGCTGGGGCCGCCAGACGCCGTCGTCACGGACCATGACCGCGATGCCACCGCCGCAGCCGCGGGTGTTCGCGACGACCTCCACCGTGCAGCCGCGCTCCCCGGCGGCGTGCTCGACCGCGTTCGTCACGGCCTCGTCCGCGAGGAGCAGGACGGCGTCGGTGAGGTCCTCGTCGAGGTCCCGGGTGGCCATCCACTCCCGCAGCCGGCGACGGAGGGTCCGGACGGCGGGTGGCCGCGCGGGCTCGCGGGAGGAGAAGCCGCCGGGTGACGCCCCCGGGACGTCGACGGCAGGTGCGCAATCGCAGACCGGGCCTCCGGTCGGGATCGTCGTGGGCCGTGACTGGGGTGCGATGGGTACTCCTCGGGTGCGCCTCCACCCACGGAATTCATGGGCACCGGCAGGCTCGGGTACCACCCACACGCGACGTCACTCGTGTCCCGTGGCACCCAACCGGACGGCGAGCACCACGACGTCGTCGACCGCAGCCGGCGCGACGGTCGTGATCGTGGCGTCGACGAGTTCCTCCAGCGGCAGCCCGGCGTGGCGCCCGAGGGCCTCCCGGAGGCGCCGGCTCCCCTCGTCGAGGTCCTCGCCCACGTGCTCGACCAGCCCGTCGGTGTGCAGGACGATCGTCGCGCCGTCCTGCAGCTCGGCGGTGTGGTCGGTCCGGGCGCGCTGCACCACGGCGGGGAAGCCGAAGAGCGGGTCGAGCCCCTCCAGCACCCGGACGGCGCCGTCCGGGTCCACCACCAGGGGTGGCGGGTGACCGGCGTTGGTCCAGGTCATCTCCCACCGGCCGGGATCGCGGCGCCGGAGCCGGGCCAGGACGGCCGTGCCCGCGTGCCCGAGGCCGTCCCCGTCGACGGCCCGCTCCACGGCCGCGAGCACTCGGGACGGAGGGCCCTCGACGTCCCACGCGGCCTGGCGCAGCATCGAGCGGATCTGGCCCATGCGGATCGCGGAGTCGAGGGTGTGGCCCACGACGTCGCCGACCGACGCCGCGACCACGTGGTCGGGGAGCAGGGAGACGTCGTACCAGTCGCCGCCGACGTCCTCGTGGTCGTCCGCGGGCAGGTAGCGCGCGACCAGCTCCACCCCCGGCACCTCCGGCAGCGGCGCGAGCATCGCGGTCTGCATCTCGTGCGCCACCGTCACGCGGCGCTCGACGAATCGCACCCGGGCGACGGCCTGGGCCACGTAGCCCGCGATCGTGCGGGCGTAGAGCCGGTCCGCGGCGTCGAGCAGCGGGTCCGCCGGCCAGCCCATCACCATGAGGCCGAGCTCGCCGTCGTCGCCGCAGAGCCGCACGACCAGGGCGACGCGCGTGCCCTGGTGCGCCAGCCACGCGCGGAAGCCGGTCGGGAACCCGCCGTCGGGATCGTCCTCGCTGCCGACGACGAGGAGCTCCTCGTCCGGCGACTCCCCGGGCCCGTGCTCGGCCCACGGCAGCTCCGCGCCGGCGCGCGGGGTGTCCGCGGCACCGTCGTGCAGGCGGTACGTGCCCTCGTCCAGGACGGCGACCCGCACCGACGAGGGCTCCAGGGTGGTGGCCACCAGCTCGGAGAGCTGACGGCGGATGCCGGCGACGTCGCTCGCGTCGGTGAACGCCTGCGAGGCGCGCAGCAGCGACTGGCTGCGGTCGAACGACGCGGAGAGGTCGCGCTCGACGACGTCGCGCCGCTCGCGCTCCTCACGGGCCCGGACCTCCGCGAGCCGCACCCGGAGCTCCGCCGAGCAGCCCGCGGCCAGCCCGGCGAGCAGCTCGAGCTCGTCCGCGGTCCACCGGCGCGGGACGGCGTCGATGGCGCAGAGCGACCCGAGGACGTGGCCCTCGCCGTCGACCAGGGGCATCCCGGCGTACGCGATCACCGACAGGTCGCGGATCGCGAGGTTCTCGCGGACACGCTCGTCCTCGCGGGCGTCCTCGACGACGAGCGGCTCGGCGGACACCACCACGTGCCGGCAGAACGAGTGGCTGAGCGGGGTCCTGCGCTCCTCCGACCAGGGTGGGGGGAGTCCGGCCTGGCCGGGGAAGGACTGCCCGTCGGGGTCGACCAGCGACACCAGGCCCACCGGGACGCCCAGCAGGCGGCGCACCCGTTCGGCGATCGCGTCGAGCTCGGGGTCCGCGGCCGCCGACAGCTCGGAGCGGTGCAGGGCCCGCAGGCGTGCGGGATCGCCGAGGACGTCGGCGTCCTCGGTGCCCTGCCCGGCGCGCGGCTCTGCTCGCATGTCCCTCCCGAGGCGCGATGGTAGGCAACTCGCGCCCGGGTGCGGGTCACCGCGCGGGTGACCCCGGGCACGAGCGGGCGGTCAGGGCCCCGGCGGGCGCGGCGCCGGAGCACCCGGCACCCGCTCGACCCCGTCGACGACGAGCCGGCCCCCGGGCCGCAGCGCCGAGGACACCGCTGCGAGCGCCCGGGCCTCCGCCGCCGGGTGCCGTCCGTCCAGGACACCCACCCGCACCGCGAACGCGAGGTCGAACGGCTCGTCGTCGGGACCGAGGACGAGATCCTCGATCGCCACGCAGCGCACCGAGAGGCGCCCGGCCGCGATCTCGGCCGCACCCGTCGTCGTGACCTGGCGGATCGCGGTGGGGGAGCGGTCGATGGCGAGGACGTGACCGGCGCGGCGGGCGACCTCGCGCGCCGCCGCGCCGGGGCCGCAGCCGATCTCCAGGACCCGGGTCGTCGGGTCGAGGGGCAGCGCGTCGACGATCGCGGCCAGGCGGGGCGAGAGGCTCATGCTCCGTGTGACCGCGCGGCCGCCCGGCAATCATCGTCAGGCGAGATCCTTGAGCTGCGCCCCGATCCGCCGCCCCATCTCCTCGCCGAGCGCCTGCAGCCCGGACAGCGGCCGCACCATCACCTCGAACTCGGTGATCAGCCCGTCGTCGTCGACGTGGACCAGGTCCACCCCGCGCAGGTCCTTGCCGTTCACCCGGGCGGAGAACTCGAGCACCGCGTCGTGGCCGTCGGCGAAGGTGCGGTGGTAGCGGAAGTCCTCGAAGACGGTGAGGACCGTGCGCAACGCCAGGACGACCGCGTCCCGCGTCGGGTAGGGCGTGTGGGCCACCGGCGACCGGAACACGGCGTCGGGGTGGACGATCTCCGGGAGCTCGGTCAGGTCGCGGCGGGCGACCATGTCGTGCCACCGCTCGAGGGTCTGCGCGAGGGTCATGCGTCGAGGGTGCCGTGCCGGGGCGGTCAGGTGTTCGTGATCCGGAGCAGGAAGGCGTGAGGTGCCCGATCTCGTGCGTGCCTCCCGGGCCCTCCGCTGGTTAGGGTTCCCGACCATGACGACGGTACTGGTGACCGGTGGCGGCGAGCGGCTCGAGCAGGTGGCGGCGGCGGTGAAGGCGGCGGGGGCCGAGACCGTCGTGGTGGACGACCCGGGGCAGCTCGGCGAGGCCGTGAGCGGGAGGACCTTCGACGGCTACGTGCAGCTGCCGGTGGCGATGACCCCGACCGAGGGCAGCGTCGTCGCGAAGGTCGAGCAGTTCCTCACCCAGGGCATGCTCTCGCGCTTCCGTGCGGCGGCCACCGTGCTGCCGACGTTGGCGCCGGAGGCGAACGTCATGCTCGTCGGCGGCCAGACGAACGTCGACGTGGACGCCCCGGACGACGCCGACGCCCGCGCCGCCATGCTGCGGGTGCTGGCGCACGCCCTGCGCGCCGAGCGCGCCCCGGACCGCCTCACCGTCCGCGTCGCGAACTCGACGTGGACCGCCGAGCAGATCGCCGCCAAGGTCACGGGCACCGGCCCGAGCGGGCCCGGTGAGCAGGGCTCGGACGACGCCGCGATCGGACAGGCGTACGCGGACTGGCGCGCCGAGGTCGTCGGGCTGGCCCGGGTGGAGTTCTAACCTCAGGCACCTCTCAGGCCCGCTGGTCATGATGGGCCCATGCGGATCCTCGTCGTCGACGACGACCGGGCCGTGCGCGACTCGCTGCGCCGGTCCCTGGCGTTCAACGGCTACCAGGTCGAGCTCGCGACCGACGGCCAGCAGGCCCTCGACGCGATCTCGACCGAGCGGCCGGACGCCCTGGTGCTCGACGTCATGATGCCCCGTCTGGACGGCCTGGAGGTCTGCCGGCGGCTGCGCAGCGCGGGCGACGACCTGCCGGTGCTCGTGCTCACCGCCCGCGAGGCGGTGTCCGACCGGGTCGCGGGCCTCGACGCCGGCGCCGACGACTACCTGGCCAAGCCGTTCGCCCTCGAGGAGCTCCTCGCGCGGCTGCGCGCCCTGCTGCGCCGCACCTCCCCGGAGGACCGCGACCGCGACGACACGCCCGACCCGCTGACCTTCGCGGACCTCTCGCTCGACCCCGCCACCCGCGAGGTCCGGCGCGGCGACCGCCCGATCACCCTGACCCGCACCGAGTTCAGCCTGCTCGAACTGCTGATCTCGAACCCCCGGCGGGTGCTCACGCGCAGCCGCATCCTGGAGGAGGTCTGGGGCTACGACTTCCCGACGACCGGCAACGCCCTCGAGGTCTACATCGGCTACCTGCGCCGCAAGACCGAGGCCGACGGCGAGCCGCGGCTGATCCACACCGTGCGCGGCGTGGGGTACGTGCTGCGCGCCGACGCCTGACCCGGGCGCACCTCACCCGGAGGACCCAGCGAACTCACACCTCCGTCTCATGGAGTCGACCTCCCGGCGGGCGCACCATCGAGGGTGGAGACGGTGCGGCAGGTCGGGATCCCCCGGGCGAGTGCGATCGACGGGCCGCGGCGCGCGGTGCAGTGGCTGGCGGCGGTCACGGTGGACTCGCTCGACCTGCTCGGGCAGGGCGCGGTGGCGGTGCTGCGCACGATCGGTCGGCGGCGTCCCCGCACCG
>NZ_JBBEGN010000032.1:0-26583 GCF_037401875.1 Actinomycetospora aurantiaca | reverse complement strand
ACGGGTCCGACGAGGGGATCCTGCAGAAGGTGAAGGACAAGCTCACGCCGTAGCAACGCTTGCCTGCCGGGCGCTCTCCTGTTCCGATCACCGGCGTGAGCCGCGCCGAGGTCGGGACGGGACAGGGCGGACGCACGGGCACGGGCCTGGCGATCGCCCTGCTCTCCGGGTTGTCGTTCGGGCTCGCGGGACCGTTCGCGGCCGCTCTGCTCGCCGTCGGCTGGTCGCCCCTCGCCGTCGTGCTCGGGCGACTGGGAGGCGCCGCGCTGCTGCTCGTGGTGCCGATGATCGTGGTGCTGGCCCGCGGGTGGCGGCCGCGGATCCCGGAGCTGCGGGCCGTCGTCGTCTACGGGGCGGTCCCGCTGGCCGGCGCGCAGATCTGCTATTTCAGCGCGGTCGACCGCCTCTCGGTCGGGGTCGCGCTGCTCATCGAGTACACCGCGCCGGTGCTCCTGCTCGGGTGGACGTGGGCGCGGACCGCCGCCCGTCCCCGGCCGGCGACCCTGTGGGGCGCCGCGCTCGCCGTCGCGGGCCTGGTGCTCGTGGTGGAGGTCTGGCGCGGGGCGGCGGTCGACGTCGTCGGCGTCCTGTGGGGCCTCGGCGCGGCCGTCTGCCTCGCCGCCTACTTCCAGCTCTCGGCCGCCGTCGACGGCACCGACGACGGACCGCGGGCCCTCGTGCTCACCGCGGGCGGCGCCGTCGTCGGGAGCGGGATCGTGCTGCTCGTCGGCGTCGTGGGCCTGCTGCCGCTGACCGCGCGGGCCGCCCCCATCGTGCTCGCCGGGTGGACCGCGCCCTGGTGGGTCGGCGTGGCCCTGGTCGCCGCGTTCTCCACCGCACTCGCCTACCTCACCGGTATCGCCGCGGTCGGCCGGCTCGGCTCGCGGATCGCGTCGTTCGTCGGCCTGAGCGAGGTGCTCTTCGCCGTCCTCGGCGCCTGGTGGCTGGTGAGCCAGCGACCCACCGGCCCGCAGGTGCTCGGCGGGGTGCTGATCGTCGCCGCGATCGTGCTGATCCGGCGGGCGGAACCGCGGGTGTAGCCGTACCGTCGAGCCGCGGGGGGGTGTGAGATGACGACGACGTCCGACCCCGTGCCGCTGTTCGACCTGGTCACCGGCTTCCCGCCGGACGACGCCACGGACGTCACGCTGATGCTGCCGACGTCGCTGGCCCTCTTCATGACGATGCTCGAGTCGACCGGGCGCGCGTCCGAGGTGGCCGTCCTGCGCCGCATCCACATCGAGCAGGCACGGGAGACCGCGCGGCGGCTGCAGGGCCTCGTCGGCGTCCTCGTCGGTTCCGATGGGACAGCCGACCGGCTCCGGGTCACACACATCGTCGAGGACCGGAACCGCCCGATCAACGGGCTGCGCCCGCACGTGCACTTCTTCGTCGGGTCCACCACCCGCGGCCCCGACAACCGGCCGTCCCGGCCGATCGACGTCGCCGAACTGGCCCTCCGCGTCGCCGCGGAGGTCCTCCCCGACCACCGCCACCGGATCGTCGCCGCCACCGCCGAGCAGTGCGGGCTCGCCTGGGGCCCGACGCCGTGGTCGCCGGCCGAGGTCCTCGATCCCGCGTGGCTCGCGGAGCGGGCGGCGGAACTGCGCGATGAATCGCCGTGCCCCGGCCCGTGGCCGCGGAACCAGGTCCTCCCGGATCAGGACGGCAGGACGAACTCGCCGTCGGCGTAGACGCGATCCCCGCACGCCGGCCAGACCCGGCCCTCGGGAGGCTACCGTCGGAGCCCGTGACGGAGTTCTTCGTGCCCGGCGCCGACGACGCGGAGGCGCGCTACGCCGAGCTCGCGGAGTTCGCGGGCGCGGAGCCCGCCCCGCCCGCCGACCGGCTCCGGTCGCTCCGGTTCGCCCGGGGCGCCGAGGAGTGGACCGCGACCGTCGGAGAGCACCTGTCCGGCCTGCTCGCGGCCCGGACCGGCCGCCGTCCCGCCCGACGCTCGTCCGCGACCCGCTCCGCGCCCTCCCGGCGGGTCGACGACCCGACGTCCGTCCTCGCGATCTTCTTCGCAGCCGGCACGTGGCTGGCGGTCACCGACGCACGGCCGGTCGGCGCGGTCGACGACTCGGTCTGGGACAACCCGGTCCGCATCCCCGACCGCGACGTCCGGGAGATGCACCGCTTCGGCTGATCGTCAGGGCACCGCGAGCTCGGCGTCGCGCGCGTCGGTGATCGCCATGTGTCCCGGCGCGTGGCAGATGGCCAGCGGCGGACGGGTCGCCATGACGGCGGCCTGCGGGGTGACCCCGCACGCCCAGAAGACGGGGATCTCGCCGTCGTGGACGTCGACGGGATCGCCGAAGTCGGGCCGGTCGAGGTCGGCGATGCCCAGCGCGGACGGGTCACCGACGTGCACCGGCGCGCCGTGCACCGCGGGGTAGCGCGACGTGACCCGGACCGCCGTCGCGACCAGGTGCGGCGGGATCGGGCGCATCGAGACGACCAGCGGCCCGCCGAGGTCGCCCGCACTGCGGCACGGGGTGCTCGTCCGGTACATCGGCACGTTGCGACCCTGCTCGAGGTGCCGGATCGGGACACCGGCCGCGAGCAGGGCGTCCTCGAAGGTGAACGAGCAGCCGATGAGGAAGGCGACCAGGTCGTCGCGCCAGTACTCGCGGACGTCGTCGACCTCGCCGGCCGCCTCGCCGTCGCGGTAGACCCGGTAGGCGGGCAGGTCGGTGCGCAGGTCGCCGTCGAAGATCGCGGTCGACGTGGCGCCGGGCTCGGAGACGTCGAGGACGGGGCACGGCTTCGGGTTCCGCTGCGCGAACAGCAGCACCTCGTAGGCGAAGTCCCGAGGGACGGCGATGAGGTTGGCCTGGGTGCGGCCCGTGCACCACCCGGCGGTCGGCGTGCGCAGCCCGGCCCGAAACAGCGCCCGCGCCTCGTCGGGCCGGTAGGCGCCCACGTCCTCGTGCATCGGTCCTCCCGGGGGTCGGCGACCGGCCCAGCGTACCGCGTTTTTCGTGGGATCGTTGAACGATCCGTCACTCCCAGACCTGGAGCGGGTCGCCGAGGACCTCCGGGTCGACCGTGGCACCGAGACCGGGCGCGTCGCCGGGCAGCACCCCGGCATCGGCGACCCGGACGTCGAGCGTCGCGGTCCGCACCGTGACCATCTCCTCGCAGTCCAGCACGCCGCGCAGGAGACGCGGCGGCACGGTCGCGCCGAGGTGGAGGATCGCGGCGTAGGCGAGCGAGGAGCCGACGGTGTCCTGCACGCTCACCGTCAGGCCCGCGGACCGGGCGATGTCGCGGTGCCGCCGTCCCGGGGTGAGCCCGCCGGCCTTGGAGACCTTGAGTCCGATGCCGTCGGCGAGGTCCTCCCCCGCGGCGAGGGCGAGGTCGCTGTCGAGCTGGCCGAGCTCGTCGACCACGATCGGGACGGGGCAGCGGCGGCGCAGGGAGACGGTCTCCCGCCACGACGCGCACGGCGCCTCGAGGACGACGTCCAGTCCGGGCGGGAGCAGCCGGAGCAGGCGCAGCGCGGACTCCGGGGTCAACCCGCCGTTGGCGTCGACGAGGAAGTACTCGCCGCGTTCCCGGTCGGCGAGGGACGCGGCGATGCGCTCGGCGTCGTGAGCCGGCCCGCCCTCGGCGTCCAGGGCCCCGATCTTGACCGAGTGGGCGCGGTAGCCCCGGGCCCGGTGGTCGGCGACGCGGGCGCGCATCTCCTCCGGCTCGCCGGCGTGGATCGAGGAGATCCGTGGCATGGGCACGTCGGTGGACCCGCCGAGCAGGGTGGCGACGGGCAGGCCTACCGAGCGGCCGAACGCGTCCCAGCAGGCGACGTCGAGCGCGGTGCGCGCGTCGTGGTGGCCGACCAGGGTCCGGTCCATGACGTCGTTGACCCGTTCGACCCGGCGCGGGTCCTGCCCGAGCAGGGCGGGCGCGAGCACCGCGATGCCGGCCCGGGTCCCGGCGGGGTGCGCCGCGAGGTAGGTGGAGCCGAACGGCGTGCTCTCCCCCCATCCCTCGGTGCCGTCGTCGCACGCGATGCGCACGACGGCGGCGTCGAAGGACTCGTAGGTCCGCCCGCCGGACAGGTGGTAGGTCCCGCCCGCGTACGGCAGCTCGACGCCGTACAGCTCGACGCGCCCGATCCTCACGACGACGACCCCGGCGGCACCAGCACGAGCTTGCCGGTGCGGGTCTTCGTCAGGAAGTCCTCCTGGGCCCGGCCGATCTCGGCCAGGGGGTAGACCCCGGAGACGACCGGTCGTATCTCGCTGCGCTCGACGTAGCCCACCAGGTCCGTGAACACCGACGCCGCCTGATAGGTGCAGCCCAGCATCGACAGGTCGTTCAGGTACAGCGTGCGCAGGTCGATCTCCGCGAGCGGGCCGCCGATCGCCCCCGACGTCGCGTAGCGCCCGCCGGGCCGCAGGACGTCGAGCAGGCGGGTGGTCGACGGTCCGCCCACGAGGTCGAGGACGACGTCCACCGAGCGGGGGCCGAGGGCCGCGAGCACGTCGGCGTCGCGGTCGAGGGTCTCCTCGGCGCCCTGGGTCCGCACGTCGTCGGCCTTGGCCGACGAGCAGACCGCGACGACGGACGCTCCCCGGCGTCGGGCGAGCTGGACCGCGGCCAGCCCGACGCCGCCCGACGCGCCCGTGACCAGCACCCGCTCGGCCGCGAGCCCGGCGCGCTGGATCATGTTCTCGGCGGTGGAGTACGCACACGGGATCGCGGCGAGCTCGACGTCGGACCAGTCGTTCTCGACGGTGACGGTGTCCGAGGCGGGCACGGCCACGTACTGCGCGAACCCGCCGTCGCACTCGCTGCCGAGCGTCCAGCAGGCGTAGGGCCGGCCGCCGGTCGGACCGAGCAGCATGGTGCGCACGATGACGCGCTCCCCGACGCGTCCCGGCGCGACGTCGTCCCCCACCTCCACGACGTGCCCGGCGACGTCTGCGCCCTGGATGCGCGGGAACGCCAGCGGGACCCCGGACCACGTCGCGTCGGCGTCCTCCCCGTCCTTGGAGTACCAGCCGATCCGCGTGTTGACGTCGGTGTTGTTCACCCCCGCCGCGGCGACCTGGACGAGCACCTCGCCCGGCGCCGGACGCGGCGTCGGGACGTCCGTCCGGTACTCCAGCCGCTCCAGCCCGCCGTGCCCGGTGAGGAGCACCGCCGCCATCGTCTCCGGGATCACGCCGCCGATCGTCGCCCCCGCGACCGTGCACGTCCAGCGCAGGTCCGTACACGTCACCGTGTACGACGCTTCACGAGACCTCGGTCAGCTCCGGCAGCTCGTAGCGCCGGACCTCACGCAGCGCCGCCAGGCCCGCGGCGATCGCCGGCTGCTCGGCGGACCCGCGGCGCACCGCCGTGATCACGTGCCGGGTCGGCACGGACGCACCCGCGATGGGGATGCGGCGGGTGTCGTCGTGGGCCGGGAGGTCGGCCAGCCGCGGGACGAGGGCGACGCCGAAGCCGCGGGCCACGAGGGCCGCCCCGGTGTCCCAGGTGTCGGCGTGGTGCGCGACGGCCGGGTCGAAGCCGGCGCCCGTGCACGCGAGAGTGACGAGCTGGTGGTAGGCCCGGCCCGGCGAGCCCATCACCCAGTCGTCCCCCGCGAGCTCGTCGAGCGACACCGAGCTCCGCGCGGCGAGGGCGTGGTCCGGCCCGACCAGGACGTCGAGCGGCTCCTGGTACAGCGGCTGCTGTTCGAAGTCGGGCGCCGTCCGGGGCGGGATGCTCGGGGTGGCGACGACGACCGCGATGTCGGTGTCCCCCGCGGCCAGGAGGTCGAACGATCGCGCCGGCTCGATCTCGTGCAGGCCGACCCGCAACCCCGGGTGGCGTTCGCGCAGGAGCGCGAGGGCGCGCGGTGCGACGACCGCGGCCGCCGTCGAGAACCCGCAGACGCGCAGGGTGCCAGTGAGCTCCGTGCGGTCCTGGTGGGCGGCGAGGTCGGCCTGGGCCCGTTCCCACTGGGCCGTGAGCGCGGCGGCGTGCTCGAGCAGGGTGTGCGCGCCCGCGGTGAGGCGCACGGTGCGCCCGGTCGGCTCGAGCAGGACCACGTCGAGCTCGCGGGCCAGCGCCTGCATCTGGTGGGAGACCGCCGACGGGGTCAACCGGCAGACCTCGGCGGCGGCTGTGACGGTGCCGTGGCGCGCGATCGCCTGGAGGACCTTCAGCCGACGATCGATCATGTAAGGACTGTACAAGGTCACGTGTACGAACCTGCGATGGACGCCAGCAGTTGATCTGCCCACACTGAGCCGTGCACCCGGGATGACGGCGCCGCATCCCGCACTCGCACACCACAGTTCTGGAGTCCGTCATGGACAACTACCGCGCCGTCGTCGTCGGCTGCGGGGGCCTCGGGTCCGCCGCGCTCCACCGCCTCGCCACCGAGCTCGGACCCGGGGTCCTGGGCCTCGAACAGTTCGAGTTCGGCCACTCCCGCGGCGCATCGCAGGACCATTCCCGCATCATCCGGCTCGCCCAGCACCAACCCCAGTACGCCGCCCTCGCCTCGGCCGCCTACAAGGCCTGGGACGAGGTGGAGGGCGAGTCGGCCCAGCAGATCGTCACCCGCACCGGCGGCCTGATCATCGAGGACCGCGTGGCCCGGCAGGGGGCGGCGACCGGCTCGCGCAACATCGAGGGCTACACCGAGATGTTCGACCGCTTCGGCTACGCCTACGAGGTCCTCGACGCCGACGAGCTGACCGCCCGCTGGCCGCAGTTCCGCCTCACCGGCGGCGAGCAGGCCCTCTACCAGGCCGAGTCCGGGATCGTCGACGCCGCCCGCGCCAACGCCGTGCACCTCGCCCTGGCCCGGGCGCACGGCGCGCACGTCCGGGCGAACACCCCGGTCCGCGCGATCCGGCCCGACGGCGAGGGAGTCGTCGTCGAGACCGACACCGACTCGTTCCGGGCCGACCGCGTCGTCGTCGCCGCCGACGCGTGGACCAACCAGGTGCTCGCCGGCGCCGGCCTGCAGCTGCCGCTCACGGTGCTGCGCGAGCAGGTCACCTACTACTCGACCCCGCACCTCGCCGAGTTCGCGCCGGGCCGGTTCCCGGTGTTCATGTGGCACGGGGCGCACAACTTCTACGGGTTCCCGGTCTACGGCGAGGTCGCGACGAAGCTCGGCCAGCACATGGGCGGCGAGGAGACGACCGCCGATTCCCGCAGCTTCGCCCCCGACGACGTCCGCCGCGAGCGGTACGCCGCCTTCCTCGACGACCACCTGCCACGGTTCGGCGGCCCGGAGCTGTACTCGAAGACCTGCCTGTACACGGTGCCGCCGGACCAGAACTTCATCCTCGACCGCGTGCCCGACCACCCGCAGATCGTGGTCGCCAACGGCGCGGGGCACGCCTACAAGTTCGCGGCACTGATCGGGTCGCTGCTCGCCGACCTCGCGCTCGACCGCGCCCCCGCGCACCCGATCGACGCCTTCGCGATCGACCGCCCGGCGCTCACCGACCCGACGTTCCCGCGCAGCTTCCATGTCTGAGCCCTGGTTCGTCACCGAGCGCGCCGCGGTCCCGACCCGCACCCCGTCCTCGCCGCTGGAAGGAGTCCCGACGATGACCGAGACCGTCGACCGGCCCACCGACCCCTACGCCGCCCTCCCGGCCCGGCCGGTCGACCCGGCCCGGTTCACCGTGGAGGAGACCTACGCCCGGACCCGGCTGCCCGTGGACCTCGCCTCGACCCTGATCCCGGACGCCTACTGCTCGCCGGAGTTCTTCGCGCAGGAGCAGGAGAAGGTCTTCACCTCCAGCTGGGTCGCCGTCGGCCTGGTCGGCGACGTCGACAAGCCGGGACGCTGCGTGGTCGTGGAGGTCGCCGGGCGGTCGATCCTGATCACCCGCAACCGGCACGGCGAGCTGCGCGGCTTCCACAATCTCTGCCGTCACCGCGCGACGAAGCTGCTCGAGAACGACGCCCGCGAGGTCGGCCACCGCAACCGCATCCGCTGCCCGTACCACAACTGGACCTACGACACGGACGGCGCGTGCCTCGGCACCCCGCTGTTCGAGGGCTCCGACGTCCCGGCCGGCGAGGAGACCATCTTCGACCAGATGGCCAAGGGCTTCGACAAGGCCGACTACGGGCTGCTCCCGGTGTCCGTCGACAGCTGGGGCTTCTTCCTGTTCGTCAACCTCTCGGCCGACCCCGAGCCCCTGACGACGGCCCTGGGCGACCTGCCCGAGCGGTTCGCCGACTACCGGCTGGACGAGTGGACCGCGCAGCGCCGGCTCATCTACGACGTCGCCGCGAACTACAAGCTCATCGGCGAGAACTTCATGGAGTACTACCACCTGCCCTGGGTGCACCCGGAGCTCAACCAGGTCTCCAAGTTCTCCGACCACTACCGCTGGCAGGGCCCGGGGCTCTACACCGGGATGTGCACCACGCCGGTCTCGCGCAACACCGAGGCCGGCGGCTGGGACGGTCTGTCGCCGCTGAGCACGCTCGGCGAGCAGGACGCCGACAGCGGCCGGTTCGTCTGGCTGTTCCCCTCCACGGCCCTCGTCGTGCTGCCGAACCACGCATTCGTGCTGTTCAACCGGCCGGTCGCCGCGAACCGCACCGTCGAGACCGCCGTCCTGCTCACCCACCCCGAGGCCGCCGACGACCCGGACGCCGAGGCCGGCATCGAACAGCTCGCGAAGTTCTGGGACCTGGTGAACCGTCAGGACCTCGAGATCGTCGAGCGGGTGCAGGAGGGGCTGGAGAACCCCGCCTACCGCGGCGGGCGGATGTGCTTCCGGTTCGAGGAGCCGCTGCACCGCTTCCAGAACATGGTGATCGACAAGATGGTGGGCGTCGACCGGGTCCCCGGGGGTGACGAGGACACGATGACGCGGATGTTCCCGGACCCGTGACGGCGACCGTCCCGCCGGCCACCGAGGCGATCGACGGCCGCACGCTGGCCGTCGAGGACCCGTCCACCGGCACGACGATCGCGCAGGTCGCCCGCGGGGGTGCGGTCGAGGTCGACCGGGCGGTCGCGGCGGCCCGCACGGCCACCCGCGCGATGCGCGACACCGCGCCGCTCGAGCGCGGCCGCGCGCTGCGCCGGCTGGCCGCCGAGGTCGACGCGGCCGCCGAGGAGCTCGCGCGGCTGGAGTCGCGCGACTCCGGCAAACCGCTCTCGCTCGCCCGGGGCGAAGTCGCCGGGTGCGTGGCCTACCTCGACTACTACGCCGGGGCGGCCGGCACGCTGCAGGGCGACACGATCCCGCTCGGGCCCGGCTCGCTGGCGTACACGGTGCCCGAGCCGGTCGGCGTCAGCGCGCACATCGTGCCGTGGAACGCGCCGCTGTCGATGCTGTGCCGCAGCGTCGCGCCGGCCCTCGCGGCCGGCAACACCGCCGTCGTCAAGCCGGCCGAGCAGACGCCGCTCACGGCCCTGCGCTTCGCCGGGCTCGTCGAGGCCGCGGGCTTCCCGGCCGGGACCTACGAGGTCGTGACGGGGCTCGGGGCGGAGGCCGGGGCGGCCCTCGCCGGCCACCGGGGCATCGGGTCGTTGACCTTCACCGGCTCGGTGGCCACCGGCCGCGCGGTGCTGCGGGCGGCTGCGGAGCACATCACCCCGGTCGTCACCGAGCTCGGCGGCAAGAGCCCGCAGATCGTGTTCGCGGACGCCGACCTCGACGACGTCGCCCGCCAGGTGGTCATCGGGTTCACCGCGAACTCCGGCCAGTACTGCGACGCGGGCTCCCGCCTGGTGGTCGACCGGGCGGTGGCCGACGAGCTCGTCGCGCGCATCCGGGCCCGGGCCGGGGCGCTCACCCTCGGGGTCGGCCTCGACGACCCCGACCTCGGGCCGATGGTGTCCGCCCAGCACCGACGCCGGGTCTCCGACTACGTCGACCTCGGCCGCGACGAGGGTGCCGAGGCACCGACCCCGCCCCAGACCCTGCCCGCCGCCGGACACTTCGTCGCGCCCACCGTGTTCACCGGCGTCACCCCGACGATGCGGATCGCCCGCGAGGAGATCTTCGGGCCCGTCCTGGCCGTGCTGGAGTTCGGGACCGAGGACGAGGCCCTGGAGCTGGCCGACGCCACCGACTACGGGCTCGGGGTCGGCATCCACACCGCCGACATCGACCGGGCGCTGCGCGTGGCCGACCGGGTCGACGCCGGCTACGTGATGATCAACGAGTACTTCGGCGGCGGGGTGGCGGTGCCGTTCGGTGGCACGAAGCTCTCCGGCACCGGGCGCGAGCGCGGCCTGGTCGCGCTCGAGAGCTACCTGACCCGCAAGACCGTCGTCGCCCGGAGGAGGGCCCCGTGAGCACCCCGACCACCACCTCGGCCGAGGTCGTCGTCATCGGCGGCGGCCTGGAGGGCTGCTCGGCGGCCTGGGCGCTGACCCGACGCGGCGTCACCGACGTCGTCGTCGTCGAGCGCGACACCGTCGGCTCCGGCGGCACCGGCAAGTCCTCCGGCGTCGTCCGCAGCCACTACGGGGTGTCCTCGCTGGCCGCGATGGCCGCGCGCAGCCTGGAGGTGCTGGAGAACGCGCGGGACGTGCTCGACGCCGACATCGGCTTCCACCAGACCGGGTACGTCGTCGGGGTCGGCCCGCAGAACGTCGACGCGCTCCGGGCCTCCGTCGCCGACCAGCGCGCGGTCGGGGTGCAGACCGAGGACATCGACCACGCCGAGGTCGCGAAGCTCTGGCCGGTGGCCGACCTCGAGCCGTTCGCCGCGTTCGCCTGGGAGGCGCGCGGTGGATACGGGGACGCGTACCAGACCGCCCAGGCCTACGCGGGCGCGGCGCGACGGGCCGGTGCCCGGCTGCGTCAGGGCACGACGGTCACCGCGGTCCTCGCCGAGCAGGGCCGCGTCACCGGCGTCGAGCTCGCCGACGGCAGCCGGATCGCGACCGGTCACGTCGTCCTGGCGGCCGGCCCGTGGTCGGTACCGCTGCTCGCCGCGCACGGCCTCGAGCTGCCGATCACGGTGCACCGCGAACAGATCGTGCTCATCGACCCCGGGCAGGACCTCGGCCCCGTCCCGGTGTTCTCGGACCTGGTGTCGCTGCAGTACATCCGGTCCGAACGGTCCGGCGAGCTGCTGTTCGGCAACTCGGACCTGTCGGTCCTGGAGCCCGCGGACCCCGACCGCTATTCGAACCGGGCGAGCGAGGCCTTCGTCGACGTGACCGTGGACAAGGTCGGCACGCGCCTGCCGGGCCTGGCGAACCCGTCGATCGCATCCACCTACGCCGGGTGCTACGACGTCACGCCCGACTTCAACCCGGTCGTCTCCGAGACCCCGGTCGACGGCCTCGTCGTCGCCGCGGGCTTCTCCGGGCACGGCTACAAGATCTCGCCCGCCGTCGGCACGCTCGTCGCGGACCTCGTCGTCGACGGCAAGAGCTCCGACGACGACATCCCCGCCACGGACTTCCGGCTGTCCCGCTTCGCCGAGGGGGCGCTGCTCACCAGCCCGCACCCCTACGTCGGCGCCGGCCAGATGCGCTGAGCGCCCGCACCGTCCGACCGAGGGAGGTTCCCGTGGAACTGATCGTCCGTGACCGCCGCGACGAGGCCGACGGCGTCGTCTCGCTGACCCTGGCCCACCCGCAGGGCCACGACCTGCCCGCCTGGACCGCCGGGGCACACGTCGACGTCACCGTGGACGAGGGCGTCGTCCGGCAGTACTCGCTGTGCTCCGACCCCGCCGACCGCTCCGCCTGGCGGCTGGGCGTGCTGCGCGAGCCCGCCGGACGGGGCGGGTCGGAGTTCGTGTGCACCAAGCTCGACGTCGGGGACCTCGTCGAGGTCTCCGAACCCCGCAACCACTTCGAGCTGGTCCCGGCCCCGCACTACGTGTTCGTCGCCGGCGGTATCGGGATCACCCCGGTCCTCGCGATGATCGCGACGGCGCGGGCCGCGGGCGCGAGCTGGTCGCTGCTGTACGGCGGCCGCACCCGGCGCTCCATGGCCTTCCTCGACGAGCTCGGCGTGTACGGCGACCGCGTCACGGTCGTCCCGCAGGACGAGCAGGGGCTCCTCCCCCTCGCCGCCGTCCTCGGCGCGGTCACCCCGGGGACGCCCGTCTACGCGTGCGGGCCGGAGCCGATGCTCGCCGCCGTCGAGGACCTCGTCGTCGACCGCGCCGCCCTGCACCTCGAGCGGTTCACGCCGAAGGTGGTCGGGAGCGAGGGTCCCGACGAGGCCTTCGAGGTCGAGTTCGCGACGTCGGGCCTCGTCGCGACCGTCCCAGCCGAGAGCACCATCCTCGCCGTCGCCGAGGAGCTCGGCCTGCCGGTCGACTTCTCCTGCCGCGAGGGCACCTGCGGCAGCTGCGAGACCCCGATCCTCGACGGTCGCGCCGAGCACCGGGACTCGGTGCTCGACGACGGCGAGCAGGCGGAGAACACCTGCCTGATGATCTGCGTGTCGCGCGCCGAGCGTGGCTGCGCCCGACTGCGTCTGGAGCTGTAGGTGAAGATCGACCGGATCCACGTCCACCGGGCCCTGCTGCCGGTCGTCGGCGGCGCCTACCGGATGTCGCACACGACCGTCGAGGCCCTCGACAGCACGCTGGTCGAGATCGTCACCGACGACGGGCGCAGCGGCTGGGGCGAGACCTGCCCGCTCGGCCCCGTCTACCAGCCCCACCACGCGCTCGGCGCCCGCGCCGCGATCGAGCAGATCGCGCCGGGCCTCGTCGGGACCGCGATCGACTCGCCGCGGGCGCTCGCCCGCCGGATGGACGGCCTGCTCGCCGGACACGGCTACGCCAAGGCCGCGCTGGACACGGCGGTGCTCGACCTCCTCGGCCAGCAGCTGGGCGTGCCGGTCTCGACCCTGCTGGGTGGTGCCCTGGTCGACAACGTGCCGTCGTACTGGTCGGTGACCGTCGGCGACCCGGACGCGAGCGCGGCGAGCGCGGCCGCGAGGGTCGCCCAGGGGTACCGGCGCGTGCAGCTCAAGGTCGGCGGCCGCGACCTCGACCACGACGTCGAGAACGTCCGCGCCGTGTGGGCCGCGGTCCGCGGGCGGGCGCGGCTCGCCGTCGACGCGAACCGGGCGATGACCGGCGCGCACGCCCTGCAGTTCGACCGGCTCTGCGCGGACGTCCCGTTCACCTTCGAACAGCCCTGCGACACCGTCGAGGAGATGGAGGCCCTGCGCGGCCGCCTGGTCCACCCGGTGTTCCTGGACGAGACCACGCTCGACCCCGGCGTCGTCCTGCGCGCGATCGCGGACGGCGTCGCCGACGGCTTCTCGTTCAAGGTCACCCGGCTCGGCGGGCCGACGCAGGCGGCGATCGTCCGGGACCTGTGCGCGCTGCGGTCCGTGCCGCACACGATCGACGACGCGTGGGGCGGCGACGTGATTGCCGCGACGTGCGCGCACGTCGCGTCCACGGTCGACCCGCGGCTCCTCGAGGGCACGTGGATCGCCTCCGACTGGATCGACGGTCACCTCGACCCGGAGCACCCCGTCGAGGTGCGCGACGGCCACATCGCGGTCCCGCAGGGGCCCGGGCTCGGCGTCCGCCCCGACCGCACGCGCCTCGAGGAGGTCGCCACCTACGGAGGGTGAGGCAGGTCACCAGGGTCCGACGGCGACCGAGCGCGCGGCCGACCCGTCCGTCCGTGGTCCGCGCCTGCGGTTCGCCGCGCTCAGCCGCCCTCCGACGGGGTGACGGCACGGCACCACCGGTCGCACGGCGCCGCTACATTCGCGTCCGCCCTCGACGATCCGGGGGCGGAGAGGAACCCGTCGTGACCGCCCCGACCAGCAGCGACCTGGCGTCGCTGCTCCGGACCCGATCGCTCGACGACGCCGCCCTGGCCGCGGCGAGCGTCGACGCCCCCGACCACGCCGTGCTGCCCGAGGCGAGCGTGGTGAAGGTCGGCGGGCAGAGCCTGATGGACCGGGGGGCCGCCGCGGTGCTGCCCGTCGTCGAGGAGCTCCTCGCGGCCCGGAAGGACCACCAGCTGCTCATCGGCACCGGCGGCGGGACCCGGGCCCGGCACGCCTACGCACTCGCGGCCGAGCTGGGCCTGCCGACCGGCGTCCTGAGCGACGTGGGCTCCGCGGTGGCCGGGCAGAACGCCACGATGCTGGGCTATCTGCTGGCCCGTCACGGCATCCCGGTCGTCGCGCCGAACGCGTTCGCCTCGCTGCCGCTGCAGGTCGCCGAGGTCGGCGCCGCGGTCTTCGCCGGCATGCCGCCCTACGGGATGTGGCAGCGCGTGCCGACCGAGGGCGTCATCCCGCCCTACCGCACCGACGCCGGCTGCTTCCTGGTCGCCGAGACCTACGGCTGCCGCCAGATGATCTACATCAAGGACGAGGACGGCCTCTACACGGCGAACCCGAAGAACGACTCCTCGGCGAGCTTCATCGGTGAGACCACCGTCGACGAGCTGCTGGCTCGCGACCTGCCCGACCTGGTGCTGGAGCGCGGCATGCTCGAGCTGCTGCGCGACGCCCGTCGGGTGCGCTCCGTCCAGGTGGTGAACGGGCTGGTGCCCGGGCGCATCACCGCCGCCCTCGCCGGCGAGCACGTCGGCACCATCATCTCGGCGTAGAGGAGACCACCCATGAGCGACACCAAGGACGTCCCCTCGGCGCTGATGCGTCAGACCCTCCTCGACCGCGAGCTCGTGCGCTCGGCCGACGTCGAACACGGCCCGGTCCGGCTGCTGCCCTGGCTGGACGTCGTCGTCCTCGGCGGCTCGACGGTCGTCGACGGCGGCCGCACGACGCTGCTGCCCGTCGTCGACGAGCTGCGGTCGCTGCTCGGGTCCCGCCGGATGCTCATCCTGACGGGCGCCGGGGTGCGCGCCCGCCACGCGCTCGGCGTGGGCCTCGACCTGGGTCTGCCGACCGGCGCCCTGGCCGGGCTGGCCGCGACCGAGGCGGAGCAGAACGGGCACCTGGTCGCCGCGCTCCTCGCGAGCGAGGGCGTCTCGTACCTGCCGCACGGTGCCGTCGCCGGCCAGCTGGCGGTCCACCTGGCCGCCGCCCCGGCCGTCGTCTCGAACGGCTACCCGCCCTACGGCGTGCACGAGTTCACCTCGTCGAACACGAAGCTGCCGGTGCACCGGACGGACGCGGGCGCCCTGCTGCTCGCGGACGCCCTCGGCGCGCGATCGGTCACCTACGTCCGGGGTGCCGACGCCCTGGCCCGGTTCGCCGGCGCGGAGCGGGTGTCGGCGAAGGAGCTGCGGACCACGGACGCCGACCTGCCGCTGGACCGCGTCGTCGGGGAGCTGCTCGAGCGGGCCAAGCACGTCCGCGAGGTCCGGGTCGTCGACGGGACCACGACCGGGCAGATCGGCCGAGCCATGGCCGGCGAGCCCGCGGGAGTCGTGGTCCACGCCTGAGGCCCGGTGTCAGCCATGGCCCGTTGCTGACACCCGACGTCAGGATGGCGCCACTCGCACACCGCGGGGCGGTCAGGTGGCGAGACCGGCGAGGCGGCCCTGCAGGAACGCCTGCTCGGTGTCGTTGCCGGCCAGCGCGACGGCCTCGCCGTAGGCGGCGCGGGCCTCGTCGGTGCGACCCAGGCGGACGAGCAGGTCGGCGCGGGTCGCGGGCAGCAGGTGGTAGCCCGGGATGTCCAGCGCGTCGACGACCGCGAGGGCGGCGGCGGGACCGTGCACCTCGGCGACGGCCACGGCGCGGTTGAGGGCGACGATCGGGGTCCGGGTGAGCGCCAGGAGCTGGTCGTAGAGCGCGAGCACCTGCGTCCAGTCGGTGCGCTCGCCGTCGGTGTGCACGGCGTTGATGGCGGCCTGCACCTGGTAGGGCCCGGGGCGGCCGCGGCGCAGGCAGCGGCGGACGAGGTCGTGGCCCTCGGCGATCAGGTCCGGGTCCCATCGCGTGCGGTCCTGGTCGGGCAGCGTGACCAGCTCGCCGGACGGTCCCACCCGCGCCGGGCGTCGGGCCTCGGTGAGCAGGAGCAGGGCCAGCAGCCCGAGCACCTCGGGCTCGTCGGGCATGAGCTCGGCCAGCGCCCGCGCCAGACGCACCGCCTCGGCGGACAGGTCGGTCCGCAGCAGCGGACCCGCCGTCGCCGTGTAGCCCTCGTTGAAGATCAGGTAGAGCACGGTGAGCACCGGCGGCAGGCGGTCGGGCAGTTCCGCCTCGCCCGGCACCCGGTACGGAATCCCGGCGTCGCGGATCTTCTTCTTGGCCCGCACGATCCGCTGCGAGATCGTCGCCTCCGGCACGACGTAGGCCCGCGCGATCTCGGGGACCTCCAGGCCGCCCAGCAGGCGCAGGGTCAGCGCGGTCCGGGCGAGCGGGGACAGGGCGGGGTGGCAGCAGGTGAAGATCAGCCGCAGCTGGTCGTCGCGCACCGGTCCCACCTCCTCGCTCTCGTCCGGGCCGTGCAGCAGAAGGGTCTGTTCATGACGGTGCTCGCGTGTCGACTCGCGTCGGATGCGGTCGATCGCGCGCCGCCGGGCGGTGGTGACGATCCAGGCGCCGGGGTTGTCCGGCGGGCCCTCCCCCGGCCGGGCCCAGGCCTCCAGTGCCACCGCGAAGGCGTCCTGCACGGCCTCCTCGGCGAGCCCGATGTCGCCGAGGAGGCGGGTCAGGGTGGCCACGCAGCGGCCGTACTCGTCCCGGTAGACGGCGGTGAGGTCCACGGCGGCGGGTCAGGCCAGGCCGTCGAACGGGCGCACCTCGATGGGGGCACCGCAGGCCTCCGACGAACGCTCCGCCCAGGCGAGGGCCTCGTCGAGGTTCTCCAGCTCGAGGACCCAGAAGCCGCCGAGCTGTTCCTTGGTCTCGGCGAAGGGCCCGTCGGTCATCGTCGTCGTGCCGTTCTCCACGCGGACGACGGTGGCGCTGTCGGAGGGCAGGAGCCCGCCGGCGAACACCCACACGCCCCGCGCCTTCATCTCGTCGTTGACCGCCCCGACGCGGGCGAACATCGCGTTCATCTCCTCCTCGGAGGGCTGCGGCAGGCTCTCGTCCAACCGGACACCCAGCAGGTAGTGCATCGCGTCGCTCCTTCGCGTGGGAGGGATCAGACCAGCCGGCGCGCGACGGCGGGGATGACGACGGCCGCGGCGACGACGTGGGTCAGCATCAGCAGGATGATGGTCGACACGGTGGAGTCGGCCAGCACGTCCGGCACGAGGGAGAGCACCGTCAGGCCGACCGTGGTGCGGATCCACGTGGTGCGCGGGGTCCGGGCGAAGCGGCGCAGGGCGGTGGCGATGACCAGCCCGACCAGGCAGAAGATCACCGTCAGGAACCCGAACCCGGTCGCGGGGATCGGCTGCCCGGCCATGTCGGTGCTGACGCCGACCACCGGGCCGAGCGCGGCGATGGCCGTGGTGGCGACCGCGGCGACGACGGTGGCCGCGGCGCCGTGCAGGAGCAGCGACCCGAGGCCCGGGCGGGTGGTGGTGGTGGTGGCGTCGGTGGCGGTGGTGACGGACATGATGACCTCCGTGGGTGCCGGAGACCGGCTCGGTTGCCGCTCTCTCACCCAGGCGTCGAACGGGCCCCCGCCCGTTTCGACACGCGTCCGGAAAAATCTTCAGAGCAGTGGCAGGACGTGGTCGCGGAAGAAGCGGCCGTCGGCCGGGTTCGAGAGCAGGCCCGCCACCTCGTCGCGGGGCACCCAGCGGGCCTCCGGGTTCGACGGGTCGAGCGGCGTCAGCACGGCCTCGGGGCTGCGGAACCAGAACAGCGTGATCGTCTTGCGCTCGGGCAGCCCGCGCCCGACGCCCAGCCGGGTGTAGGAGCCGAGCTCGGCCACCAGCTCCAGGTCGGCGAGCCCGCACTCCTCGTGGATCTCGCGCCGGGCCGCCTCCAGCACGCCCTCGCCGTCCTCGACGTGGCCCTTGGGCAGCGACCAGGTCCGGGCCCGCTGCCGCACGACCACCACCCGCCCGCCCGGATCCACCACCACGCCGCCCGCCGCGCTGCTCTCGAACATCCTCAGTCCAGCCAGCGCGCGGCGATCGCGTCGAGTTGACGGAGGACGTCGGGCTCGGGCCCGGACTCGACCCAGAAGGCGATCCGGTCCACGCCGACCTCGCCGAGTCCGGTCGGGTCGAGAGTGTCCGCGTCGGCGCCGAACACGGTGAACGGGAGGTCGGGCCGGCCCTCGTCGGCGAGCCACGACCGCACCCGGCGGAACGTCTCCAGGTCGACGCGGTCGGGCAGCCAGACGTCGCCGTGATCGCGCAACCGCCGCAGGGCCGCGTCGCTCTCACCGCCCACGGCGATCGGCGGGTAGGGCGACGTCACGGGCTTGGGCCAGCAGTACATGGGACCGAAGTCGACGTACTCGCCGTGGAACTCGGCGAGCTCCTCGGTCCAGATCCGCCGCATCGCGGCGAGCTTCTCGTCGAGCACCTTCCCCCGACGCCGGGGGTCGACGCCGTGGTCGCGGGCCTCCTCGCGGTTCCATCCCGCCCCGACGCCGAACAGCGCGCGCCCCCCGGACACCAGGTCCAGGCTCGCGACCTGCTTCGCGGTGTGGATCGGATCGCGCTCGGCGGGCAGGGCCACCCCGGTGCCCAGGACCAGGTCCGTCGTCGTCGCGGCCAGCACCGACAGCGTCACGAACACGTCGATCGTGCGGTGGAAGTGCCGCGGCAGCTCCCCGCCCCCGGGCGCGGGACTCTCCCGGCTCGCCGGGATGTGCGAGTGCTCCGGCACGAACACCGACTCGAAGCCACGCTCCTCCAGGGCCGGCCCGAGGACCGCGGGGGCGATGGTCTCGTCGGTCACGAACAGCACGACCCCGATCTGCACGAGGAGCATCGTCGCGCAGTCGGGGTACCCGCCGCACCGTGGAGACTCGAGACGGAACGACGACCGACCGCCCGCTCGCCCTGGTCAGCGGAGGGTCCTCCGGGATCGGCTACGAACTCGCCGCCCAGCTCGCGGCGCGGGGCCACGACGTCGCGATCTCCGGGCAGAGCGAGCGCGTGCACGACGCCGCGCGGACGCTCGCCGCCGATCACGGCGTCGAGGCGCACCCGCACCAGGCGGACGCCGCGACCTACGACGGTGTCGAGAGCTTCTGGGCCTTCGTCGCCGGCCTGGACCGCCCGCTCAACGTCGCCTGCCTGAACGTCGGGGTCGGCGTCGGGGGCGCCTCGTTCCTCGAGACCGACCTGGACGACGAGCTGCGCATGATCGCGATCAACTGCGCCGGCACCGTGCACCTGGCCAAGCGGGTCGTGCGCGCCATGCACGAGCAGGGTCCAGACCACGGGGACCGTCGCATCCTGGTGGTCTCCTCGGTGTCGGCGACGACCCCGACGCCCTACGAGCCCGTCTACGGACCGACGAAGGCGTTCGGTTTCTCCTTCGCCGAGTCGATCCGCGAGGAGCTGCGCGAGGAGGGCATCGTCGTGACCGCCCTGCTGCCCGGGGCGACCGACTCCGAGTTCCACGCGAACGCCGGGATGGGCAACACCGGCTTCGGCGACAACAGCTGGAAGAACGACCGCACCGAGGTGGCCCGCCAGGGCGTCGAGGCCCTGTTCGCGGACGCCGATCACGTGGTCGGCGGGGACGAGGCCACGAAGCAGCAGGTCGTCGACCACCGGAGCATGTCCGAGCCGGAGAAGGCCGCCCGACAGGGTGCCGCGGCGCGGCCGACGAGCTGACGGCCCGGGACTACGCTGGCCGGGTGTGGACCGACGACGGGGCGGATGAGGTCGAGGACACCGACGTGCTCGACCAGCTCGTCCCGGGGCTGCGCGCCGCGATGATCGACCTGCTGGACGCCGTCAACGACCGGTCCGACGACCTCGGCCCGGCTCGCGCCGACCTCCTGGCCCGGTTCCGGGAGCAGCTCGTGCGGACGTGGCCGCGGACCCCGGTCCACGAGCGGCCGCTCGCCGTCCTCGACGCCCTCCGCACGATCCTGTCCCGCACCGTCTGACCCGACCGACACCACGGCGTTCGACCCGGCGTCACGAGGGGGTCACACGCGCGTGGTCGGATCGCGCGGGAACCCCGAACGAGAGGATCGACCGTGCCCGGTGAGCGCCCGCTCGCGGCGCTGCACCGCCGCCGGCCGCCGCGCGTGCTGCCGGTCGTGCTGCTCACCGCGGCGCCCTGGACCTGGTTCCTCCTGCGCGACCCGCTCGGTCTGGTCGGCGACGTGCTCGCGATCGTGCTGCCCGTCCTCGTCGTCGTGGGCGTGGTCCTGCTCCTACGGTCCCTGCGACGGCGGGGCGTCCTGCCTGCGGTGTCGCTGCTCCTGGCCGGGACGGTGGCGGTCGTCGTGCCGTGGACCCCGGAGGACGCCGGCACGGTCCGGCCGGACGCGGCCGTGCGGCTGGCCGCCACCAACGTCACCGGCATGACGTCGACCGTGCCCGCCCTGCTCGGGACCCGCGCCGACGTGCTGGTCGTCACCGAGGACGACCCCGCGGTCGACGCGGCCCTGGCCCCGGCGTACCCGTACCGCGAGGTCACGATGGCCGAGAGCCACGTCGGGGTCTACAGCCGCTACCCGGTGCGCCTGCTCGAGCCGGCGGGCCCCGACCTGCCCGGACTGCGGGTCGCGGTCGCCGCGCCGGTGCCGTTCGACCTGCTCGCCCTGCACGTGCCCCGACCGTGGTTCACCGGCCGCGGCGGCTACCAGGCCACTCCCGCCGAGCACCACCGGCTGGTGCAGGCCGCCGCGGCGCGGGTCGCCGCGACGCCGGGTCCGGTCGTCGTCGCGGGGGACCTCAACTCGACCGACCGCGCCCGCGACTACCGGTCCCTGGTCGACGGGGCGGGGATGGTCGACGTGGTGCGGGACGCCTGGGCCGGACCGACCCAGGTGACCAGCTGGCTGCCGTTCCTCCTGCGGATCGACCACGTCCTGGTGTCCCGCGGCTGGTGCGGCGACGCCCCGCGACGGTTCGGGCTACCCCGCTCCGACCATCTCGGGGTGGTCGCCACCATCGGTCCCTGCACCGGCTGACCCCGCGTCGAGCAGGGCGTGGAGGCGGACCGCGAGGTCGCCCGCCTCGGCCGTCCCGTCGCCGTCGACCAGCAGCAGGAGCCCCACGACGGCGCGGGCGTGGGAGCGCCGCTGCAGGCGCGACCCGTCGTCGTCCCCTGCGGTCAGGGGCAGGGCGTTCTGCACCAGGGCGAGGCCGGTCGCCGGGCAGAGCCCGCCCTCCAGCCAGGCGTCGGTGGCGACGACGACGGCGGCCGCGGCCTCGGCGAGCGACCGGTCCTCCGCGTGCTCGGACCGGTCGCGGCAGGAGGCTTCGACGATCACGTCAGGAGTGTTACGGATGACCCACGGTCACGATCATGTCCCCCGACAGCGACATGTGGGTGGCGGCGACCCGGAGGCCGTTCACCGGTCGTCGCCGATCCACCAGCCGTACGGGATGCACCACAGGTCGTGGACGGGGTCCCACCGCCCGACCTCGTAGGCCGGGTCCGGGTCGACGGCACCGTCGACGTCGTGGGCGGGCGTCTCCGAGCACCGCTCGGCGAGGTGATCCAGGTAGCGGGCGAGCGCCGGGAGGGCCCGCACCCGGTCCAGGTCCGCGACGTCGATCACCAGCACTCGCCGGTGGGGCCCGCACTCGTAGCTGACGCACGTCAGCCAGTCGGGCCGTCCCTGGACCATCTCGCGGAACAGCACGCTCTGCTGCACGTGGTCGTCGACGACGGCGTCGTCGCGCAGGGAGAAGGACAGCGCATGCCGCACGAGGGGTGCCCTCCACGCCGTCGACTCCCGGCCGCGGTGTCGACCGATCCGTCCGGATCGGCCCTCGCGACGACCGGCAAACGTGCGGCGCCCCGCGGGGTGCCCGGCTCACCGGGCCGGGGGTCCCTCCTCGGGGACGGCCGCCTTCTGCGTCGCCTCGTCGTGCAGCCAGCGGGCGACCTCGACGAGCTTCATGTTCGTGTCCTTGGACGAGCGCACCAGCATGCGGAAGGCGCCGTCGTCGTCGAGTGCGAACCGTTCCATGAGGATGCCCTTGGCCTGCCCGATCAGGTCGCGGCTGTCCACCGCCTGCTGCAGGTGCCGGGCCTGCTCGGCGCCGTAGAGCAGCATCGCGACCTGCACCCCGAAGAGCCCGGCCATGAGCCGGGCCTCGGCGTCGAACGCCTCCGGCTCGGCCGCATAGAGGTTCAGGGCCGCCCGCGGCCCGCCCTCCGAGGACAGCTGGGTGGACATCAGGGACCGCAAGCCCATCTCGACCGCCGTCGGCGCGAAGCCCGGCCACCGCTCGGCGTCCTTCCCACCGAGGTCGAGCGCGACGACGATGCCGTCCTCGGGCGGGTCGATCATCGCGGTGATGCAGGGGCCCTCCTGCAACCGGCTCTGCAGGCCGTCGAGCTCGCGCACCGCCTCGCTCGTGGGGTGCTGGGACGTGACGCCGCCGTCCTCGGTGAGCGAGATGCCGCCGGCCTCGACGGGCGGGATGGTCTCGACGGCGGCCTCGACGATATGGGCCAGGGTCAGCTGCAGGTCGCGGATGCTGCGCTTGCTGGCGAGCTCGCGGGCGGCCACGCGCAGGCAGCGGAGCATCTCCTCGTTGTCCACCGAGGCATCTCCTCGACGTCGACCGGGCGGGAGGCAGAGACGAAGCGACATGCGCTGCGTTCCACCCCGCCGACCGATCGGCTCGGGGACGCACATGAAGAACGGGACTGTCGGACGGAGGCCGTGAGGTCGACCGTGTCGCGAACGGCCTGTACCCGTTGCGAAGGAGAGCGGAACCCGGGCCGCCCGCTCCGACCTCAGCCGCGGGCCGCCTGCCCCAGCGCGCCGCGCGCGATGATGACCTGCTGGATCTGGCTGGTGCCCTCGTAGATGCGGAAGAGGCGCACGTCGCGGTACATGCGCTCCACCGGGACCTCGCGCATGTAGCCCGAGCCACCGTGCACCTGCACCGCGCGGTCGGCGATCCGCCCGACCGCCTCGGAGCAGAAGTACTTCGCCGTCGACGGGCCCGTGACCTTGTCCGACCCGTCGTCGTAGGCCCTCGCCGCCTCGCGCACGAGGGCGCGGCCGGCGTGGAGGTCGGTGACCGAGTCGGCGACGAGGCCCTGCACGAGCTGGTAGGTCGCGATCAGGTGCCCGCCCTGCTCGCGCGCGGAGGCGAACTCGACGGTCTCGTGGACCAGGCGCGCCGACATGCCGACGCACAGCGCGGCGATGTGCAGGCGGCCGTGGGCCAGGCACTTCATGGCCGTGGCGAACCCGCGGTGCAGCCCCTCCTCGCCGCCGACGAGGTGAGCCGCCGGGACACGGACGTCGTCGAGGTAGACCTCGCAGGTCCACGAGCCGCGCTGGCCCATCTTGGCGTCGTGCGGGCCGAACGAGACGCCGGCCGCGTCCGTCGGGACGAGGAAGGTGGAGATGCCGCGGGCCGGGGCGGCGTCCGGGTCGGTGCGGGCGAAGACCATGAGCACGTCCGCGAGCGGGGCGTTCGTGATCCAGCGCTTCGCCCCGGAGACCACCCACTCGTCGCCGTCGCGGACGGCCGTCGTCGTGAGCGAGGAGGGGTCGGACCCGGCGTCCGGCTCGGTCAGGGCGAAGCTCGCGACGACCTCGCCGGACGCGAGCCGCGGCAGCCACTCCTGGCGCTGCTCCTCGGTGCCGCCGGTGAGCAGGACCTGGCCGGCGATCCCGTTGTTGGTGCCGAACATCGAGCGCAGGGCCGGGGTGGTCCAGCCGAGCTCCATGGCGAGCTCGACCTCCTCGGCCATCGACAGCCCGATGCCGCCGTAGGACTCGGGGATCGCGAAGCCGTAGAGGCCCATGGCCTTGCAGGCGTCGCGGAGCTTGTCCGGGACGGCGTCGTCGGCCTCGATCCGGTCCTCGAGCGGCACGACCTGCTCGCGGACGAACTCGCGCACCGAGGAGAGCACGTCGGCGAAGTCGGAGGGGTCCACGGGCACGTCCTTCGTCGTCGCGGGCGGGACGCCGATCCTGGCACGGGACCGGGGGACCCACCGGTCGTCCGAGGATGCGGCACGAGACGCACCGGGCGTCCCTCCCGTTCTAGCCTGCGGTCCGCCCGTCACCGGGTGGCCGCGGGGCGTCCAGCCGGAAGCCCATCCCGAGGAGGCGGATCGTCAGGCAGGCCCCGGCCCCGACGACGGCCCACAGGGTGCCGGTGTCGCCGAGCCGAGCGGCCACGACGACGACGGCCGCCCCGACCAGGGCCGGGATCGCGTACAGCTCGCTGGACAGGACGCTCGGCACCCGGCGGACGAGCACGTCGCGGATCGTCCCCCCGCCGACCGCGGTGATGGTGCCGAGCAGCACCGACTGCCCGACCCCGGCGCCGAGCGACATGGCCTTCGCCGCCCCCGTGACCGCGAAGAGGCTGAGTCCGAGGGCGTCGAACACGGCGATCGGCGTGGCCGCCCGGTCGAACCGTCCGCTGACCCCGAAGGCGACCAGCCCGCCGACGGCCGCCGTGGCGAGGTAGCGCCAGTCGTTGAAGGTCGCGGGAGGCAGCGCGCCGAGCAGGACGTCGCGCAGGATGCCGCCGCCCAGAGCGGTGATCATGCCCAGGGTCACCACGCCCACGATGTCGAGCCGGGCGGCCCGGACGGCGGTCAGCGCTCCGTTGAGGGCGAACGCGAACGTGCCGAGGAGGTCGAGGACCAGGGCGGTCGTCACGGTGTCCTCGGGCGCATCGCGTCATGGTCATGCAGATCGTGGGCGGCCGCCACGGCCGCGATCGTGATGATTCCGTGATCTCGGGGTCGGGCTCGTCCTGGGCTTCTGCGGCCGTGACTGTCGGGGGTTCGTACTAGTGTTCGAAGCGTGACGGTGACCGAGCAGGATGTCGGGGTGGGGTCGTTCGACGACCCGCTGCCCCCGGTCCCGCTCGGGGACCCCGCGGACTGCGTCGGGCAGGACGTCGAGCGGGGGCTTCTCGCGTGGCAGGCGCGGTTGAACCACACCGCCTGGCGGCGGCTGCGGTGGCTGTGGCACACCGCGCGGGCTCGGGCGGATCTGCTGGTGCGTGGTGAGCCGGACGCGCGGGCGGTCGCGGTCGCGGTGGGGTGGTCGGTGTCGATGGCCGCCGCGCGCCTGGAGCTGGCCGAGGGGGCGTTGGAGCGGCTGCCGCGGCTCGGGGAGGCGATGCGGGGCGGGGATCTGGAGGAGGTCAAGGCCGGCAAGTTCGTGGTCGGGCTGCGCGATGTCACCGACGCCCAGGCCCAGGTGGTGGTGGATCGGCTGGTCGAGGAGGCGCCGCGGTTGGGGGTGTGGGAGCTGGAGCAGGCGATCGCCGCGGCGGTCAAGGACGTCGACCCGCTAGGGGCGGAGAACCGGCGCAACGCGGCGGTGGCGCGGGCGCGGGTGACCGCGCGGACCGCGCCGTCGGGGGCGGTGGAGATCCATGGCTGGGATCTGGACCCCGTGCTGGCGGTGCCGGCCTACGAGCGGGTGGAGGCGCTGGCCGAGGAGGTCGCGCGCCGGCTCGCGGCGGCGGGGCAGGACGTGGCGGTGGGGCGGGTGACCGCGCAGGTGTTCATGCGGCTGCTGCACGGCTGCCCCGCCGGGGCCGACGACCTCGCGATCGTCGAGTACGTCACCGCCGAACTCACCACCCCACCCCCACACAACCCCCACGGCAACGGCCCCGACGGCCCGGACGACAGCGATGACGGCGACCCCTCAGACGGCGACCCCTCAGACGGCGACCCCTCAGACGGCGACCCCTCAGACGGCGGCCCCTCAGACGGCGGCCCCTCAGACGGCGGCCCCTCAGACGGCGGCCCCTCAGACGGCGGCCCCTCAGACGGCGGCCCCTCAGACGGCGGCCCCTCAGACGGCGGCCCCTCAGACGGCGGCCCGGACCACCCCGGCCCGGACGACGGCCCCGGCCCGCACGGCGGCCCCGGTCCGGACGGCGGCCCCGGTCTGGACGGGCCCGGCGGTGGTGGTGACGACCGGCTCGACGATGGCGTGCCGGACGGGCCTGGCGAGGGACCGAATGGCAGCCCCGCCGACGGCGGTGGCGTCGGCTCCGAGGGGCCTGATGACGGGGTGAGCGACGGCCCCGATGGCGGTGGTCCGGCAGACGGCCCGACTGACGGTCGAGCGTTCGGCTCGAACCTTGGGCCGGACCTTGGGCCGGACCTCGACGACCTCGGCCCCGAGCAGGGCTTCGACCACGGCAGCGGCTCTGGCCGTGGAGGTCCCGGCGGCTCCGCCGATGACCTGGGCGAGCTCGACGTGTCGGGCCACACGCCCCACACCAACGCAGGAAGCACGAGGACGACCCAGAGCAGCCGGCGGGCGGAGAACCAGCTCCACCTCGACCTCGGTCCGGCTGATCAGCCGGACGCCCCGGAGGACCCGGATCCGCCGCCGCCGCTGGGGTGGCATCCCGGCGACCCACCGCCCGATCCGCCGCCCCCGCAGACTCCCGACCCACCGACCGGTAGTCGGTGGACCCCGCGTGGGCTGAGCTTCGCCCCACGGACCCTGCGCCTGCCGCTGGCGACCGTGCTCGGCCTGTCCTGGGCCCACGGCCGCCTGCCCCTGGGCGCCCTGACCGGCCTCGACGCCCACCACCTCGCCTGGGCCCGCACCTGCGCCCAGTGGCGGGTGCTGCTCCACGACCCCGACGGGCACCTCGAGCACGTCCTGCTC
>NZ_JBBEGN010000031.1:0-28839 GCF_037401875.1 Actinomycetospora aurantiaca | reverse complement strand
CGAACCGTCCAGCAGTACCGCATGCAGGTCCCAGCCCAGGTGGGGTTCCAGGGCGGTGCAGCACTCGGCCAGCGCGTCGGCGAACACCGACTCCTCGCCGACCAGGGTGCGGGCCATCCCCACCCACTGCGCCCCCTGCCCCGGGAACACGAACACCGGCCCGGCACCCACCGACTCCGCCGCACCGGACACCAGATTCCCGGCCGGCTCCCCCGCCGCCAGCGCATCCAGCCCCGCCAACAGCTCGTCCCGGTCCCCGACCACCACCGCCCGACGCTCGAACCGCGACCGACCCACCAACCCCGCCGCCACACCCGACGTCGAGAACCCGCCGTTGCTCCGGGCCCACGAAGCGAGCCGCGCAGCCTGACCGGCCAGCGCCCCCGCCGACCGCGCCGAGAGCACCCACGGCTGTGCGAGTGGCGCCGTTCTGACGTCAGACGTCAGCAACGGACCATCGCTGACACCGGAGGTGGCCGTCTCCGCCGCTTCCTTGACCACCGGCGCGTCCTCGATGATCACGTGTGCGTTCGTGCCGCTCATCCCGAACGACGAGACACCCGCGCGGCGCGTGCGGTCGCCCGACTCCCACGCGCGAGGAGCGGTGAGGAGCTCGACGGCGCCTGCGGTCCAGTCGACGTGGGGCGACGGGGCGTCCACGTGCAGCGTCGCGGGGAGCACCCCGTGCCGGAGTGCCTGCACCATCTTGATCACGCCGGCGACACCCGCGGCCGCCTGGGTGTGGCCGATGTTGGACTTCACCGAGCCCAGCCAGAGCGCCTCGCCGGTCTCGCCGCGGTCGGCGCCGTAGGTCGCGAGCAGGGCCTGGGCCTCGATCGGGTCGCCGAGCCGGGTCCCGGTGCCGTGCGCCTCCACCGCGTCCACGTCGGCGGGGCCGAGCCCGGCGGCGGCGAGGGCGTCCCGGATCACCCGTTGCTGCGACGGACCGTTGGGGGCCGTGAGGCCGTTGGACGCGCCGTCCTGGTTCACCGCCGAACCGGGGACCACGGCCAGCACCTCGTGCCCGAGCCGCTCCGCGTCGGAGAGCCGCTCGACGAGCAGCATCCCGACGCCCTCGCCCCAGCCCGTGCCGTCGGCCGCGGCGGCGAACGCCTTGCAACGGCCGTCGTCGGCGAGCCCGCGCTGGCGGGAGAACTCGACGAACGTCGCGGGCGTCGTCATGATCGTGACCCCGCCGGCGAGCGCGAGGTCGCACTCCCCGCGACGCAGGGCCTGGACCGCGAGGTGCAGCGCGACCAGCGACGACGAGCACGCCGTGTCCACCGTGACCGCCGGGCCCTCGAGTCCGAGCACGTAGGAGAGCCGGCCGGAGACGACGCTCGCGGCGTTGCCGGTGCCCAGGTGGCCCTCGAGGTCCTCGGCCGAGCCGGCGAGGACGGCGGGGTAGTCCTGGCCGTTGCTGCCGACGAAGACCCCGCCCCGGGTCCCGCGGACGGCGGTGGGGTCGAGGCCGGCCCGCTCGATCGCCTCCCAGGCGGTCTCGAGCAGCAGGCGCTGCTGCGGGTCCATCGCGAGCGCCTCGCGCGGGGAGATCCCGAAGAACGCGGCGTCGAACCCGGCCGCGTCGTGGAGGAACCCGCCCTCGCGCACGTAGGAGGTGCCGGTGCGGGAGGGGTCGTCGTCGACCAGGCGGTCGAGGTCCCAGTCACGGTCGGTCGGGAAGCCGGAGACGCCGTCGCGGCCGTCGAGGACCAGTGACCACAGGTCGTCGGGGCTGGTCACGCCGCCCGGGTAGCGGCAGGCCATCCCGACGATCGCGATCGGCTCGTCCGGGTCGGCGGTGGTCGCGGTCGCCGTGGTCGGGACGTCCCCGGACGTGCGGTCGTCGAGGAGGTCGACGACGGCGGCCGGGGTCGGGTGGTCGAAGACGAGGGTGCTGGGCAGGTCGCGCCCGGTGGCCTCGACGAGGCGGTTGCGCAGCTCGACGGCGGTGAGCGAGTCGAAGCCGAGGTCGGCGAACGCGCGGTCGGGGTCGAGGGCGGCGGGCGAGCCGTGCCCGAGCACCCCGGCGACCGACCGGAGCACGAGCTCCGACAGCGCCCGACGACGCTCCTCGGGGGCGAGGCCGTCGAACTCGCCGGTGTCATCGCCCGTCGTCGGGACCGTGTCGCGGACCGCGGGCACGTCGTCGAACAGGTGGCTGCGGCGCGCGGCGGTGAAGGCCGGGGCGAAGCGGGTCCAGTCGACGTCGACGACCGTGAGCACCGGGTCGGACCCGCCGGGCGCCCGGAGCAGTTCGTCGAGGGCGGGTTCGGGGTCGAGCGGGGTCAGCCCGCGGCGGCGGAGTGCCTCGGCGGCCTCGTCGCCGAGCATCCCGCCCTCGGCCCACGGGCCCCAGGCGATCGCGGTCCCGGCGCGACCGGCGCCGCGACGACGGCGCACGAGGGCGTCGACGTGGGCGTTGGCCGCCGAGTACGCGGTCTGCGCCCCGCTGCCCCAGGTCCCGGCGATCGAGGAGTAGACGACGAACGCGTCCAGCGGCCGCTCCCCGAGCGCGGCGTCGAGGTGGTCGGCGCCGGCGGTCTTCGCGGCGAGGACGGCGTCGACGTCGGCGGGGCACGAGTCGTCGAGCAGGCGGGTGTCGGTGGCCCCGGCCGCGTGGACCACGGCGGTCAGCGGGTGCTCGGCGGGTACGGCCGCGAGCGCGGCGTCGACCCCGTCGCGTCCGGCGACGTCGGCGGCGACGACGGTGACGGCGGCCCCGGTCGTCTCGAGCTCGGCGACCAGCTCGGCCGCGCCGGGCGTGTCGAGCCCACGGCGGCCGGTGAGGACGAGGTGCTCGGCGCCCTCCACGGCGAGCCGACGCGCGGTGCGGGCGCCGAGGGCGCCGAGCCCCCCGGTGACGAGAACGGTGCCGTGCGGGCGCCAGGGTGCGCCCTCGGCGCGGGGGGCAGGGACGAGCCGGCGCGCGTGGACACCCTCGGGACGGACGGTGAGCTGGTCCTCGTCGCCGAACCCGCCTGCGAGGACGGCGACGGCCCGACGGTCGACGGGCTCGCCGGTGAGGTCGAGCAGGCCGCCCCAGGCCCGCGGGCGCTCCAGGGCGGCGGAGCGCCCCAGGCCCCAGACCTGCGCGGCACCCGGGTCGGTGTCCGCGTGGCGGGTCACGCACCAGACGGGGGCGGTCGTCCGCTGCAGGATCGCGGTGAGGCGGGCGGCCGGGGAGGGGGTTGTGACGGCGGGGTCGAGCAGGACGACGTGGAGGTCCTCCCCGGCGTCCGCCGGCACGACGGAGGTCGTGGCCCCGGCGGCGGTGATCGCCTCGGCGAGCGCGTCGGCGTCGCCCCGGGTGCCGGGCTCGCACCCGATCACCCAGTGGCCCGCGAGCCGTGCCGGCGCGGGGTCGGGCAGGCGTGTCCACGTCTCGCGGTAGCGCCTGCCGTCGACCGCCCGGGACTCGCGACGATCACGGCGCCACGACGCCAGCAGCGGCAGCACCTCGTCGAGGGCCTCGCGGGCGCCGTTCTGCGGATGGAGGGTGGCAGTGAGTTCCTCCAGGTCCTCGCGCTCCACCGCCTCCCAGAACGCCTGGTCGACCGGGTCACTGGCCTGCCCGGACGCGGGCTGCGACTCGAGCCAGAACCGCTGGTGCTGCCACGGGTAGGTGGGCAGGTCGACGCGTCGTGCGTCCGGAAGGACGGCCTGCCAGTTGATGTGGATGCCCGCCGCATGAAGGTGACCGAGCGCCTTCATGACGTCGGGTGCGGCCGGGATCCCGTGCTCGGCCAGCGCGGACAGCGTGACGTCCGGGCCGAGTTCGAGGACGACCCCGGCGTCCATCGTGGTGAGGGTGTCGGCGAACCGGACGGTGTCCCGGACGTGGGAGACCCAGTGCTCCGGGTCGGTGACGTGCTCGGTCGACCCGTTGGAGACCACGGGGATCTGCGGTGCGTGGAACGTCAACTGCTGCACGATCTCGCGGAACTCGTCGAGCATTGGCTCCATCCGCGCCGAGTGGAACGCATGGCTCACGGTGAGCTGCTTCGTGCGCTCGAAGTGGGCCGCGACCTCCTGGACGGCTGCCTCGTCGCCGGAGATCACGCAAGCTCGGGGGCCGTTCACCGCCGCCAGGTCCACACCCTCGACCAGGTGCTGTCGGACCTCGTCCTCCGAGGCCGCCACCGCCACCATCGACCCGCCGTCGGGAAGCTCCCCCATCAACCGACCGCGCGCCTCCACCAACCGGCACGCGTCATCCAGATCCAGCACCCCGGCACAGTGCAGGGCAGAGATCTCGCCGACGCTGTGCCCACCGAGCACGGCCGGGGTGACGCCCCAGGACTCGAAGAGCCGGAACAGCGCCACCTCCAGCGCGAACAACCCCGCCTGGGCATGTTGCGTCTGCGCGAGCAGCTCGGCGTCGTCCCCGAACACGATGTCACGCACCGGCCGCGGGAACTGTTCACAGACCGCGTCGAACGCCGCCCGGAACACCTCGTAGGTGTCGTACAGCTCCCGGCCCATCCCCGGCTGCTGCGACCCCTGCCCGGTGAACACCACCCCCAGCTCGCCCGACCCCGCCCGTTGCAGCGACACCGAGGCCAACCCCTCACGGAGCTCCTCGACCGAGGACCCGGTGACCACCGCCGACCACTCGAACCGGCTCCGCGTCGTCACCAACGAGAACGCCACATCGGTTGCCGACTCCACCGGCCACGTGGCCAGCGCCGCCGCCTGCGCCGACACCGCCTCCGCCGTGCGCGCCGAGAGCACCCACGGCACCGGATGCGCGAGTGGCGCCTCTCTGACGTCAGGTGTCAGAGATGGACCATCGCTGACATCCGACGCCCCCACCTCCGGCACCGACCGTGTCCCGCCACTGACACTCGACGGCAACCGTGTGCCACCACTGACATCCGGCGCCCCGACCTCCGGCACCGACCGTGTCCCGCCACTGACACTGGACGTCAGCCGTGTGCCACCGCTGACACCCGGCGGCGCCTCCAGCACCACGTGCGCGTTCGTCCCGGAAATCCCGAACGACGACACCCCCGCCCGTCGGGGACGCCCCACCACCTCCGGCCACGGACGCGACGCCGCCAGCAACGACACCGCCCCCGCCGACCAGTCCACCTTCGACGACGGCGCATCCACATGCAGCGACGCCGGCAACACCCCGTGCCGCATCGCCAACACCATCTTGATCACCCCGGCGACACCCGCCGCGGCCTGCGTATGACCCAGGTTCGACTTGACCGACCCCAACCACAGCGGCTCCACGCGATCCGACGGCGACCCGTACGTCGCCAGCAGCGCACCCGCCTCGATCGGATCCCCCAGCGACGTCCCCGTCCCGTGCGCCTCCACCGCATCCACATCCGACGCCGACAAGCCCCCCGCCGCCAACGCCGCCCGGATCACCCGCTGCTGCGCCGGACCGTTCGGCGCGGTCAACCCGTTCGAGGCGCCGTCCTGGTTCACCGCCGAACCCCGCACCACCGCCAACACCCGATGACCAGCAGCCCGAGCATCCGAGAGCCGCTCCACCAGCAGCATCCCCACGCCCTCCGACCAGCCCGTGCCGTCGGCGTCGTCGGAGAACGACTTGCACCGGCCGTCCGCGGCGAGACCCCGCTGGCGCGAGAAGTCGATGAAGGTCGCCGGGGTCGCCATGACGGTGACGCCGCCGGCCAGCGCCATCGTCACCTCGCCGGAGTGCAGCGCCTGGATCGCCCACTCCAGGGCGACCAGCGACGACGAGCACGCCGTGTCCACCGTGACCGCCGGGCCCTCCAGACCGAGCGCATAGGCGACGCGACCGGACACGACCGAGCCGGAGTTGCCGACCCCCAGGTAGCCCTCCACGCCCTCGGGCACGGAGCCGAGTCGCGTGGCGTAGTCGTGGTACATCACGCCGGCGAAGACCCCGGTCGCCGAGCCGCGCAGCGACGTCGGGTCGATCCCGGCGCCCTCGATCGCCTCCCACGACGTCTCCAGCAGCAACCGCTGCTGCGGGTCCATCGCCAACGCCTCGCGCGGCGAGATCCCGAAGAAGTCGGCGTCGAACCCGGCGGCGCCGTGCAGGAACCCGCCCTCGCGGGAGTACGTCGTCCCGCGGTGGTCGGGATCGGGGTGGTAGAGCCGCTCGACGTCCCAGCCACGGTCGGTCGGGAACCCGGTGATCCCGTCCCGGCCCTCGGTCACCAGATGCCACAGCTCGTCCGGCGAGGTGATCCCGCCCGGGTAGCGGCAGGCCATCCCGACGATCGCGATCGGCTCGTCGGTCACGGCCCGGCGCACCGGTGCCTGCGGCTCGTCGGGGTCGGCGACCTCCAGCGACGCGAGCACGTGGGCCGCCAGTGCGGCCGGGGTCGGGTGGTCGAAGACGACGGTCGGGGCCAGCCGCACGCCGGTGGTCGCCCCGAGGCGGTTGCGCAGCTCGACGGCGGTCAGCGAGTCGAAGCCCAGCTCGGAGAACGCGCGGTCGGCGGTCACGTCCGCGGGCGAGGCGTGCCCCAGGACCCCCGCGACCTCCCGGCGGACCAGCTCCAGCGCGGCCCGGTCCCGGTCGCGCCCGGTCAGCTCGTCGAGCGGCCCGGACCCGCTGCGGGCCGCGGCGGGGAGGAGCTCCCGGAACAGCGGCACGGTGCCCACCGACCGGCGCAGGGCCGCCAGGGACACGGGGGTCGCGACGACGGGCGATGACGGAGCCCCGCCGTCGAGGACCGCGTCGAGCATCGCGAGCCCGTCGTCGACCGCCAGCGCCGGGAAGCCGCCCCGGGCGATCCGTTCCCGGGCGGCGTCGTCGAGCCCGCCCGCCATGCCCGTCGCGACGTCCCAGAGACCCCACGCCAGCGAGACCGCCGGCGCCCCGGCGGCGCGGCGGTGGGCGGCAAGGGCGTCGAGAACCGTGTTCGCCGCGGCGTAGGCGCCCTGGCCGGCCGCGCCGAGCACGCCGGCGAGCGCGGAGAACAGGACCAGCGGGACGTCGTCGCCGATCCGGGCGTGCAGGTGGCGGGCCGCGATCGCCTTCGGGGCGAGGACGGCGTCGACGCGGTCGGGGTCGAGGTCGCCGACCAGCGCGTCGTCGAGGACCCCGGCGGTGTGCACGACCGCGCCCAGGTCGGTGATCGTGGCGAGCAGCTCCGCGACGGCACCGTCGTCGGTGAGGTCGGCGGCGACGAGCCGCACCGTGGCCCCGGCCGCCGTCAGGTCGGCCACCAGCTCGTCCGCGCCGGGCGCCGCGGTGCCGCGACGCGACACGAGCACGAGGTCGCGGACGCCCCGCGACCGGACGAGGTGACGCGCCACGAGGGCCCCGAGTGCCCCGGTGGCCCCGGTGAGGAGCACGGTGCCGGCGACCGCGACCGGCGGGCCGCTCCCCTCGGCCCGGACCATCCGCGGCGCGAGCCACCCGCCGCGACGGGCGAGCTGGGACTCCTCGGACGCCAGGGCTGCGGCGGCGGCGGACGCGACGTCGTCGGCGCCGGGCTCGAGGTCGACCAGCGTCACCCGTCCCGGGTGCTCGGAGGCCAGGCTGCGCACGAGGCCCCAGGCGGCCGTGGCGGCGAGGTCCTCGACCGCGTCCCCGGCGGACGCGGCGACCGCTCCGCGGGTCACGACGACGACGGGTGGCCCGTCGGCCACCACGGCGGGCACGACGCGCTCGAGGACCGTCCCGACGACGGCCCGGGTCGCCGCAGTGGGCTCACCGGAGCCGCCGACGATCTCGACGACGACGGGTGCCTCGGCGGCCGGGCCCCCGACCTCGACCTCGTCCCAGCGCACGGCGAGCGGCGTCGGGGCCGGACGTCCAACCCGGGCGGGAGCGCGCAGGGTCACCGATCCGACCGAGAGCACCGGTGTCCCGTCGGTGTCCGCGACGTCGACCGCGACGGCGTCGTCGCCGGCCGGGCGCAGCGCGACCCGCAGCGTCCCGTCCGGCGGCGCAGAGCCGGGACCGACCCCGGTCACCGCGAAGGGCACGCGGCCGGTGCCGTCCGGCGTGGGTGCGAGGACCCCGAGCCCGGTGCCGTGCAGGGCGGCGTCGAGGGCCGCCGGGTGCGGGGCGGGTCCGGTCCACCCACTGGCCGGCGGGGTGACCTCGGCGAACACCTCGTCACCGCGACGCCACGCGGCGGTGAGTCCGCGGAACGTCGAGCCGTAGACGAGCCCGGCGTCGGCGAGCCGGTCGTAGAGGTCGGTCACGTCGACGGGCTCGGCCCCGGGAGGAGGCCACGCGGACAGGTCGCCGGTCGGACTCGCGGGCGGCGCCGCGGACACCGACCCCGAGGCGTGCGTCGTCCACTCCTCGCCGCGCGAGGCGATCGTCAGCGACCGGTGCCCGCCGGCGTCGGGCGGTCCGACCAGCACCTGCAGGTCGACCGGGGCCTCGTCGGGGACCTCGAGGGGCGCGGCGAAGGTGAGGTCGTCGACGACCGGGGCGCCCGCGACGGCTCCGGCGTGGCGGGCGAGGTCGAGCAGCGCGGTGCCGGGCAGCAGGACCCGGCCGCCGACGACGTGATCGGCGACCCACGGTGCGGCCGCCCGCGACAGCACCCCGGTGAGCAGCACCTCGTCCCGGTCCGCGGGGCGCACGACGGCGCCGAGGAGGGGATAGCCGGCCGCGGCGAGGCCGAGCCCGTCCGGGGTGGCGCCGGTGCGCCACGGCGCGATGCCGGCCGGCCAGTACCGGCGGTGGGTGAACGGGTACGACGGCAGGTCGACGCGGCGTCCGCCGCCCAGCACCGCCGGCCAGTCGACGCCGACACCACGGCCGTGCAGGCGGCCGACCGCGGTGAGCAGGGCGGACGGCTCGTCGGGCCCGGCAAGGGCGGCGACGGCGGCGGCGTCGGGGTGGGTGAGGGCGGCCTCGGCGAGGCCGGCGAGGGTCGTGCCCGGGCCGAGCTCCAGGACCGTCCGCACCCGCGTGGCCTCGAGCTCGGCGAGCGCGTCGGCGAAGCGGACGGTGTCGCGGACGTGGCGGACCCAGCGCTCCGGGTCGGTGATCTCGCCCGGGTCGGCGAGCGCGGAGACGACGGGGAGGGTCGGGGCGCGGAACGTCAGCCCCGCGACGACCGCGCGGAACCGGTCGAGCACCGGGTCCATCCGCTGCGAGTGGAAGGCGTGCGAGACGCGCAGCGCGGTGGTGCGGTGACCGGCGGCGGCGAGCTCGTCGGCCACCGCCCGGACCGGCTCGGCGTCCCCGGAGATCACGACGGCGGCCGGTCCGTTCACCGCCGCGACGTCCACCCCCGTACGCAGCGCCGTCCGCACGTCGGCCTCGGAGGCCGCGACCGCAACCATGGACCCGCCGTCGGGAAGGTCGTCCATCAACCGGCCGCGGGCCGCGACCAGCGCGGCCGCGTCGTCGAGGGTGAGCACCCCGCCGACGTGCGCCGCGACGATCTCGCCCACGGAGTGCCCGGCGACCGCGGCGGGTCGGACGCCCCAGGACTCGACGAGCCGGAACAGGGCGACCTCGAGCGCGAAGAGCGCCGCCTGGGTGTACACGGTGCGGGCGAGCAGCTCCGGGTCGTCATCGAAGGCCACCTCGCGGACGGGACGGTGCCCGTCGAGGTGGGCGTCGAGCGCGACGCACGCCTCGTCGAAGGCCGCCGCGAACGCCGGATACGTCGCGTGCAGTGCCCGCCCGGTGCCCGGGCGCTGGGATCCCTGCCCCGAGAACACGACCGCGAGACGACCGGTCACCGGGGAGGACGCCGCGGTGGTCCCGGCCGCCACGGCCTCCAGGCCGGCGCGCAGCTCGGCGTCGTCCCGGCCGACGACGACGGCCCGGCGCTCGTGGGCGGCGCGGGTCGTGGCCAGCGAGAACGCGATGTCGCGCGGGGGATCCGGCACCGTGAGCAGCGCGCGGGCGGTCGCCGCGAGGGCCTCGTCGTCGCGGGCCGAGAGAGGCCATGCGACCGGCCCCGACCCGCCGTCGGGAACGGGCCCGTCCTCGACGACGGCGACGGGGGCCTGTTCCAGGACGACGTGCGCGTTGGTGCCGCTGATGCCGAACGAGGACACCGCGAGCCGGCGGGGCCGGTCGAGCTCCGGCCATGGCACGGGGTCGACGAGCGGGGCGACACCGCCGGCGGACCAGTCGACGACCGGGGTCGGGGTGGCGGCGTGCAGGGTGCGCGGGAGCGTGTCGGCACGCAGCGCCAGGACGCCCTTGATGATCCCCGCGACGCCGGCGGCCGCCTGGGTGTGCCCGATGTTCGACTTGACCGCGCCCAGGTGCAGGGGGCGCTCACGCCCGGCGCCGTAGGTCGCGATGAGCGCCTGCGCCTCGATGGGGTCGCCGAGGGCGGTGCCCGTGCCGTGCGCCTCCACGACGTCGACGTCGCCCGGCCCGATCCCGGCGTCGGCCAGCGCGGCGCGGATCACCCGCTGCTGCGAGGGGCCGTTCGGGGCGGTCAGGCCGTTCGACGCCCCGTCCTGGTTGACGGCGCTGCCGGTGACGAGCGCGAGCACGCGGTGCCCGCGGGCCTGCGCGTCGGAGAGCCGCTCGAGCACGAGCACGCCGACGCCCTCGGACCACCCGGTGCCGTCGGCGTCGGCGGAGAAGGGCTTGCAGCGGCCGTCGGCGGCGAGGCCGCGCTGGCGGGAGAACTCGACGAACGCGCCCGGCGTGGCCATGACGGTGACGCCCGCCGAGACGGCGAAATCGCACTCCCCGGCCCGCAGAGCGCGGACCGCGAGGTGGGTCGTGACCAGCGAGGACGAGCACGCGGTGTCGACCGTGACCGCCGGGCCCTCGAACCCGAACGCGTAGGAGATGCGGCCCGAGACGACGCTCGCGGCGGTGCCGGTCCCGACGTAGCCCTCGGCGTCCTGCGCGCCGAGCATCATCCAGCCGTAGTCCTGGCCGTTCGTGCCCGCGTAGACGCCGACCGGGGTGCCGCGCAGGGCGGTCGGGTCGAGCCCGGCGTCCTCGAACGCCCGCCAGGTGGTCTCGAGCAGCAGCCGCTGCTGCGGGTCCATGGCCGCGGCCTCGCGCGGGTTGACGCCGAAGAACCCGGCGTCGAACCCGGCGACGTCGTCGAGGAAGCCGCCCTGGTCGGTGTAGGAGGTGCCGGGGTGGTCGGGATCGGGGTCGACGAGCTCGTCGAGCGGCCAGCCGCGGTCGGTCGGGAACGACCCGATGCCGTCGCGGCCCTCGTCGAGCATCCGCCAGAACTCGGCGGGCGAGTCCGCCCCGCCGGGGAAGCGGCAGCTCATCCCGACGACGGCGATCGGCTCGCGGGCCCGCGCCCTCGTCTCGTCGAGCTCCGCCCGGGTCTCGTCGAGATCGGTCGTGACCCGGCGCAGGAAGTAGCGGAGGCGCTCCTCGGTCGTCTGCTCGCGTCCGGCAGCGGACGGCTCGTCACCGGCCATGGCGGTCCTCCGTGTCCGGGTCGGGGATCACGACGTGCCGTACCTCTCCCCCAGCAGGTCGAGCAGCTCGTCGTCGTCGGCGTCGGCGAGACCCCCGGCCGCGGCCTCCGCGGCGGCGGGCCGCTCGGAGCGCCACGTGTCGAGGAGTTCCTGCATCCGGTCGAGGACGGCGACGCGGCCCGGCGCGTCGGGGTCGGACGCGGCGAGGGACGCCTCGAGACCCGCGAGCAGGGCCTCCGGGTCCTTCTCGCCCGTCTCCTCGCCCGCCGGGACGAGCTCGCCGCCGAGCAGGTCGGCGATCGCCCGCGGCGTCGGGTGGTCGAAGACGAGCGTCGTCGGGAGCTCGAGGCCGGTGTCGCGGACGAGGCGGTTGCGCAGCTCGACCGCGGTCAGCGAGTCGAACCCGACGTCGCGGAACGCGCGGTCCGGGTCCACCTCGTCGCCGAGACCGAGGATGTCCCCGACGAGCCGGGAGACGGCGTCGAGCAGCACGTCCCCGCGGTCCTCCGGCCCCGCGGCGGCCAGGGTGGCGACGAGGGCCGGGGTGCCGTCCGCGGGGACCTCGGCCACGGGCCCGTCGGCGGGTGTGAGCTCGTCGAACAGGGTGCTCGGTCGGCGGACGGTGAAGCCGGCGCTGAACCGGGCGAGGTCGACGTCGGCGATCGTCACCACGACGTCTCCCGCCGCGAGTGCGGCGTGCATCGCGGCGAGGGCCTGCGTCGGCGGCAGCGCGGTCAGCCCGATGCGACGCAGCGCGTCCTCGGCGTCGTCGGTGACCATGCCCCCGTCCGCCCAGGGACCCCAGGCGATCGAGGTGGCGCTCTCGCCGCGGGCGCGGCGGGCCCGGGCGATCGCGTCGAGGCCGGCGTTGGCCGCGGCGTAGGCGGCCTGGCCACCGCTCCCCCAGGTCCCGGCGACCGAGGCGAAGAGCACGAAGGCGTCGAGGGTCTGACCGGCGAACGCCCGGTCGAGGGCGAGGGCGCCGGTGAGCTTGGCGTGCAACCCGTCCGCCAGGTCCGCGGCCGTGGTGTCGTCGAGCGGTCGGGTGTCGGAGACCCCGGCGGCGTGCACGACGGCGGTCGGGCGGGCGGGCAGGCCCTCGAGCAGCGCGTCGAGGGCGCCGGGGACGCCCACGTCGCAGGCCGCGAGGGTCACCTCGGCGCCGAGGGCACGGAGCTCGTCGGCGAGCTCGCCGGCCCCCGGAGCGTCCGCACCGCGACGACCGGTCAGCACGAGGTGCTCGGCACCCCGCCGGGCGAGGTCCCGGGCGACGTGGGCGCCGAGCGCCCCGGTGCCGCCGGTGATCAGCACGGTGCCCCGCGGGGACCACTCCGGGCCCGGCGTGGTCGGGGCGGCGACGAGCCGGCGGGCGAGGAGCCCCCCGACCCGGAGCGCGACCTGATCCTCGGAGCCCGCGAGCGCAGCCGCGAGCCGGGCGGGTTCGTCGGGGACGGGGTCGGCGGCGAGGTCGATCAGCCCGCCCCACGTGTCCGGGCGGTCCAGGGCGACGGTGCGGCCCAGGCCCCAGACCGCGGCCTGGAGCGGGTCGGCGGTGTCGGTCGAGGACGCGACGACGGCGCCCACCGTGACGGCGTGCACCCGCTCCGGCCCCCGGGACAGGTCGAGCGTGGCGGCAAGACCACGCGGCAGATCCGGGTGCTCGGGGTGCGGGCGCGTGTCCGCGCCGAGCAGGGAGACGACGTGCTCGGCGGTGTCGTCGTCGACGACGGTCGCTCCGCCGCAGACGAGCGCGTCCCGGACCCGGGCGATCAGGGTCGCGTCGGTGGTGTCGTCGGTCGCGAGGCGCCAGGTGCCGCCGAGCGAGGCCGCCGGTGCACCGACCGGGACCCACCGCTCGCGGTAGCGCAGGTGGTCGTCGGCCGTGCGCTGCTTCTGCGCGCGGCGCCAGGTCGACAGCAGCGGGAGCACCTCGTCGAGGGCCTCGCGGGCGCCGTTCTGCGGGCGCAGGGTGGCGGTCAGCTCCTCGAGGTCCTCGCGCTCCACCGCGTCCCAGAACGCCCGGTCCTCGACCGACGGACCCGCGGCCGCACCGAGCGGCGCGGCGTCGAGCCAGTAGCGGCGGTGCTGCCAGGGGTAGGTGGGCAGGTCGACCTGCTGGGCCTCGGGCAGGACCCGCTCCCAGCTCACGTCGACGCCCGCGGCGTGGAGCTGTCCCAGCGCCTTCATGACGTCGGGCTGGGCCGGGATCCCGTGCTCGGCCAGCGCGCTGAGCGTGGCGTCGGGCCCGAGTTCGAGGACGACCCCGGCGTCCATGGTCTGCAGGGTGTCGGCGAACCGGACGGTGTCCCGGACGTGGGACACCCAGTGCTCCGGGTCGGTGATCGCGTCGGTCGACCCGTTCGACACCACCGGGATCGTCGGCGCGTGGAACGTCAGACCCGCCACGACCTCGCGGAACTGGTCGAGCATCGGCTCCATGCGCGCCGAGTGGAACGCGTGCGACACCTGGAGCTGCTTCGTGCGCTCGAAGTGGCTCGCGACCGCGGCGACCGCGACCTCATCACCGGAGACCACGCATGCTCGGGGGCCGTTCACCGCGGCCAGGTCAACGCCCTCGGTGAGATGTTCGCGGACCTCGTCCTCCGACGCCACGACCGCGACCATCGACCCGCCGTCGGGAAGCTCGCCCATCAACCGGCCCCGGGCCTCCACCAGCCGGCACGCGTCATCCAGATCCAGCACCCCGGCGCAATGCAGCGCGGAGATCTCGCCGATGCTGTGCCCACCGAGCACGCTCGGGGTCACACCCCAGGACTCGAACAACCGGAACAGCGCCACCTCGAGGGCGAACAACGCCGGCTGCGCGTGCTCGGTCCGCGCCAGCAGCTCCGCGTCGTCACCGAACACGATGTCGCGCACCGGCACCCCGACGCGGTCACACACCGCATCGAACGCCCCCGCGAACACCGGATACACGGCATGCAATCCAGCACCCATCCCGAGGCGCTGCGACCCCTGACCGGTGAACACCACCCCTAGAGCCCCACCCCCCGACCGCACCGCCGACACCGACCGCAACCCCGCGCCGAGCTCCGCACCCGAAGAACCGATCACCACCGCCGACCACTCGAACCGCGACCGCGTCGTCACCAACGACCACGCCACATCCGCCACCGACTCCACCGGCCAGGTGCTCAACGCCGCCGCCTGCGCGGTCACCGCCTCCGGCGTGCGCCCCGAGAGCACCCACGGCACCGACCGTGTCCCGCCACTGACACTGGACGTCAGCCGTGTGCCACCACTGACATCCGGCTCCCCCACGTCCGGCACCGACCGTGTCCCGCCACTGACACTGGACGTCAGCCGTGTGCCACCGCTGACATCAACACCCGGCGCCTCCAGCACCACATGCGCGTTCGTCCCGCTGATCCCGAACGACGACACCCCCGCCCGCCGCGGACGATCACCGACGACAGGCCACGGACGCGACTCCGCGAGCAACGCGACCGCCCCGGCCGACCACTCGATCCGCGACGACGGCTCGCCCGCGTGCAGCGACGCCGGGAGCGTCCCGTGGCGCATCGACTCGACCATCTTGATCACGCCCGCCACACCGGCGGCCGCCTGCGTGTGACCGAGGTTCGACTTGATCGACCCCAGGAACAGCGGCTCCACGCGAGCGGACGCCGCACCGTAGGTCGCGAGCAGCGCGCCGGCCTCGATCGGGTCGCCCAACGACGTCCCTGTCCCGTGGCCCTCGACGGCGTCGACGTCCGAGGCCGACAACCCGCCCGCCGCGAGCGCCTCGCGGATCACCCGCTGCTGCGCCGGGCCGTTCGGCGCGGTCAGGCCGTTCGACGCGCCGTCCTGGTTCACCGCCGACCCACGCACCACCGCGAGCACCCGGTGCCCCGCCGCCCGGGCGTCGGACAGGCGCTCGACCAGCAGCATCCCCACGCCCTCCGACCAGCCGGTGCCGTCGGCACCCTCGGCGTAGGACTTGCACCGCCCGTCGGGAGCCAGGCCGCGCTGACGGGAGAACTCGACGAAGGTCCCGGGGGTCGCCATCACCGTGACGCCGCCGGCCAGCGCCAGGTCGCACTCCCCGCGTTGCAGCGCCTGCACCGCCCAGTGCAGCGCGACCAGCGACGACGAGCACGCCGTGTCCACCGTGACCGCCGGCCCCTCCAGACCCAGCGCGTAGGCCACCCGCCCGGACAGCACCGACCCCGCCGTCCCGAGCCCGAGGTAGCCCTCGACGTCGTCCGGCACCTCGCTCACGCCGGCGGCGTAGTCGTGGTACATCACGCCGGCGAAGACCCCGGTCCGCGAGCCGCGCACCGAGCGCGGGTCGATCCCCGCCCGCTCGATCGCCTCCCACGACGTCTCCAGCAGCAGCCGCTGCTGCGGGTCGGTCGCCAGGGCCTCGCGCGGGGAGATGCCGAAGAACGCGGCGTCGAAGTCCCCGGCGGTGTGCAGGAAGCCGCCCTCGCGGGAGTAGGTCGTGCCGCGGTGGTCGGGGTCGGGGTGGTAGAGCCGCTCGACGTCCCAGCCGCGGTCGGTCGGGAACCCGGTGATCCCGTCGCCACCACGGGCGACGAGGTCCCACAACTCGTCCGGCGAGGTGATCCCGCCCGGGTAGCGGCACGCGGTCCCGACGATGGCGATGGGCTCGTCGACCGCGACCCGCCGCGAGGGAACGACGGGCTCGTCGGATCCCTCGTCGGACAGCGTGGCGCGGACGTGCTCGGCGAGCGCGGTCACCGTCGGGTGGTCGAAGACGACCGTGGCCGCCCACCGGTGATCGGTGGCGGCGCCGAGGCGGTTGCGCAGGTCGACCGCGGTCAGCGAGTCGATGCCGAGGTCGGTGAACGGGATCTCCGGGTCGACGCCCGAGGCGTCGGCGTGGCCCAGCACCGCCGCGACGAGCTCGCGGACCATCCCGACGACGGCGCCCGCGTCCGCTCCTCCCGTCGGTCCCGCCCGGCGGGCCGGTCGGACCGGCCGCACGAGGGACCGCAGCACCGGCGGCACCGACTCCCCGGCCACGGCGCGCACCGCAGCCAGGTCGAGGCGCAGGGCCGCGACCAGCGGCGGGAGGGTCCCGGGCGCGGCGAGCACCCGGTCGAGGACGGCGAGTCCGGCCGCCGGCTCCAGCGGCGGGGTGCCGGCGCGGTCCAGCCGCGCCCGGGACTCGTCGTCGAGACCCCCGCCCATGCCCTCGGCGGTGTCCCACAGGCCCCAGGCGATCGAGGTCCCGGCGTGGCCGGCCGCACGGCGGTCGGCGGCGACGGCGTCGAGGACGGCGTTGGCGGCCGCGTACATGCCCTGGCCGGCGGCGCCGAGGGTCGCGGCGACGGAGGAGAAGAGGACGAGGGAGACCTCGCCGTCGCGGGTGAGCTCGTCGAGGAGCCGGGCGGCGTCGGCCTTGGCCCGCAGGACCCGCCCGAGACGGTCCGGGTCCGCGGAGGCGACGACGCCGTCGTCGAGGACCCCCGCGGCGTGAACCACCGTGCGCGGCGCGTGCTGCGCGAGCAGGGCTGCCACGGCGTCGCGGTCGGCGACGTCGGCCGCGACGACGGTCGCGCCGAGCTCGTCGCGCAGGGCGGCGGCGCCGGGGGCGTCCGGCCCACGTCGGGAGACCAGCACCAGGTCCCGGGCACCGCGTGCCGCGAGGTGGCGCGCGACGAGGGCCCCGAGCCCGCCGGTGCCGCCGGTGATCAGCACGGGTCCGTCGAGGTCCGTGCCCTGGGACGCGGGTCCGCGCTCGCGCACGAGCCGCGGGGCGAGCAGCGTCCCGTCGCGCAGCGCGAGCCGGGTCTCGCCGATCGCCAGCGCGTTCCCGACGGCAGGTGGGGCCTGCTCGGTCGTCGGGTCCAGGTCGAGGACCGCGACGAGCCCGGGGTGCTCGGTCGCCGCGGCGGCGACGAGGCCGTGCACCGCGGCGGCCCCCGGGTCGAGGACGGGCTCGTCGGGCCCGGTCGACACCGCGCCGCGGGTGAGGACGAGCAGCGGGCCGCGCTCCGCGGCGAGGTGGGCCTGCAGCACCGGCAGGAGCGTCGCCGCGTCGGCGACCGGCCCCACCGTCTCGACCTCGACGGCCTCGTCGGCCGTGCCGGCGGGCTCCCAGACCACGGTGTGGAGCAGGTCGGGGTCGCCGGGCACCGCGAGCGGGCGCAGGGCGAGCTCGTCGACGGTCAGCACCGGGACGCCGTCGGCGTCGGTCGCGGTGATCGCGACCGTGCCGTCCGCGCCCACCCGCAGCCGGGCCCGCAGCGTCGTGGCACCGGCCCGGTGCACGGTGACGCCGTTGAAGGAGAACGGGACGCCCGGACCGGCACCCGACCCGGCGTCGGCGAGCGCCAGGACGTGCAGGGCGGCGTCGAGCAGGGCCGGGTGCACGGCGTGCCCCTCGGCGCTCCCGGCGTGGGCGGGCAGCTCGACCTCCGCGAGCAGGGCGTCGCCGTCGCGGTGGGCGGCGGTGAGCCCGGCGAACGCCGGTCCGTAGTCGAGCCCGGCGTCGAGCTGGCGGGCCGCGAGGCCGTCGAGCTCGGCGTCGCCCACCGGCTGCGCGGAGGCCGGCGGCCAGACCGGGACGGCGGGCGTGGTCGCATCGGCGGTCTCGAGTCGTCCGGTGGCGTGCCGGGTCCACGGGGCGTCGGGCCGGTCGGGACGCGCGTGCACGGCGACGGAGTGGTCGGCCCCGACGACGACCCGCAGCACCGTCGGCCCGTCGACGACCAGCGGCGCCTCGAGGACGAGCTCCGCCAGCCGGCCGGACCCGGCGGCGTGGAGGGCGAGGTCGAGCAGTGCCGTCCCGGGCAGCAGGACCCGGCCCCCGACGACGTGCTCCGCGGCCCAGCCGGGATGCGACGGGGTCAGGCGGCCGGTGAACACCCGGCTGCCGTCGGGCTGGTCGATCGCTGCTCCCAGCAGGGGGTGCTCGCCGGCCGCGAGGCCGAGTGCCCCGGGGTCGGCGGGCGCTCCGGGCGTGAGCCAGAACCGCTCGTGCTGGAAGGCGTAGGTCGGCAGGTCGACCCGGGTCGCCCCGGGCAGCGCCTGTCGCCAGTCGACGTCGACGCCCGCGGCGTGAAGCTGTCCGAGCGCCTTCATGACGTCGGGCTGGGCCGGGATCCCGTGCTCGGCCAGGCTGCTCAGCGTCCCGCCGGGCCCCAGTTCCAGGACGACGCCCGCGTCCATGGTCTGCAGGGTGTCCGCGAACCGGACGGTGTCGCGGACGTGGGAGACCCAGTGCTCCGGGTCGGTGATCGCGTCGGTCGACCCGTTCGACACCACCGGAATGGTCGGCTCGTGGAAGGTCAGTCCCGCCACGACCTCGCGGAACTGGTCGAGCATCGGCTCCATGCGCGCCGAGTGGAACGCGTGGCTCACCGTGAGCTGCTTGGTGCGCTCGAAGTGGGCCGCGACCTGCTGCACCGCGTCCTCGTCACCGGAGATCACACACGCCTGCGGGCCGTTCACCGCGGCCAGGTCCACGCCCTCGGTGAGGTGCTCTCGGACCTCGTCCTCGGACGCCGCCACTGCGACCATGGAGCCACCGGCCGGGAGTTCGCCCATCAACCGGCCGCGCGCCTCCACCAGCGCGCAAGCGTCATCCAGATTCAGCACTCCGGCGCAGTGCAGGGCGCTGATCTCGCCGATGCTGTGCCCGCCGAGCACGCTCGGAGTGACACCCCAGGACTCGAATAGCCGGAACAGCGCCACCTCGAGTGCGAACAACCCCGCCTGGGCATGTTGTGTCTGCGCGAGCAGCTCCGCGTCCTCGCCGAACACGATGTCCCGCACCGGCTGCGGGAAACGTTCACAGACCGCGTCGAACGCCGTCCGGAACACCTCGTAGGTGTCGTACAGGTCGCGGCCCATCCCCGGCTGCTGCGAGCCCTGCCCGGTGAACACCACGCCGAGCCGTCCCGACCGTGCCGGCTCGAGAGCGCCACGCCCGGCCGCGAGCGCGTCGAGCCCGTCGAGCAGCTGACCATGGTCGCCCGCGACGACCGCCGCCCTGGGGAAGCGGGTGCGGTGCACGGCGAGCGTGTAGGCGACGTCGTCGACGGCGGGGGCACCGTCGCCACGCAGCGCCGCGGCGAGGCGTCGCGCACCGTCACGCACCGCGGCCTCGCCACGCCCCGACAGCACCCACGGCACCGGCGTACCACCGACTTCTGTGCCGTCCAGTGTCAGCAAGGCCGCACTGCTGACAGGGACACCCGGTGGCGCCTCCAGCACCACGTGGGCGTTTGTCCCCGACACCCCGAACGACGACACGCCTGCACGCACCGGGCGATCGACCTCCGGCCAGGGCCGGGCCTCCGTGAGCAGCGAGACCGCGCCGTCGGCCCACTCCACCTGCGGTGAGGGGGCGTCGACGTGGAGCGTGGGCGCGAGGCGGCCTCGGCGCATCGACTCGACGACCTTGATCACGCCGGCGACGCCCGCCGCGGCCTGGGTGTGCCCGATGTTCGACTTCACCGACCCCAGCAGCAACGGCTCCACCCGGTCCGCAGCCGACCCGTAGGTCGCCAGCAACGCCCCGGCCTCGATCGGATCCCCCAACGAGGTCCCGGTCCCGTGGGCCTCCACCACGTCCACGTCTGCCGGGGACAACCCGCCCGCCGCCAACGCCGCCCGGATCACCCGCTGCTGCGACGGACCGTTCGGCGCCGTCAGCCCGTTCGACGCCCCGTCCTGGTTCACCGCGGAACCCCGGAGGACCGCCAGGACCGGGTGCCCGGCGGCCACCGCGTCGCTCAGCCGCTCGAGCAGGACGAGCCCGACGCCCTCGGCCCAGCCCGTGCCGTCGGCCGCCGCCGCGAACGGCTTGCACCGCCCGTCGGGCGCGAGGCCGCGCTGGCGGGAGAACTCGAGGAACATGCCGGGCGTCGCCATGATCGTGCTGCCGCCGGCGAACGCGAGCGAGCACTCGCCCCGGCGCAGGGCGGCGGCGGCCAGGTGCATCGCCACCAGCGAGGACGAGCAGGCCGTGTCGACCGTGACGGCCGGTCCCTCCAGCCCGAACACGTAGGCCAGGCGACCGGAGACGACGCTCGTCGCGTTGCCGGTCAGCAGGTGGCCCTCGGCGCCGGGGGTCGCGCCGCCGTCGCCGCCGTAGTGCTGGGAGGAGGCGCCCACGAAGACGCCGGCCGGCTGCCCCGCCATGGTGCCCGGGACGATGCCGGCGCGTTCGAAGGCCTCCCACGCGACCTCGAGCAGCAACCGCTGCTGCGGGTCCATCGCGAGCGCCTCCCGTGGGGAGATGCCGAAGAACGCCGCGTCGAACCCGGCGGCGTCGTCGACGAAGCCGCCCTCGCGGGTGTAGCTGGTGCCCTCGTGGTCGGGGTCGGGGTCGTAGAGCGCCTCGAGCGGCCAGCCGCGGTCGTCGGGGAAGCCGCCGATCCCGTCGCCGCCCGCGGCGACCAGCCGCCACAGGTCCTCCGGCGAGCCGATCCCGCCGGGGAGCCGGCAGGCCGCCGAGACGATGACGACGGGGTCGTCGTCGGACACCACGGGCGCGTTCACGACGGCGGGCGCGGCCGGGACCGCCGCCTCGTCGACGCCCAGCCGGGTCCCGACCTCGCGCGCCAGCGCCCGCAGGCTCGGGTGGTCGAACACGACGGTCGCGGGCAGGCGCAGGTCGGTCGCGGCGCCGAGACGGTTGCGCAGCTCGACCGCGGTCAGGGAGTCGACGCCGAGGTCGCGGAACGCGCGGTCGGGGTCGACGCCGGATGCCTCGAGCCCGAGGACGCCCGCGACGTGCGCGGTGACCTCGGCGAGCAGGAGGGCGTCCCGCTCGGTCGGTGCGGTGGCCGCGAGGCGTGCGGCGAGCCCGCCGGCTGCCGCGGTCCCGCCGTCGACCCGCCGGGTGGCGGGACGGACGTGGTCACGCAGCACGGCTGGGACCGCGGTGGGGTCGGCGTCGCGCAGGGCGGCGCGGTCGATCCGGAGCGGGACGGGGACCGGGTCGGCGCCCTCGAGGACGGCGTCGAGGAGGTCCGCACCGGTGGCCGCGGTGATGGGAAGGATCCCGCCGCGGGCCATCCGGGCGTGGTCGGCGCCGGTGAGGTGACCGGTCATCCCGCCGTCGACGTCCCACAACCCCCAGGCCGCGGAGGTGCCGGGCAGGCCCCGGCGGCGGCGGTCGAGCGCCCACGCGTCGAGCGCGACGTTCGCGGCGGCGTAGGCCCCCTGCCCGGCCGCGCCCATGACGCCGGACGCGCTCGAGTAGGCGAGGAAGAACGCGAGGTCGGCGTCGGCGGTCGCGGCCTCCAACGCCGCCACCGCATCCAGCTTCGCCGCCACCACCGCGTCGACCCGCTCCGGGGTCAGCGACCCGACCACCCCGTCGTCCAACACACCGGCGGCGTGCACCACCCCCACCACCGGACGCCCCACGTCGGCGACCAGACCGGCCACCGCCACACGGTCCGTGACGTCGCAGGCCCGGACCTCGACGACCGCACCCGCGGCACGCAGGTCCGCCACGACCGACTCGTCGGCACGCCCCGACCGGCCCAGCAGGACCAGGTCGCGCACACCGTGCCGCTCCACCAGCCGCCGTGCGGCGAGCCCACCCAGCGCACCGGTCCCGCCCGCGACCAGCACCGCCCCGTCGTCGGGAACGCGATGCGGAACGGTCAGCACCACCTTGCCCACGTGCCGGGCCTGGGACACGAACCGGAAGGCCTCGCGAGCCTGCCGCACGTCCCAGGCCGTGAGCGGCGGCGGCGCGAGGTCGAGCCCGCGCAGGGCGCCGAGCATCGTCGCGATGCGGTCGTGACCCGCCTCGACGAGGTCGAACGCGCGGTACGTGGCCCCGTCGACGGTCGCGGGGTCGCGGACGTCGGTCTTGCCCATCTCCAGGAACACGCCGCCGGGGCGCAGGCAGCGCAGCCCGGCGTCGACGAGGTCGCCGGCCAGCGCGTCGAGGACCACGTCGACCCCGGCCCCGCCCGTCGCCGTCCGCACCATCGCCTCGAAGGACGCGTCGCGCGAGGACGCGATCTCGTCCCCGGCGAACCCCATCTCGCGCAGCACCGGCCACTTCGCCGGTGACGCCGTCGCCAGCACCCGCGCGCCGAGGTGCCGGGCCACGGCCACGGCCGCCGTCCCGACCCCGCCCGTCGCCGCGTGCACCAGCACCGTCTGCCCCGGCTGCACGTCGGCGAGATCGACCAGGGCGTAGTAGGCGGTGAGGGTCGCGAGCGGGACGGCGGCAGCCTCCGCGAAGGTCCGCCCGGTGGGCAACGGCGCGACCGTGCGCCGGTCGGTCACGACGACGGGGCCGAACGTGCCGGTCGCGAGGCCGTACACGCGGTCGCCGACGGCCAGGTCGTCGACGTCCGCGCCGACACCGGCCACGACGCCCGCGATCTCCCCACCGAGCAGGGCGTCCCCGGCGTCGGGGTACATGCCGATGGCGAGCAGGGCGTCGCGGAAGTTGATGCCCGAGGCGCGCACCGCGATCCGGACCTCGCCGCCCGCGAGCGGACGGTCGGCGTCGTCGGTGGGCACCAGCGCGAGGTCGTCGAGGGTGCCCCCGTCGCCGGCCGTGAGCCGCCAGGCGGCAGAGTCCGGCGCGACGAGCTCGTCGGGGTCGGCGGGGTCGGCGGGGTCGGCGAGGCGGGGCACGCTCGCCCGGCCCTCCCGGAGCACGACCTGCGGCTCGCCGGTCGCGACGGCGCGTGCGAGCAGGTCGGAGGTGTCGTCGTCGGTGTCGACGAGCACGACCCGACCCGGCGCCTCGGACTGCGTCGAGCGCACGAGGCCCCAGACCGCGGCGGCCCCGAGGTCGACCGGGTGGCCGGGCCGGGGGTCGACGGCGTTCCGGGTGACGACGACGAGGGTGCCCTCGTCCCCGTCGAGGTGGTGCTGGACGACGGGGAGCACGGCCGCGAGCGCGGTGTGGGCGTCGGCGCCGGGGGCGACGACGTGCACCGCCCCCGGCACCGACCCGTCGTCGGGAAGGGGTCGGGGCCGGTGGACGAGGCGCAGCGGCCGGAGGACGGCGGTCGCCGCTACGGGGGCGCGCAGGGTGAGGGCGTCGACGGTCAGGACCGGGGTCCCCGCGGCGTCGATGGCCGTGAGCGCGACGGTCTCGCCGGCGGGCCGCAGACGGACCCGCAGCGCGGAGGCACCGGTGGCGTGCACGGTGACGCCCTGCCAGGCGAACGGCACGCGCGCCGTGTCGTCGGCGCCGGTCAGCGCGGTGGCGTGCAGGGCGGCGTCGAGCAGCGCGGGGTGCAGGCCGAGGGCCGGGTCGGCGGTGCCCTCGGGCAGGCCGACCTCCGCGAAGATCTCGCCGTCTCGACGCCAGGCGGCAGTCAGACCGCGGAAGGCGGGGCCGTAGGCGAGGCCGCTCGCCGCGAGGTCGTCGTACAGACCGTCGACGGCGAGCTCGGAGGCCCCTGGTGGTGGCCACGCGATGTCGACGGCGGGTGCGCCTGCGGTCGGGGCGAGGAGACCCTCGGCGTGCCGGAGCCAGCCGCCGTCGGTCGCGGCGTGCACGGAGACGGTGCGACGGCCGGTGTCGTCGGGTGCACCGAGGACGACCTGCACGGCGACCTCGCGCTCGAGGACGAGCGGGGCGGTGAGGGTGAGGTCGTCGACGGTCGGGGTCCCGACCTGCCGGCCCGCCTCGGTGACGAGTTCCAGGACGGCGGTTCCCGGCACGACCGTGCGGCCGTGCACGACGTGGTCGGCCAGCCACGGCTGCCCGGACGTGCCCAGCCGCCCGGTGAGCAGCGTGATCCCGCCCTCGGAGAGGGTCGTCATCGCGCCGAGCAGCGGGTGCCCCGTCGCGTCGAGACCCGCGGCGGCGACGTCGCCCGGGGTCCGCGACGGGGTGGGCCAGAACCGACGCTGCTGGAAGGCGTAGGTGGGCAGGTCGGTGGCGCGAGCGTCGGGGAGGACCGCGTGCCAGTCGACCTCGACGCCCGCCGCGTGGAGCTGTCCCAGGGCCTTCATGACGTCGGGCCGGGCCGGGATCCCGTGCTCGGCCAGCGCGGACAGCGTCGCGTCGGGACCGAGTTCGAGGACCACGCCCGCGTCCATGGTCTGCAGGGTGTCGGCGAACCGGACCGTGTCCCGCACGTGGGAGATCCAGTGCTCCGGGTCGGTGATCTGCTCGGTGGACCCGTTGGAGACGACCGGGATGGTCGGCTCGTGGAAGGTCAGCTCCTGCACGGTGGCGCGGAACCGGTCGAGCATCGGCTCCATCCGCGCCGAGTGGAACGCGTGGCTCACCTGGAGCTTCTTCGTCCGCTCGAAGCGGGCCGCGACCTCGGCGACCGCATCCTCGTCACCGGAGATCACGCACGCTTGGGGGCCATTCACCGCCGCCAGGTCGACCCCTTCGACCAGGGCGGCCCGCACGTCCTCCTCCGACGCGACCACCGCGACCATCGACCCACCGGACGGGAGCCCGCCCATCAACCGACCGCGGGCCTCCACCAACCGGCACGCGTCGTCGAGATCCAGCACCCCGGCGCAGTGCAGCGCACTGATCTCCCCGATCGAATGCCCACCCAACACCGCGGACGTGACACCCCACGACTCGAACAGCCGGAACAGCGCCACCTCCAGCGCGAACAACCCGGCCTGGGCATGCTGCGTCTGCGCGAGCAGCTCCGCGTCCTCGCCGAACACGATGTCCCGCACCGGCTGCGGGAACCGCTCGCAGACCGCGTCGAACGCCGTCCGGAACACCTCGTAGGTGTCGTAGAGCTCGCGACCCATGCCCGGGTGCTGCGAGCCCTGCCCGGTGAACACGACCCCGAGCTCGCCCGAGCCCGCTCGCACCGGCGATACCGTCGCCAGTGCCGTCTGCAGCTCCTCGACCGACGACCCGGTGACCACCGCGACGTACTCCAGCCGCGCCCGCCCCGTCGCCAGCGAGTACGCCACATCGGCCGCCGACTCCACCGGCCAGCTCGCCAGCGCCGCCACCTGCGCCGACACCGCCTCCGGCGTGCGCCCCGAGAGCACCCACGGCACCGGCGTACCACCCGCGTTTGTGCCGTCCAGTGTCAGCATGGCCGCACTGCTGACATCAGCCGCCGGCGCCTCCACCACCACGTGCGCGTTCGTCCCGCTCATGCCGAACGACGACACGCCGGCGCGGCGGGGACGGTCCACCTCCGGCCACGCCCGCGCCGAGGTCAGCAACGACACCGCCCCCGCCGACCAGTCCACGTGCGGCGACGGCTCCTCGGCGTGCAGGGTCGCGGGCAGTTCCCCGTGCCGCATCGCCATGATCATCTTGATGAGGCCGCCGACCCCCGCGGCGGCCTGGGTGTGGCCGATGTTCGACTTGAGCGAGCCGAGCCACAGCGGTTCGGTCCGCTCGACCGCCCCGTACGTGGCGAGCAGGGCCTGCGCCTCGATCGGGTCGCCGAGACGGGTCCCCGTGCCGTGGGCCTCCACCGCGTCGACGTCGGCCGGGGAGAGGCCGCCGGCGGCCAGGGCGTCGCGGATCACCCGCTGCTGGGCGGGCCCGTTCGGCGCCGTCAGGCCGTTGGAGGCGCCGTCGGAGTTCACCGCCGAGCCCCGGACCACCGCGAGCACCCGGTGCCCGGCGGCCTCGGCGTCCGAGAGCCGCTCGACGAGCAGCACGCCGACACCCTCGCCCCAGCCGGTCCCGTCCGCGCCGGCCCCGAACGCCTTGCACCGCCCGTCGGAGGCCAGCCCACGTTGCCGTGAGAACTCGAGGAAGGTGCCGGGGGTGGCCATCACGGTCACCCCGCCGACGACCGCCAGCGAGCACTCCCCCGCCCGCAGCGACCGCGCGGCCAGGTGCAGGGCGACCAGCGACGACGAGCAGGCCGTGTCGACGCTGATCGCGGGCCCCTCGAGCCCGAACGCGTACGCCAGCCGGCCCGACACGACGCTGGCCGACACCCCGGTGCCGATGTGTCCCTCGAGCTGTTCCTCGGCCCCCGTCAGGAGCGAGACGTAGTCCTGGCCGTTGGAGCCGACGAACACGCCGCTCCGGGACCCGCGCAGCGACGTCGGGTCGATGCCGGCGCGCTCGAACGCCTCCCAGGTGGTCTCCAGCAACTGGCGCTGCTGGGGGTCGGTGGCCACGGCCTCGCGCGGGCTGATCCCGAACAGGTCCGCGTCGAAGAGCGCGGCCCCCGTCAGGAAGCCGCCCTCCCCGGAGGTGGAGGTGCCGGGGTGGTCCGGGTCGGGGTCGACGAGGTGGTCGAGGTCCCAGCCGCGGTCGTCGGGGAAGGGGCCGATGCCGTCGCGTCCCCTACGCACGAGGTCCCAGAGGTCCTCCGGGGAGGCGATCCCCCCGGCGTAGCGGCAGGCCATCCCGACGACGACCACCGGGTCGTCGTCCACGATCGCCGACGTGCCGGTGAGGTGGTCGGTCGTCTCGGACGGCGCTCCCAGCTCGGCGTCGAGGTGGGCCGCGAGGTCGTCCGGGGTCGGGTGGTCGAAGGCGATCGTGGCGGGCAGGGCGAGGCCGGTCAGGGTGCCCAGGCGACTGCGCAGTTCGACGGCCGTCAGCGAGTCGACCCCGAGGTCGCGGAAGGCGCGTCCGGCGGGGACCGCGTCGGCCCCGGCGAAGCCCAGGACGGCGGCCGCGGTCTCACGGACCACGGCGACGAGCCGCGCCCGGCGGCGGGCCGAGGACAGGTCGCCGAGCTCGCGGCCCAGCGCCGAGACGTCCGACGCGGGACCCGCTAGCGCGGCGCGCGCGGCGGGGATGCCGTCCAGCAGTCGGGTGGGCCGGGCGACGGCGAGGGTGGGCGCGAAGCGGTCCCAGTCGACGTCAGCGACGACGACGGTGGCCGGTCCGGCCGTCGCGGTCGTGAGGGCGTCGAGGGCGACGTCCGGGACCAGGGTGGCCAGTCCCCGACGACGCAGGTGCTCCTCGACCTCCGCGTCGACCATCCCGCCGTCGGCCCACGGCCCCCATGCCAGCGACGTGCCGACGACCCCGCGTGCACGGCGGGCGGCGGCCAGACCGTCGAGCCACGCGTTGGCGGCCGCGTACCCGATCTGTCGGTCGCTACCCCAGGTCCCGGCGATGGAGGAGAACAGCACGAAGGCGTCGAGCGGGGCGTCCCCGAGCAGCTCGTCGAGGTTCCCCGCCCCGGCCGTCTTCGCGCGCAGCACGTCCGCGAGGGCGGCGGCGTCAGCGTCGGCGAGCGGGGTGTCGGTGCCCACGCCGGCGGCGTGGACGACCGCCGTGAGCTCCCCCGGCAGGTCGGCGAGCAGGGCGGCGAGGGCGTCCCGGTCGGCGACGTCGCACCCCCGGGCCTCGGCCTGCGCACCCGCGGCGCGGACGTCGTCGAGCAGGTCCGCGACGCCGGGCGCGTCCGGCCCGCGCTGGCCCACCAGGACGACGTGCTCGGCCCCGCCCCGTGCGAGCCACCGCGCCACGTGACCGCCGAGTGCGCCGGTGCCCCCGGTGACGAGGACGGTTCCGCGCGGGCTCCAGTCGGTGCCGCGGGGTGCGGCGGCGGGCGTGAGACGGCGGGCGAGCAGGCCGGTCCCCCGCACCGCGACCTGGTCCTCGTCCCCGCCGCCGAGTGCGGCGGCCAGGAGACGTGCGACGGCGGCGTCGGGACGGGCGGGCAGGTCGATCAGCCCGCCCCACGCGCCCGGCCGTTCCAGCGCGACCGTCCGCCCGAGCCCCCACAGCGCGGCGCGGGCCGGGCGCACCGGCGCGTCGGACGGCGCGGTGGACACCGCGGAGCGGGTCAGCGCCCAGACCGCCACGTCGGAGCCCTGGACGGTGCGGGTGAGCCGGACCAGCGCCTCGGGCAGGCCGGGGTGGTCCGGGTGGTCGGTGTCGTCGTCCCCGGTCGCGGTGACGACGACCAGGTCGTGCGGCTCGGCCGGGTCGTCGACGAGCGCCGCCCCGGCGTGCTCCGCGGCCGCCGTCAGCTCGGGCGGCACGTCGCCGACGACGCACCAGCGCCCGCCCGTCGCCGTCCCGGCCGGGGCGATGCGGACCCACGACTCGACGTAGCGCAACCCCTCCATCGCGCTGGTGCCGCTGGGCTCCGGGTCCGGCCAGAAGCGCGCGCGCTGGAACGGGTACGTCGGCAGGTCCACGGCCCGCGCCCCGGGCAGGACCGTCGGCCAGTCGATCGCCACGCCCGCCGCATGGAGTTGCCCCAGAGCCTTCATGACGTCGGGTCGGGCCGGGATCCCGTGCTCGGCCAGGCTGCTCAGGGTGCCATCGGGTCCGAGTTCGAGGACGACACCGGCGTCCATCGTGGTGAGGGTGTCGGCGAACCGGACCGTGTCGCGGACGTGGGAGACCCAGTGCTCCGGGTCGCCGATGTGCTCGGCCGACCCGTTCGACACGACCGGGACCTGCGGCTCGTGGAACGTCAGCTGCTGCACGACCTGGCGGAACTCGTCGAGCATCGGCTCCATCCGCGCCGAGTGGAACGCGTGCGACACGGAGAGCTTCTTGGTCCGCTCGAACCGGGCCGCGACCTCGGCGACCTTCAGTTCGTCGCCGGAGATCACACAGGCCGCCGGGCCGTTCACCGA
>NZ_JBBEGN010000030.1:0-37858 GCF_037401875.1 Actinomycetospora aurantiaca | reverse complement strand
CAGGACCGATGAGCACGACGTCCCTGCCCGGCCACGACACATCCGTCGAACCCAACGGGCTCCCCACGCCGCCGGCGTCGGTGTTCGGCCGGGTCCACCTCGGCTACCTCATCATCGAAACCCAGCGCATGACCGACTGGCGACGCTTCGGGGTCGACGCCGTCGGGATGCACGCCGACGAACTCGACCGAGACACCCTCCGCTTCCGTTTGGACGAGCACGCCTGCCGCTTCCTGCTCGAGCGGGGCCCCGCCGAGGACGTCACCACCATCGGCTGGCAACTCGACGACCACGACACCTTCGACCGCGTCATCGATCGCGTCCGCAGCGCCGGGGTCCCGACCGTCGAGGGCACCGCCGAGCAGGCCGCCCGCCGCGGCGTCGAGCGCCTGCTGCGCTTCCCCGGACCCAAGGGCATCACCCAGGAGGTGTTCACCCGGCCGGTGCTCGGCGAGGTTGCACTGGACATGCGGACCAGCCGCTTCGTCACCGGAGAAGGCGGCATGGGCCACGTCGCCCTCACCTCCACCAACCCGGCCGGACTGCGCGGCTACTACGACACCGTCTTCGACGCCCGGCTCTCGGACTACATCGACGAGACCATCAGCGGGGTGATGCTGAAGATCCGGTTCCTGCGGGTCAACGGACGCCACCACTCGATCGCGGTGGCCTCCACCCAGGGCGTGCGTCTCGACCCCGTCCGCACCCGCGTCCAGCACCTCAACGTCCAGGTCGCCGAGCTCGACGACATGGTCGGCGCCTACCAGCGGATCAAGGAACTCGGCTTCGGCATGGCGTTGGCCGTCGGGCAGCACACCAACGACCGGGAGCTGTCCTTCTACGCCCAGACCCCCTCCGGCTTCGAGTGGGAGGTGGGCTGGAACCCGATCGTCGTCGACGAGACGACCTGGGAGCCCGTCACCCACCGGGGCATCAGCGTGTGGGGACACACCCCCGTCGGGCAGACAGTGATCGACAAGCTCGACCAGTTCCGACTGGGCCTCGCGTCGCTGATCCGTGAGGAGGACGTCGTCGCGCCGCTGGCCGGCGCCGGGGTCGAGGACTACGTCCGCGAGGTCGCCCCCTCCGCCGGGCGCGCCCAGCCCGGTCGCCCCGGCTTCACCGGCCTCGGCTGACCACCGCCACTGCCACCGGACGAGGAGGTCCACACCATGGCCGACACCGGACGCATCGACGTCCACCAACACCTGCTGCCCCGCGACTACACCGCTGCCCTCGAACGGCACGGGATCGCCGAGGCCGGCGGCCGAGCCCTGCCCGGCTGGAGCCCGCAGAGCGCACTGGCGATGATGGACGATCACCACATCGCCACCGGCATCCTCTCGCTGTCCACCCCCGGCACCCACCTCGGCGACCGCGACGAGGCTCGCGACCTCACCGCCCGACTCAACGACGCCCATGCTGAACTGGTCAAGGACCATCCCGACCGCTTCGGCATGTTTGCTGCGGTACCACTACCCGACGTCGACCTCGCCCTCGACGCGATCGCCCACGCCGACGACGACCTGCACGCCGACGGCGTCGTGCTCCTGGCCAACCACCAGGGCACCTACCTCGGCGACCACGCGTTCGACCCCGTCATGGATGAGCTCGCCCGCCGCAACATGGTCGTGTTCATCCACCCCGCCGAACTGCCGGCTCCCGCGGTCGACGGCATCCCGCCCTTCGCGGCGGACTTCCTGCTCGACACCACCCGCGCGGCCTACCTGCTCGTGCGCAACGGCGTCGTCGACCGACACCCCGACCTGCGGATGATCCTCTCCCACGCCGGGGGCTTCGTGCCCTACGCCTCGCACCGCATGGCCGTCGCCATCGCCGGGGACACCGGACGCAGCCCCCGCGACGTCCTCGACGACTTCCGCGCCTTCTACTACGACACCGCGCTCTCCGGCAGCCCGGCCGCGCTGCCGAGTCTGCTCGCGTTCGCCCGCCCCGACCACGTCCTCTACGGCAGCGACTGGCCGTTCGCTCCCGCCAGCGCGGTCACGTACTTCACCGGCGGCCTCGACGAGCACCTCACCCACAGCCCGTTCGGGCAGTCGATCTCCGCCGCGATCGACCACGACAACGCCGCCCCGCTGTTCCCGCGCCTCGGCCGCGCCGCACGCGTCAGCGTGGCCGACAACCGTCTCGCTCGCCTGCGCGACACCGTCAAGAGCAGCATCGTGCGGACCGCCGTCGGCCTCATCGACCCCGCCCGGCAGTGACTGTCGCGATGAACCCCGAGCCCACGCCGAGCGTTGCAGGCCAAGCCGTCGCCCTCGCCCGCGACGTTGCCGTCGCCATCGGGCGCCGCTACCACCGCCTCGAGGTCGCCGTCGACGCCCCGCTCCCCGCGGCCCCCAGCCTGATCGTCAGCAACCACGGCTTCGGCGGCATCTTCGACCTCAACGTCCTCGCTGCCTTCGCCGCGCTGCGCGACGCCGGACTGACCGGCCCCCTCGACATCCTGGTCCACAAGATCGCGTGGACACTCAAGGTCGGGCCGATCCTCGAGGAACTCGGTTGCCGACAGGCCAGCCGCACCGCCGCCACCGAAGCGCTCTCAGCCGGGCACCACCTGCTTGTCCTGCCCGGCGGCGACCTCGACGCGTTCAAGGCCTACAAGGACCGCAACCGCATCGTCTTCGCCGGACGCCAGGGCTTCGCGCGACTCGCCATCGACCACGGGGTACCGATCGTCCCCATCGTCACCGCCGGCGCCGGCGAGTCCCTCCTCGTCCTCTCCGACGGCCAGGCCCTCGCAAGAACCCTCGGACTCGACCGCCTCGCCCGCCTCAAGGCAGCCCCGATCTCGGTGTCACTGCCGTGGGGACTCAACATCGGCGCCGTCGGACTCCTGCCCTACGTGCCCCTGCCCACCAAACTCGACACCGCCGTGCTGGCGGCGATCCATCCGCGCCCCGACGACGATCCCGCCGCACTCGCCAGCCGGGTCGAGGCAGCCATGCAGGACCGACTCGACGTTTTCACCGCCGACCGGACACCGCTCGTGGGCTGAGTCGAACGGGCGGCCGGGGCGCGCCTGAGGTTCTCTAGCAGTCGGCCGTCCAGCCTCCGGCGGCGATCCGTCCGCCTGTGGTCCCGGTCCGCGGCTCACGTCAGTTGGCGTGGCACTCGAACGCCGAGAGTTTCATTTCTCGTACGGAGCCGACAACGAAGGGTGCGCCGTCAGGGACTCGAACCCCGAACCCAGTGGACAAGGTTCACGTCGGCTGTCGTGGGCCAGTATCTGCATCTCGGCTGCTCAGCGACATGATCAGGAAGTAGCGATCTTGTGCCGTGGGTGCCCGTAGACGGCCCTGGTGTGACGTAAGCGGTACCGAAAGCGGGCCTCGTCAGTCAGGGCCGGGTGTCGAAGGCTGACGTCGTTCCAGCCCTGGCCAGGCGATACGGAGGGCACGACAGCACCTGCCGCTAGGCGAGAGGAGCGGCTGTCCGGCCCGCCTGCGGATTCAGGGCATGATCAGGCCGCCGTTGACCGGCGCCCAGCTGCCGGTGGTGAACGCGGCGTCGTCGCCGGCGAAGTAGGCGACCGTGCGGGCGACGTCGTCGGGTCGGGCGAGCCGGCGCATCGGGGTCGCGTCAGCGAGCTGCGACCTGAGCTCCTCGGGGAGTCGGTCGCTCACGGCGGTGTCCTCCACCGTGGACGGGGCGACGACGTTGGCCGTGATGTCGTGCGGTGCCACCTCGGCGGCGACGTAGCGCACGAAGGAGTCCAGGGCGGCCTTGGCGACCCCGAGGGCGATCATCCCGTCCCGGGGACGTCGGGACAGGCCGGTGGACAGGTAGATCAGCCGTCCCCGGCGGCGGTCGATCATTCCGGGCAGCACGGCCTTGGTGAGCAGGTGTGCCGCGTGCATCTCCTGGTCGAGTTTCGCCGAGAGCTGCTCCCAGTCCAGGTCGGCGAACGAGGTGACCGGGAATGGGGTCATGGCGTTGTGCACCAGCACGTCGAGCCGGCCCCAGCGTTCGACGACCGTGTCGACCAGGCGTGTCATGTCGGCCGGGTCGGTCACGTCGCCCTGCACCACCAGGGCGTCCCCACCGGCCGCCCGCACGTCGTGGGCGACGGCTTCGGCCGCGGTCGCGCTGTCGCGGTGGTTGACCACCACGGCGTGACCGCGCGCCGCGAGTTCGCGCGCCGTCGCCGCTCCGATGCCCCGGCTCGCTCCGGTGATCAGACACACCCGCTCGTCCACTTGCATCCCTCCTCGCCCTCAGCCCGCTGTGGGCAGCCAGATCTCCCAGGCGATGCCGTCCGGGTCGCAGAACGACACGAACTCGGCGTAGCCCGCGTCGCGGGTCGGGGAGTGCTCGACGTCGTGCTCGTCCAGTCGCCTCGACCAGGCGTCCAGCGTGGCCCGATCTGGGGCGGTGACCGCGAGGTGGTCGAGCCCGGTGCGCTGCGGGTCGAACCGGTCCCCGCTGCGTCGGTGGGGCTCGTGGATGCCCAGCGTCATCCCGCTTCCGGGATGACGCATCAACCGCCGGGGGTGACCCTCGGACGGCGGCCCCTCGGTGACCTCACCGACGCGCTCGAAACCGAGCACGTCCTCGTAGAAATGCACGCTGGTCGTCATGTCCCGCACGACCAGCGCGACGTGGGCGATGCCGGAGAAGGTCGCGGTGCTCACTGGATCCAGATCGTCTTGGCGTTGACGAACGACTGCGGCCCGAAGGAGGCGAGCTCGCGGCCGTAGCCGGAGTTCTTCGCCCCGCCGAAGGGCACTTCGGGCGTCGACTCGGTGATCTTGTTGATGTAGACCATGCCGCTCTCGACCTCGTTGGCGAAGCGCTCCTTCTCGTCCTCGTCCTCGGTCCAGGCGCTGCCGCCGAGGCCGAACGACGAGTCGTTGGCGATGGCGATGGCATCGTCGACGTCGCGGGCGCGGAAGACGAGTGCGACCGGCCCGAAGAGCTCCTCGTAGTACGCGGGGGCGTCCTTGGGGATGTCGGCCAGCACCGTGGCGGGGTAGTAGTTGCCGGGCCCGCCCAGGGGCTTGCCGCCGGTGAGGAGCGTGGCGCCCTTGGCCACGGAGTCCTGGACCTGCTGGTCGAGCTCCTCGAGTCCCTGCGGGCCGGACATCGGGCCGAGCTCGGTGTTCTCGTCCATCGGGTCGCCGACGACCAGCGCGTCCATCTTCTCGACCAGCAGCCGCTGGAACTCGTCGGCGATCTGCTCGTGGATGATGAAGCGCTTGGCGTTGATGCAGGACTGACCGTTGTTCAGGGTCCGGCTCGTGACCGCGGCGTCGGCGGTGGCGTCGAGGTCGGCGGAGGGCATGACGATGAACGGGTCGCTGCCGCCGAGCTCGAGCACACTGGTCTTGACGTTCTGCCCGGCGCGGGCACCGACCTCGCGTCCGGCGGGCTCGCTGCCGGTCAGGGTGACGGCGCGGACGCGGTCGTCGTCGATGATCCCCTCGATCTGCGAGCTCGACACCAGCAGCGTCTGGAACGCGCCCGCGGGGAAGCCGGCCCGGGTGAACACGTCCTCGATGGCCAGGGCCACCTGGGGGACGTTCGAGGCGTGCTTGAGCAGGCCGGTGTTGCCCGTCATCAACGCCGGCGCGGCGAAACGCAGCAACTGCCAGTACGGGAAGTTCCACGGCATGACCGCGAGGACCGGGCCGAGCGGCTGGTAGCGCGTCAGGATCCGCGCGTGCTCCGGGGCGTTCGACGGGTGCGGCCACTCGACGTCCGCGAGGGCCTCGGCCGCGTGGTCGGCGTACCAGCGGCAGCCGTAGGCGCACTTGGTGATCTCGGCGCGGGCGGCCACGAGGGTCTTACCCATCTCCAGGGTGGCGAGCTGGGCGAGCCGCTCGTTGTCCTCGTCGAAGATGTCCGCGGCGCGCCGCAGCCAGTCGGCACGCTGGGAGAACGTCGTGTCCCGGTAGGTCCGGAAGGTGTCCCACGAGCGCTGGAGCTTCTCCTCCAGCTGCGCCTCGGTCAGCGCCTCGAACTCGCGGACGGTCTCGCCGGTGGCGGGGTTGATGGTCGCGATGGCCATGGTGGTGCGGATCCCTTCGACAGGACGGAGCGAGGTCAGTCGCTGGTGTCCTTGTTCTGGTCGATGATCGTCTGGCGTTCGGGGGTGACCCAGAGGATCACGCGCTCGGACTTGATGCCCTCGGGCGGATAGTCGGTGCCGAGGTACTGGTGGGCGACCTCGTCGATGTGGGTGCGGGCCTCGTCGCCGGTGGTGGTCCGCTCGACCCGCCCGCGGATCTCGGCGTAGCGGTAGGGGTCGGACTCGTCGCGGATCAGCACGGTGATCCGGGGGTCGGACTGCAGGTTGCGGTAGCGCTTGCGGTGGGTCTCGGTGTTGAGCACCAGCTGCCCGTCCTTGATCGCGACCCACAGCATCTGGGTCTGCAGGCGCCCGCTGGGCAGCACGGTGGTGACCGCGGCGAAGTTCTTTCCGCTGGCGAGTTCCTGGGTGACGGGGTGCAGCTCGGGGCCGTTCTTGGTGTCCGCCATCAGCGGTCCTCTCGTCGGGGGGAGTGGGGGAAGATCCACATCACTTGAGCATGAAGCCGGCGTCGACCCGGTGTTCGACGCCGGTGATGTAGCGGGCGTCGTCGGAGACCAGGAACGCGACGAGCGCAGCGACGTCCTCGGGCTCGACGAGGTCGACGCCGGGCAGGAGGTTGCCGCGCATCGGCTCCAGCAGGTCGGGGTGCTCACCGGCCCACTCCCGGAAGGCCGGATTGTCGCCCATCATCGTGTTCACCCCGGTCGGGTGGACGACGTTGACGCGGATGTGGTGGGGCGCCAGTTCCCAGGCCAGCGTCCGCATCAGAGCGATCACGCCGAACTTCGCGACGTTGTAGTGCGTGCACCCGGCGACCGAGCGCAGCCCGCCCACCGAACCCGTGAGCACGATCGCGCCGCCGTTCCCGGCGTCGATCATGAGCGGCACGACCGCCCGGCACGTCTTCCACACCGAGGTGACGTTGGTGGCGAGCATGTCGTCCCACTGGTCGTCGGTCAGGTCCCAGGTGCTGTCGGCGACGCTGAGGACGCCGGCGCTCGGGACGAGGGCGTCGACGCGGCCGAACTCGCGGCAGGCGGTGTCGGCCAGGCGGGTGGCGGTGTCGGTGTCGCGCAGGTCGCCCTCGACGGCGACGGCGCGCCGTCCCTGCTTCTCGACGAGCCGGACGGTCTCGGCGAGCTCGTCGTGCGTGCCCATCGGATAGGCGACCGTGGCGATGTCGCCGGGCACGTCCGCGACGACGACGTCGGCGCCCGCCTCCGCGAGCCGCACCGCGTGCGCGCGGCCCTGTCCGCGGGCAGCACCGGTGACGACGGCGACGCGGCCGTCCATGCGGTTGCCGTTCCCGGCCATGTCAGGTCCTCCTGGGTAGGGTGATCCCGGCCCGCGTGAAGCAGGTCCGGAGGTGGGTGTCGGCGCGGCGCAGCTCGCGGGTGACCTTCTCGACCGGCCATCCCGCGGTGCCGTGGCACTTCAGCGACGCCGCGCCGGTGTAGCCGACGCGGTCGAGCGCTGCTAGCCCGACCGCATGGTCGAGGACGCCGTCGGGGCGCGGCAGCTGGCGCTCGCCGGGCCCGAAGTCCAGGCCGTCGACGCCGCGGCGGTACGCGCGGTCGACGTCCCAGAGGTAGTAGTGGAAGAGCTTGCCGCGCTCGGCGAGGAACCACACGGCCTCGCTGATGCTCTCGCCCATCACCCACAGGTGCGGGGGAGCGAGGCAGATGCCCAGGTTCGGGTGGTCGAGCTCGGTGACCAGCCGACGGATCTGGGCGAGGCTGTCGACGCCCTCCGACCAGCGCTGATCCTCTCCTGCACCCGACTCGAAGTCGGCGGAGAACGGCACCGTGAGGTGGTTCTCGACCGCGATGCGCACGCCGAGACGCTCGGCCTCGTCAAGCATCGGTGCGAGCCAGTGCTCGACGAACTCGGGGTAGGGCGCCTCGCAGTCGAACACGAGGGTGTCGACGCCGAGGTCATGGGCCAGGCGTAGCCGGGCGGTCAGCTCGTGGCGGTCGCGGCCGTAGCAGGTCAGCCCGGTGGCGCGCATGCCGTGCCGCCCGAGCGTCCGCCGGATCACCGCGACGTCGTCGCCGGGGTGGACGTGGTCGGCCAGTGGTGGCGCCGACGCCCAGAGCATCACCTCGTCGAACCCGAGGCCGGCGAGCTCGCCCAGCGCCGTGCCCAGCTCGGCGTCGTGATAGGGGAGGACCTCCGCGGCGTACCTCACGCCGCGGCGTCCGCGGCGAAGAAGTCGCCCATCACCCGCGCGAGTTCGGCAGGGCGTTCGAGGGCCATCGAGTGCCCGCAGCGCTCGAGCTCGACATAGCGGACGTCGTCGGCCACCCGCTCCATCTGCCGGCGACCCTCCTCGCCGATGAAGCTGTCGCTGCCGATGGTCAGTACGGGCATCGGGAGCCGACGGGCCGACCACTGCCGGTCCAGCTCGATGTTGACGAACGTCGCCCGGTAGACCTCGAAGATCGCGCGGAGGCCGCCGGGGGCAGACGAGCAGCGGACCCACTCCTCGACGCAGTCCTCGGTGATCGCCGCGGGGTCGTAGGTCTCGTTCTTCATCCAGGTCTCCCAGAAGACCCGCTCCCGGCCGGCGATCAGCATCTCGGGGAAGTCGCGGACGTGGAAGAACCCGACGTGCCACAGGAAGTGGTCGGACGCGACGTTGTCCTCGGTGAGCGCCGACCACGCCTCCAGCCCGGCGCCGGGCACGAGCATCTCGGAGAAGGAGAGCCGTGTGACGCGCTCGGGGTGGGAGGCGGCGACCGCGTAGGCGAAGGCGGCGCCCCAGTCCTCGCCGGCCACGGCGAAACGCTCGTGGCCCAGCGCGGTCATCAGCTCGGCGACGTCCTCGGCGATCGTGCCCATGTCGTAGCCGCCGTCGGGACGCGCGGAGTCACCGAAGCCGCGGATGTCGGGAGCGATGACGGTGAACCGCTCGGAGAGCAGCGGGATGACGCGGTGCCAGTAGTACCAGTTCTTGGGCACGCCGTGGAGCAGCACGAGCGGCGGCCCGGAGCCCGCGGTCACGTGGTGCAGACGAACCCCGTTCACGGTGGTCCGCCCGTGCGTGACCGGGTGGCCGGCGTGGTCGGTGATCTCGCGCATCACGTGCTCCTCGACAGCGGGCGACGACGGCGTCGCTCTCCGTCTTATGTTCGCACCGAGCAAATGTCAAGGCGACGCGAGCGGAAGGGTCTCAGGCCAGGTCGGCCCGACCGACCGGGCTCCCATCCTGCAGCCACCGCACGAGGTATGCCGGCGAGAGCAGCTCGTCGACCACCATCGTCGCGGCGCCGAGCAGGCCTGCCCGGCCCGACAGCGGCGAGGGCTCGATGCGCAGCTCCCGCGTGGCCAGTGGCAACGACCGTCGATACACGATCTCCCGGACCGCGGCGAGGACCTGGTCGCTGGACGCCCCTACCTGTCCTCCCAGCAGGACCATTGCCGGGTTCACGAGATTGACCGCCACCGACAGGGTGGTCCCGATCAGCATGCCGGCGTGCTCGAGCATCCGCCGCGACTCCTGGTCGCCCTCCCGCGCGGCGTCGACGACGTCGCGGACGGTCAGTTCCCCGGCGTCGGCGAGCCGCGCGGCGAGGCGCCCACTGTGGCCGCCGCGGGCGACCGTCACGGCGTCCCGGGCCAGTGCCCCGCCCCCGGCCAGCACCTCGAGGCAGCCGCGGTTGCCGCAGCGGCAGACAATGCCGGAGTCCTCGTGCACCGCGGTGTGCCCGAGGTCGCCGGCCGCGCCCTGCGCCCCGCGGTGCAGGCGCCCGCCCGTGACGAGGCCGGCGCCGATACCGGTCCCGATCTTGACGTAGAGCAGGTCGGAGACGCCTCGGGCCACGCCGTGACGCAGTTCGCCCAGGGCCATCGTGTTGACCTCGTTGTCGACCCACACCGGCACCCCGAACCGATCGGCCAGGTGCTCGCGCACCGGGTGGCCGTCCCAGCCGGGCATGATCGGCGGCGCCACCGGGCGACCGCTCGCGAACTCCACCGGACCGGGGAGGCCGAGCCCGACGCCCCAGACGGGGGCGACGTCGCCGACGTCGCCCCGTAGGTCCTCGAGATCGTCGGCGATGCGGTCCAGGGTGGCCTCGGGTCCGGCCGACACGTCCCACGCTTGGTGCCGGTGCTCGCGCAGGGCGCCGTCCAGGTCGGTGACGCCGACGGCGAACCCGGTCGCCCCGACCTCGGCGACGAGCACGGCGCCGGCCTCGGCGCGGAACCGCAGCTCGCGCGGCGCCCGGCCGCCGGTCGACGGCCCGAGCTCGCCCTCGACGACCAGGTCCGCGTCGAGGAGCCGGGCCAGCCGTGCGGAGACCACGGTGCGGCCGAGGCCCGACCGCCGGGCGAGTTCCGGACGGGTGCGCGCGTTCCCGTGCCGGATGAGGTCGAGCACGAGCACCAGGTCGTCGACCTGCTCGTCCAGATCGAGCGGCCTGCTCATGGCGCCTCCCCGGGCCCGCGGGGTCGAACCCAAAGCTGAGACTATGTCATTGACTTTTGCTCGCGATGAACATTAGCGTCGCTCGCGTCGACGAGGACGACCACGGGAGGCCCGGATGCGGCTCGGCTACCACACCATCACCTGGGGTGGCCTGACGGCGACCGCCGAGGGGGTCACCAGCGTCCGGGACCTGCGCTACCGCGTGGCCGGTGACATGACGCGCGCACTGCACGACATCGCGGCCGCGGGTTACGCCGGGGTCGAGCTGTTCGAGGGCAACGTCCTCGAGCTGGGCGACGACCTCCGGCGCCTGCTCGACGAGACGGGCCTGGAGCTTGTCGGTGTCTACACCGGAGCGGGTTTCGTGTTCGACGACGTACGCGGGGAGGAGCTGGGGCGGATCGCGGTGTCAGCCGATGTCGCCGCCCGCGCCGGGGCCTCGCAGCTGGTCGTCGGCGGCGGGTCCCCGCGGGCCGCGGGCTCGGATGCCGGGGACCTCGACCGCCTCGTGATCGGGCTCGACGCGGTCGCCGACCTCGCGGCCGAGCGGGGCCTGACCGCCTGCTTCCACCCCCACCTGGGCACCATCGTCGAGGCCCCCGACGCCGTCGACGCCGTGCTGGACCGCTCACGGATCGGGTTCTGCCCCGACACCGCCCACCTCGCGGCCGGCGGCGGCGACCCCGCCGACCTCGTCCGGCGCCACGGTGACCGGGTCCGGCACGTCCATCTCAAGGACCTCGACCGGGCCTCGGGGGCGTTCCGTCCGCTGGGTACCGGTGACCTCGACCTCGACGCCGTCCTGGCCGCCGTGCGGGAGACCGGCTACGACGACTGGCTGGTCGTCGAGCTCGACTCCTTCGACGGCGACCCGGCCGAAGCCGCCCGGACGAGCCGCGCCTGGCTCGCCGACCGCGGGTTCGGGGCGGCATGAGCAGGGACATGAGCGGGGCCCTGCGGGTCGCCGTCCTCGGCGTCGGCTTTATCGGCACCGTCCACGCCCACGCGGTACTGGCGTCCGGCGCCCACCTCGTCGCTGTCGCCGCGTCGGACCCCGGCCGTGGCGCCGACGCGGCCCGCCGGCTCGGAGCCGACCGCGCGGGCGACGCCGAGGAGATCGTCGTCGCCGACGACGTCGACGTCGTGCACGTCTGCACGCCGGACGCCCTGCACGTCCCGCTCGCCCGGCGGGCGCTGGCCGCCGGCAAGGCCGTCGTCTGCGAGAAGCCACTGGCGACCACGCTCGACGACGCGCGGGCCCTGCTCGACGAGGCCGGGGACGCCGTGACCGCGGTTCCTTTCGTCTACCGCTTCCACCCGATGGTGCGTGAGGCCCGTGCGCGCGTCACCCGGGGCGACGCGGGCGCCCTGCACCTGCTCCACGGGGGCTATCTCCAGGACTGGCAGGCCGCGGGAGACCCCGGATGGCGCGGCGCCGGCGACGCCACGCGGGCCTTCGCCGACGTCGGCATCCACTGGTGCGACCTCGCCGAGTTCGTCTCCTCCCACCGGATCACCCGGCTGCTCGCCCGGCTCGCCGCCGACGGCGCGTCGACGACGGTGCTCTTCGAGACCGACCACGGCGCCACCGGCTCGACCACGGTCAGCCAGACCGCGATCGGGCGGCGCAACCAGCTCAGGATCTCGGTGGACGGAGCGCGCGCCTCCTACGGGTTCGACCAGGAGGAGCCCGAGACCCTCGCGGTGCGGGGCGTCGACGGCACCGTCGTCCTGCCCCGCGGCTCGGCGTCCATGGACCCGTCGGCCGCCCGCTACTCGCGGCTCCCGCCCGGCCATCCGCAGGGCTACCAGGACTGCTTCGACGCGTTCGTGTCCGACGTGTACGCGGCGGTCCGGGGCGAACGCCCCGACGGTCTGCCGTCCTTCGCCGACGGTGTCCGGGCCGCGGCGTTGACCGATGCCGTCGGCCGCTCGATCGCGGCCGGGGCGACCTGGGTGGAGGTGCCCACGTGAGACTCGGCATGTTGACCGCCTGCCTGCCCGACCAGACCCTCGAGCAGATCGCGGCCTGGGCGTCGCGGGCCGGCTACGAGGCCCTCGAGGTGGCCGCCTGGCCCGCCGTCGGGGACCGGGAGTTCACCGCGTCGCACCTCGACGTGGCGTCCTTCGACCGGAGACGGGCCGACGAGACCCGCTCGCTGCTGGAACGCCACGGACTGGGGTCGGCGCCGTCGTCGCTGGCGTACTACGACAACAATCTGCACCCCGACCCCGACGAGCGTGCCCGCGTGAACGCCCACGTCGCCGCCTGCATCGACGCCGCGGCACTGCTCGGCACCGAGACGGTCGGCACGTTCGTCGGGCGCCATCCCGGCCGGACCGTGGCCGAGAACCTCCGGGACGCCGAGGAGATCTTCGCGCCGCTGGTGGACCGGGCGGGGGAGCGCGGCGTGAAGCTGATCGTCGAGAACTGCGTGATGGAGGGGTGGCACCCCGACGGCTATCCGGGCAACCTCGCCTACTCGCCCGAACTCTGGGAGTGGATGTTCTCCCTCGGGCTCTACCTCAACTTCGACCCGTCGCACCTGGTGTGGATGGGCATCGATCCCGTCGAGGCGCTCGCGCCCTACGTCGACCACATCCCGCACGCCCAGGCCAAGGACATCCAACTGTTCCCGGACCGTCGGAACCGCTACGGCTGGCCCGGGATCGCCGTCGGACGCGAGGCCGACCCGTTCACCACCGGCTGGTGGCGCTACCGCGTGCCCGGGCTCGGCGACGTCGACTGGCGTCGGGTCGTCGACACGCTCTACGAGGGCGGCTTCACCGGCGTGCTGTCGGTCGAGCACGAGGACCCGGTGTGGGGCGGCACCGAGGACAAGGTCCACACGGGGCTGGAGGTCGCGTACCGCACCCTCCGACCGCTGATCGTCGCGTGAGCGGCAGAGGAGCTGACATGACCGTCGTCGACCACCGGGGCGAGACCGTCCGCGCCCAGCGGGCCACCGTGAACGGGGTCCGCCTGCACTACCGCATGGCCGGGGAGGGCGAGCCCGTCCTGCTCCTGCACGGGGTCCCGAAGACCTCCTACCACTGGCGCAAGGTCCTGCCCCACCTCACGCCGCGCTACACCGTCGTCATGCCCGACATGCGCGGACTCGGCGACTCCGAGCACGCCGAGTCCGGCTACGACATGGCCACCATCGCCGACGACTTCGCCGCGCTCATGGCCCATCTCGGTCATGACCGCTACCGCGTGGTCGGGGAGGACTGGGGCGCCGCCGCGGCCTACCAGCTCGCCGCCCGCCACCCCGAGCACGTCGTCCAGCTCGTCTACCAGGAGATGATCCTCTCCGGGTTCGGGCTCGAGGACTACTCGTTCCTGACGGCCGAGAACGTCGCGAGCTACGTCTGGCTCTGGCACATCAACTTCTACGCGGTGCCCGAGTTCCCCGAGATGCTCATCGCCGGGCACGAACGCGAGTACTTCAGCTACTTCATCAAGCACGAGGCCCAGGACGCCACCGCGATCGGGGAGGACGCGATCGACGAGTACGTCCGGTGCTACTCCTCGCCCGGCGGCCTGCGCTGCATGGCGAACATCTACCGGGCCACGCTCACCGACGCCGAGCAGAACCGCGAGGCCGCGAAGACCCCGTTGGAGATGCCGGTGCTCGCCGTCGCCAGCGAACCGTTCATCGGTGCCGACAACGAGCGGGTGTGCCGCGAGGTCGCCACCGACGTGACCACGGTGTCGTTCCCGTACGGCCACCAGCTCGCCGAGGAGTGCCCCGACGACCTGGCCGCGGCCTACCTCGACTTCTTCTCCGGAGGCACCCCGTGAGCGCGTTCGCCGTCCGCGACGGGCGTCTCGTCGACCCCGACGGACACCCGTTCCTGTCCCTCGGGCTCAACCACGCTGACGAGACCAACCTGCAGTACCCGCACAACATCGACGTCTGGCGCCGGCGCTACGGCTCCCGCGAGGTGTGGCTGCGCGACGGTCCGGTCGCCGACCTGCGGGCGTGGAACATGAACACGATCGGCTGGACGCGCGAGTACGTCGCCGGGGGCTGGGGCGAGGCCCTGGACTGGTTCGGCGACCCGATCGACCTCTACCACTCGCTGCCGTGGACCTCGGCCGAGCTGCGCGGCGCGGGCATGCCCTACGTCGCGCAGCTGCAGGTCCAGGACATCGAGGACTGGAACGGCCACCCCGCGTTCCGCCCGCTCGACGACGACTTCGCGAAGTGGTGCGACTACCTCGCCCGCGCGGTCGCCCTCCCGCACGCCGACGACGAGAACCTGCTCGGGTACTTCTTCGTCGACATCCCCGCCTGGCTACCGCACGCCTCCGGACGCGACTTTCCCGAACTGAGCGGGCTCGACGGTGCTGCTCGCGAGCAGAAGCTCTACGACGTCGCCAGCCGCTACTACGAGGCGATCACGACGGCGATCCGTCGCTACGACCCCGACCACCTGATCCTCGGCGACCGCTACAACGGGGACAAGGGCATCCCCGAGCCGGTGCTGCGCGCCATGGCGCCCTTCGTCGACGTCCTCTCCGTGCAGCGGTTCGCCGGCCCCGCCGAGGACGACCGCCGAGGGTTTCGCGACGACCTGGCCGGATGGAGCGAGCAGGCCGGCGGCAAGCCCGTGCTCGTCGCCGACCACGGCAACTGGACGCCCACCGACATGAACCCGCACCGCGTCGGGCTGCCCAACCACGCCGCGCGCGGCGAGGACTACGGCCTCGTCCTCGACGCCGTCCGCCACGAACCGTGGTTCGCGGGCCTGCACTGGTGCGGGTACGTCGAGAACCTCGGCCGTGGATGGGGCGTCAAGGACCCGTTCGACGAGCCCTACCGCGACCTCACCGACGCCATCACCGAGCACAACCGCCGGGCCCTCGACGACCACGCCGCCACGTCGGTGGCCTCGCGGTGAACGGGTCGGCGCCGCCCGATCCCGTCCGTCGCCGCTGACGCGAGGTCCTGGGCGAATCCCGGGGTCCTCGAAGACCCCGGGATTCGCCGTCGGACGCGATCAGGTCTTCCCGCTCCACGCACGGTGGCGGATGCGTCCCGCGGCGCGACGTAGGGCGCCGACAGCGGCGTCACGGGCTGCCCCGGCCGCGAGCCGCACCCTGCGGGCGAGGGAGACCTCGGAGACCGAGCCGGTCTCGGCGGCCTCGTCCACCCCGGCGGCGAACTGCTCGAACAGTCGGCGGGACACGTCCCCGGCCAGGGCCCGGCCGAACTGGGCGACCCGTCCGGACAGGTGCACGACGGCGTGCGCGGTGAGCTCGGTGCCGCCGTCGGCGGTCGGCGTCGCGGCCAGGACGACGTCGGCGGAGGTCGCGCTGCCGCCGGTGTCCTTCCCCTGGCCGTGGAAGCGGAGCCGGTGGGTGTCCGGGTCCCGCTCGACGACCTGGGCGAGTCCCTCGAACGACAGCTTCACGGGGCCGAGCGCAACGGTGGCCCGCCCGCGGTGGCGGTCCCCGTCGTAGGACTCGACGAGCTGGGCTCCGGGCAGGCAGCGCGCCAGGAGGTCGAAGTCGGTGAGCACCGCCCAGACGCGGTCCACCGGGGAGGTGAGCTGCGAGGTCACGTCGACGACCGCCGAGGGCGGACCGGAGGGCAGTCGCACCTCCGTGGGCGGCAGGGCGGCCGTGCCGGTGTCCTCGGCCGCTGCGCCGGACCCACCGGCCGCGGACCGGCCGACCAGCATCCGCGGCGCACATCCCCTGGGTTCCGGGACGCCGGCGGGGTAGGTCGCGGCGACGTCGGAGACGGCGGCCAGGATGCCGCGGTAGCCGGTGCAGCGGCACAGCACGCCGGACATCGCCTCGGGCAGGTCCTCCTCGGCGGTGTCCGGTTCGTTGGCGAGCAGGTCGTAGCTGCTCATCAGCATCCCGGGCGTGCAGAACCCGCACTGCAGGGCGTGGTGGGCGGAGAACGCCTGCTGCAACGGGTGCTGGTCGTCGGGGGAGCCGAGCCCCTCCACGGTGACGATCTCCGCGCCCTCGCACTGCACGGCGAACAGCAGGCACGCCCGGGCGGCCTCGCCGTCGAGGAGCACGGTGCACATGCCGCAGACCCCGTGCTCGCAGCCGAGGTGCGTGCCGGTGAGGCCGAGGCGCTCGCGCAGGACGTCCCCGAGGTGGGCCCGGGGCGGCACCTCGACGGTGGTCTCGGTGCCGTTGACGACGAAGGTCACCTCGGCGGTCTCGTGTGCTGCGACCCGGGCAACGGGCGCGGGCACGCGGCGGGAGCCGGTGTCGTGGCGCTCGGGGGCGGCGGTCATGCGGTGGTCCTTCCCTCGCGGGCACGGCGCAGCGCCCGGGACAGCTCGCGGGCGGCCAGGACGGCGAAGAGCCGCCGCCGGTAGCCGGTGGAGCCGTGCGTGTCGCCACCGGTGTCGACCATCTCGGCGGCGAGCTCGGTGGTGGCCGGCCGGAGCTCCTCCTCGCTCCCGCCGGCGGCCAGCAGCGTGCTGACGTCGCGGGTGACCGCCCGGTCGGAGATGCCGAACCCCGTGAGGACGGCGGAGCGCACCGCCCCCGAGTCGGCGACGTGCACCCGGCACACCACGCCGGCGAGGGCGAAGTCGCCGTGCCGGCGGGCGATCTCGGCGAACCCGAACCCGTCCCCGGGACGGGCGGCCGGGAAGGTGACCGCGGTGACGACGTCCTCGGGCCCGGCCGTCGTCGTCATGGCGCCGGTGACGAACTCCTTCGCCGGGACGGTGCGGGCCCCACCGGGCCCGGACACCTCGACCTGCGCGTCGAGGCAGCAGGCCACGGCGGGCAGCTCCGCGGCCGGGTCGGCGTGGGCGAGGCTGCCGCACACGGTGCCGCGGCTGCGCAGTTCCCGGTGCCCGACGAAGGGCATGGCCATCGCGATCAGGGGCACGTCCCGCGCGGCCGGGTCGTGCTCCACGACCCGCTGCCGGACGGCCGCGGCGACCCGGTAGCCGGAGCGCGCGTCCGGCCCGTGCTCGGTGAGCTCGGGAACGGCGGTGACGTCGACGAGGGTGGCGGGGCGGCCGAGCCGCATCGCGAGCACGGGGACGAGGGACTGGCCGCCGGCCAGGACCTTGCCGTCCCCGCCGGCGAGCTCGCCGAGCACGTCGTCGAGGGTCGGGGGCCGGACGTAGGCGAAGGGTGCTGCTTTCACCGGGTCACCGCCCGGTGAAGACGGGGGTGCGCTTCTCGCCGAACGCCTTCACGCCCTCGGCGAAGTCCTGGGTGGCCCGCAGCATCGAGTAGGCCTTCCGCTCCAGCTCGATGCCGGTGTAGAGGGGCCCGTCGACGCCGCGGTCGAGGACCTCCTTCGCCGTGCGCAGCGCGGCGGGGGAGAGGCTCGCCATCTTCTGCGCCAGCGCGTCCGCGGCGGAGTTCAGGGCGTCGCGGTCGGCATGGAGTTCGCCGGAGAGGATCCCCCAGTCCAGCGCCTGCTGGGCCTGGATCCGGGTGGCGGAGAGGATGTGGAACTTCGCCCGGGACAGCCCGACGAGGCGGGCGAGGCGCTGCGTGCCGCCGGATCCGGGGATCATGCCGAGGTTCATCTCGGGCAGCGCCAGCTGGGTGCGCCCGGTGCCGAGCCGGACGTCGCAGGAGAGCACCATCTCCAGCCCGACGCCGAAGCAGTACCCGTCGATCGCCGCGATGACCGGCTTGGGGCTGCGGGCGGCGGCGGTGACGTCGTGGCCGAGGTCGGTGAGGTCGATCGGGTCGACCTCCATGAACCCCGCGATGTCGCCGCCGGAGGTGAAGTGCTCGCCGTCGCTGCGCACGACCACGACCCGCACCTCGGGGTCCCGGTCGATCTCGGCGAACCGCTCGGCCACGAGCCGGCGCATCTCCATCGTCACGACGGTGTACCTGCCGTGGGAGAGCGTCACGTAGGCGACGTGGCCGTCGCGCTCGAGGGTGACGTCGCCGCCGGTCAGTGACATGTCAGGCGTCCTTCCGATCGTCGGTCAACAGCTGGTGGAGCACCTCGCCGTGCAGGGGCAGGGAGGTGACGTCGATGCCGAGCGGCGCGAGGGCGTCGGCGACGGCGTTGGCGTAGGCCACGGGGAAGCTCATCGAGGAGCCCTCACCGCAGCCCTTGGCACCGAGCGGGGTGAGCGGCGAAGGCGACACCACGTGGTCGGTGCGCAGCTCGAAGCCCGCCTCGGCGGAGGTGGGGCACAGGTAGTCGAGGAACGTGGCCGCGGTCGGCTGGCCGGACGGGGCGTGGGTGAACTCCTCGTAGGCAGCGCCGCCGAGCCCGTGCACGAGGGCGCCGTACACCTGCCCGTCGAGCAACGTCTGGTCGAGGACCGTGCCGGCGTCGTGGACCGACGACACCCGGTCGACCTCGATCTCGAGGGTGTCCGGGTCGATCCGCACCGCGACGATCTCGGCCACGAATCCGTAGCAGAGCGACGAGTTGATCCGGTCGTCCGCCGAGGCGGCCCGGGTCTCGCGCGGGGAGAACTCGGCCTCGGCGTAGAGCCGCGCCGGGACTCCCGCGGGCAGCGCGGCGGGGTCCCAGTGCACGACACCGGCGGCGTGGCGGAACTTCACCGCCCGGCCGTCGGGGGTGCGAACCTCGCCGCCCTCGAGGACGAGCGTGGCGGGGTCGACGCCGTCGAGCAGCGTCGACGCGGCGGCCCGCACCGTGGCGGCGATGGTGTCGGCCGCGGCGACGACGGCGCTGGTGACCAACGGGGCGAACCGGGAGGAGTAGCTGCCGGAGGTGACCGTCCAGGGGGTGGTCGCGGTGTCCATGTCGATCACGCAGCGGACCTGCTCGATCGGCAGCCCGAGGCGCTGCGCGGCGACCTTGCGTGCGACGGTGGCGTGTCCCTGCCCCTGCGGGACCGACCCGAGCAGCACGGTGACGACCCCCTGGGGGTCGACCGACATCCGCACGTGCTCGGTCGACCCGGACTTGTCCCGCCCGGGGGTCCGTTGCTCGGCGGGGGTGGCGAGCCCGACGTAACCGATGTTGGTCCCGGAGGGATCGACCACGAGGGCGGTCCCGATGCCGTAGTGGGCGCCGGCCGCGCGGGCCTCGTCGCGCCGCCTCTCCAGCTCGGGGAGGTCGGCGTTCTTCCTCGCGAGGTCGAGCGCGGCGAGGTAGTCGCCGGAGTCGTACACCCCTCCGGTCGCGGTCTCGTGCGGGAAGGAGGTGATGAGGTTGCGACGGCGCAGCTCGAGCGCGTCGACGCCGAGTTCGGCGGCGATGTCGTCGAGGAGCCGTTCCAGCCCGAAGTAGAGCTGCTGGCCGCCGAAGCCGCGGTTCAACCCGGTCGGCATCGTGTTCGTGACGACCGCCCGGGCCCGGATGCCGACGGCGTCGATCCGGTAGGGCCCGGTGATGTTGCCGAAGCAGCGGTACAGCGTCGACGGCTCCGGGGGCCGCAGGTAGGCGCCGACGTTGTCGACGAGGTCGGCGCGCAGCGCGGTGATCGTGCCCTCGCCGTCGAGCGCCGCCGAGAACTCCATCGACCGGTCGGCGCCGGACGAGCTCGCCGTGAGGTGCTCCACGCGGTCCTCGGTCCACCGCACCGGTGTCCCCGCGTGCTTCGACGCCAGCGCGAGGAGCACCACGTAGGGATAGATGCCGGCTTTGATCCCGAAGCTGCCGCCGATGTCGGCCGGGACGTGCAGGCGCACCCGCGAGGTCGGGATGCGCAGCGCGCCCGCCATGACCGGCACCATCGAGAACGGCCCGTGGAAGTTCGCCCAGGCCTCGACGGACGGCCCGCCGTCCTGCTCGGTCCAGTGTGCGATGACCGAGTAGCACTCCATCGGCACGGAGGAGTAGCGCGGGAACTCGTAGCGGCGGGTCACCACGTGCGCGGCGGCCGCGAAGCGGTCGTCCGGTCCGCCGAAGGAGAAGGTGCGGTCCGTCGCGACGTTGGACTCGGCGTCCTCGTGCAGGCGGGGCGCATCGTCGGCCAGCCCGGACCGGGCGTCGCTGACGGCGGGCAGGTCCTCGTAGGTCACGTCGACGAGCTCGGCGGCGTCCTCGGCGACGTAGCGGTCGCTCGCGACGACGACGGCAATCGGTTCGCCGACGAAGCGGACCTTGTCGACGCCGGTCGGCAGGTAGGGCATCGCCGCCCCCGTCGACAGCGGGAACGGACGCAACGCAGCCCGAACCTCGTCGGGACCGATCACCGCGGCGACCCCGGGGTGGCGGCGGGCCCGCGACAGGTCCACCGATGTGAGCCGGGCGTGCGGCCGGGTGGAGCGCACGACGGCGGCGACCAGCGTCCCCGGCAGCGGGTCGAGGTCGTCGAGGAACCGGCCGCGGCCCGCGACCAGGGCCGCGTCCTCGTCACGCGACGGCGTCCACCGCGGCGGTGCGGCCTCTGCGGTCATGTCAGGCACGGGCCTCTCCTCGGGGGGTGTACTCGCCGGCGACGAGCGTCCGGCGCAGGGTCTTGCCGACCCCGGAGCGCGGGATCGCGTCGACGGCGATCGCCTGCTTGGGCCGCTTGAGCGACGACAGGTGCTCGCGGGCGTGGGCGAGCGTCGCGGCGGCGGCGAGCTCCGGCTCGATCCCGGCGGCGGGCACGACGAAGGCGCTCACCGCGTGGCCCCACCGGTCGTCGGGCAGCCCGACCACGCAGACGTCGTCGATCGCCGCGCAACGGATGAGCGCCGCTTCGATCTCGTCCGGGTAGATGTTCTCCCCGCCCGAGTTGATCATGTCGTCGGTGCGGCCGGACACCCAGAGGTCCCCGTCCTCGTCGGCGATCGCGAGGTCCCCGGTGTGGTACCAGCCGTCGCGGATCGCCTTCGCGTTCGCGTCGGGGCGGTTCCAGTAGCCGCCGAACGCCTCCGCCGAGGCCATCGACACGATGACCTGGCCCTGCTCGCCGGGCGCGACCTCCTCGTCGACCGGTGCACCCTGCATGGGTGCGATCAAGCGGACGCGGGAGAACAAGCCGGCCCGTCCGACGCAGCCGGGCTTGGCGGCGACGTCCGCGCCGATGGTGAACGTATAGATCTCGGTCGACCCGAAGTGGTTGACGAACGAGCGCGGCTGCACCGCCTCGACCAGCGCCTCGGCCAGCGACGGGGTCATGGCCGCCCCGGCGTAGGCGAGGTTGTCGAGCCGGTGGGCCTCGCCGAGGCGCCCGGTGCGCAGGAGCGACCAGTAGATCGTCGGCACCAGGTACAGCGATCCGATCCCCTCGTCGCGGATCAGCGCCATCGACTCGTCGGCGTCGAAGGAGGGCTGGGCGACCCACGTCCCACCGAGCACGATCGAGGCCAGCAGCGTGCGCAGGCCCATCGTGTGGAACAGCGGCATCACCCCGAGCGTGGCGACGCCCGCCCGCTGCCCGGTCTGCATCACGTGCGCGACGGCGGCGGCGTGCTCGGCGCGATGGGTCCGGGGCACGCCTTTCGGCTTTCCGGTGGTCCCGGAGGTGTAGAGCATCACGCTCACGGCGGACTCGGCCGGCGCCGGCGGTACGGCCGTGGTGTCGGCGACCTCCGCGGCCGCGTCGACCTCGGCGACGTCATGGATCGGGACCGCGCCCGCGGCGGCCTCCACCCGCGAGGCGTGCGCCGGATCGGTGAGGACCATGACCGCGCCCGCGTCCCCGAGGCAGTAGGCGAGCTCGTCGACGCCGAACCGCGTCGACAGCGGCACCGAGACCGCGCCGAGCTTCTGCGCGGCCAGGTGCAGGCTCGCGAGCGGCTCGCCGCCGTGCATCACCAGCGCCAGGCGATCCCCGGCCCGCACGCCCCAGCCGCTCAACGCCGCCGCGAGGCGGTCCGTGCGCTCGTCCCACTCGCGGTAGGTCAACCGGCGGCCCTGCCCGGACACCGCCCGACGGTGCGGGTGGCGTTCGGCGGCCCAGCGAAGCATCGATGCGAGGTCCATGAGCGGCCTTCCCTTGGTATGAAACGCACCGTACGTTTCGTATGGTGCGAGGGTAAGGATGGACCTGGCTAGAGTCGGGATGCTGATCTCGCGCGGAGCACGGAGGACCGATGCGTCTGTCGACCACGTCGTACCTGGTCCTGGGGATGGTGGCGCTGCGCGGACCCTCCACCCCCTACGACCTCAAGCGGGCAACGAGCCGGTCGGTCGGCTACTTCTGGAACTTCCCCCACACGCAGCTGTACTCGGAGCCGGAGCGCCTCGCCGCGTCCGGCATGCTCGCCGTCGACCTCGAGGACAGCGGCCGCCGACGCAAGACCTACTCACTCACTCCCGAGGGTCGGGCCGCCCTGCAGGAGTGGCTGGCCGCCCCCACGCCCGAGCACTTCGAGATGCGCGACGTCGCCGAGCTCAAGCTCTTTTTCAACGAGGCGGGCGCGCCCGACGACGACGTCCCCAAGCTCGCCCAGGAGCAGATCCGTCAGCACGAGGAGCGGATCGCGGTCTACGAGGACATGGTGTCCCGGCACGGGGACGAGGACTGGGCCCGCCCCCGCATGATCACCCTTGAGCTCGGGCTCGAGATGGAGCACGCCGCCCTGCGCTTCTGGACCGCACTCGCCACCGGCACCATCGACGACCTGCGCCGCGAGCGCGACGAGCGCGACCCGCGCTGACCGGACGCCGCGTCCCCGGCGCGTTCGGTGTGGCTCACGACGACGTCACGAAGAACTCGGGTACGGACGCCGGCCGCATTCGCTCCTATGGTGGAAACGGAGTGGTGTGCCCGCTCCCGATGTCGCCGCCACACAGACCCTGGCGGCTCGGCGTGATCGTGTATCAACCCCGGAGGTGTGCTGCGTTCCTCCTCGGAGACTCTGTGGTCGATATCGGGAATCGACGCGACCGGTCGGAGAATCCGCCAATCCTCCGACGGACAGTCGCTCGGTCGATGATTCGTCAGTCGGTGCGGTCGAGAATCAGTCGGGTCGCTTCACGCGGGGCGTCCCATTGTGGGAAGTGACCGCACCGCTCGAACCAGTGCAGGACGGCGTCGGGGAAGAGTTCCGTCGCCCGGGTCGCCTGTCTCGGAATGGTCACCAGGTCTCGACGCCCCCAACCGATCGTGACCCGTCCGGGCACCGTGCCGGCCGGGGCTCCCTGTTGCTTGGGTCCCTTGGTCAGGGCGTCCATGGCAGCGCCGGTCGACGGGGAGTCGGCCAGTCCGCACACGTCCGGCAGGACGGTCTCGCGCGAGAGCGCCCAGGGTCGTGCCGAGAACTGCGCCAGCAGCAAGGTCCTCGCCGCGGGGCTGTCGAGGAGCGCCGGCAGCCTGTTCCGCAGCGCTCGGACCAGCGCGATCGATGGTCGCAGCGTGGCGCCGAACAGGGCGACCTCGCCGTCGCTCCAGAAGCCGCCCGGGTCCAACGCCACCGTGTCGCCGCCGACGCCTCGCCGTGCGAGCTCGAGCACGATCCGAGCGCCCATCGACTGGCCGACGGTCGAGACCCCGTCCAGACCTTGTTCGTGGATGAAGTTCGCGACGGAGTCGGTCAAGGTGGCGATGGAGATGTCGCCGTTCAGCGGCGGTGTTTCACCGAACCCCGGTAGGTCGACTGCGATGACTTCGTGGTGTTCGGCCAGGTCGTCGAGGATCGGGGCCCAGGATCGCCACCCGGCGCCGAGACCGTGCACGAGCAGTAGTGGGCTGCCGCTCCCTCGTCTCACATGATTCAACGCCATCTCACGACACTAACTCACCCGGAGCTCCGGAGTTTGCTCACTGCATGCGGCTGGATCGGATTCCGATCTCCTCCCACAGCCGCGTCCGCCGGACGTGTCGACGGCAGTGGGCGGGAATTCAGGACGCCGATGCCCCCCCATCGGCCATCAGGGGCGACGTCGCGTGATGACGAAGACCATGCCAGGACCGAGTGAGCGAACAGGAGGCGCCGGCTCGCCTCGTCGAGTCGGCGGCCACACGACTTCCTGCCTGCTCGCGAGGAGCGACAAGGGACCGCCGTCAGCTGTCGGCGAGCCCGACGAGGACGTTTGCGGGCAGGCTCGGGGCGGCAACCCTGTAGTTGAAGCAACAATCATTGCTCCTTCCTGCCGACGCGAGAGGCGTTCTCATGTCCACCCCGCTGCCCGATGACAGCCCGCTGCTCGCGCCCCTGCGGGTCGGTCGCCTGGAGCTCCCGCACCGCGTGCTGATGGCTCCGCTGACCCGCAACCGCGCCGACGGTGACGTCCCCAACGAGATGCAGGCCGAGTACTACGCCCAGCGCGCGTCGGCCGGACTGATCTTCTCCGAGGGCAGCCAGCCGCAGCGGATGGGCCAGGCCTACCCCAACGTCCCGGGCGTCCACTCGGTCGAGCAGAAGGCGGGCTGGGCGCGGATCGCCCGCCGCGTCCACGACGGCCAGGGGCACCTGTTCGTGCAGCTCATGCACTCCGGGCGGATCTCGCACCCGCACACCCTCGACGGCGCCACCCCCGTCGCGCCCTCAGCCGTGCGCCCGGAGGGCTCGATCGTCACCTGGTCCTCGCCCGACCCGGACACCCAGCGGGAGCTGACGACCCTCGACTACGTGACCCCTCGCGCGCTGGAGCTCGCCGAGATCCCCGACGTCGTCGCCGGGTACGCCCACGCGGCGCGTCTCGCCGTCGACGCGGGCGCCGACGGCGTCGAGTTGCACGGGGCGAACGGCTACCTCATCCACCAGTTCCTCGCCGATGGCATCAACCGTCGCACCGACCGCTACGGCGGCACCGCGGCGAACCGGGCCCGCTTCGCCGTCGAGGTCGCGCGGGCGTGCGCCGAGGAGATCGGGGCCGACCGCCTCGGGATCCGTGTCTCACCGCTCAACCCGTTCAACGGCATCGTCGAGAACGACGACGAGGTCTACGACGTGCTCGTCGACGCCCTGGCCCCGATGGGGTTGGCCTACCTGCACGTCGTCGGCACCCGGAACCAGGACTTCGTGCCGCGCCTGCGCAAGGCATGGCCGGGGATCTACGTCCTCAACACCAACTTCGAGGAGTACTCCACCCGCGAGGACATGGCAGCGCTGATCGCCGACGGTGTCGCCGACGCTGTGACGGTGGGGCGACCGTGGATCGCCAACCCGGACCTGGTGCGCCGCTGGCGGGAGGGCGCCGCCGAGAACGAGCCCGACCAGAGCTCCATGTACGGCGGGGACCATCGGGGCTACACCGACTACCCGTTCCTCCACGACGCCGCCTGAGCCACTGGCTCGACCGGTCGCCCGCCGACGCGCCCGCGTCGATCGTGCTGGTCACCCTCGGTCGAGATCGTCGCCGTGGTGGTCTGGGCGCTTCGGCGGGTCCGCAGTCCCAACACCGAGGTCGCAGTCGACTCATCGCTGTCTGAGGGTTCTGCCCGGTTCGCCGGCTGCGCTTCGAATCGGCGCCGGGGCATGTCCACGGCGATCTGAGGGAGCGCCAAAACGTGGAGCGGCCTCGGGCCTGCTGTCGTGATGGACGAGGCCCTTGCCATCCTTCCCGGCCGCGAGCATCGAGCCGGCTCGGGCGCGCAGGTGGCCGCAGCTGACGCCGTGTCTGGTCGCTGCCTCTTCATCGAGCGGTGCCGAGTCTTCGCCGTCGGCGGCCTGCGCCACGGCGTCGCCTTCGCACACCGTGCTCGGGCCTGGTCTGCCCGGCTTGTGTGGCACGAAGCGGCCTCCGAGGACCTCGAGGCCACACAAGTCGAAGAAGGCCGGTCGGTGGCGGCCCCGAACACGACGAAGGCCCCGACCACGGCGGTCAGGGCCTTCATGTGGGGGTGCGCCGTCAGGGACTCGAACCCCGAACCCAGTGGACAGGGTTCACGACCGCCACGGTGGCGGCCTATGGACGTTCATGCTGGTCACAAGTGATGCTCGACGGTGTCGATCATCAGTTGTGCAGCGCCGTGATGGCCAAGGACGTGACGTAAGCGGGCCGCTATTCGCGTCGCGGGGCGCGCTCTCCCGCTCGGTCCGGCGGGTACCCTCCTTCCCCTCACGAGGGAGCGCTGCGGATGGCCGTCAGCTCTTGGCGCGCTCGACCAGGGTCGCGGCGGCGAGCTTGCCGAGGGCGTTCGCGGCCAGGGGGCTGTCGCCGGTGAGGAGCCCGCGGTCGCGGTGGACGTGACCGGCCATGTCCTCGTTGACCACGACCAGCCCCTGGGCGCGCAGGCCCTCGGCGAGCAGCCAGGGCATCGGGCCGGGGATGTAGCCGAGGTCGAGGTTGGCCCCGGTGTCGAGGGCGTCGGGGAAGGCGCAGGACTCGTAGCCGGCCAGGGGTGAGGTGTCGCGGTCGAGTCCGGCGGCCAGGAGGGCGGCGGGGCCGTGGCAGAGGGTGATGATGAAGCGGTCGCCGGCGAGGGCCCAGTCGAGGACGGCCCGGACGTCGTGGCTGTCGTGCAGGCCTTGCATGGCGCCGTGACCGCCGGGGATGAACACGGCGAGGTAGTCGTCGAGGCCGTCCTCGAGCACCTCGGCGAGCGGCCGGGGCGCGCGGAACCGGGGGAGGAACCGGTCGAGGGCGTGGTGGACGGTGGTGTCCTCGGCGGGGGTGGCCCACCATTCCAGCTTGACCGGGTTGCCCGAGACGGTGGCGACGTCGATGCCGAAGCCGGCGGCCTCGAGGTGGACCAGCGGCAGGAGTGTCTCGACCGGGTGGTTGCCGGTGGAGAACAGCCGGCCGTTACCCATGGGCAGGTAGCGCTCGCCGGCCCCGATGACGAGGATCCTCCAGCGGCCCGCGGCGTCTCCGTCGTGCTCGGTGCCGTCGTAGTCGGTCTTCGGTGGGACGTACTGGCTCAGCGATGAGGGCGAGGGGAAGTAGGCGTCCCGCTCGGCCGGGTCGGGCGTGGGCTCGGTCGAGTCGCCGCTGCGGGGGATGGTGCCGTCGCTCATGGTGAGAGGCTCCGTCTCTGGCCGCGTCGCGCGGCCGCCGGGGTTCTCTGATCGGTGTCGTGTGCCCGACCGCGGTAACGAGAAATCGGGCCATCTGCCCGTTGGTGGGGCGAATCGGTGAAGGACGCCAGGATGGTCTGCTGGGCCTACTCCCTCATCGGGACGTGCCGAGCATGTGTTCGTGGGCCTGGAGCAGCGCGAAGTAGGCCTCGGTCAGGTTGCCGGCGGCGAGATGGGCGCAGGCGATCCGGGCGGCGACGCCGCCGCGCGGGTCGGGCCGGCTGACGTTCAGCGCGACACGAAGTCGGTCCTCGACGTTCGCGACCTCGATGACGGCCTCGACGAGGGCAAGGTTGCGCAGGCACGCCAGACCGGCCTCGACGGCAGTGGGCAGCGACTCGACTACTCGGGGGCTCGGCACGGGCCCGGCCGTCGGGCGACGGTCGGCGACGAGTCCGGTCGGGCTGCGGTGAGCGGACATGGGGTGGCTCCTCTCCGGGTTCGACCGTGCGCCGAGGAGTACCGGGTTACGGCCGCTGCAGGTAGGGAGGAGAAGACGGTAGGCAGCCCGCAAGGGTGGGGCCGAGCCGTATCCGGCCATGAACGCGGTGCGGAATCGGCTGCGCCGCGCCTCGGGTGCCCTACCGCGTCACTTCGTCGAGCGGTCGTCGCGTGGAGAGAGGCCGATTCCGGACCGCGTCCGGGGCCGGAATCGTCTCGGCGATCCAGGTGGTGGGTCCTAGCGTCGTCGCCGTCCGTACCACTGCGGCAGCCTGGCTCCGAGGGGCCGGATCGGAGGGCGTGTGGGCGGCATGCCTGCTCGGTTCACGGCGTGGCCACCGCGGGCGGGCCTGAGGCCTTCGAGAGGGCACATCGTGGCGAGATCAGCGGGAGCGCGACGACGGTCGCAGCGTCCGGACGCGACGCTGGGGGTGCTGGTGGACGTGGTGTCGACGCCCGGCCACGCAGATGAGCCGGTGATCGCGATTCGTTCGCTCGGGGCAGGTCGGCTGGTGCTGGCGTTGGTGGGCGCCGTCGACGGCCGGGTCGTCGAGCGGCTCCGGGCTCTGCTCGCCGAACCCCCGGTCCGTGAGCTCGGCGCTCGGGAGCTGGTGATCGACCTGTCCGAGGTGCGCATCTGTGAGCCCGACCTGGCCCGGTTCCTGCACCGGGGTACGCCTCCGGCGGCTGGCCGCGGGGTGCCGGGTGGAGCTGCGCAATCCCTCGGAAGCTCTGGGTGTGGGTCTCGAGGACGCCACGCTGAGCGAGGCGTTCACCGTTTACGACGCGGTCCGTCGCCACAACCCGCGCTGAGGTCGGCGACGGGTCGGCCCCCGTAGGCGGGCCTGGGTGTCGGCGGAGTAGGCGCCTCGTCGTGCGGGGCGAGAGAGGAGAGCTCCTGTGAGCGATCCAGAAGGGTGGGCGGTCAGGTCCGCTTCCGCGCGGGGCGCCCGCCGCCCCCGTCGGGCGGAGGAGCGTCACGAGCAGTCGGTGGCGACGCGCGCGGCGATCGTGGCGGCTGCGGCGGAGCGGTTCGCGGAGGTCGGCTACCACGGGGCCACGCTCAGCGAGATCCTGGCTCGCAGCGGGGTGACCAAGGGAGCGATGTACTTCCACTTCCCGCACAAGGAGGCCGTGGCTGAGGCAGTGATCGCGGCCACGGATGCGGCCTGGACCCAGCTGCTCGTCGAGCTCGACGCGCGAGAGTGGGACCCGCTGCGCAGCGTGGTTGTGCTGACCGAACGGGTCGTGGACACCGTGCACCGCGACCCGGTCGCCCGTGGCGGGGTCCGGCTGCTCAACGACGCCGCCGTCACGGTCGAGCACGGTGCCGAGCACTACCGGTTCGCCGAGGAGGCCGTCGTCACCCGCTTACGGGAGGCGGCCGAGGCCGGGGTGCTGCGTCCGGCGGTCGACCCGGCGGTGCTGGCCCGCCAGGTCGCGACCCTGATGGCTGGGCACAATCTGATCTGCGATCGCAGCGACACCCTCGACGAGCTCCCCGCGCGCGTCGCCGCCATGTGGGACGTGCTGCTGCCCCTGATCGCCAGCGACGACTGGCTCGCCGAGTACCGCGTCGACACCTGACCCGGCTCCCGCGTTTCCATACCGGGCGCCCTGCTCGTAGGGTGTCGCCACGCACTCCCGTTGTAGTCGGTGTGCGGTGATGCCCGGCTCGCTCCACCAACGGCGGCCCGCCGGCGACGAATCTTCGGCGCGCGGGGTAGCTAATGAGCGACGAACCGTCCGAATCCATGGGTCGGCCGCTGATACACACCGACGATCTCAACGAGCTGGTGTCGCAGGTCACCGACCTCATGTCCACCCACACGGTGGTTCCGGCCAGCGCCGGCGGGTTCAGCGCGGAGGTCTTCGGCTTCCACCTTCCGGGTCTGTCGCTGCTGGAGATGGACTACGGGATTGCGGTGCGGTTGAGCGCCGATCCCTTGCCGAGCTACGTCGCGGTGTCGCTCCCGCTCGCGGGCGGGATGACCGCGCAGCACGCGGGGCGCCGCTTCGACGCGGTCGCCGGGCGGTCGGCCGTGGTGGGCACCCCGGCCTCCGAGCTGGTGATGGACTGGGGCGAGGCGTTGCGGTTGCTGGTGCTCCGGATCGACCTCGACGCGCTGCAGTCGTTCGCCGGCCGGTTGGTCACCACCTCTCCCGACTGGCCCGACCTGCGGTTCGACCCCGTCATGGACGCCCCCGAGACCATGGCGGTGCTGGGGCAGGCCCGGTTGATGCAGCAGGTGCTGGCCGACGCCGGGCCCGGGGCGGTGAATCCCCTGGTGACGGCGCAGCTGAGCGAGCAGGTGATGAGCACCCTGCTGCTGGGGCAGCCCAACAGCTGGATGTCGGCGCTGCGTCACCGACCGGAATCCGTGCCCCGCACGACGGTCTCCGAGGCCGCGGAGCTGATGCGGACCCACGCCGACGAGCCGCTGACCGTCGAGCGTGTCGCCCGCGCGGTGGGTCTGTCGGTGCGGGCCCTGCACGCGGGGTTCCGCCGCGAGCTCGACCGGTCGCCGAAGCAGTACCTCCAGCACGTTCGTCTCGAGCGCGCCCGTGCCGACCTCGTCGTGGCCCCGGCCGGGAGCGGAGTCCGGGTCATCGACATCGCGCACCGGTGGGGCTTCAGCCACCCCGGACGTTTCGCCACCACCTACCGACACCACTACGGCGAGGCCCCCGCCGCCACCCTGGCCCGCTCACCGCGCTGACGGGCGACAGGCGCCACCGCGGGTCCTGCGACGAGTGCCGATTCCGCATCGTCGTCCCGTCCGGAAACGGCTCTGCCCCGTGGGCGCCGGTGCCTAGCGTCGGGGCCGTCGGTAGTGACCGGCTCCCGACAGGAGAGGTGACGGTTGATGACGGACGAACTGCGCGGTCGGCGGGTGGCGATCCTGGCCACTGACGGCGTCGAACAGGTCGAGTACGAGCAGCCCCGCCAGGCCGTGGAGCAGGCCGGGGCGCAGGTCACGCTGCTCTCGATCCACAGCGGCGAGATCCAGGCGATGAACGGTGACATCAACAAGGGCGACACGTTCACGGTCGACCGGCTGGTGTCCGAGGTCTCGCCCGACGACTTCGACGCGCTGATCCTGCCCGGCGGCACCGTCAACCCCGACGGGCTGCGGGTGAACGCCGACGCGGTGCGGTTCGTGGGGGACTTCGTCCGTTCCGGCAAGCCGGTCGGATCGATCTGTCACGGCCCGTGGACGCTGGTCGAGGCCGACGTGGTCCGGGGTCGAACCCTGACGTCGTTCCCGAGCATCCGCACCGACATCCGCAACGCCGGCGGCCACGTCGTCGACCAGGAGGTCGCGACCGACAACGGCCTGGTCACCAGCCGCAACCCCGACGACCTGCCCGCCTTCGGCGCGAAGATCGTCGAGGAGTTCGCCGAGGGCCGCCACCGGGCCGAGGCCCGGACCTGACTCGGGCGTCCGCGCGAAGCCCTGCGCCCGAACACGCAGGTGGGCCAGATCGGCGGCCCGGCTGGTCGGGGCGCCGATCGACGTTCCTACGAGGAGGAGACCGAGCATGACCGCACCCGTGACCGTCGGACTGTTGGTCCGGATCGAGGCCCTCCCGGGCCGGGAGGACGACGTCGAGAACTTCCTGCAGCGCGGGCTCGACCTGGTCGGGCAGGAACCGGACACGGTCCGCTGGTTCGCCCTGCGCTTCGGGGCGTCGTCGTTCGGCATCTATGACGCGTTCGCGGCCGATTCCGGCCGCCAGGCCCACCTGTCCGGCCAGGTCGCCCAAGCCCTCGCCGACAACACCGGGGTCCTGTTCGCCCAGCCGACCATCGAGCCCGTCGATGTGATCGCGGAAAAAGCGCCGATCTGATCGCGCAGCAGCTCTGGAGGAGGGGACCGATGTCGGGACCGACAGCTCAGGACGTCGTCGACGCCACGACCGCGATCCGCGCGGAGCACGACCGCGTGGTCCACGGAGTCGAACCGGCCGCCTGGGCCCGCGCCGGCGTCCTGGTGACCGGTGCGTCCGCGGTGTTCACCGTGGGCACCGGGCGCAGCGGGTTGGCCCTGCAGATGGCGGCCATGCGCTTCATGCACCTCGGCCTCGACGCTCACGTGGTCGGCGAGACCACCACGCCCGCCATCGGTCCCGGCGACGTCCTCGTCGCGGCGTCCGGCTCCGGTTCGACGGCCAGGGTGATCCGCGCGGCGCAGACCGCCCGCGACGAGGGCGCCGACGTCGTGGCGATCACGACGGCCGCGGAGTCGCCCCTGGCCGAGACGGCCACCGAGACCCTGGTCGTGCCCGCGGCCGACAAACAGGACTTCGACGGGACGACGTCGGTGCAGTACGCCGGCAGCCTGTTCGAACAGTCGGTCCTGGTGCTCACCGACGCGCTGTTCCACGCGCTGTGGCAGACCGGCGGGACGCAGGCCCGCGAGCTGTGGCGCACGCACGCCAACCTCGAATGACCTGCGGTCCGACCCGAGATCGAGAAGGAAGCACTGAGATGAAGCTGCAGGTCGCCATGGACGTCGCCACTCTCGACGAGGCCCTGACGCTGTCGCGCCAGGTCGCCGACTACGTCGACATCATCGAGTTGGGCACACCCCTGATCAAGCACGAGGGGATCGCGGCGGTGAGCGCGATCAAGGCCGCGCACCCGGAGAAGGAGGTGTTCGCCGACATGAAGACCGCCGACGCCGGTGAGCTCGAGGCCGGGATCGCCTTCGCCGCGGGCGCGGACTACGTGACCGTGATGGGCGCGGCCGATGACGACACCATCCGCGGCGCGGTCAAGTCGGCCCAGGAGTACGGCAGGCAGATCGTCGCCGACATGATCACGGTGAAGGACCGCGCCGGGCGTGCCCGCGCGGTGACCGAGCTCGGCGTCGCCTTCTGCGAAATCCACGCGGGTCTCGACGAGCAGGCCCAGGAGGGCTACTCGATCCAGACCGTCATCGACGACGGCAAGGCGTCCGGGGTGCCGTTCTCGATCGCCGGCGGGGTGAACATCGACAGCATCCGCGACGTACAGGCCGCCGGGGCCACCGTGGCCGTCGCGGGCGGGGCGATCCGCAACGCCGACGATCCCGCCGCCGCCGCCAAGGAACTGCGCGGGGCCATCACCAGCTGATGACCACCTCGACGACGTTCGCCGCCTCGCTCGGCTGAACCGGGCCCGCCGCGTGGCGCAGCCCAGAACTGGTCCACGGGGAAGGACGAGGAGTGACACGCGCGGAGGACAACGCAGAGTACGCGCGGCACGCGCCGCTGCTCGCGGAATACGCTCGGATGGCCGCCGCCGACGTTCGCCGCCCGGCGCTGCGCGAGCGTCTGGTGGTGGTCTACCTGCCGGTGGCTCGGCACATCGCGCGCCGGTTCGCGTATCGGGGCGAGCCGGTGGACGACCTCGAGCAGGTCGCCGCCATCGGGCTGCTCGGTGCGCTGGAACGCTTCGATCCCGACCGCGACCGAGACTTCCTCGCCTATGCGGTGTTCACGATCATGGGAGAGGTCCGGCAGCACTTCCGCGACCGCACGTGGACGGTGCGCACCCCACGCGGAGTGAAGGACGACTACCTCGCGGTCGGCAAGGCCGTCACGTCCCTGTCCCAGCACCTGGATCGCGCTCCGACCGTGCCGGAACTCGCCGAGCACCTCGGTCTGGCCGCCGACCGGGTGAGCGAGGCGATCACGGCGGGCGGGGCCCTGCGGCCTGCCTCGTTGGATGAAGGCCGGGCCGAGGGCGACGACGGCGGTTCCCTGGCCGGCGTCCTCGGGGAGCTGGACCCCGACATCGGACGAGTCGAGGTCGGCGCACTGGTCCAGGACCTGGTGCGGGCCCTACCGCAGCGGGAACGCACGATCCTCGCTTTGCGCTTCGTCCACGACAAGACCCAGACCGAGATCGGGGAGGTCCTCTGCATCTCCCAGATGCACGTCTCGCGCCTGCTGAGGAGAACTCTCGCCCAGCTGCAGGACGAGGTCGGGCGCTCGATGGACACCGACCCGGAGCAGGGCCTGCGAGAACTCGTCGCCCGCTGAGGAACACGTCGCTCTCGCCTCGGGGTGCCTCCCGATCTCACCCGCCGCGGAAGCGGCCATGCACGCCGAACACGTTTTGTCCCACCAGACGGAGAGGATCGAACCCCCAATGAAGGCGCTGGTCTACGAAGGCCCGAAGTCGGTGTCGGTGAAGGACGTGCCGGACGCGACGGTCGAGAAGCCGACCGACGTCCTGGTGCGCATCACGACCACGAACATCTGCGGGTCGGACCTGCACATGTACGAGGGGCGCACCGGGCTCGAGTCCGGGAAGATCCTCGGTCACGAGAACATGGGCGAGGTCGTCGAGGTCGGCTCCGGTGTCGACCGGGTCAAGGTCGGCGACCAGGTCAGCCTACCGTTCAACATCGGCTGCGGCTTCTGCGAGAACTGCGAGCGCGGCAACACCGGGTTCTGTCTCACGGTGAACCCCGGCACCGCCGGTGGCGCCTACGGCTTCTACGGCATGGGCCCGTACGCGGGAGGGCAGGCCGAGCTGCTCCGGGTGCCCTACGCCGACTTCAACTGCCTGGTCCTGCCCGAGGACGCGCAGGACAAGCAGAACGACTACACGATGCTCTCGGACATCTTCCCGACCGGCTGGCACGCCACCGAGCTCGCCGGAATGCGCCCGGGGGAGTCTGTCGTGGTCTACGGCGGCGGCCCGGTGGGGATCATGGCGGCCTACTCGGCGGTGATCCGCGGCGCGAGCCAGGTGTTCGTCGTCGACCGCCACCCCGACCGGCTCAAGCTCGCCGAACGGGCCGGAGCGACGCCGATCGACGACTCGGCCGGTGACCCCGCCCAGCAGGTCCTCGACGCCACCGACGGCCGCGGCGCCGACCGCGGCTGCGAGTGCGTCGGCTACCAGGCCCACGACGCTCAGGGCAACGAAGACCCGTCGATGACGCTGAACTCGCTGTTCCAGGCGGTACGCCCGACCGGGAAGATCGGCGTGGTCGGGCTGTTCCTGCCCGGTGACCCGGGCGCGAAGACCGAGGACGCGAAGACCGGGCGCTACCCGCTGGACTACGGCACCACGTGGTTCAAGGGTCAGGGGATCGGCAACGGCCAGGCGAACGTCAAGAACTACAACCGCCAGCTCGCCCAGCTGATCCACCGGGGCAAGGCCGCGCCCTCGTTCATCGTCAGCCACGAGCTGTCCCTGGCCGAGGCGCCCGAGGCGTACCGGAACTTCGACGACCGCCTCCAGGGCTGGACCAAGGTCCTGCTCAAGCCCGCCGCCTGACGTCGGTGGTGCCGTGCGGCGAGGTGACGCCCGCGGCACCACCGCCCACCCGAACACCTCATTTCTCAGGAGCAGCCACGTGAGCAGCCGGGACGACAACATCGCGACGCAGGAGAAGGCCGCCGAGCGCCTCAACGCCGGAGACGTCGACGCCGGGGTGGACATCATGTTCGCGCCGGACGCGGTCGATCACGACCCGGCGCCGTTCCAGGAGCAGGGCCGCGAGGGGTACCGCCGGTTCTTCCACTACCTGGTCGCCGCGTTCCCGGACTTCACGATCACCCCGGAGCGGATGGTGGCCGACGACGACACCATTGCGTTCGCCTACACCCTCACCGGGACCCACCAGGGCGAGTTCGAGGGCGTCGCCGCGACCGGCCGGCGCATCGAGGTGCGCGGGCTGCAGCTCGGGCGCTTCGAGGACGGCCAGATCGTCGAGCGGTGGGGCGCCACCGACATGGCGACCCTCCTGTCGCAGATCCAGGCCTGAGGCCGCAGCCATGGCGGACACGAAGAACGGCCCCGAGCTGCACCCCGTCACCCAGGAACTCGCGAGCGGAAAGAACTTCGCCGCGGTCACCACCGTGCTGCCCAGCGGGCGCCTGCAGACCCAGATGCTGTGGGTCGCGATCAAGGACGGGCAGCTGGTACTCAACACCGAGACCCACCGCAAGCGCTACCGCAACCTGCAGTCTGACCCCCGCATCACGGTGCTGATCCGCGACGAGTCCGACCCCTACCGCTACGCCGAGATCCGCGGGCGGGTCGAGCGGACCACCACCGGCGACGAGGCCCGCACCCACATCGACGAGGTCGCCCACCAGTACCTGGGCACCGACTATCCGCCCGAGGGCATCAAGTCCGAGCGCGTGATCCTCTGGGTCACCCCCGAGCGCCAGACGATCATCGACCAGAACAAGGACACCAGCGACTGAGCACGTCCGCAGACGATCGATGAGGCACGACGGAGGGAGACGTCGGTGGCGAGTGCGCCGACCAAACGCGCAAGTATGATCGTGCACGAGCAGGAGCCCTACAACGCGGAGCCACCCCGGGCGGCGCTCGCCGAGCACCTGATTACCCCGGTGGACGTGTTCTACGGCCGCAACCACGGCACCATGCCCGAGATCGACCCGCAGGCATGGCGACTGCGTATCGGCGGGCTGGTCGAGCACGCTCTGGAGTTCTCGTTGCCCGAGCTCCAGCAACAGTTCACCCCCGTGGAAGTGACCGCCACCCTGCAGTGCGCCGGCAACCGTCGCGCCGGCCTGATGGCCTTCCGCGACATCCCCGGTCAGCACCCCTGGGGAGCGGGCGCGACCTCCACGGCGCGCTGGCGTGGTGCTCGCCTGTCCGACGTCCTGGCCGCCTGTGGTCTCGGCAGGCAGGTCACGGACGTCGCGTTCGACGCTCCCGACGTCGCCCCGGAGGCCGACCCGCCTCAGCCCTTCGGGGCGTCTATCTCCGTGGACAAGGCCACCGCCCCGGAGGTCCTGCTCGCCTGGGAGATGAACGGCGAGCCGCTTCCCACCGCACACGGCGCTCCCGTCCGCGTCGTCGTTCCCGGATACATCGGCGCCCGCAGCGTCAAATGGGTCGGGCGGATCGCCGCACAGGACCACCCGTCGGAGAACTTCTTCCAGCAGGGCGCCTACCGGGTGCTGCCCGCCGACACCGACACCGCACGCACGCACCCCGGGGACGGCGTCGCTCTGGGCCCGGTCGCGCTCAACTCCGAGATACTCACCCCCGACGACGGCGACGAGGTACCCGCGGGGCCGACCCACGTGGCCGGGTACGCCTTCGCCGGTGACGACCGCACCGTGGTTCGCGTCGACGTCACCACGGACGGTGGAGCCACGTGGGTCCAGGCCGATCTCGACGCTCAACCGACACCCTGGACCTGGCGGTTCTGGCGCGCCCGTGTCTACGTCCCGCCAGGACGGGTCGAGATCACGGCGCGTGCCTGGGACAGCACCGCGGCCGTGCAGCCCGAACACCCCGCCACCGTCTGGAACCCCAAGGGCTACATCAACAACTCCTGGCCCTCCGTCACCGTCACCGCCACGCCGACCGCCGCCGGAGCTCACGGCTCATACCCGCGATGAGGCCGACCGACGGCGGCTCGCCCGACGACCAGCGACGACCTCCGCCGATCCCAGGGCCCGAGCCGAACCCGCCGACTCCGGCCCGAGGTCCTTCTCGAATCCCGCCGAACGCCCGTCGCCGGACGCGAGGAGCTGCCTCGTGACACCTATCGGCGCTTCGGCCAAGCCATGATCGCAGCCGAGAGAGCCCGCCTGCCCTCCCTGCGCGGCACGGGGCTGGATTCGCTGGCCGTCGAGCGTCGGATCGGGGTCTCGTTGACCTCGTCACCCGTGCGGCGGCGGCGCCGCTGTCCGCCGACGGCGAGCAGGAGGCGCCGTTCTCATCGAGCCCGCAGCCGCCCGGCTCCACGCCGGGTCGGCCGAAGCTGAAAGAAGACCTGCCTGCGAGCGAAACCCTGCTAGGAGTCAGCCACCCGGCCGACGGTGATCTTCGACCACCAGTCTCACGAGGAGTTTCCGGCCGTTCGAGCAACTAGCGATCACGTCGCCGACCGTGACGTAAACCGCTGAGCAGCAAAGATGGTGCGCCGTCAGGGACTCGAACCCCGAACCCAGTGGACAAGATTCACGTCGGCAGTGGTGCTCCACCATGTGCATCTGTGCTGCTCAGCGACATGATCGGGGAGAAGCGATCTTGTGTTGTGGGCACCTGTCGGCCGTCATGGTGTGACGTAAGCGGTACCCAAAGCGGGCCTCGCCGCTG
>NZ_JBBEGN010000029.1:0-46105 GCF_037401875.1 Actinomycetospora aurantiaca | reverse complement strand
GAGCAGGACCACCGTCCTGGCCGTCGCCGGATCCGTCGGGGCCTTCCGGCCCGCCCTCGGGGTCGCCGTCGTCCGGACCGTCCTCCGGTCCGTTGCCACCGCCATCCGGCCCCTCGTCGGGGCCGTCCTCCGGCCCGTCCGGCCCGTCGTCGGGTCCGCCGTCGTCGGGTCCGTCGTCGAGGCCATGGGGTGGGGTGGTCAACTCGGCGGTGACGTACTCGACGATCGCGAGGTCGTCGGCCCCGGCCGGGCAGCCGTGCAGCAGCCGCATGAACACCTGCGCGGTCACCCGCCCCGCCGCCACGTCCTGCCCCGCCGCCGCGAGCCGGCGCGCGACCTCCTCGGCCAGCGCATCCACCCGCTCATAGGCCGGCACCGCCAGGACGGGGTCCAGATCCCAGCCATGGATCTCCACCGCCCCCGACGGCGCGGTCCGCGCGGTCACCCGCGCGCGGGCCACCGCGGCGTTGCGCCGGTTCTCCGCCCCTAGCGGGTCGACGTCCTTGACCGCCGCGGCGATCGCCTGCTCGAGCTCCCACACCCCCAACCGCGGCGCCTCCTCGACCAGCCGATCCACCACCACCTGGGCCTGGGCGTCGGTGACATCGCGCAGCCCGACGACGAACTTGCCGGCCTTGGGCTCCTCCAGGTCCCCGCCCCGCATCGCCTCCCCGAGCCGCGGCAGCCGCTCCAACGCCCCCTCGGCCAGCTCCAGGCGCGCGGCGGCCATCGACACCGACCACCCCACCGCCACCGCGACCGCCCGCGCGTCCGGCTCCCCACGCACCAGCAGATCCGCCCGAGCCCGCGCGGTGTGCCACAGCCACCGCAACCGCCGCCAGGCGGTGTGGTTCAACCGCGCCTGCCACGCGAGAAGCCCCCGCTCGACGTCCTGCCCGACGCAGTCCGCCGGGTCCCCGAGCGGGACCGGGGGCAGCGGGTCGTCGAACGACCCCACCCCGACACCCTGCTCGGTCACCGTCACGATTCGAACACTAGTACGAACCCCCGACAATCACGCCCGCAGAACCCCAGGACGAGCCCGACCGGAAGGTCACAGGCTGATCACGATCCGAGTGCCATCGCCGTGAGCACCGCGATGCGCCACCCGTCCTCGTGCCGGACGAGCTGGTAGACGAACCGCTCCGAGGGCACCCCGTCGTGCCGCCACGTCACGTCCGCCCACACGCTGAAGCCGGCGTCCGCGATGACCGCGACCTCCGGCAACGCCTCGGCCACGCCCCCGTACTGGTCCCAGGCCGACGCCCAGAACGCCTCGGTCTGCCGGACGTCGGACACCGCCACCGACTGCCCGGGGAACAGGACGAGCGCGGGGACCGCGTAGAGGGCGGCCACCGCACGCTCGTCGCGGGCGAGGAGCGCCTTCGTGTATCCGTCGAAGAAGGACTCGATCTCGGTCATGACGGCGACGCTAACCACGAACCCGGACACGCCCGTGGCATGGTTCGCGGGGATGTCACGTCTCTCGGACGCCTCCCGTGACGGCCACCTGCGGCTGCGGCGCGTGGAACGCCAGCAGTGGCTCGTCGAGCACCTGCACGCCTCCCGCCGTCGCCGGACCCTCCGCGAGCTGGCCGACGAGCTGCACGTCTCCGAGCGGACCCTCGCCCGCGACGTCGAACGGCTCCGCGACATCGGCGTGCCCCTCGTCGTCACGACCGGCCGGCACGGCGGGGTGGAGCTCGACGCCCACACGGTGACGCCGGTGTCGCTCGACCTCGCCGAGCTCGCCGTGGTGCTGTCGAGCCTCGCGGTCCTCGGGCCCACGGCCGGTCCGTCGGCGGGCTCGGCCGTCCGCAAGCTCGTCGAGGCCCTCCGACCTCCTGACGATCCCTAGCCCGGGCCGCCCACCAGCTCCCGCAACTGTGCGAACAGCTCCCCGCGGCTGGACGACCCGAGCCGTTGACGCATGCGGGCGACGTGGTGCTCCACGGTCTTCGCCGAGATGTAGAGGCGCGCCCCGATCTGCTTGTGGGTCAGCCCGGCCAGCACCAGGCGGGCGACCTCCTGCTCGCGCTCGGAGAGCGAGACCTCCCCGGGGTCGCCGACCAGGCCCGACGTCGGGAGCCCGACCGGGACCGCCACCCCGCTCCCGTCGGCGGGCCGACCCGCGTCGGCCAGCGAGCGGGCGCAGGCGAGCAGCGCCGCCATGGCCCGGCGGTCGCGGGTGCGGATCGCCGCCTCCCCCGCGAGCCGGGCCCCGTCCCACGTCCAGCCGAGCCGGTGCAGCCCGCGGGCCGCCTGTTCGGTGGCGACCGGGTCGATCTCGCCGGACAGCGCCAGCACCCACGTGCGCGCCGCGACGGCCAGGGTGGCGGCGATCGGCAGCCGGTCGGCCAGGGCCTCGAGTGTGGCGAGGTGCCGTTCGGCGGTCGGGACGTCCTCGGCGGTCAGTGCGGCCGCGAGCCCGTACCAGGCGGTCGTCGCCCGCCACAGCGGCGGATCCCCCAGGGCGCGCAGCAGACCGTCGGCCGCGTCCCAGGCGCTCGCGACGGCGGCCTGCTCCTTCAGCCGTGCGGCCCCGACGGCGAGCTCTCCGAGCGGGAGCAGCACGAAGAGGTCGACCGGGTGGCGCACGAGGGCCTCGCGGGCGCGCCCCCACGCGGCGCGCAGGGCGGCGGAGTCACCGGTCCGGCGCGCCACCCCCACCTCGAGCGCCGCGGCCGGCAGCTCGTCGCGCGGCTCGAGGCCGCGGCGCCCGCGGGCGAGCGCGACGTGCTCGCGCACCGCGACGACGTCGCCGCGCACCATCGCGACCCAGGCGCGCAGCAGGTGGTGCCGCGGCACGAGGGCGGGACCACCGGTGGTGGACTCGCAAGCGCGACGCAGCACCGAGTCGGCCAGCTCGAGGTCCCCGGCGTGCAGCGCGACCAGGGCGGCCAGCGCGGACGGCGGGTCCGGGAGCAGGACCCCGGCCCCCACGGGCTCGAGCAGCGAGGTCGCCCGGGTCAGGTCGGACAGCGCGGCCGCGGCGGCCCCCGTGCCGGGGCCCAGGGACGTCAGCACCCCCTGGGCCGCGAGCGTGACCGCGGAGCGGACCGTGGTCGAGCCGGCCGACGCCGCGCCGGCCGACACCGCCCCGGCCGACGACGTGCCGGCGGCGTCGAGCAGGCCGGTCGCCCGGGCCGCGTCCCCGGCGCCCACGAGGCCCGGGACCGCGAGAGCGTGCAGCCGCGGGACCCCGGCCAGCATCTCCGCGGCCGCGCGGCCCATGCCGCGGTGGGCCATGACGGCCGCCACCACCGTGACGGCGCGCGCGTGCTCGTCGGGATCGCCGGTCGTCGTGAGCGGGTCCGCGAGCCGGAGCGCGGTGTCCAGGTCGCCGGCCAGCGCGGCGGCCTCGGCGCGGCGCAGCACGACCGAGTCCGGGGCGGCGCCCGCAGCGACCGCGTCCGCGTACAGCGCGCCCGCGAGGTGCGGGGCCGAGGCGAGGGCCTCGTCGCCGGCGGCGGTGAAGACCCGGGGCAGCTCGCCCCCGCGCAGCCCGGACCCGAGCAGCCGCCGGGCGGGCTCGAGCACCGAGGCACCCCGGGCGAGTGCCTGCTCGGCGATCCGCCGCTCCAGGTCGAGCCGCTCGTCGGCCGATCCCAGCCGGACGAGGCTGCGCCGCACCAGCGGCGCGACCCCCTCCGCGCGGGCGCCGAGCTCGACGGTCGTGCCGGGCACCGGCAGGAGCAGACCGGAGGCCCGGGCCCGCTCGAGGTGGTCGTCGAGGGTCGTGCGGTCCACGTCCAGGACGTCCGCCAGCGCGGCGGGCACCCGCGGGGCCCCGACGGCGAGGGCGAGCAGCAGCCGGCGCGCCTCCGTGTCGAGGCCCAGGATCTCGTGGCGCAGCAGGTCGAGGGCGCCGGGCGGCACCTCGCTCGACCCCGCCTCGGCCGCCGCGGACACCGCGGCGGCCCCGGAGTCGCGGATCTGGGTCACGAGCCGGTCGACGACGGCGGGGGACCCCGCCGAGAGCCGGTGCAGGGTCGAGACCAACGCCGGCGGGCACCGCGACCCGAGCAGCGCGGAGGCGCGCTCGCCCACCCCGGCGGGGGTGAGCGGCTCGAGCGTGACCGGTGCCCGGGACCGGCCGAGGGCCAGCCACAGCGTCGAGAGGGCCCGCGGGCACGGCCACGGCCGCGCGGTGACGACGAGGCGCGCGTCCGGGTCGTCCGCGACGTCGGTCAGCTCGGCCAGGGTCGAGGCGTCCAGCAGGTGCGCGTCGTCGACCAGCAGGAGAGCGTCCTGGTCGGACGGGAACGGCACGGTGTCGCCGGAGCGGATGCGGCGCGTGGCGATCCCGCGGCGGCGGGCCGAGCGCACCAGCGCCGACAGCAACGCGCTCTTCCCCGCGCCGCCCGGGCCGACCACCGCCGCCGTGAGCGGGGCCTGCGGCTGGGCGCGCACCGCGGCGAGGAGCGCGACCGCGCCGGGCAGCCCGGCCACCATGGGGTCGGCGGCCGCGTCCCCCTCCGCGGCTCCCGCCACCCGCAGACGCCCCCCGTCCACGTCAGCCGTCCGCTCGGGACCGGTCACCGGACCGGCGCAGGGACTGGGGCATGGCGGCCTCGGGGTCGGGGGAGGTCGGACGAACGGATTGTTGCGAACTCTCCGTGGTGCTGGAAGGTCTGCCGGGCGCGTTGCGTAGTCCGATGTCCGACTACTGAACGCGGATGGTGATCACCGGTCTACGCACGGTCCGGCTCGTACTCCATCGGGGTGAAGGAGCGGACGGCATCGTGATCCGGCGAATCCGGACGGACCGCCCGAGCCGGCGGTGAGCGTTCCCCGGCCGGACCGGGCAGACTCGCAGGACCACCACCGGCGGGAAGGACGGCCCATGCGGATCGCCGTCGTCGCGACCTGCCTGGGGGACGCCATGTTCCCGCAGGCCCCGATCGCGACGGTGCAGCTGCTGGAGCGGCTGGGTCACGAGGTCGTCTTCCCGGCCGACCAGACCTGCTGCGGACAGATGCACGTCAACACCGGCTACCTCGACACGGCGCTGCCGGTGGTGCGCCACCACGTGGAGGTGTTCGGCCGGGCGCTCGACGACGGGGTCGAGGCGATCGTCGCGCCGTCCGGCTCGTGCGTCGGCTGCGTGCGCCACCAGCACGCGATGGTGGCCCGACGCGCCGGCGACGAGGGCCTCGCCGTCGCCGCCGAGCACGGGGCTGCCCGCACCTACGAGCTCTCCGAGCTGCTCGTCGACGTCCTGGGCGTCACCGACGTCGGCGCCTACTACCCGCACCGCGTCACCTATCACCCGACGTGCCACTCGCTGCGGATGCTGCGCGTCGGGGACAAGCCGCTGGAGCTGCTGCGCCACGTGCGTGGCCTGCAGCTGGTGGAGCTGCCCGACGCCGAGGTCTGCTGCGGCTTCGGCGGCACGTTCGCGGTGAAGAACGCCGAGACCTCGACGGCGATGCTCGCGGACAAGATGGCGAACGTGCTCACCTCGCGGGCGGAGGTGTGCACCGCCGGCGACTCGTCCTGCCTCATGCACATCGGCGGTGGCCTGTCCCGGCTGCGCTCGGGGGTCCGCACGGTGCACCTGGCCGAGATCCTGGCGAGCACGGACCGCGACGACGCCTCGACCGACGTGATCTTCGAGGAGGCGTCCCGGTGACCACCGTCGAACTGGGCATGCCGACCGTCGCCTCGGATCCGCACGGGCACCTGCGCGGCACCGAGTCCTTCCCGAAGGCCGCCCACCGCGCGCTCGCGGACACCCAGCTGCGCCGCAACCTCGGGCACGCCACGCGCACGATCCGCGCGAAGCGGGCCGCCGTCGTCGGCGAGGTCGACGACTGGGAGGCGCTGCGCCGGGCCGGCGAGACGATCAAGGCCGACACCATGGCGCGCCTGCCCGAGCTGCTCGTCCAGCTCGAGGAGCAGGTCACGGCGCGCGGCGGGCAGGTGCACTGGGCGCGCGACGCCGAGGAGGCCAACCGCATCGTCGTCGACCTCGTGCGGGGCACGGGCGCCGACGAGGTGGTCAAGGTCAAGTCCATGGCCACCCAGGAGACGGGGCTGAACGAGGCCCTGGAGGCGGCCGGGGTCGCGGCGTTCGAGACCGACCTCGCCGAGCTGATCGTGCAGCTCTCGCACGACCGGCCGTCGCACTTCCTCGTCCCCGCGATCCACCGCAACCGCGCCGAGATCCGCGAGATCTTCCTGCGCGAGATGCCGGGCGTCGACCCGTCGCTGACCGACGAGCCCCGGCGGCTCGCGATGGCCGCGCGGGCCCACCTGCGCCGCAAGTTCCTGACGGCGAGGGTGGGCATCTCCGGGGTCAACTTCGCCGTCGCGGACACCGGGACGCTCTCGGTGGTCGAGTCCGAGGGCAACGGGCGGATGTGCCTGACGCTGCCGGACACGCTGATCACGGTGATGGGCGTGGAGAAGGTCGTGCCGACCTGGTCGGACCTCGAGGTCTTCCTGCAGCTCCTGCCCCGCAGCTCGACCGGCGAGCGGATGAACCCGTACACGTCGACCTGGACCGGTGTCACCCCCGGCGACGGACCGCAGACGTTCCACCTGGTGCTGCTCGACAACGGGCGGTCGAACGTCCTCGCCTCGCCGGAGGGTCGCCAGGCGCTGCACTGCATCCGCTGCTCGGCCTGCCTGAACGTCTGCCCGGTCTACGAGCGCACCGGCGGCCACGCGTACGGCTCGATCTACCCCGGGCCGATCGGGGCGGTGCTCTCCCCGCAGCTGACCGGCATCTCCGGCCCGGACGACGTCAACGCCTCGCTGCCCTACGCCTCGTCGCTGTGCGGGGCGTGCTTCGACGCCTGCCCGGTGCGCATCGACATCCCGCACCTGCTCGTGCAGCAGCGGGCCGCGGCGGTCGCCGCGCACACCCGTCCGACGGCGCAGGACGCGACCATGCGCGCCATGGCCGTCGCCATGGCGACGCCGGCCCGGTTCCGGCTGGCCGAGCGGGCGCTCGGCGTCGGGCGGGTGCTCGCCGGGCGGAAGCAGCGGATCACCGCGCTGCCGTGGCCGATGTCGGGGTGGACGAACGCCCGCGACCTCCCGGCGCCGCCGCCGGAGACGTTCCGGCAGTGGTGGTCGCGCACCCACGGGCAGGGGTGATGGACGCCCGCGGGACGGAAGACGGAGCGCAGCGGAGCTCGACCCGGGAGATCGTCCTCGCCCGGCTCCGGGCCGCGCGCGAGGCCGGGAACCCGGCCACACCCGTCGTCGTGAACCGGGACTTCGCGACGACGGGTCGGCTCGCGCCGGGGAGCGCGGAGGTCCTGGACCGGCTGGACGAGACGCTCACCGACTACAAGGCGGTCGTGCACCGGGTCGGGACCGACGCCGAGGTGGCGCGGGCCGTGGCGAAGGTGCTGGCCGACGCGGGCGCGACGAGCGTCGTGGTCCCGCCCGGCCTGCCGGAGGCGTGGCTCGCCGACCACGCCGGTGAGGTCCGCCGGGACGGTCCGCCGCTGACGGTCGCCGACCTCGACTCCACCGACGCGGTGGTCACCGGCGCCGCCGTGGCGATCGCGGACACGGGCACGTTCGTGCTCGCCGCCGCGTCCGACGACCAGGGGCGCCGCGCGATCTCGCTGGTCCCCGACCATCACGTGTGCGTCATCCGCGCCGCCGACGTCGTGTGCTCGGTGCCCGAGGCGATCGCCCGGCTGGACCCGTCGTCGCCGTTGACCTTCGTCTCGGGCCCCTCGGCCACGTCGGACATCGAGCTCGACCGGGTCGAGGGCGTGCACGGCCCGCGCCGGCTCGACGTCGTGCTGGTCGGTCCCTGACCGGCGCTCAGACCGTCGGGACGGTTCCGCCGTCGATCACGTACTCGGCGCCGACGATCGCCGAGGCGCGGTCCGAGACGAGGAAGCCGACCAGGTCCGCGACCTCCCCGGGGTGCGCGAACCGTCCCAGCGGCACGCCCCCGAGGGAGTCGAGGACGGACTGCTTCGCGGCGTCCCGGGTCAGCCCGTTGCCCTCGGCGAGCCGGTCCACGAAGTCCTCGTACGCCTCGGTCTCGATCCCGCCGGGGCTGACCGCGTTGACCCGGATGCCCCGGGGCGCGAGCTCGTTGGCGAGCCCCTTGCCGTACGTGCGCAACGCGGCCTTCGCCGCCGCGTACGCCAGGGACGCGTCGTACAGGGGCAGCTCCCGCTGGATCGAGGTGACGTGCACGACCGCGCCCGAGCCGGCCTCCACCATCCCCGGTAGCAGGGCCCGGTCGAGCCGGACGGCTCTCAGGAGGTTGAGGTTCAGCTCGACGAGCCACTGGTCGTCGCTGATCACCGCGAACCCGCCGGGCGGCGTCGACGCCCCGCCGACGACGTGCACCAGGACGTCGAGCGGCCCGTCCTCGGCGATCCGCGCAGCCACGACGTCGGCACCGGCCGCCGTGGCGGTGTCCGCCACGACGAAGCGGTCGGGCCGGTCGTACCCGTCGGGCATCGTCCGGGCCGTCGTCCACACGTCGGCGCCCATCTCCCGCAGGCGTTCGACGACGGCGCGGCCCGCGCCCTTCGATCCGCCGGTGACGAGCGCCCGGCGCCCGTCGAGACGGTCGCGATCCGTTCCCATGGTGTCCGTCCGCTCAGACGTCGTGGCCGGCGATGACGAGCTCGGCCACGAGGCCGTCCCGCAGCGTGAACCGGTAGTCGAGTTCGACGACCCCGCCCGGGAAGTCGCCCGTGAGCCGCACGGTGACCACCGCATGGGCGGCGTCGACGCGGCGGGCGCCGATCTGCTCGGTCGTGGTCCGGAACCGGGCTCCGGCCTCCCGCAGGAACGCGTGGACCTGCTCGCGGCCCCGGATGGTGTCGCCGACGTCGACGAGCACCACGTCCTCGGTGAAGAACGTCGAGGCGGTGTCGTGTTCGCCGGCGGCGTGGGCGGCCATGAAGTCCCGCACCGTGGTCGGGAGGGCCTCGGAGGGGAGGTCGGTGTGTTGTGTCATGAGGCCACCGTGCGAGCTCGCGGCGCGGGAGGGTCAAGGGCTGGACCCTCTCCCCGGGGGAGGGTCCAGGCTGCAGGGGTGCTGACCATCGGGGAGTTCTCGCAGCTGACCCACCTGAGCGTGCGGACCCTGCGCCGCTACCACGAGGCGACCCTGCTCGAACCCGCCGTCGTGGACGAGGCCACCGGCTACCGCTACTACGCGGTGGACCAGATCCCGACCGCGCAGGTCATCCAGCGGCTCCGGGAGCTCGACGTCCCCCTGGGCGACGTCCGGCGGATTCTGCGGACCCCCGACCCGGAGGTCCGGGCGACGCTGGTCGCCGACCACCTGGAGCGCCTCGAGGACGAGCTCACCCGGACGCGGGCCGCGGTCGTCTCGCTCCGTCGCCTGCTCCGGCCCGACCCCGCGCCGGTCGACGTCGAGCTGCGCGCCGAGCCCGCCCGGACGGTCGCGGCGGTGGAGGGCGTCCTCGGGGCCCATGAGGTGGAGAGCTGGTTCGCGGGCGCGGTCGCCGAGCTGGACGCCGCCGTCGGCCCGGCGGCGGCCGGGCCCCTCGGCGGCACCTACGAGAACGCCCTCTTCCAGGAGGAGCGCGGTCACGCCCTCCTGTACCTGCCGACCGCGGCGCCGCCGCGCACCGGACGCGTCCACCCCGCGGACCTGCCGCCCGTGGAGCTGGCCGTCACCACGCACGTCGGCGAGCACGACGGCATCGAGGTCACCTACGGCCGGCTCGGGAGCTGGGTGGTGGAGAACGCGATGGCGGTGGCCGGGCCGGTGCGGGAGCGCTACCTGGTCGGGCCGCGTGACGATCCCGATCCGGCCGCGTGGCGCACCGAGATCGGCTGGCCGGTCTTCCGGGTCGGGTGATCGTCGTGGGCGCCATGGACGAGACGATCGACGCCGGCCCGTGACTCAGCCGCCCGGGGTGAACCAGCGGCGGGGATTCTCGACCATCATCGTCGTGATCTGCTCCTCGGTGACACCCGCCGCGCGCAGGGCGGGCAGGACGTCGCGGCTGATGTGCTCGTAGTGCCAGTTCGGGGCCTGTTCCCGCAGGGTCCGCTGCGCCTCGTCCCCGGCGTAGAAGTCGATGTAGCAGGACGCGTCGTGGGAGAGCGAGATCCGGTCGGCGTACCCCTCGGCGCACAGCGCGGCGACCGTGGCGACCCGGCGGTCGGTGGTGTTGTAGCGGTCGAGCCCGAAGCGGTCGCAGCCCAGCAGCGCGCCTCGGTCGGCGAGCGAGCGCAGGTAGTCCAGGTCGTTGGAGTCGCCCGCGTGCCCGACGACGACCTTGGTCAGGTCGACGCCCTCGGCCTCGTGGAAGTCCAGGGCAAGCGTGCCGGTCCGGTGCTCGGCGTTGGTGTGGACGATGATCGGGACGCCGGTCTCGCGGTGCACGGCGGCGATCGCGCGGTGGATGCGCTGCTGGTCCGGCGTCAGGCCGGTCTCCTCGACGACGCCCTTGAGCAGCCCGGCACGGATGCCGGTGTCGCCGATGCCCTCGCGGACGTCGCGCAGGAACATCGCGGGCAGGGGGTCGTCGCCGCCGAGCAGCGTCCCGGGGCCGCGGTTCTGGAGCTGTCGGGGCAGCTCGGCGAAGGTGTAGAGCCCGGTGGCGACGACGATGTTCAGATCCACCTCGGCGTTCACCCGGGCCACGCGCGGGACGTACCGGCCGAGCCCGACGACGGTGGGGTCGACGATCGTGCGCACCCCGAGGTCCCGCAGCCGCCGCAGCTTCGCCACGGCGTCGGCGACCCGGACCTCCTCGTCCCAGTAGTCGGCGCCGTAGTTCGCGAGCAGCTCCGGGGTCAGGACGAAGACGTGCTCGTGCATGAGGGTCGTCCCGAGGTCGGCCACGTCGACGGGGCCGCGCACCGTGTCCACCATCGCGCCATCGTCGCGCGGGCCGTGCGGGTGCGCTCAGCGGTGCCGGGCGGCGAGCGCGGCCAGCCGGCGCAGGCGGCCGGCGAGGGCGTCCTTCGACAGCGGCGGGTCGGCGCGCGCCGCGAGCTCGGGGAGCCCGACGTCGGGGTGGGCCAGGCGCAGGGCGCCCGCGGCCGCGAGGGGCTGCGGGATCGCCACCCCGGCCCGGTCGAGGGTCGCGAACGCCTCCTCGGTGGCGGCCGTCGCCCGGGACGCGGCGACGGTGGCGCGGTCGTCGTTGGCGGACCCGGGTGCGGTGTCGTCCAGCCCGGCCGCCGCGGCGGTCGCCCGGCCGCCGCACGTCGTCAGCAGGAGGGCGGTCTCCGCGGCCTCGACGAGCACCCGGCTCCCGTCCCGGCGGGCACGGACCCCGAGGCGCAGCCCCAGCTCGGCGAGGGTCAGGGCGGCGGCCGGGGTGGGGCAGTCCAGGGCGACGCCGTCCGCGGTGAGCCCGCCGCGTGCGAGCAGGACGCCCCGCCACGTCGCCACCGCCCCCGGCAGCGACCCGCCCGTCAGCCAGGCCGGCGGCGCCGCGAGGGCACGCCCCCGGGCGTCGGTGAGCCCGAGGCGCACGGTCAGCCCGTCCGGGGTCGAGCCGCGCGGCGTCGCCACCTCCACGCGCCAGCGGTGCTCGGTCGGGTCCCCGCGCACGGTCCCGTCGACGGCCCCGAGGCGGGTGAGCAGGCTGACCAGGCGGGAGGCCGCCGCCGCGGTGTCGAGCTCGGCGGCGAGCACCCCGGCGCGGTCGTCCGCGCGGGCCCAGCGCACCATCGCCGCCGCCTCGGCGCCGGCCTCCCGGTCGCGGGCGGGCGGTGGGACGGCCGCCAGGACGGTCGTCACCGCGCGCGTGCGGTCCCGGTCCGGGGCGCCGCCGTCCGCCCGCCGTCCGGCCGAGTGCCGCACGCCCACCTCCCGCCTCGTGGTCGTCGAGGAGATCGCCCCGAGCCTCACACACGACCAACGCCCGACGGCCGACGGGGCTGCTCCCCACGCGACGGGGCCCGATCCCACCGGAAGGTGTGACGCCGGGCGGCCGGGACCGCTCGACGGGGTGACGGCCCGGGGCCCACGGCGACCACGCTGGGCCGAGCGGAGGGTGCGGTGCGGGGCGGTGTCCCACCGGATCGGGTCGACCCGTCACGTCGCGACGCCGGGTCACTCGATCGACGGATCCCCCGTGCGCGCCGACGGCCCGGTCGGCTCCACCGGATCTCCGCCCGGCGTGGCTATACCTGGCGCACCGAGGTGGGGAGAGGGGCCGCAGCGATGACCGTGACGCCGATCTTCGACGAGGTCAGCACGCGGTTCGGGGAGGTCCTCCCCGCCGCGTACGCCGACGAGGTGACCGACGGTGGCGGGATCGTCGTCCGAGGCGCCGGCCGCCCCAGCCCGGCGCCGCGGCCACCGCTCGCCGGTGCCACGGCGTTCGGGCAGGGGTGCCTGGCGGCGGTGCCGGGCCCGGGCGGTGTCGAGCCCGCCGGCGGCGCCGACGAGTTCGCCGGCCTGCTCGCGGGTGCCCGGCGCGAGGCCCTGGCCCTCGGACACCACCGGGTGGACACGCTGCACGTGCTGCTCGCCGTCGTGCGCTCGGACGCCGAGATCGGGCGGGTCTTCGGGATGCGCGGGGTGGGGACGGCGGTCCTCGCCGTCGCGGCCGGGCCGCCCGACGAGGACCCGACGACCCCGGCCGACGGTCCGGAGCTGAGCGCGGTGGCGCGCACCGTGCTCCAGCGGCTGGTCCACCGGGCGCGCGCCGGGCATCGGTCGGTCTCGGCGGCGGACGTGGCCGTCGCGGTCGCGCGCACGCCGCGGGTGGCGGAACTCCTCGTCGAGCGCGGGGTCGACCTCGACGACCTCGTCGACGTGCTCGTCCCGGGCGACGACCACGCGACACCCACCCGGCTCCTGCCGCGCGCGGTCGCCCCGGTCACCGTGATGCTCCCGGCGCCCGGCCGGGCCCCCGACCATCCCGACTCCTCCGACCGGACCGACGCCTGGACCTCGCCGCTCCTGGTCGCGACGTGAGCGGGCGTGCCTACCGGAACGCGAGCAGGCGCACGCCCAGCGTCGACTCGACGCGGCGCACCTCGGCGAGCTGCTCCTCGGTGAGCGGCGCGTAGGGGCTCTCGGCCTCGTAGGCGACGACGGGCGTGCCCAGCGTCTCCTCGAGGCGGCGGACGTCGGCGAGCGCGGTCTCGTCGAGGGCGGCGGGGCGCAGGGCGGGGCTGGTCATCGGGTCCTCCTCGGGTGCTCCACCGGTGCGATACCCCGGTCGGCCGGACGTGACGCCGGTCGCACGAACGGGTCGCCCTACGGGCGACGGGCGGCGCCGCGCGGTAGTGCGCGCACGAGTGGCAGCACCCGGGCCGGGACCCGCTCGGTCAGCGAGATCTCCGACTGGGTGCGCTCCACCCCCGGCGACGCGAGCACGCCCTGGATCACCTGCTCGAGGTGGGCGTTCGAGCGGGCGACCACCCGGCACCAGAGGTCGCCGTCGCCGGTGATGGAGTGCGCCTCGACGACCTCCGGGATCGACGCCAGGTGCTCCGCGACCGCGTCCAGCCGGCCCTGCGCGATGTGCAGCGTGACGAAGGCGAGCACCCCGTAGCCGAGGGCCGAGGGCGCCACGCGGGGCGCGAACCCCGTGATCACGCCCGCCTCCTGCAGCCGCTCGAAGCGCGCCTGCACGGTGCCGCGCGCGACGCCGAGCGTCCGGGCGTGCTCGCGGAGCCCCACCCGGGGCCGTTCGAGCAGCGCGAGCAGCAGCGCCCGGTCGAGGTCGTCGAGTGTCACGCGCGTCCCTCCGCTGGTCCAACGGCCCGGGTGCGGCCGGACTTCGAGGCGCCTGACTGTACCAACGGACCAGTGATCAACAGTTTGCTTGGACCACTGGCGAGTAGGTGGCTAGCTTCATCGACCACACGAGCATCCCGAGGAGGTCGCCACCCATGACCCTCGACCTTCCCGCCCGCCCCGCGTCCCGACCGGAGCCGGTGGCCCCTTCCCCGCGCGGACTGACCCTGCGCGACCGCTACACCGAGACCGATGGCACCGTGGCGCTGACCGGCGTCCAGGCCCTGGTCCGGCTCCCGATGGACCAGCGCCGGGCCGACGCCGCCGCCGGGCTGCGGACCGGCGGGTACGTCTCCGGCTACGAGGGCTCACCGCTCGCGGGCTACGACCTGGAGCTCGCGCGCCACCGCGACCTGCTCGACGCGCACGGCGTCGTCCTCGCCCCCGGGCTGAACGAGGAGATCGCCCTGACCGCGGTGCAGGGCACGCAGCTGGCGCCGTCCACCGGGGCGCTGCGCGACGACGTCGCCGACGGCGTCACCGGCTACTGGTACGGCAAGGCCCCCGGCCTCGACCGCGCCACCGACGCCCTGCGCCACGCGAACCTCTCCGGGACCTCCCGCTACGGAGGTGCCCTCGCGATCGTCGGCGACGACCCGGCCGCCAAGTCCTCCAGCGTCCCGTGCGCCTCCGAGGCCGCCCTCGCGGACATGGCGGTCCCGGTGCTCTACCCGGCCGACGTCCAGGACGTCCTCGACCTCGGCCGGCACGCCGTCGAGCTCTCCCGCCTCTCCGGCCTGTGGGTCGGGCTCAAGATGGTCACCGCGGTCGCCGACGGCTCCGGCACCGCGCTCGTGGCGCCCGACCGCGTCCTGCCGGTCACCCCCGACCTGACGTTCGGGGCCGGCACCCCCTTCCGCCACGAGCCGCACGCCAAGCTGCTCGGGCCCCGCCTCGCGCCGCTGGAGCGCGACCTGCACGGCAAGCGCCTCGTGATCGCCCGCCGCTACGCGGCCGCGAACGGCCTGAACACGATCGTCGGGTCCGGCCCGGCGCGGATCGGGATCGTCGCCGCCGGCAAGAGCTGGCTCGACCTCCGGCAGGCGCTCACCGCGCTCGGTCTGGACGACACCGAGCTGGCCCGTCGTGGCGTCCGGCTGCTGCGCGTCGGCATGCCGTGGCCGCTCGAGGGCGGGGTCGTCGACCGGTTCGCCGAGGGTCTCGACGAGATCGTCGTCGTCGAGGAGAAGCGCGCCTTCCTGGAGACGCAGATCAAGGACCGGCTCTACGGGCGCACCGGTGCTCCCGCGGTGCACGGCAAGCGGGGCCCCGGAGGACGCGACCTGTTCGCCGAGCACGGCGACCTCGACCCGGACGCCGTCGCGAAGGGCCTGGCGACGCGACTCGCCGACGTCCCGTCCGTCACGGCCTGGACCGAGGCCCGCCGCCAGGTCCGCACCCGCATCGACCTGCCGCTCGCGGGCGCCACCCGCAACCCGTACTACTGCTCCGGCTGCCCGCACAACACGTCGACCACCTCCGCCCCGGAGGGTTCGCTGGTCGGCGCGGGCATCGGCTGCCACACGATGGTCATGCTCATGCCGGAGGCGCAGGTCGGCGAGGTCACCGGCATCACGCAGATGGGCGGCGAGGGCGCGCACTGGCTCGGGACCGAGCCGTTCGCCGACCCCGCGAAGGCCGCCCACTGGGTGCAGAACATGGGCGACGGCACCTTCCACCACTCCGGCAGCCTGATGATCCGCGCGGCCGTCGCCGCGAAGGCACACGTGACCTTCCGGCTGCTGCGCAACGGTGCGGCCGCGATGACCGGCGGGCAGGACGCCGTCGGCGAGCTGTCGATGCCGCAGCTGGTGCGCGTGCTGCTCGACGAGGGCGTCGCGCGGGTGATCGTCACGACGGAGGACGTCGCCCGCTACCGGCGGGTGAAGCTCGCGAAGGGCGTCGTCGTCTGGGACCGCTCCCGCATCGACGAGGCCCAGGAGCTGCTCGCGGCCACGCCCGGCGTCACCGTGCTGATCCACGACCAGGAGTGCGCGGCGCAGAAGCGGCGCAAGCGCAAGCGCGGCAAGCTCGCCGACCCGAGCACCCGCGTCGTCATCAACGAGCGGGTCTGCGAGGGCTGCGGCGACTGCGGGCAGGCCTCCAACTGCCTGTCGGTGACGCCGGTCGACACCGAGTTCGGCCGCAAGACCCGCATCCACCAGGCGTCGTGCAACAAGGACTACTCCTGCCTGGACGGCGACTGCCCCGCGTTCACGGTCGTCGAGCCGGGCGGGGCGCGGCCGGTCGCGCAGGTCGAGCTGCTGGCCGCGGACGTGCTGGGAGAGCCACGACGGACCGTTCCCGACGACGCCGTGGTCCGGCTCGCGGGCATCGGCGGCACGGGCGTCACCACGATCGCCCAGGTCCTCGCGGCGGCGGCCCGGATCGCGGGCCGTCCGACGCGGGGTCTCGACCAGACCGGGCTCGCGCAGAAGGGCGGTGCGGTCGTCTCCGACGTCAAGATCGGCGACGGCGAGCTGGCCGGGCGCGCGGCCGAGGGGGAGTGCGACCTCTACCTCGGCGCGGACCTCCTGGTCGCTGCCGACCCGGCGTACCTGAAGGCGGCGTCGTCGTCGCGCACGGTCGGCGTGGTCTCCAGCGCGAAGGTCCCGACCGGCGACCAGGTCGTCGACCCGACCGTGACCTACCCGGCCGTCGACGCGGTGCTCGGGCGGATCCGGTCGTCGGTGCGCGACGACGTCGGGGCGGTGCTGGACGCGCGGGCGCTGGCCGAGGCGCTCTTCGGCGACGATCAGTTCTCGTTGACGATCCTGCTCGGCGCGGCCTATCAGCTCGGCGCGCTCCCGCTCCCGGCCTCCGCGGTGGAGGCGGCGTTCGAGCTCAACGGGGCCGCCGTCGAGAAGAACGTCCAGGCGTTCCGGCGCGGCCGGCAGTCGGTCGCGGACCCCGCCGCCTTCGGAGCGGTGGTCGACTCGGTGACCCGTCCGGCGGCGATCGGCGTCCCGGGGCTGACGACGGCGGGTGCGGCGGCGGCCGCGGAGATCGTCGCGTCGGTCGGGGCGCCGGCGGGTTCGGAGCTCGAGCGGATCGTCGGGATCCGGGTGCCGGAGCTGGTGGCCTACCAGGACGCGGCCTACGCACGGTCCTACGCCGACGTGGTGCGCGGCCTCGTCGACGGCCCGGCCGAGCTGGCCGAGGCCGTCGCCGTCGGGTTGCACAAGCTGATGGCCTACAAGGACGAGTACGAGGTCGCCCGGCTCTCGCTCGACCCGGCGTTCGGGGCGTCGGTCCGCGCGGAGTTCGGGGCCGACGCCCGGATCTCGTGGAAGCTGCACCCGCCGTCGTTGCGGGCCATGGGCCTGCGGCGCAAGCTCACGCTCGGCCCGTGGTTCCGACCCGGGTACGTCTCCCTGCGGGCGATGCGCCGGCTGCGGGGGACCGCGCTGGACCCGTTCGGCCGGGCCGAGGTCCGGCGGGTGGAGCGGGAGCTCGTGGCCGAGTACCGGGCACTGGTCCCGCAGCTCGTCGCGATGGCGGCGGGCGGCGAGGTCGACCGGGCGGCCACGATCGCCGCGCTGCCGGACATGGTGCGCGGCTACGAGGACGTCAAGCTGGCCAACGTCGCCCGCTACCGGGAGGCGCTGGCGCTCGAGGGCGTCTGAGCAGCGCTCTCCCGGCCGGTCACGAAGTCCAGCCACCACCGGCGCAGCGACCGGCCGAGGGGCTCGACGTCGTCGTCCCAGGAGGCCCCGGCCAGCATCGGGGCCTCCTGCCACGCCTCCCGGCCGCCGAACAGGAACGGCAGCTCGATCGCGTGGCAGGCCCCGAGGTCGGAGTCCGGCGCGGACCACGTGAACCGGTAGGTGCTCACCGTGGTCCCCGCCGCGGCGGCGCGGGTGGCGAGGCGCTGCGCGGGCCAGGTGAACACGCGGTGGGTGGCGAGCCGCGACCCGACCCCGACCGCCGTCGGGAACCGTCGTCGCAGCCTCCGCAGCGGCGGCGCGATGTGGACGAAGGTGTTGGCCTCGTCGAGGGTGGTCCCGATGATCATCGGGTGACCCGAGTGCGCGGCCGCGACCCACGGGTCTGCGGCGGACACCCCGACCAACGGCGCGATCCCGGCCACGGGGGTGAACGCCGGCGACGAGTTGATCCCGCCGGGCCCGGCGTGGCGGACCATCGCCCGGCGCTGGGCCTCCAGCAGGGCGTCGACGCCGACCGTGCGCGGGTCGGCGCCGTCGAGGGCGTCGTCGACGTAGCCCGCGACACGGGCCGCCGAGCGCTCGGTGCCCAGCCCCAGCCCGAGCTGGCCGCTCTGCAGGACCACCCGGTGGAACAGCGGCCGCAGGTCCGGGGCGCCCATCAGGCAGGCGATGGCGTGAGCGCCGGCGGACTCCCCGACCAGCGTCACCGCGTCCGGGTCACCGCCGAACGCCGCGATGTGCCGGTGGATCCAGTGCAGGGCCGCGGCGAGGTCGGCCAGCCCGAGGTTGCCCGGCGACACCCCGGGCGAGCGGAGCCACCCGAGGACGCCGAGCCGGTAGCCGACGCCGACCGCCACCACGCGGCCCTCGCGGACCAGGCGCGCCGTGTCGTACCAGGACAGGTCCACCCCGCCGATGACGTACGCGCCGCCGTGGATCCACATGAGCACCGGCAGCCGCTCGTCCGGGCGGACGTCGGCGGGGGCGCGGACGGACAGGCGCAGGCAGTCCTCGTCCTGGCCGAGTTCGTCGGCGTTCGACGGCCCGGCGATCGCGTCCATGCGCGAGGCGAGCTGCGGGCACTGCGGGCCGGGGTTCCGGGCGTCGCGCACGTCGTCCCAGGCGGGCTCGGGCACGGGGGCGCCGAAGCGCTCCGCCTGCGCGTAGCGCAGGCCGAGGAACTCGACGACGCCGCCGTCGGCGTGGACCCGGCCGCGGACCGGCCCGGACGGGGTGACGACGACGGGTGCCCCGGCCTCGGTCGCGACGCTCACCGGTCGGCACTCCCGGACCGGCGCGTGTCGTCGGCGTCGTCGGTGTCGTCCCGCCCGTCGGTCTCGTCGGTCTCGCCGGTCTTCGCGGTCTCGCGGTCGGGCCGGTCGTCGGCGGCCCCGAACTGCTCCGTCGAGTCGTCCCCGTCCGCGTCTCCGGTACCGGTCGAGGTCCCGGCCTCGTACTCGCGCGCCTCGCGGGCGAACTCCTCCTGGCGGCGTCGCTGGTAGGCGGTCTCGTCGTCGTCGTAGCCGGTGCCGTCGTCCTGGTCGGACGGGGACGGCTCCCAGTACTCCGCGTCGATGATGTCGGTGTCGTCCTCGCCGCCGGTCGACATGACCCGCGTGGCGTGGCGGTCGTCCCCGGGGTCGACCGGGTCGACGGGGTCGTCGGCCGGTGCGGCGGGCTCCGGGTCGACGCCGGCCGGGTCGGTGCCGAGCAGGCCCTCGTCCTGCTCGAACCGTTCCCGGGCGCGCTGGCCGAAGAACAGGGCGGCCCCGCCGACCAGGCAGAGCACCCCGAAGACCGCGATGGACAGCGAGGGCATGAGCATCGCGGTGATCAGGGCGACGACGCCGACGAAGAGCCAGATCACCCCGACGACGGTGAGCTTGGGGACGGGCCCGTCGCGCCGCGGACCGCCCAGCAGGCCCCGGCGGTCGGCGGCGGTCACGTGGTGAAGCCCGCCTCGGTCGCCCGCTCGACGGAGGCCTGGACCTCCTTCTCGGCCGCGGCACGCCCGACCCACTCGTGGCCCTCGACGGACTTGTCCGGCTCCAGCGCCTTGTAGACCTCGAAGAAGTGCTGGATCTCCATGCGGTGGTACTGGTCGAGGTGGTGGATGTCGCGCAGGTGCTCCAGGCGCGGGTCGTCCACCGGCACGCAGAGCACCTTGTCGTCGCCACCCGCCTCGTCGGTCATGCGGAACATGCCGATGGCGCGGCTGCGCACCAGACACCCCGGGAAGGTGGGCTCCTGCACGAGCACGAGGGCGTCCAGCGGGTCGCCGTCCTGGCCGAGGGTGTCCTCGATGAACCCGTAGTCGGCCGGGTACTGGGTGGCGGTGAACAGGGTCCGGTCGAGCCGGAGCTTGCCGCTCTCGTGGTCCAGCTCGTACTTGTTCCGGCTGCCCCGGGGTACCTCGACGAAGACGTCGAAATCCACGACCCGCCCCTCTCACCTCGCCCGACCGTGGGGGGCCAGTGTGGCGGGTGGGACCCCGCCGGGCCACAGGAGGGCCCGGCCGGGGTCACCGCTCCCGCGAGGCCGGGATCAGGCCTGCTTGATCGCCGAGATGTCGAACTCGAGGCCGACCTTGTCGCTCACCAGCACGCCGCCGGTCTCCAGGGCGGCGTTGAAGGTGATGCCGTAGTCCTTGCGGTTGATCGTCGTCGAGCCCTCGAAGCCGGCGCGCTCGTTGCCGAACGGGTCCTTGGCGACGCCGTTCTGCTCGAAGTCGACGGTGATCGAGTTGGTGACGTCGCGGATCGTCAGGTCGCCGGTGATGCGCCAGACGTCGTCGCCGACCTTCTCGACCGCGGTGGAGCGGAACGTGATCTCGGGGTAGACCTCGACGTTCAGGAAGTCGCCGCTGCGGACGTGGCCGTCGCGCTGCTCCTGGCTGGAGTCGAAGCTGGCGGCGGCGATGACGATCTCCGTGGACGACGCGGCGGGGTTCGCCTCGTCGATGACGGCGGTGCCGCGGAACTCCCCGAACGACCCGCGCACCTTCGTGACCATGGCGTGGCGCGCGGTGAAGCCGATGCGGCTGTGGGCGGGGTCGATCTGGTAGCTGCCGGCGAGGGCGAGCTGCGGGGCGGCGGTCTCGGTCATGGCGTCCTCCCGGACACTTGAAGCATCAACTGATAGGCCTGAGCGTAGCACTATCGCTTCAATCTTCAAGTGTCAGGGGTGTGGTGGGCGCCTCCGCCCCCACGGGATGGTCAGGCCGCGACCGGATCCGCCGGGTCCGCCTCGCCGACGACGACCGTGCCCGGCCAGGCCGCCCGCAGCCGCGTCGCGAACGGCTCCGCGCCGGCGCCGAGCACCCGGACGACGAGCCGGTCCCCGGCGAGCCCGGTCGCGCTCGTGGCGAAGCGCGCCACCGCGTCGACCGACCACGCCCGGGCCCGCAGCGGCACGACCACCCGCACGCGGGTGGTGGCGAGCAGGACCGCGAGGGCCTGCGCGGTGGCGGGCCAGTGGCGGGGTGCGGGGGCGCCCGCACCCGCGGTGGGGACGACGACGGACGTGGCGCCGTCCCGTTCTGCCGCGCGGGCCTCGTCGAGCATGGCGTCCAGGTCGCGGCTGCCGCCGGCGGCGTCGACCAGGCCGTGGCGGACGGGGTCGAGGACGACGGTCCCGGTGGGGGACGCGGCGGGGACGGTGGTGGGGTCGGCGCTGAGCACGGTCATGGCGAGGAGGTCCTTCGGACGAGTGGGATGCCGGCAGGGGCGTGCGGACGTCCGGCGGGGGACGTCAGGCGCTCGGGCGACAGAACTCGTCGAAGGCGTCGAGGCGACGGCTCGGCCAGAACCGCTCCAGATCCTCGGTGCCCACACGGGAGTCCTACACCGGCGGACGGGGCCGGTGCCACCCTTCGTGGGGTGATCCACCGCGCCCGCCTGGACGACATGCACCCCCGCGACCTCTACGCCGTGCTCGCCCTGCGCGTCGACGTGTTCGTCGTCGAGCAACGCTGCGCCTACCCCGAGCTCGACGGCCGGGACCTCGAGGCGGAGCACTGGTGGTCACGGGCGGACGGCGGCGAGCTGACCGCGTGCCTGCGTGTGCTGGCCGAGCCGGACGGGACCACGCGGATCGGGCGGGTCGTGTCCGCCCCCGCGTTCCGCGGGACCGGGGCCGGCGCGGCCCTGTTCGGCGCCGCGCTGGCCATCCTCCCGGGCGCGGTGGTGCTCGGCGCGCAGGTGCGCTCGCAGGGGTTCTACGAACGGTTCGGCTTCACGGTGTCCGGCCCGGGCTACGACGAGGACGGCATCCCGCACGTGCCGATGCTCCGGCCGGCCGCCGCGTGAGGTCACCGCAGGCCGGGTGCGTCCCAGGAGCCGGCGTCCGGGAGGTCGAGCTCGGTGTCGGCCAGCAGGCCCAGGTAGGCGACCAGGTCCGGCGCGAGCTCCCGGTAGCCGGACCCGCTCGCGACCACGACACGCCCGGTCTCCCGCTCGACCAGCAGGTGGTGGCCCACGGCGTCCTCGGCGAGCGGCCAGAGGCCGGGGTCGTCCCCCCGGGCCGCCCGCGTCCCACGGTCGAGCGAGCAGAAGGCGTGCGCCGGGAACACGAGCGGACCGGCGGCGTCCTCCTGACCGTCGTTCAGTGCGTAGAGCGCCCGCACCGGTTCCGGCAGGGCGCCGACCGCCTGCTCGGCGACCGCGAGCGTGCTGGGCGCGGCGCCGGGGCGCAGGACCGGCGCCGGGTCGCACCCACGGTTGCGCAGCGCGCCGAGCCAGCGGGCCCAGGCGGCGCGGAGCTCGTCGTCGGTGACGCCGCCGCGCGCCGTGCCCCGCGGCCGACTGGAGAGCGGCTGCCGTCCGTTCGTCACCGGCCCGTCTCCCGCCGTCCGGCCGGGCAGTCCTCGACCCACCGCAGCAGGGCGTCCATGCCCTCCGGCGAGGTGCCCTGGACGAACCGGACGCCCCGCGACGACCCGTCGTCGTCGTGCACCGTGACCTCGTAGGCGAAGCCGTCGCGCAGGGCCGGCGCCACCGGGCCCGAGCGCTCGCGGAACGAGCACGCGGCGACCAGCGAGCGGAGCTCGGCGGTGCGGGGGTCGTCGAGGTCCGCCGCGTCCAGGGTGGTGGTGGTGACCATGCCGGCGACCCCGCCGGAGCGCACCACGGTCACCCTCATCGGGGATCCGGGGCGGGGACGACCTTCACCGCGTCCCAGCCGCCGCGCACCGCGTCGTGCTCGCGGGACCCGTCGCCGTAGCGCTCCGCGGCGACCGCGATGGTCGCCGACGCGGCGTCCGCGAACTGCGCGTCCGCCCGCAGCCGCTCGGTGAGCACCGCGTACCAGACCGGGCCGACCGTCTCCCACGCGTTCCCGCCCAGGGCGCGCGCGGCCTCGGCGAAGGCCCGGTTGGGGATGCCGGAGTTGATGTGGACGCCGCCGTTGTCGTTGCGCGGGTCGTCGTCGACCGGCAGCTCGCGGTAGGAGTCCATGTCCGCGGGCTGGTCGTCCCCGGAGTACGCCGTGCCGGGCGCCAGCATGCTGCGAAGGGCCGTCCCCAGCGACGGCTCCAGCGCGCCGGCGCCGATCAGCCAGTCCGAGGCGGCAGCGTCGATCCCGCCCACGCGCTGCTTGACCAGGATCCCGAAGACGTCGGAGAACGACTCGTTGAGGGCCCCGCTCTGGGCCTCGTAGACCAGGTTCGCGGTGTACTGGGTCACGCCGTGGGTCAGCTCGTGGGCGATCACGTCCAGCGAGCGGGTCAGCGCACCCGCGACGAAGGTGCCGCCCCCGCCGTCGCCGTAGACCATCTGCTCGCCGGTCCAGAAGGCGTTGTCGTAGCGCTGCCCGAAGTGCACCGACGAGACCAGGTCCAGTCCGCGCCCGTCGATCGACTCCCGGGCGTGGACCTCGCGGTAGAAGGCCACGGTGGCGGCGGCGTGGTCGTAGGCCTCGTTGACCGCGGTGTCCGACGACGGCGGGTCGCCGTCCGTGCGTACCTGCGTCCCGGGCAGGGCGGACTCCTCGCCGCCCGCCACGTCGAACACCGTGTTCGCGGTGACCCCGGGCCGGTCCGGCGGCACCGCCCGGCCCTGCGCGCGCAGCGCCTGCGCCACGGCGAGCCGCCGCCCGCGCAGGCGCTCCGAGACCCGCAGCGTCTCCAGGGCCGCCTCCCGGGCGGACGGCGACCCGGCGTCCGCCAGGCGGAGCAGCAGGGAGGGCGGGGCGATCGCGCACAGGACCATGGAGCGCAATCTCCCACGGCCGCTCGCCGCCGCGGCACCGCCGACCAGGAGACCCGCACACCGGTACTGGCTACGCGGTACCCCCGGTAACATGAATCGACCGCGGCGCCGGACGTCCGTAGCGTGGTCTCACGTGGTGGGCGCGGTGGCGGAGTGGACGATCGACCGTCTGGCGGCCCACGCCGGGATGACGGTCCGCAACGTCCGCGCCCACGCCGCCCGCGGCCTGCTCCCGCCGCCGCGGATGCAGGGACGGACCGGGTTCTACGGCGCGGAGCACCTCGCCCGCCTCGAGCTGATCACGCACCTGCAGGCGGAGGGGTTCTCGCTCGCCGCGATCGAGCGGCTCGTCGAGGCCACCCCCAACCAGTCGGCCGAGCGCGCGCTCGCGCAGTACCTGGAGATGATGACGCCGTGGCGCGCCGAGCCGCCGGTGGAGCTCACCCGCGAGGAGTTCGCGTCCTGGGTGGGCGGCGAGCCCGCGTCCTTCGAGGCCCTGGTCGAGGCCGGGATGGTCGAGGAGATGGGCGGGGACCACATCCGCGTCCACAGCCCCGAGATGGTCCGCGCCGGGGTCGAGGCGGCCGCGCTCGGGCTGCCGGTCGAGGCGCTGCTGCGCACCCGCGAGACCGTCCTCGCCCACCTCGACGAGGTCGCCGACGGGTTCGTCGACCTCTTCCGCCGGACCGTCTGGCAGGAGTTCGTCGCCGCCGGCCTGCCCCTCGACGGGCTCGAGAACGTGCGCCACGCGGTCGCGAGCCTGCAGCCCATCGCCGCCCGGACCGTGATGTCGGCGTTCCGGGAGACCATGCCCCGCGCGGTCGGCGAACTGGTGCGCGAGGCCTCGCAGGTGCTCGAGGACGGCGACGTCGGCACCATCTGACATCCCGGGATGTCATATGACTCCGCGAGATGTTTTGATCTGCCTCACACAGGACATCCCCGCGCCACCACCTCCGGGTCACCCGGGGGGACGCACACGGCGACGGGGTCAGTGGCGATACGGAGGCGGTCGTGAACGAGGCGTCGGCGAAACTCCCCCGACCGGTCCAGCGGCTGCGCTCCGCGGCCTCCCGGTTCACCACTCCGTTGCTGCCCGACGACTACCTGACCCTGCTGAACCCGCTCTGGTCGGCCCGTGAGCTGCGCGGCAAGGTCGTCAAGGTCGTGCAGGAGACCGACGACGCCGCGACGCTGGTCATCAAGCCCGGCTGGGGCTGGTCGTTCGACCACCAGCCCGGGCAGTACGTCGGGATCGCGGTGCAGGTCGACGGGCGCTTCCACTGGCGGTCGTACTCGCTGACCTCCCCGCCCAAGCGCGACGCCGGGCACCTGTCGGTCACGGTCAAGGCCCAGCCCGAGGGCTTCCTGTCCCAGCACCTGGTCCGCGGCGTCGCCCCGGGCACGATCGTCCGGCTGGCCCCGCCGCAGGGCGACTTCGTGCTCCCCGACCCGCCGCCGAAGAAGATCCTCTTCCTGACTGCGGGCTCCGGCATCACCCCGATCATGGCCTTCCTGCGCACGCTCGACCGGCGCTCGACCATGCCCGACGTCGTCGTCGTGCACTCCGCGCCCGACCCGGAGCACTTCCTGTTCTCCGACGAGCTCCACGAGCTCGAGGACCGGCACGAGACGCTCACCGTGATCCGCCGCCATACGCAGGAGGACGGTCACCTGGACCTGGACTCGCTGCACGAGGTGTGCGCGGACTGGGCCGAGCGGGAGGCCTGGGTCTGCGGTCCGAACGAGATGCTCGACGACGCCGAGCGGGTGTGGGAGGAGGCCGACGCCTCCGACCAGCTGCACGTGGAGCGGTTCTCGGCGAACCTCGCGGGGGGCGAGGCCGAGGGCGGCACGGTGACGTTCTCGTCCTCCGACGCCGAGATCGAGATCGACGGCGCGACGACGCTGCTCGAGGCCGGGGAGCAGGCCGGCCTGCAGCTGCCGTTCGGCTGCCGCATGGGCATCTGCCACACCTGCGTCGTGCCGCTGCGCTCCGGCACCGTGCGCGACCTGCGCGACGGCACCGAGCACCGGGCCGACGGGACCGGCGGGCAGAGCTGGGACGCCGTCAAGATCCAGACCTGCGTGACCGCGGCGGCCGGCGACTGCGTCGTCGACGCCTGACCTGCACGAGTACCGAGTCACCGACCACCGCAATCGATCCGAGGGAGACAGCGTGGCGATCCGGGACGTCAAGGAGTTCGCACACCTCTCCGAGGCCGACGTCGAGGCGCTCGGCCGGGAGTTCGACCAGATCCGCTCCGACATCGAGGAGTCGCGCGGGGACGACGACGCCGCGTACATCCGCCGGCTGATCACGATCCAGCGGCGGCTCAACGTGGCCGCCCGCGTGATGATGTTCGGCAGCCACCGGCGGGAGCTGTGGTGGGCCGGTGCGCTGACCCTGGGCGTGGCCAAGATCCTCGAGAACATGGAGATCGGCCACAACGTCATGCACGGCGAGTGGGACTGGATGAACGATCCGGAGATCCACTCGTCGACGTGGGAGTGGGACAACGTCTGCCCCGCGGACCAGTGGAAGCACTCCCACAACTACCTGCACCACACGTACACGAACGTGATCGGCAAGGACAAGGACGTGGGGTACGAGATCCTCCGCGTCCGCTCCGACCAGCCGTGGCACCCGTACTACCTGACGCAGCCCGTGGTGAACACGCTGCTGATGACCTTCTTCGAGTACGGCGTCTCGCTGCACGACCTGGACATCGACGGCCTCGTCAAGCTCAGGCTCGAGGACCCGGAGGAGTTCAAGAAGAAGTTCCTCGACATCCTGCGCAAGCAGGCCCGTCAGGTCGGCAAGGACTACGTGCTGTTCCCGGCACTGACCGGCCCCAACGCGGTGCACACCGCGTCCGCGAACTTCACCGCGAACATCATCCGCAACGTCTGGTCCTACGCGATCATCTTCTGCGGGCACTTCCCGGACGGCGCCGAGGTGTTCACCGAGGAGGAGCTGGAGAACGAGACGCAGGGCGAGTGGTACCTGCGCCAGCTGCTCGGGTCGGCGAACTTCACCGGCAGCCGGCTGATGCACGTCATGTCCGGGTCGCTGGGCTACCAGATCGAGCACCACCTGTACCCGGACCTGCCGTCGAACCGGTACCCCGAGATCGCGGAGCGCGTCCGGGCGCTGTGCGACAAGTACGACCTGCCCTACACGACGGGCTCGTTCCCGCGGCAGTTCTGGCAGGCCACGCGGTCGATCTGGCGGCTCTCGCTGCCGGCGAAGAAGATCCGCGAGGCGAACGAGCGCCGCATCGAGGCCGGGCTGCCGCGCCAGGGCGGCAAGATCAAGCCGGAGGGCGCTCCGGACTCGGCGCTGCCGCCGGCGCCGCCGTCGACCCCGGGGATGCCCGGATAGGTGACGGGCCTCATCCGACCTTACCGGTACTCCGAGTACCGGTAAGGTGGGGACGGTGAACACCCCCGCGCAGGACGCGGACGCGTCGAGCCAGGACGTGCGCTGGTTCAGCAAGGCCACGGCCGGCGCGTTCGTCGTCGTGTCCAACGTGGTCGGTGCGGCCATCGTCCTGACGCTCGCCGGGTGGGTCCTGCCCACCCGCGCGCTGGTCACCGACGAGAGCGGGGCGATCTCCCGCAACGTCGGGCTGTTCGGCGCCTACCTGCTGGTCGCCGTGGTCGTCGGCGTGGCCTGGGGGCTCGCCTGGGTCCGGGTGCCCCCGCCCCCCGATCGGGACGCCGACGACGAGGCGTGGCGCCTGCACCGTCGTCGTGCCCGCGCCGTGGTGGTCGGCGCGCCGTTCCGGCTCGCCGTCGTGCAGGCCGTGCCCTGGTGCGTGGCGGTCGTCCTCTTCGCGGGCATGAACGCGGCCTACTCGCCGCGGCTGGCCCTCGTCGTCGCCTGCGTGGTGGCCCTCGGGGGCCTCGCGACGGTCGCCGTCGCCTACCGGCTCACCGAGATCGCGCTGCGCCGGGAGGTCTCCCGGGTGCTCTCCCAGGACCCGCCGAACGGGCTCACCCTCCCCGGGGTCGCCGTGCGGTCGGTCGGCGGCTGGGTGCTCGGCACCGGGGTCCCGGTGGTCGGGGTGGCGCTGATCGCCGCCACCAGCCTCATCGTGCCGGACTACTACACGGTCACCCGGCTCGGCACCGTGGTGCTGGTCCTGGCCGCGATCGCCCTGGCGGTGGGCTTCCTGCTCACCGCGCTCACCGCCAACTCGATCGCGGGACCGGTCGTCGCGGTCCGGCGGGCGCTGGGGCGCGTCGAGTCCGGCGAGCTGGACGTCACCGTGCCGGTCACGGACGCCACGGAGCTCGGTCTGCTCCAGGCGGGGTTCAACACGATGGTCACGGGCCTGCGCGACCGGGACCGCATCCGGGCGCTCTTCGGCCGGCACGTGGGCGAGGACGTCGCGCAGGCGGCGATGGAGGGCGACCTGGAGCTCGGCGGCGAGGTCCGGGAGGTCGCGGTGCTCTTCGTCGACCTCGTGGGGTCGACCCGCATGGCGCTCGACCGGCCGCCGCACGAGGTCGTGGACGTGCTGAACACGTTCTTCGCCCGGGTGGTCGACGCCGTCGAGGCCCACCACGGCTGGATCAACAAGTTCGAGGGCGACGCGGCCCTCGCGGTCTTCGGCACGCCGAGCGCCGTCGCCGACCCGGCCGGGTGCGCCCTCGCCGCTGCCCGCGACCTGGCGGCACGGCTCGACGCCCTGGGCACGGTGTCCGCGGGCATCGGGGTGTCGGCCGGTCCGGCGGTGGCCGGCAACATCGGAGACGCCCGGCGCTACGAGTACACCGTCATCGGCGACCCGGTGAACGAGGCCGCCCGGCTCACCGACCTGGCGAAGACCGTGCCGGGCTGCGTCGCGGCCTCCGGGGCGGCGGTGTCGCGCGCGGACGCGGGGGAGCGGGCGCGCTGGGAGGTGGTCGGACGGCAGTGCCTGCGGGGCCGCCACGAGGAGACCGAGTACTCCGCGCCCGCCGACCGGCTCGCGTCCCACGACCCCTGCGACCCCGTGGCCGCCACCGACGGGACCGACGAGGCCGGGGAGGCCGCCCGGGGGAGCGGCGGGATGGCGGCCCAGGCCTGAGGGCGCCACCGGGTCGATCCGGCCACATCACCCGCGCGGGTGAGCGGGCCGTGGCTACCGTCGGGGACGTGACGGGCGCCGGAGCGCACGAGGAGGCCCCGCACCAGGTCGCGTGGGCGACCAAGGTGCTGGTCGGGGCGCTCGTCGTCGTGTCCAACGTCCTCGGCGCCGCGATCCTCGTCGGGCTGGCCGCGTGGGTGCTGCCCTTCCGCGCGCTGGTCGACGACGAGACCAGCGCGCTGCGCGCGAACCTCGTCCTGCTGGGGCTCTACGCCCCGCTCGCCGGGCTCGCCGCCTTCGGGTTCGGCTGGGCGTGGTTGCGGGTCCCCGATCCACCGGGCCCGGCCGCGGGCGCCGAGGCCGTGGCGCGCCACCACCGGCGTGCCCGACGGGTCGTGCTCCGGGCGCCCGTCCGGCTCGCGGTGGTGCAGGCCGTGCCGTGGACGATCGGGGTCGGGCTGTTCGCGGTGGTCGACGCGGCGTACTCCACGACGCTCGCGCTCGCCGTGGCCTGCATGATCGCGCTGGGCGGCATCGCCACGGTCACGGTGGCCTACCGGTGCTCCGAGCTGGCGCTGCGCCGCGAGGTCGCGCAGGTCTTCGTCCGCGAACCGCCGACCGAGCGGGGCCTGCCCGGCGTGGCGGTCCGCTCGCTGGGCGCCTGGGTGATGGGCACCGGGGTGCCCCTGCTCGGCGTCATGATCGCCGCCGGGACCTCGCTCGTGTATGCCGACTACTTCACCGTGGACCGTCTCGGCCGGGTGACGCTGGTCCTGGCGTCGATGGCGTTCGCGGTCGGGTTCCTGGTGACGGCACTGTCGTCCACCTCGATCGTCGCGTCCGTGACCGCGGTGCGCCGGGCGCTGCGCCGGGTCGAGCAGGGCGACCTGGACACCGTCGTCGAGGTCTCCGACACCACCGAGCTGGGGCTGCTGCAGTCCGGCTTCAACACGATGGTGGCGGGGCTGCGCGAGCGCGACCGGATGCGGGAGCTGTTCGGACGGCAGGTCGGCCGGGACGTCGCCGACGCCGCGATGACGGGGACCTCGGAGCTCGGCGGGGAGGTCCGCGAGGTGGCGGTGCTGTTCGTCGACCTCGTGGGCTCCACCGCGCTCGCCGCGACGCGCCCCCCGACCGAGGTCGTGGAGCGGCTGAACGTGTTCTTCACCGAGGTGGTCGAGGCCGTGGAGCGCCACGGCGGCTGGGTGAACAAGTTCCAGGGCGACGCGGCGCTCGCGGTGTTCGGGGCGCCGCAGGACGTGGGCGACGCGGCGGCCGGCGCGCTGGCGACCGCACGCGAGCTCGCCGGGCGGCTCGAGCGGGTGGGCGCGCACGCCGGGATCGGGGTGTCCGCGGGCGAGGCGGTGGCCGGCAACGTCGGCGACGCCCGCCGCTACGAGTACACCGTCATCGGCGACCCGGTGAACGAGGCCGCGCGGCTCTGCGACCTCGCCAAGCGCGGCGCGGCCGGCACGGGCTCGAGCTGGCGCGGGGTGGTCGCGTCCGGCGCGGCGCTCGAGCGGGCCGGGGACGAGGAGGCCCGGCGCTGGGTGGTCGTGTCCGCGGAGCGGCTGCGGGGGCGGATCGCCGACACCGAGGTGGCAGTGCCGCGCGACCACCACGTCGGGCGCGCCGACCGGGTCGATCACGCCGCGGGCGAGGTCACGCACCGTTAGGGTCCCGCTCGTGACGAGCGCGGGGGCGGCACCGTCCGGGGCGCGCGGGCGGGGGACGCGCTCGGAGCGCTTCGTCATCTGCGGCGACAACCTGCTGACCCTCCGGATCGTGGAGGCCCTCCGGCGCCAGCGCGGGCACGGCACCGAGATCGTGGTCGTGGTGGCCGACCGGACCGGGCGCTACGTCGCCCGGATCGAGGCCGCGCCCGGGGTGCGGGTGGTCGAGGGCGGCCGGTCCGACGACGACGACGGCACGTTCCTCGCCGCCGGGGTGCTCGGGGCGACCGCGGTCGCACTGGTCGACCGCGAGGACGTCACGAACATCCACCGGGCCCTGCGCGTGCAGGAGATCGACCCGTCGGTGCGGTTGGTGGTGCGGCTGTTCAACACCGGGCTCGGGGCCCGCATCGAGGGCATCCTCCCGACGGCGACGGTGCTCTCGGTGTCCGAGACCGCCGCGCCGTCGTTCGTGGCGCAGGCGATCGGACGGAACACCCGCCAGCACGTGCGGCTCGCCGGGCGGACGTTCGTGGTGGCCGGGCGCCGCGAGGTGCGGGAGGCGGCGCTCGTCTGCGGGCTCGCCGCGAACTCCCAGACCGGCGCGCGCGGCGGTCCCCGGCTCCTGCCCGACGACTCCGACCCGGCCGACTTCGTGCTCGCGCGCGCCGAGTCCCGGGCGCGGGTGACCGACCAGCTCTCCCGGCCGCGGACCGAGCGGCTGCGCAACGCGGTCGAGCGGAGCGTGGTGCTCGTCCGCGGGTCGCTGACGCGGCGGCTCGCCCGCGCCACGCTGGCCCTGGTCGGGCTGTTCGTCGCGGGCACGATGGCCTTCGCGACGGTCGGCGGCTACTCCCTCGGCGACGCCGTGTACCTCGCGGTGCTGGACTCCGCGGGGGCCGCGCAGCCGGACACCGGGGCGAGCGTCGCGGTCCGGGTGATCCAGGCCTTCGTCACCGTCGTCGGCATCGCGATCATCCCGCTCGTGACGGCGGTGGTGGTCGAGAGCGCGGTCAGCGCCCGGACCGTGGACCGGACCGCCCGCCGGGCACCGCGGCGCGACCACGTGGTGGTGGTCGGCCTGGGCAACGTGGGCCAGCGCATCGTCACCACCCTGCGCGAGCGCGGCGTGCCGGTCGTCGCGGTGGAGCGCGACGAGGACACCGCGGGGGTGGGGGCGGCCGCCCGGGCCCGGGTGCCTGTGGTGTTCGGCGACGCGACCCGGGAGCGGGTGCTGCGCGAGGCGGGCGTCGAGAACGCCCGCGCGCTCGTTGCGGTGACCAGCGACGACGCGACGAACCTGCAGGCGGCGCTGACGGCCCGCTCGGTCCAGCGGGCCGTGCGCGTGGTGCTGCGGCTGCGCGACGACGACCTCGCCGGCCGGGTCGAGCGCAGCATGAACGCCATCTCGCGCAGCGTGTCCTACGTGGCCGCGCCGGTGTTCGCGGCCGCCCTGCGCGACGGCCAGGTCCTCGCGACCATCCCGGTGGGCCGCCGCATCCTGCTGATGGCCGAGGTGGCGGTGGGCCGGGCGTCGCTCGTGACCGGACTGCCGGTCTCCGTGCTCGCGGAGCCCGGCGAGGTCCGCGTCGTCGGGGTGTTCCGGGGCGCCGGGCCGGACGCGGTGCTGGAGATGCCGCCCCGGCCGCGCCGTGCGCTGAAGGTCGGCGACCGGCTGGTGGTCGTCGCCACGCGCGGCGGGCTCGGGACGGTGCTGGAGCGCTGCGACTCCCGGACGGCCGTCGGGCGCTGAGCTACGCCACGCCCTCCGGCGACGCGCCGGAGACCTGCACACCGTCGGCGGTGATGCGCTCGATCTCGGCGAGGTCGTCGGGCGAGAGGTCCACGTCGACCGCGGCCAGCGAACGCTCGATGTTTCGGTCGGAGCGGGCGCCGACGATCGCGACGTCGATGCCCTCCTGGGCCAGTACCCAGGCGATCGCGAGCTGCGAGACCTCGACGCCCTTGTCGGCCGCGAACTCCTTCAGCCGCTCGACGACGGCGAGGTTGGTCTCGAACTGCTCGCCGTGGAAGGCCGAGGCCTGCGAGCGCCAGTCGGAGTCCTCGAACGTCGTCGACGAGTCCATCGTGCCGGTGAGCAGGCCGGAGCCGAGCGGCGAGTACACCAGCGTGCCGATGTCGTTCTCGCGCACGTAGGGCAGGACGTCGCGCTCGATCCCGCGGCGGAACAGGTGGTACGGCGGCTGCAGCGTCTCCACCGGGCGCTGCTGGTCGAACGCCGCCATCTGGCGCTCGTCGAAGTTCGAGACGCCGACGTGGCGGATCTTGCCCTCGTCGACCATCTCCTGCAGGTAGCCGGCGGTGTCGGCGAACGGCGTGCCGTCGTCCGGCCAGTGGATCTGGTAGAGGTCGATGTGGTCGATCTTCATCGCCTTCAGGCTGGACTCGACCCCGGCGCGCAGGTACTCGCGGCTGGAGTCGCGCGGCTTGTCGCTGCCCGGGTTGATGCCGCCCTTGGTCGCGATGACCACGGAGTCGCGGCGCGAGTCGAGCTCGCTGCGCAGGGCGTTCGCCAGCACCTCCTCGGCCTCACCGAACCCGTAGGCCTGCGCGGTGTCGAAGAAGTTCACCCCGAGGTCGAGCGCGTGGCGGATCGCGCGCTGGGCCTGGTCGGTGTCGTAGGAGCCCCACTCGCCGGACACCTGCCACGTGCCGAAGGCGATGCGGGACACCTCGAGCTCCGTCTTGCCGAGCCTCGTCGTCTTCATGCGGACGGCTACCCGGCGACTCCTGTCCCCGACCGGCGATGTTCGGCACAGTACGGCGACGTGCGCAGGTGGAGCGGTGGGCCCGGCCGGATCAGCCGTTGATGTAGGCCTCCAGCTGCGAGCGGTGGGCCTCCAGCTCGTCGAGGCGGACCTTGACGACGTCGCCGATGCTGACGATGCCCGTCAGCCTCCCGTCCTCGAGCACGGGGAGGTGGCGGATCCGTCGCTCGGTCATGACCCCGCCGAGCGAGTCGACCTCGTCGTCGGGACCGCAGGAGGTCACCGGCCCGGTCATGATCGTCTCGACCGTGTCGGAGAGCACCCCTGCCCCGCGGTGGTGCAGGTGCCGCACGACGTCGCGCTCGGAGACCATCCCGACGACCGCCTCCTGGGCGTCGACCACCACCGCCGCGCCGACCCCGCGCGCCGCGAGCGCCGCGAGCAGCGACGGCACCGGGGTCGTCGGTCCGACCGTGAGCACCCCGGCGGGCTTCGTGTTCAGGACGTCCCGGATACGCATCGTCGACTCCCTCGTCCGGCGACCGGCGGAGTGACGACGATCTCATGTCCGGTTCGCGTCGGAAAGGCTCCCGACGGGGGTTCACGGACGGCCACGGGCCACCGGCCCACACGCCGGACCGGGACTAGGGTCGGGTGACGGTGCACCCACGACGGGAGGACGCGGCATGGTCGGGATCGTCGAGGTCAGCCCGCGGGACGGCCTGCAGAACGAGCGCGCGGTGCTGGAGACGGGCGCGAAAGTCGAGCTGATCACGCAGGCGATCGGGGCCGGCGCGACCCGGATCGAGTCGGCGTCGTTCGTCCACCCGAAGCTGGTCCCGGCGATGGCCGACGCCGAGGCCGTCATGGAGCGCGTGCCGCGGCCGGAGGGCGTCTCGCACATCGGCCTGGTGCTCAACCGGCGCGGCTACGACCGCGCGGTGTCCGCAGGCGTCGACGAGGTCAACGTCGTGGTGCCGGCCTCCGACGGCTTCGCCAAGGCCAACCAGAACTCCACGACCGCGGAGCTCACCGCGGTGGCCGAGGAGGTCCTGGCCGAGGCGGCGTCGGCCGGGCTGTTCGCGACCGTGACGATCGCGACCTCGTTCGGCTGCCCGTTCGACGGCGAGGTCGACCCGGCCCGCGTCGTCGAGGTGGCGCGGCGCGCGGCCGCGGCCGGGGCGAAGGAGATCGCGATCGCCGACACGATCGGGGTCGGGGTGCCGACGCAGGTGCGCACCCTGCTCGACGGCGTGCGCGAGGTGGCCCCGGACGTGATCACCCGGGCGCACTTCCACAACACCCGCAACACCGGCTTCGCCAACGCCGTCGCCGCGTACGAGTGGGGCGTGGACTGGCTGGACTCGTCCAACGGCGGCATCGGCGGCTGCCCGTTCGCCCCGGCCGCGACGGGCAACATCGCGACCGAGGACCTCGTCTACACCCTCGAGCGGATGGGCGTCCGGACCGGGCTGGACCTCGCGGCGCTGATCCCGATCGCGGAGTACCTCTCCGACGCGCTGGGCTACCGGGTGCCGGCGCTGCTGCCTCGGGCGGGCGCGTTCCCGGGCTGATCCGCGCCCGGTACGCGAGGATGGAGGGCATGGCCGACACAGGAGCCGGTGCGCCCGACCCGCTCGAGACCAACACCGCCGGCAGCGCGTACATGCGGCGCGCCTACACGCTCGCCGACCCGGACGCCGCGCGCGACCTCTACGACGAGTGGGCGGAGAGCTACGACACCGAGCTGGCCGGGGACGCGCAGGGCTACGTGGCGCCGGTGATCGCGGCCCGCACCGTGGCCGACGCCGCCGGGGTCGGCGGCGAGATCCTCGACGCCGGGTGCGGCACCGGCCTGGTGGGCGTGGAGCTCGCGGCGCTGGGGGCCACCACGGTCGACGGCGTCGACCTCTCGCCCGGGATGCTGGAGAAGGCCAAGGCGACGGGGGCCTACCGGCGGCTCGCGCCCGCGGACCTCTCGCGCGCGCTGCCGGTGCCCGCGGACTCCTACGACGTCGTGGTCTGCGTCGGCACGTTGACCCACGGCCACGTCGGGCCCGGTGCCTTCGGCGAGTTCGTCCGGCTGAGCCGGCCGGGCGGGACGATCGTGGCGACGGTGCTCGACGACATCTGGGACTCCGGCGGCTACCGCGCCGAGGTCGACCGGCTCGCCCAGATGGCGATGATCGAGATCGTGTCCACCGACCTCGTGGACTACCGCAAGGCGGCCGGGGTCGGCGCCCGCATGGTGGTCCTGCGGGTGGCTTGAGGTCCCCCGGAACGTACGAACGGGCCGTTCGTCACCTTCTACCGTGACGAACGACCCGTTCGTGCAGAACCGGGGTGGCCTGCTCAGCCCGCTAGGTCGACGGTGAGTTCGGCGCCGGTCTTCTCGCGGACCTCGTCCTCGGTGACGCCGTCGGCCAGTTCGCGCAGGACCAGGCCGGCCTCGGTGACGTCGAGGACGGCGATGTCGGTGATGATGCGCTGGACGACGCCCTGGCCGGTCAGCGGCAGGTCGCACTTCTCGACGATCTTGTGCGAGCCGTCCTTGGCGACGTGTTCCATGAGCACGATGACGGTCTTGGCGCCGTGCACGAGGTCCATCGCGCCGCCCATGCCCTTGACCATCTTGCCGGGGATCATCCAGTTGGCGATGTCGCCGGTCTGGGAGACCTGCATGGCGCCGAGGATCGCGGTGTCGACCTTGCCGCCGCGGATCATCCCGAAGCTCAGCGCCGAGTCGAAGAAGCTGGCGCCGGGCAGCGTCGTGACGGTCTCCTTGCCGGCGTTGATCAGGTCCGGGTCGACGTCGGCGTCGTAGGGGTACGGACCGACGCCGAGCAGCCCGTTCTCGGAGTGCAGCACCATGCCCACGCCCTCGGGGACGTAGTTCGGGACCAGGGTGGGCAGGCCGATGCCGAGGTTGACGTAGGAGCCGTCGCGGAGCTCCTTCGCCGCGCGGGCGGCCATCTGCTCGCGGGTGAGACTCATCGGTTCATCGTCTCCTGCGTCGTGCGCTTCTCGATGTGCTTGCGCTGGACTTCCTCGGCGGTCAGCTCGACCACGCGGTGGACGAAGATGCCGGGCAGGTGGACCTCGTCGGGGTCGATCTCGCCGGGCTCGACGAGTTCCTCGACCTCGGCGATCGCCACCCGGCCGGCCATCGCGGCGAGCGGGTTGAAGTTCCGCGAGGACTTGTTGAACACCAGGTTGCCCTGCCGGTCGCCCCGCAGGGCGCGGACGATGCCGTAGTCGATGTCCAGCGCGGTCTCCAGCACGTGCGGCTTGCGCACCCGGGTGCCGTCGGCCAGCGTCACCTCGAACTCGCGGACCTCCTTGGCCGGGGAGGTGACGGTGATGTTCCCGTCGGCGTCGTAGCGCCAGGGCAGCCCGCCGTCGGCGATCATCGTCCCGACCCCGGCGGGGGTGTAGAAGGCGGGGACGCCGGTGCCCGCGGCGCGCAGCCGCTCGGCCAGGGTGCCCTGCGGGTTGAGCTCGACCTCGATCTCGCCGCCGAGGTACTGGCGGGCGAACTCCTTGTTCTCGCCGATGTAGGAGGCCACCACCCGGGAGATGCGGTGCTGCTCGAGCAGCACGCCCAGGCCCCAGCCGTCCACGCCGCAGTTGTTCGAGGCGACCTTCAGGTCGGTCGCGTCGGTGCGGTTCAGCGCGTCGATCAGCACGATCGGCACCCCCGACAGGCCGAAACCGCCGACCGCCAACGAGGCGCCGGACGCGATGTCGGCCACCGCCTCGTCGGCGCTCGCGACCACCTTGTCGATCTCACTCATGCAGTAGTTCCCTTCAGGAGCTCGGCGAGCAGCGGGGTGACGACCTCGGGCCGCTGGTACGAGGCCAGGTGCGCCGCGTCGTCCACGATCTCGAAGCGCGCGCCGGGGATGCCGTCGGCGATCGCCCGACCGTGGTCCGGGGGCGTCGCCGGGTCCTCGGCGCCGGAGATCACGAGGGTGGGGGCGGCGATCGAGGCGAGCCGGTCGCGGGAGTCCCACGCGACGATGGCCTCGCAGCAGGAGGCGTAGCCCTCGGCGGGGGTCGCAGCGATCATGTCGCGCATCCGGTCCCGGACCTCGGGAGCGACGTCGTCGGTGAACCACCGCGCGACCACGCCGTCCGCGAGACCGGCGACGCCCTCGGCCCGGGCGACGCGGGCGCGCTCGGCGAAGGTGTCGAGGTTCGCGAACCGCGCGGAGGTGCACAGCAGCCCGAGCGCGGCGACCCGCTCGGGGGCGCGGAAGGCGATCGCCTGGCTCATCGCCCCACCCAGCGAGACCCCGGCGAACACGGCGCGGCCGACGCCCAGTCCGTCGAGGGTCTCGAGGACGTCGTCCGCGAGCTCCTCCACGGTGTAGGGACCGTCGGGCACCGGGGAGGCGCCGTGCCCGCGGGTGTCCAGGGTGAGCACCCGGTAGGTGTCCGCGAGCTCGCGGCGCTGCGGGGCCCACATGTCGACGGTGGAGCCGAGCGAGCACAGCAGGACGAGCACGGGAGCGTCCCGCGGTCCTTCGTCGGTCAGGTGGAGACGCACACCGGCCACCCTCTCTCATGACCCGCGAGTAGGACACGGGCTCTTCCGATCACCGGCAGCGTCAGTCGAGCTTCGACGGGTGGCGCGTGAGCGCGGTCACCTCGATCTGCATGTAGGGGAAGAGCGGCAGGCTGGAGAGCAGCTGGTGCAGCTCGTCGCCGGAGTCGACGTCGAAGCGGCTGTAGTTGGCGTACTGCCCGACGATCCGCCACAGCTCCGGCCACTTCCCCGAGCGCTGGATCTCGTGGGCGCGGTCGCGTTCCCGGGCGCGGAGGTCGTCGGCGACCTCGGGCGGCATGTCGTGGGGCAGGCGGACGTCCATGCGGACGAGGAACTGCACGTCGGGCTCCTACTGGTCGGCGCGGTAGCGGGCGAGCTTGTCGGGGTCGATCGTCGCGCCGAGGCCGGGGGCCTGCCGGGCCGCGATCCGCCCGTCGGTGATCACCGGGGGTTCGGTGAGGACGTCGTCGGTCATGAGCAGGAAGTTCGTGACCTCCACCGGGTGCCGGGCGAGCGCGGTCAGGCCGCACCCGAGCGCCACGGATGCGACCGTGTTGACCATCCCGTCGATCTGGTTGCCGATCATCGTCGTCACGCCCAGGCCCTCGCAGAGCCCGACGATCTTGGCGGAGTCGGTGAAGCCGGTGCGGGCGACCTTGACGCTGATCGACTGGGCGTCCCCGTCGAGCAGGGAGCGGGCGACGCCGCCGAGGGTGATCGTGGACTCGTCGCCGACGACCGGGATCGGGGAGGCGCGCACGATCCGGCGCCGGCCGAGGACGTCGTCGGCGGGGTTCGGCTCCTCGAGCATCGTCACGCCGTGGTCGGCCAGGCGGCGGGCGGCGACGATCGCGGTGTCGGCGTCCCACCCGCGGTTCGCGTCCGCGTAGAGCTCGACCGCGTCGCCGAGCTCGGCGCGCAGGGCCCGGACGGCCGCGAGGTCCACCCCGAGCCCGCGACCCACCTTGACCTTGAAGGCCTCGACGCCGTACCCGTCGCGCATCTCGACCGCGTCGGCGACCATCTCGCGGGGGGTGCCGAGTCCGATCATGTGCGCCGCCGCCACGTCGTCGGCCGCGTGCCCCAGCAGGACGTGCACCGGCTGCCCGCAGGCCTGCCCGACGATGTCCCACAGCGCGGTGTCGACGGCGCCCTTGGCGGCGTTGTTCGCGACCGTCCGGTGCAGGTCGGCCCGGATGCGCTCCCGGGCGAACGGGTCCGCGCCGAGGAGCACGGGCGCGAACAGGTCGCGCACGGCCGCGACCACCGAGGCCGCGGTCTCGCCGTAGGTGTAGGGCCGGGGTGGGGCCTCGCCGACGCCCACGAGGCCGTCGTCGGTGGTGATCCGGACGAGCACGTGGTCCGCCGCGGTCACCGAGCCGCTGGCGAAGGCGAACGGGCGCCGGTACGGCACGGCGAGGGGGATCGCCTCGACGGTACGGATCTTCATGACGGCGGGTCTCCAGGCTGGGGGTCGGCCGGGTCGGCGGTGAGGACGCCGACGGCCTTCGCGAGCGCGGGTGAGGGGTCGTCGCGGCGCCACGCCAGGGCGACGTCCGCGGTGACGGGCGCGGGTGAGCGGAGCTCCCGGTATCCCACGCCGGCGACGGAGACGGCGAGCACGGACTCCGGGAGCAGGGCGACCCCGACGCCGGCGGCGACGAGGGCGAGCACGATCGAGGTCTGGTCGGCCTCGTGGGTGTGGCGGGGGACGAAGCCGGCGGCGCGGCAGGCCCGGTCGGCCGCGGCACCCACGACCGACCCCGGGGCGGAGTAGACGACGAAGTCCGCGTCGGCCAGGTCGGCCAGGTCGACCGGGCCCTCGGCCGGTCCGACCCCGACACCGGCGCCGACCGCCAGCACGAGCCGTTCCCGCGCCAGCAGGTGGACGGCGAGGGCGTCGTCGGAGACCGGGGGCCGCAGGACGGCGAGGTCGATCCGGTGGTCGGCGAGCGCGGACTCCAGCGAGGGCGTCAGCATCTCGGTGCGGAAGGTCAGCGACAGCCCGGGCAGCTCGTCCGCCAGGCGCCGGACCAGCCGGGGGACGTGCCGGTAGGTCGCCAGGGCCGTCGTCCCGATCCGCAGGGCGCCGAGGTCGCCGGCCGCCACCCGCGACACCTGGTCCCGGGCGGCGGACACCGACTCGAGGATGCGGACCGCCTCCGGCAGCAGCGCCTCGCCCGCGGCGGTGAGGTCGACCCGGCGGGTGGTCCGCTCGAACAGCGGGGCGCCGAGGTGCGACTCCAGCTGCCGGATCGCCTGCGAGAGCGGCGACTGGGCGATGTGCAGCTCGCCGGCCGCCCGCCCGAAGTGCCGGGTGCGGGCGACGGTGACGAAGTAGCGCAGCTGCCGGAGGTCCACGTGCTACTCGGCCTCGAGGACGAAGTCCCGGTCCGAGCGGATCTCGTCGCCGTGGCCGGTGGGCTGCGGGTCGAGGGTGAGCTCCGGCTTGTCGGCCGAGGCGACGTCGTTGCCGAGGTAGGGGTCGCCGGTGAAGAACAGCTGGGTGGTCAGCGTGCGGTGGCCCGGGGCGGTGACCAGCAGGTGGATGTGCGCGGGGCGCCACGGGCTCCAGCCGGCGGCGAGCGTCATCTGCCCGGTCGGACCGTCCAGCGGGATCGTGTAGGGCGCGGGCTTGCGGGTGTGGATTTCGTAGCGGCCCTGGTCGTCGGTGGTGACGACGCCGCGCAGGTTCCCGGCCGGCGGCTTGGCGGCGAAGCCGGAGTACCAGCCCTCCTCGTCCGTGTGCCAGATGTCGACCTTGGCGCCGGCGAGCGGCGTCCCGTCGGTGTCGGTGACCTGCCCGGCCAGGATCATCGGCGTGCCGGGCTCGTCGTCGCGCATCGGCAGGGTGGCCGGGGAGTCGAGCTGGGCCTGCCCGTCGAGCCAGAACGGGCCGAGGATCGTGCCGACCGAGCCGTCCTGGGTCTCGGCGGCGACCTTCTCGACCTCGAACTCCAGGTAGACGTCGAGGAACAGCGGCCACTCGCCGGTGTCGGAGACGCTGATCAGCCAGCGCTTGAAGGCGTCGAACTCGTCGTAGGTGACCTTGTGCTCGCGGATCGCGGAGCGGATGCCCTCGAGCGCGGCGCCGACGACGGTGGCGACGCGGGCCTGGTCGACGTCGCCGCCGCCGGTGCGGAAGGTGGCCGCGCCGGAGCGGGCGATGTCGGTGGCGTGCGAGCCGGCGGTGGCGGCGTCGGACACGGACTGGTCCTCGGTGGTGGTCATGCGGTGTCCTTCGTGGTGGGGGTGACTGCACTGGCGGAGTACTCGTGGACCCAGGCGTTCGCGTCGAGGTAGCCCGCGAAGCGCGCGTCGCGCGCCTTCAGGCCGTCGACGTCGTCGTCGGGGAGATGGAGGAGCGTCCCGGTCTCCCAGGCGCTGGTGGAGACGGCACGGGTGCGGGCCCGGCGTCGTCGGGGGTAGGCCGCGAGGGCCTCGTCGGGGTCGTGCGCGGCGAGGAGGTCGGCGAGCACGACGGCGTCCTCGATCGACTGGTTTGCGCCCTGGCCGTGGTGGGGGAGCATCGCGTGGCAGGCGTCGCCGATCAGCACGACGCGTCCGCGGGTCCAGCGGGTCAGGTGCGGCTGGGAGAGCAGCGGCCAGCGCGGGCTCTGCGGGACGGCGGCGAGCATCTCGACGACGGCGGGGTGCCAGCCCGCGAAGCCGGCGAGCAGCTCGCCGTCGGGGACCTCCCTGTTGCCCCCGTCCCACGTGTCCGGGCCGCAGAGCACCGCGAAGAAGTTGACGGTGTCTCCGTCGTTGCTGCCGCGCTCTCCTCCACCGAGTGCGTAGTGCAACAGGTGGGCGTGCGGGCCGACCCAGAACTGGATGGCCAGCGGGTCGGGCAGGGACGGCAGGGCGGAGCGGGGCACGAGCCCGCGGAAGGCGCTGGTGCCGGAGTACCGCGGGCCCTCGCCCGGCACGACGTACTCGCGGACCACCGAGTGCACGCCGTCGGCGCCGACGACGACGTCGGCCGTGACGGTGGAGCCGTCGGCGAAGGCGATCGAGCGGCCGTCGTCACCGATGCCGGCGACCGTCCGCGACAGGTGCAGGTGGTCCTCACCGAACGCGCGGGCGAGGCCCTGCTGGAGGTCGACGCGGTGGATGCCCCAGTAGGGCGCACCGAAGCGCTCCCGGTAGGTCGCGCCGCCGGGATGGGCGGCGATCCGCTCGCCGGTCCGGCCGTCGCGGTAGATCAGCTCGGTCGGCATCGTCGAGACCCGGTCCAGGGCGTCCCCGACGCCGAGCCGGACCAGCTCGCGCGTGCCGTTCGCCGAGAGCGCCACCGCCGCGCCGACCTCGCGGAGCTCGGCGGCGCGTTCGTAGAGGTCGACCTCGATGCCGCGGGCGCGCAGCGCGAGCCCGAGCGTCAGGCCGCCGATCCCCGCACCGACGACGGCGACCCTCACGCGCAGGCCTTCAGGAACGCGTCCGTCAGCTCGCCGGGGCGGGTGAAGTTGGCCTCGTGGCTGCCGGGCGCCTCGATCGCGGTGACGCCCAGGCGCTCCGGGAAGCGGGTCCAGCCGTACTCGCCGGGCGGCAGCGCGACGTCGTCGACGGAGAGCACGTAGGCGCTGGGGACGTCGAGGTCGAAGAACGGCTTCTGGTTCGGCTCCTCGCGGAAGGTGCCCATCGGCTGCGGGGCGAGCAGGCCGAACACCGCGCGCTGGGCGTCCTCGCTCGCGTCCTGCATGAACGCGCCCTGCCACACCTCGAACGGCAGCGACACCGTGTTCTGCTCACCGCTCGCGGCGGCCTGGGCGGAGAAGAGGTCCGCGTAGTGCGGGGGCACCGCGTCCATGAGCGACTCGCCGTCCTGCGGGACGAAGGCGCTCCAGAAGACGTTGCGACGCAGGCGGGGCGCGAGTCGGGGTGCGGCCCCGCAGAGGACGAAGCCGCCCCAGCTGTGCCCGAGCAGCGTCACGTCGGTGAGGTCCTCGCGCTCGACGAGGCCGACGACCGCGTCGGCGCAGTCGGTCAGGGTGACGCCGCGCGGGTCGTCGCCGAGGTCGAGCCCGGGCAGCGTCGCCGTGTACACGCGGTGTCCCGCCGCCCGGAGCTTCGTGGCCACGGGGCGCCAGCTCCAGCCGCCGTGCCAGGCGCCGGTGATCAGGACGAAGGTCTCCACGGTGAACCCTTCCTCGTCGTGCAGGTCTTGCGAGCCAGCGTGACACAGCTCATCCAGGAGGAAAAAGCGCAAAGTCGAGGACGATTGAGACCGACCACATCTCGATCTCCCGGTGCTCGCCCCGGGGCTCGGCGTGACGGGGCGAGGTGATCGGGGGAGGATGGCGCTCATGGCGAGCACGGACCCGACCACGATGCGTTCGGTGCTGGGGCACTTCCCGTCGGGCGTCACGATCGTGACCGGCCTCGTCGACGGCGAGCCCGCCGGGTTCACCTGTCAGTCGTTCTCGTCGCTGTCGCTCGACCCGCCGCTCGTGCTCATCCTGCCGGGCCGGAACTCGTCGTCGTGGCCGCGGATCGAGGGCACGGGGCGGTTCTGCGTGAACGTCCTCGCCCAGGACCAGGGCGGGCTCTCGACGCAGTTCGCGAAGTCGGGCACGGACAAGTTCGCCGGGGTGGGGTGGACGTCCTCGCCGTCGGGGTCGCCGATCCTGGACGGGGCGACCGCGTGGATCGACTGCACGTTGCACGCCTCGCACGACGGCGGCGACCACCTCATCGTCATCGGCGCCGTGCAGGACCTCGCGACCGCCGAACTCCCGCCCCTGGTGTTCCACCGCGGCGCCTACGCGCGCACCGACGCCGCGCTCTAGCCCCGACCGTGGCCGCGGTCCTGCCCGCCCGGGTCCGCCGCGGATACGCGCTCGGCAGCGTCGCGACCGGGACGTTCGGGACGGTGCCCGGTCTGCTGCTCCTGCCCTACCTCACCGACACGCTCGGCGTCGCGGCCGCCGTCGCCGGACTGATCGTGTTCGTGCCCAAGGCGTGGGACGTGGTGCTCAATCCGGTCGCGGGCCGCATCAGCGACCGCAGCACCTCGCCCCGCGGCCGGCGGCGACCGTTTCTGTTGCGGGCCGGGGTCGCCCTGGCGGTGACGTTCGCCCTGATCTTCGCCGGGCCGACGGCGCCGCCCGCGCTCGCCGCCACCTGGGTGGTGGTGGCCTTCCTGCTGTGCGCGACCGCCTACGCCTTCTTCCAGGTGCCGTTCAACGCGATGCCCGCCGAGATCACGCCGGACGCCGACGAGCGCACGCGGATGATGTCGTGGCGGGTCGCGGTGATCGCGGTGGCGATCCTGCTCGCCGGGGGCACGGCGCCGCTGGTCGTGGACGCCGCCGGCCACCGCGTGATGGGTGTCTACGTCGGCGTGCTCCTGCTCGTGGGCACGCTCGGAGCCTGGGCGGCGACGTGCGGGGTGGCCGAGGACCCGACCGACGCGCCGACCGGCCCGCTGCGCGCCCAGCTCCGTGTCGCGCTCGCCGTCCCGGACTTCCGCCGGCTGCTGCTGGCGTTCGTCGCGCAGGCGCTCGGGGTGGGCACGCTGCTCGCCGGGGTGGCCTACGTGGCGCGGTACCTGCTGGCGGACCCGGCCGCGTCGTCGGTGCTGTTCGCGGCGTTCGTCGGGCCGGCGCTGCTGGTCAGCCCGCTGTGGGAGCGCTGGTCGCGGCGGTGGGGCAAACGCTCCGGGTACGTCGCCTCGACGGTCCTGCTGGTGGTCGGGTCCCTGGCGCTGGTCACGACGGCAGGTGACGTCGCCGCGCTCGCGTACGTCGCGGCCGGCGTCGCCGGGATCGGCTACGCGGGGACGCAGCTGTGCCCGCTCGCGATGCTGCCCGACGTGGCCGCCGCGGCCACGCGGGCGACCGGGGTCAACCGCACCGGGGTCTTCACCGGGTTGTGGACCGCGGGCGAGACCCTCGGGCTGGCGCTCGGGCCGGGGCTCTACGGCCTCGTGCTCGCGGCGGGTGGCTACGTCGCCTCCACCGGCGGGACTGCGCAGTCACCGTCCGCGCTGCTCGCGATTGCGCTGGGGTTCTCGGTGGTGCCCGCGGTGCTCGTCGCGGTGAGCCTGATGCCGATCGGTCGTTACGGGGGTTCTCATGGGTGACGTCCTGGCCGAGCTCGAGGCCCTCCGCGCCCACGACCTGCCCACGCACGGCGGACGCACGCTCGCCTACGTCTACGACTCCGGCCTCGCCGAGGCGGACGCCGTGGGGCGGGCGGCGCTGGCATCCTTCGGGGCCACCAACGGACTCGACCCGACCGCCTTCCCCAGCCTCGCCGCGATGGAGCGCGACCTGGTGGCGTTCGCGCGGCCGCTGTTCCACGCGCCGGACACGGCCGTCGGCACCGTGACCTCCGGGGGCACGGAGTCGATCCTGCTCGCGGTGCAGACCGCGCGGGACGCGGCCGGGGTGGACCGGCCGGCGATGGTCGTCCCGACGACGGCACACGGTGCGTTCCACAAGGCGGCCCACTACTTCGGGGTGGAGCTGGTGGCGGTCGACGTGGACCCGACGACGATGCGGGCGGCCCCCGACGCGATGGCGGCGGCGACGGACGCTGTGGCCGACCGGCTGGTGCTGGTGGCGGTCTCGGCGCCGTCGTACGCGCACGGGGTGGTCGACCCGGTCGCGGAGGTGGCCGCGCTCGCCGCCGACCGCGGGGTCCGCTGCCACGTCGACGCCTGCATCGGCGGCTGGGTGCTGCCGTGGAGCGCGTACCCGGAGCCGTGGGATCTCGCCGTTCCCGGCGTCACCAGCCTGTCGGCGGACCTGCACAAGTACGCCTACACGCCGAAGGGCGTGTCGCTGCTGCTGCACCGGGACCCGGCGCTGCGCCGGCCGCAGTTCTTCGCCAGTGCGGACTGGCCCGGCTACACGATGCTCAACGCGACGATGCAGTCCACGCGCTCCGGCGGTCCGCTCGCGGCCGCGTGGGCGGTGACCCGCCACATCGGGGTCGAGGGCTACCGGTCCCTGGTGGCGACGACCCTCGCGACGACCGCGGCGGTCGCGGACGCCGTGCGGGCGACGGGGCACCTGCGCCTGGCCGCCGAGCCGGACTCGTCGCTGCTGGCCGTGGCGACCGACGACGCCCTGGACGTCTTCACCCTCGCCGACGAGCTGTCCGCCCGGGGCTGGTTCGTCCAGCCGCAGATGGCCTTCCGGGACCTGCCGGCGACCCTGCACCTGACGATCAGCGCGGCCACCGCGTCCGGCCTCGACGACCTGGTGGCGGCGCTGCGGGAGTCGGTCGACGCCGCGGTCGCGGCCGGGCCGGTGGCGGTGGCGCCCGAGCTGCGCGCGGCCGCGGCGGCCCTCGACCCGGCGACCCTCGACGACGCCGACTTCGACGGGCTCCTCGCGCTCGCCGGCCTGGAGGGAGCCGCCGTCCCCGATCGCATGGCGCCGGTCAACGCCCTGCTCGACGCCGCGCCACCGCGATTGCGGGAGGCGCTGCTGATCGCGTTCCTGGACCGGCTGACGCG
>NZ_JBBEGN010000028.1:0-49424 GCF_037401875.1 Actinomycetospora aurantiaca | reverse complement strand
TCCCGTGCCCCGGCACGGGAAAGTGCTCACCTGTGCTCACCTCGGCTGCACCGTCGGGACCCCCTGCGGCGGCGGCGCCGGACGGGTCTCCGCCGCCGAGTCGGTGATCGGGGCGTCGCCGTTGTCGGTGAGGCGGACCGGGGTCAGCGGCACGGTCGTGCCGCCCTGCAGCCGCGCCACCGCGACCCCCGCCATCCCGGCGTGGGAGTCCGGGCCGTAGCGGAACGGCGGGAAGGCCGGGCCGCGGAAGCCGTCCGGGCCACCGCCCTGGCGCTGCACGGCCTCGACCAGTCCCCGGCGGGTCAGCTGGGGGCCGGCCGCCTGCAGGGCCTGCACGAAGGTGTAGGCCTCGGCCATGCCGTAGATGCGGAAGCTGGTGAGCGGCTCCCCGTTGCCGTGCGCGGCCCAGACCTGGGAGAACAGCTGCACCCACGGGTCGTTCGCGTCGTCCGGTCCGGGCAGGTACTCGGTGGTGAGGACGCCGTCGAGCGGGTTCGCCCCGGCCTGGCCCTGGGACAGCCGGCTGAGCAGGCCCCCGACGAGCGTGGCGTCGGACCCGACGTTGCTGTAGGCCCACTGCGGCCGGTAGTTGAGCCGTTGGGCCGCGAGCTGGCTGCGCGCGGTGTACGAGGGCACGGTGAAGCCGATGACCAGGTCCGCCCCGGCCGCCTGGAGCTGCGAGACCTGCGGCGCGATGTCCGGCGCGCCCGAGGTGTAGCGCGCGACCGAGACGATCTGCGGCCCGAGGAAGCGCCGGACACCCAGCTCGCCGTCCCGACCGAAGTCGTCGTCCTGCAGCAGGAGCCCGACCCGCGCGCCGGGCGCCGTCTGCGCGATGTGCTGGCCGAGGATCTTGCCCTCGACCTCGTAGTCCGGCTGCCACCCGAACGTCATCGGGTTCTGCCGGGGCTGGTTCCACAGCAACGAGCCCGAGGAGGCGAACAGGTCCGGGACCTGCTCGCCGTTGAGGAAGGAGAGCACCGCGCCGTGCGGTGCGGTGCCGAGGCCGCCGAGCATCGCGAACACCTGGTCGCGCAGGACCAGCTCGTTGACCACCTGGGTGGTCTGGGTCGGGGTGTAGGCGTCGTCGCGGAAGAGGTACTCGATCTGCCGGCCGTTCACCCCGCCGCGGGCGTTGACCCAGTCGAAGTAGGCCCGGGACCCGGTGGGGATCTCGGCGTAGCCCGGCGCGGCGACCCCGGTCAGCGGGAAGTGCGCGCCGACCCGCACCGAGGTCGGGGTGACGCCGGGGTCGGCCGCCCCTCCCCCGGACTCCCCGCGCCCGCCGGCGCCACAGCCGGCCAGCACGGCGGCGAGCACCGCCACCATCGCGACGGCGCGCAGTGCCGCCGCTCGTCGGACCCTCATCACGACCTCCTCGTCGTTCCACGTACCGACCCGTCGGTGTCCGTGCCGCGCCGGGCGCGCCCCGCCCGGCGCACCAGGCCCGCCGCCCCGGCGGGCGCGAAGATCATCACGAGGACGAGCACCAGCCCGTAGGACAGCGGGGAGAGCTCGGCCGACTGCACGTCGGACAGTCCGGCCGCCGCGCCGAGGGAGGTGACCAGCGGCGGCAGGAAGACGATGACCGCGCTGCCGAGCACCGCGCCGAGCAGGCTGCCCAGGCCGCCGATCACGACGGCGGCGAGCAGCGAGAGCGAGAGCACAATGCCGAACCCGCTCGGTGCGACGAGCCGCGTGACCAATGCGAGCACCCCGCCCCCGAGACCCGCGCACACCGCGCTGACGACGAACGCGAGCACCCGCAGCCGCCCGAGGTGCAGGCCCGCGAGCTCGGCGGCGACCTCGTCGTCCCGCACCGCCCGCCAGACCCGGCCGTAGCGGGAGTTCCCGAGGTTGGCCAACAGGAACAGCACCACCGCGGCGACGCCGATGCCGATGAAGGCCAGCCACTGCGTGCTCGTGGGGTCGGCGGCGACGAGGAAGAAGTGCAGGTCGGCGAACCAGCCGGGGGGCTGCGGGGCGGTCACGGTGAGCCCCTGGTCCCCGCCGAACACGCCGTCGAAGGCGATCGCGAGCCCCGGCAGCCCGACGGCCAGGGCCAGCGTCGCCCCGGCCAGGTACGGCCCGTGCAGCTGGGCGGCCGCGACACCGACGACGGCCCCGACCACGCCTGCCGCGAGGGCGCCGACGAGCACCGCCACCGGGAACCCGACGCCGAGGGGCAGGACCAGGGCGCACGTATAGGCGCCGACCATCATCAGGGCACCGTGGCCGAGCGAGATCTGGCCGTTGGTCCCGGTCAGCAGGGTCAGCCCGGCGCAGGCGGCCACGTAGTAGGCGAGGGTCGCGACCTGGGAGACGCGGAACGGGCTCGCGAGCTCCACCACGGCGACGGCGACGAGGAGGCCCACGAGCAGCACCGCGAGGTGGCGCCCGAGCGGCGAGCGCGGCAGACGCAGCGGGAACCGCCGGGTGGGGCCCTCGGGTGCGTCCCCGGCGACCCCGTCGGCGGGACCGGTGCGCGGCGCGGTGTCGGTCACGGTCAGACCCTCCGCACCGTCGTCCGGCCGAACAGGCCGGCCGGCCGCACCAGCAGCACGGCCACGAGGATCACCAGGGCGGCGAAGGCGGCGAGCTCGGAGCCGAGGTAGCCGCTGACGTAGGACAGGGACAGGCCGATGACCAGGCCGCCGACCACCGACCCGACAGGGCTCTCGAGACCACCGAGCACCGCCGCGACGAACCCGAAGACGATCAGACCGTCCATGTAGGCGGGCCACACCAGGCTCCCGCCGGCGATGAGCAGCCCGGACAGCGACCCGACGACCGCCGCGAGCGCCCACCCGAGGGTGAGCATGCGGCCGACGGGGACACCCAGCAGGCGGGCGACCTCGCCGTCGAACGCGGACGCCCGCAGGCGCAGCCCGAGGTCGGTGAAGCGGAAGAGCGCGACGAGGGCGAGCATGGTGACGAGCACCGCGCCCACGGTGAACAGCCCGTAGGGCGTCAGGGCGATGTTGACGCCGCCCACGGTCAGCCCGCCGAGACCGAGCGGCGCGGGGAAGGAGCGGTACTGCGCCCCGAACACCAGGGACGCGAGGGCCTGCAGCGCGATGAAGACCCCGAGCGTGACGATGACGGGGTTGATCTCGGGCCCGTTCTCGACCGGCCGCATCACCACGCGCTCGACGAGGGCGCCGAGGAGCAGTCCCGCGACGAGGGCGACGGGCAGCGCGACCCAGTAGGACGCGCCGGCGTCGACCACCAGGAGGGCCAGGTAGGTGGTGAACATCGCCATCGAGCCCTGGGCGAAGTTGACCACCCGGGTGGACCGCCAGATCAGGACCAGCGCCAGGGCGAACGCGGCGTAGATCGCGCCCTGGGACAGCCCGCTCAGCGTCAGGTCGAGGAACCGCTGCACGTCGCCTCTCTTCGGCTCGGTCGGGGTGGGTCGGGACGTCCGTCAGAAGCCGAGATAGGCGTGCCGGAGGGCCTGGTCGGCAGCGAGGGCGGAGGCCTCGTCGACCGCGACGACCCGCCCGAGTGAGAGCACCACCCCGGTGTCCGCGACCTGCAGGGCGCTGCGCGCGTTCTGCTCGACGAGCACGACCGTGATCCCCCCGGCGTCGGTGAGGTCGCGCAGCACGGCGAAGATCTGGGACACCACACGCGGGGCCAGCCCGAGCGAGGGCTCGTCGAGCAGGAGCACCGAGGGCTGGGTGAGCAGGGCGCGGGCCACGACGAGCATCTGGCGCTCGCCGCCCGAGAGCGTGTCCGCCGGCCGTCGGAACCTCTCCGCGAGCGCGGGGAAGAGCTCCAGGACGCCGTCGGTGTCGAAGCGCCGCCCACCGCTCCCGGTCGGGCGCCGCGCACCGAGCAGCGACCCGAGCCGCAGGTTCTCCTCGACGGAGAGCTCGGTGATCACCCCGCGGCCCTCGGGGACGTGGGCGATGCCCGCGGCCGCGATCCGCTCGGGCTCGGCACCCGTGAGGTCGCGCCCGCCGAGCGAGACCCGCCCGGCGGCGGGCCGCACCAGTCCGGAGACCGTGCGCAGCAGGGTGGTCTTGCCCGCGCCGTTCGCGCCGAGGACGGCGGTGATCGCCCCGGGTGCGGCGGGCACGGACACGTCCTCGAGCGCCGTCACCGGCCCGTAGGTCGCCGTGAGGCCCTCGATCTCGAGACGGTCCGTCGACGTCGACGGGTCGGCGGTGCTCACCGGGACGTCTCCTCCCCGAGGTACGCGGCGGCGACGGCGGGATCGGCCTGCACCGAGGCGGGGTCGCCGACGGCGATGACGCGGCCGAAGTCGAGCACGGTGATCCGGTCGCAGACCGCCATCACCAGGTCCATGTGGTGTTCCACCAGCACCACGGCCATGCGGGAGGACAGGTCCCGCAGCAGCGATTCGAGCGCCGCGATGTCGTCGGCGCCGAGCCCGCCCGCCGGCTCGTCGAGCAGGATCAGCTCCGGGTCGGCGGCGAGGGCGCGGGCGAGTGCGACCCGCTTCTGCACGGGGTAGGGCAGCGAGCCGGGGAGGCGGTCGGCGTAGGGCGCGGCGCCCACCTCCTCGAGCGCGGCGTGGGCGCGCTCCGCGAGCGCCGCCCGGTCGCGCGCCGCCCGCGGGAGCGCGAGGAGGGCGGCGGTGAAGCCGGTCCGACGATGCCGGTCCGCCCCGACCATGACGTTCTCCAGGGCGCTGAGGCCCCGGAAGAGCCCGACGCCCTGGAGCGTCCGCGCCATGCCGAGGCCGACCAGCTGGTGGGGCGCCAGCGCCGGGAGCGTGCGGCCGGCGCGACGCACGACCCCCGCGTCCGGGCGCTGGAAGCCGCAGCAGACGTTGAGCAGGGTGGTCTTGCCGGCGCCGTTGGGCCCGATGACCCCGTGGATCTCCCCGGCACGGAAGTCCACCGACACGTCGTCCATCGCGGTGAGCCCCCCGAACCGGACCGTGACCCCGTCGACGGCGAAGGCCGGGGGCTCGCCCCCGGCCGCCGCGGCCGAGCCGGAACGGGTCTCGGCGGTCGTCATGGGCGCTCCGGTGGTCGGTGACGGGTTCGCCCACCTTGGGCGCTGCGCACGACGGGGACCATGGGCGCGGAGCACAGAATGTGAACTGGGTCATGCAGCACCGAGCACGGCGACCTTCCGGGCGTCGCGGCGACCGGCCATGCTCGCTCCCGTGACCGCGTCCCTCGACGACGGGACACCCCGGACCGGCAGGGTGCTCACCGTCCTGTGCCGGGTCCTGCGCGCGGATCTCGACGGACTCGCCGACGAGCTGACCCACCGCATCCTCGACAGCGGCGACGCGTACGCCGCCTACGCCGCCCACGGGGTCCCCGTGGGAGAGGACCTCCGGGCGACCTGCCGGGCCAACCTCGACCGGGTGCTGCTCGTGCTCGGCGGCGACCTGCCGCCCGAGACCCGCGCGGCGTCGCTGACGGTGGCGACCGCCCGGCGTCGGGCCCAGCAGGGCGTGCCGCTGGAGGTGGTGCTGCAGGCCTACCGGCTGTGCGGACGGCTGCTGTGGGACCACCTGCGCGCCGCCTCCACCGAGCACTTCGGCGGCGCCTACGACCACGAGCTGCTCGACGTCGCCGACGACCTGTGGCGGACCATCGACCGCAGCTCCGCGCGGCTGGTCTCCGCCTACCGCGCCGAGGAGGCCCGGCTGCGCGGGCGGGACGCGGGCCGCCGCTGGGCGACCGTCGACGGGGTGCTGGAGGGGCGCGCCCGCGACCCCCGCTTCGCCGCCGAGGCCGCCCGGACCCTCGGGCTGCCCGAGCACGGCCCGCTCGCCGTCGTGCTCGCGGGCCCCGGCACGGACGAACCGCTCGACGACCCGTCCGAGGCGCTGCTCGAGGCCGGGCTGGTCTCGGTGTGGCACCACCGCCACAGCGAGCTGGTCGGGCTCGTGGCCCTCCCCGACCCCGGCGTCGTCGGCCCGGTCGTCGCCGCCCTGGCGCCCCGGGCGCACGCCCCGACCGGGGTGTCCGAACCGGTCGCCGGTCTCGCGGAGGTCCCGGTGGGGCTGACGCAGGCGCGGATCGCGGCGCGGACGGTCCCCGCGGGACGGGCCGCGGTGGTGGCCCTGGACCAGCGGCTCCCGGAGGCCCTGCTCGCGCAGTCCCCCGAGCTCGCGGAGCGGGTGCGCCGGGCCGCCCTCGGCCGGCTGCTCGACCTCCCCGCGGGCGAACGCCGGGTGCTCCTCGCGACCCTCGAGGCCGTGCTGTCCGCGGACGGTTCGCCGTCACGGGCCGCGGCGGCGCTCTACTGCCACCGGAACACCGTGATGTACCGCCTGGCGCGCATCCGGGACCTCACGGGCCGCGTCGTCACCGAGCCGCGCGACCGCCTCCTGCTCGGCCTCGGGGTCCTCTGGGAGCCCGACACGTGAGCGGCTACGCCACCTGGTGCGGCAGGCGCCGGATCGAGTCCTGTCCCCGGAGGTCGGCCAGCGTCGGGTAGCCGTCGACGGCCATCACCAGGTCGGTCTCGGCGAGCACCGAGCGGAGGTGGTGGACCACCCCGTCCTCGCCGCCGAGCGCCAGGGCGTAGGCGTACGGCCGCCCGAGCCCGACCGCCGACGCCCCGAGCGCCACCGCCTTCGCCACGTCCGCGCCGCTGCGGACCCCGGAGTCGAACAGGACCGGGACCTCGCCGGCGGCCGCCACCACGTCGGGCAGCGTCTCGAGCGCCGGCAGCCCGCCGTTGGCCTGCCGCCCGCCGTGGTTCGAGCAGTAGAGGCCGTCGACCCCGAGCTCCACCGCGCGTCGGGCGTCGTCGGGATGGCTGATGCCCTTGAGCAGGATCGGCAGGTCGGTGGCCTCGCGCATCCACGTCAGGTCGTCCCATCCCACGCTGTGACCGAACAGCCGCGACCACAGGCCGATCGCGGCCCGCGGGTCCTCCTCCGGCGACGCGTCCAGCAGCGACCGGAACGCCGGGTCGGAGAAGTAGTTGGCCAGGCAGTGCCCGCGCAGCTGGGGGAAGTTCGCGGTGTTGAGGTCGCGCGGGCGCCAGCCGGTGACCCACGTGTCCAGGGTGACGACGAGGCCGCGGAAGCCCGCCTTCTCCGCCCGCTGGATCAGGGAGACCGCCACGTCCCGGTCCTTGGGCGTGTAGAGCTGGAAGAACCCGGGGGTGTCGCCCAGGGCGGCGGCGACGTCCTCCAGCGGGTCGTTCGTCAACGTCGACATCACCATCGGCACGCCCGTGCGGGCGCACGCGCGGGCGACGGCGAGGTCGCCGTGGAAGTCCTGCGAGCAGATGCCGATGACGCCGACCGGCGCGCAGAACAGAGGCGTCGGCAGGTCCACCCCGCAGATCGACGTCGACAGGTCGCGCTCGTAGGCGCCCCGCATCATCCGCGGCACGACCCCCCACCAGCCGAACGCCTCGGCGTTGCCGCGCTGCGTGCGCTCGTCGCCGGAGCCGCCCGCGACGTAGTTCAGGATCCAGTCGGGCAACGCCGCCGCGGCTGCGGCCTCGAGCGACGGGAAGTCCACCGGCCAGCGTGGCAGCACCCCCTTGAGGCCCGCGCCGTAGATCTCCAGCTGGTAGTCCCCGTACTGCGCCACACGCAGATGCCACCACGTCGGACGCCGGGTGGCCACCCGTCCTACGGTGGGGCCCGTGGACCTCGTGGCGCGGCTGCGCGCCGCGGGCTGCGTGTTCGCCGAGCAGGAGGCGGAGCTTCTCACGGACGCCGACGAGGCACTCGTCGCGCGCCGCGTCGCGGGAGAACCGCTTGAGCACGTGCTGGGGTGGGCGGCGTTCCGCGGCCTGCGGGTGGCCGTGGCGCCGGGCGTGTTCGTGCCCCGGCACCGCAGCGAGCTGCTCGTCGACCTCGCGGTGGCCCGGGCCCGGCCCGGGGCCGTCGTCGTGGACCTTTGTTGCGGCTCGGGGGCGCTGGGTGCGGCCGTGGCCGCCGAGGTCGGGTCGGTGGACCTGCACGCCGTCGACCTCGACTCGGCCGCGGTCGCGTGCGCCCGCCGCACCGTGCCCGGCCGGGTGTACGCGGGCGACCTCGACGACCCGCTGCCCCCGGAGCTGCACGGCCGGGTCGACGTCCTGCTCGCCTCCCCGCCCTACGTCCCGACCGCCGAGATCGCCGGCATGCCGCCGGAGGCCCGCGAGCACGAGCCGCGCAGCACTCTCGACGGCGGCCCCGACGGCCTCGCCCTCGCCCGCCGGATCGCGGCCCTCGCGCCGCGGTGGCTCGCCCCCGGCGGCGCCCTGCTCGTGGAGTGCGCCACCCACCAGGGCCCGGATCTCGCCGCCGCCGTGCGCACCGCCGGGCTGGAGGCCACCGTGCACACCGACGACGACGCGACCACCGTGGAGGGACGATGGCCGACCCGCTCACCCTGCTGACCCGTCGTCGGGAAGGCCTTCCCGACGACGGGTCGCGGGTCGCGTTGGTCGTGGAGGGCGGCGGGAGCCGCGCGACGTACTCCGCCGGCATGGCGGCCGCGCTGGAGGACCAGGGCCTCGGCGGCTGCTTCGACGCGGTCTACGGGGTGTCGGCGGGGTCGCTCAACGCGGCGTGGTTCACGGCCGGGATGGCCCGCGAGGCGATGGCGCCGTGGGTCGACCGGTCGGTGATGCGCGGGACGATCGAGCCGCGCCGGCTGCTCCGGGGCGGACCGGTGGTGGACCTCGCGCACCTCGTGGAGCACGTCTACGTCCACGAGTTCCCGATGCCGTTCGAGCGGGTCCTCGCAGGGCCGTTCCACCCCATGGCGACCGACGCGGCGACCGGCGCCTCGACCGACCTGCGCCCGCTGCTGCACTCCCCCGACGACGTCCCGCGGGCCCTGCGAGCGAGCTCGACGCTGCCGGTGCTCGCGGGGCCGCCCGTCGCGGTGGCCGGGCGGCGGTTCGTCGACGGCGGGCTGGCCGAGCCGGTCGCGGTGCACGCCGCGCTGGCGGCCGGCATCACGCACCTCGTCGTGCTGCGCACGCACGCCGCTGAGCACGTGCCCGCGGAGCCGCCGGGCGTGGTCGACCTGGTCGTGCGGCGGTGGCTGCGCCGGCACGCGCCGGGGGTCGTCGGGCCGTGGCGGGACCGGGTCGCGGAGGCGGCCCGCACCGAGGCGGTGCTCGACGGGCTCGGCGAGCGGGTGTGGCAGGTCCGCCCGCCCGCGGACGCGCCCGCCGTCTCCCGGACGTCCACGGACCTGGGTCTGCTGGGGGAAGCGCTGGAGGTGGGCTACGCCGAGGCGAGCACGCGCAGCCACAACGCGCGCTCGGTCGGCGAGTCCGGCTCGACGGTGTAGACGACGAGGCGCTGCTCCGGGTCGTGCGGGGTGGACACCGCCTCGATGCCGAACTCCAACGGGCCCGCCGTCGGGTGGGCGATGTGCTTGGTCACCGAGGTCCGGTCGGCGACGCCGTGGTCGTCCCACCACCGGGCGACGTCCGGGTCCGCAGCCCGCAGCTCGGCCACGACGGTGGCCAGTGCCCGGTCGCGCGGGTGCCGGCCCACCTCGTAGCGCAGCGCACCGACGGCGGCCGCGGCGAAGTCGGGCCAGTTCGTGATCCGCTCCCGCGCGCCGGGGTCCAGGAAGAGCCAGCGGGCGAACGAGTCGCCCGGCCGGAGGTCCACGCCGAGCACCGGGGCCAGCAGCGGCCCGGCCGCGAGGACCTCGGAGCGCCGCCCCAGCAGCAGGGTGGGGACGTCGGCGAGGGCCGTCATCAGCCGGAGCAGGCCGGGGTCGGGACGCTGCGGCGCCTCCCACCCGGAGTCCCGACGGCGGGCGGGGGCCGCGAGGTCCCGCAGGTGCGCCCGCTCGACGTCGTCGAGCCGCAGGGCCCGGGCGAGCGCCTCCACCACGTCCTCGGTGAGCGTCCGCTGCCGGCCCTGCTCGAGCCGGCTGTAGTGGTCGGGGCTCAACCCGGCGAGCACGGCGAGCTCCTCCTTGCGCAGACAGGGCACGCGGCGCGGCCCGGGGAACGGGGTGATGCCGGCGGCCGCGGGGGTCAGCCGGTCGCGGCGGGAGCGCAGGAAGGAGCCGAGGGCGGAGGCCACGGCACCGAGCGTAGGCAGCGCCCCGGCGATCAACCGGGTCACGACGTGCCCTGGTTGTGTCCCGACGGCGGGTGTGGGCTCGTCGGCATGACCCCCCACGCCATCGTCACCGGCTCCACCAGCGGCATCGGCGCCGCCACCGCCCGCGCCCTGACCGCGGCCGGCCTCCGCGTCCTGGTCACCGGCCGCGACGAGTCCCGCGGCGACGCCCTCGCCGCGGAGCTCGGCACGACCTTCCTCCCGTCCGACCTCACCGGCTCCCCCGACGAGCTGCGCGTCTTCGCCGCCGCCGCGACCGCGGCGCTCGATGGCCGGGTCGACGTCCTCGTCCACAACGCCGCCGTCTGCCCCGCCGTCGACACCGTCACGCTCACCGACACCGACCTCGACGCCGCGCTGGCGGTGAACGTGCGCGCGCCGCACGTGCTGACGGCGGCGCTCGCCCCGGCGATGGCGGAGCGCGGGAGCGGCGCGATCGTGGTCGTCGGGTCGTGGATGGCGCACGTCGGGCACCCGTTCGTCGGGCTGTACTCGGCCACCAAGGCGGCGGAGATCCAGCTCGCGCGCAGCTGGGCGGCGGAGTTCGGCCCGCGGGGCGTGCGGGTGAACACCGTCTCGCCCGGGGCCACCCGGACCCCGATCAACGACGCCGACGACGCTGTCGTCACGGCCATGACCGCCCGCACCCCCGCGGGCCGGCCCGGGCGCCCGGAGGAGGTCGCGGCCGCGATCGCGTGGGTGTGCTCGGACGCCGCCGGCTACCTGCACGGCGCGGAGATCGCGGTCGACGGCGGGATCACGACGACGAGCCTCGGCTGATCAGGCGGCGGGCTGCTCCGTCGTCTCCCACAGCTCGGTGAGCATCGCGATGTTGAGCTCGAACGCGCGCTCGACCTCGGCGACGATCCGCGCGCGCTCGTCGGCGTCCCACGGGGCCTCGTCGAGCAGGGCGCGGTAGCGGTCGCGGAACCGCGGCGTCGGGCCGAGCTCGCGGAAGTCGTAGAACGCGACGCCGCCGCCGGTCACGCCGTAGACCCGGGGCAGCAGGCCGCGGATCGCCTGGCCGCCCGCGAGGTCGCCGAGGTAGCGCGTGTAGTGGTGCGCGACGAAGCCGCCGGGCCAGTCGTACGTCGCCGTGATCGCGTCCACGTAGCGTTCGGTCGCGGGCAGGGCGGTGAGCTCGGTCAGGCCGTAGAAGCGGATGTCCTGGGCGAGGTGCGGGACGCGGCGCAGCTCCTCGGTGACGAAGGGGCCTGCCACCGGGTCGTCGACCAGGGCGTCGCCCGTGGACTCCAGGGCGTTGTACACGAACCAGTACTGCTCGACGAGGCGGGCGTAGTCGGCCACCCGGAGGCGACCGTCGAACAGGGCGCCCATGAAGGGCGAGTGGTTGGCGCGGTCGTGCACGGCGAGCGTGGACCGCCGCACGGTCTGGTGGAACGGGATCGCGGTCTCGGACATCCGGCGCCTCCGGCTGGTGAGCGGACCCTGTCGCCGTCGACCCTAGGCACGATCACCAGGTGAGGGAACCCTAAGTCGGCAGGACGAACGAGTAGCCCCGGTCGGCCAGCCACGGCAGGAGCGCCTCCACCGCGGCCACGGTCTGGTCGCGCGGCCCGCCACCGTCGTGGAGCAGGACGACCGCGCCGGGATGGGTCCGCTGCTGCACCCGCGCCACGATCGCGTCGGCGCCCGGCTGGGTCCAGTCCAACGGGTCCACGGTCCAGCCGAGCGCCCGCATGCCGTCCTGCGCCGACGACCGCACCAGCGCCGGCGACCACTTCCCCTCCGGGGCCCGGAAGTAGTCGACGTCCGCGTCCCCGGAGACCTGCGCGAGCAGGTCCCGGCTGATCTGCAGCTGCCGGGTCATGACGTCGGGGGTGCGCATCCCGATGCCGGCGTCGTGGGTGATCGTGTGGTTGCACAGGCGGTGGCCCTCGGCCACGACGCGGCGGACCAGGTCGGGGTGCGCCTGCGCCGCCCGGCCGACCATGCAGAAGGTCGCGTGGGCGCGGTGCGCGGCGAGCAGGTCCAGGATGCGCGGCGTGAACGCCGGGTCGGGCCCGTCGTCGAACGTGAGCGCCACGGCCTTCCCCTCCGCCCCGCCGCCCGCCGTCGTGGAGAGCAGGGTCGGGGCGATCGCGGGACGGGCCGGCGCGAGGGGTACGACGGCGGGTGCGGTCGAGACCGGCAGGTCGAGGACGGGTCCGGCGGCGAGGGTGCGCGAGGGCCCGCGGTCGAGCAGCACCACCGCGGTGACCCCGGCGAGCAGTCCGACCACCGTGAGCAGGCCGGCCCACCGGTAGATGTACGGGGGACTCACGATCTGGCGCAGGATCACCCGCTGTCGCCGAGTCAGCAACGCCACGTTCGCCCCATCCGTCACACGGGTAACAGGAGCCACACGATAGGGGCAGGCGCGTGGATCACTCGGCGACGCGCCGGGCCTCGTCCCGTTCCTCGCGCGCGGTGTCGCGCTCCTCCCGGGCGGTGTCGCGCTCGCGGCGGGCGTCGTCGCGTTCGTCCCGGGCCTCGTCGAGCGAGGCGCGCAGGTCCAGGATCTCGGAGGCGCTGGCGAGGGTGTGGCCGTCGTCGGCGAGCCCGCGGAGGGCGGCGACGCGGTCGAGCTGGTTGCGCGAGTAGCGCCGGTGCCCGCCCTCGGAGCGGGACGGGCTGAGGAGACCGGCGGCGTCGAGGCTGCGCAGGAACGCGGGCGGGACGCCGAGGAGGTCGGCCGCCTGCCCCATGCCGTAGGTGGGGTGGTCGGGGTCGTCGAGACGATCCAGGGGCACGCGGTCTCCTGACGTGCCGGACGGGACGGGTCGTGGCGACCCGCCCCGCCCGGGCTGGGATGGGGTCACAACGGAGGACGCGGGCATCACCTCCGGAGGTTCGGTGGGGACGGGACGATCAGTGCGCCGGCTCGGCGGGGTCGGCGGGCTCGGTGTGGTCGGAGCGGTCGGTGCGGTCGGCGTCGATCGACCGCGGGGCACCCGCGTGCTCGACCGAGACCTGCCGCGGCTTGGCGCGCTCGGCGACCGGGATCGTGAGCGAGAGGACGCCGTCGACGTACGAGGCGTGCAGCCGGTCGACGTCGAGATCGCGTCCGAGGGTGAGCGAGCGGGAGTAGCGCCCGCGCGGCCGCTCCGCGACGAGCCACTCGCCGGAGTCGGCCGGGGCCGTGCGCTCCGCCCGCACCGTCACCGAGTTGCCCTCGACGGTGATGTCGATCGAGCCGGGGTCGACCCCCGGGACGTCGAAGGTGGCGACCACGTGGTCGCCCGCGCGGTGCAGGTCCATCGGCATGCCGGTGCCGGGCTGGCCACGCCATCCGGTGAGCCGGTCGAGGGAACGGAACGCGTCCACGGGGTCGTAGTTCAGCAGCACGATGGGTCACTCCCTTTCTCTGACGCACTGCCATCTCCAGGTGACTGACGTAGATAGTTATAGGTAGACCTGGAGGTTTCGTCAAGCCCGTCCTGCAGGGTTTTCCCGGGCGTCGTCGGGTCGGGCGCGGGGCACCCGTCGGGCATGCAGACCGCGAGACTCGGCGCCCTCGAGGTGGGCCGCATCGGCCTGGGCGCGATGGGGATGTCGCACGGCTACTCCGGCTCGGGATCGGACGACGACGAGTCGGTCCGGACGATCCACCGCGCGCTCGACCTGGGCGTCACGCTGATCGACACCGCCGAGGTGTACGGCCCGTACGTCAACGAGGAGCTGGTCGGCCGCGCGCTGGCGGGTCGGCGGGACGAGGCCGTGCTCGCGACGAAGTACGGGCTGATCTCGCACACCGGGCGGGCCGGTGCGGACTCGTCGCCGGAGTCGGTCCGGCAGGCGGTGGAGGGGTCGCTGCGGCGCCTCGGCGTGGACCACGTCGACCTGCTCTACCAGCACCGGGTCGACCCGGAGACGCCGATCGAGGAGACGATCGGGGCTGCCGCGGAGCTCGTGACGGCGGGGAAGGTCCGGTTCCTCGGGCTGTCCGAGGCCTGGATCGACACCATCCGCCGGGCGCACGCCACGCACCCGATCACGGCCCTGCAGTCGGAGTACTCGCTCTGGACGCGCGAGCAGGACGAGGTCCTGCCGGTCCTGCGCGAGCTCGGGATCGGGCTGGTCCCCTACTCGCCGCTGGGCCGGGGCTTCCTCACCGGCACCATCCGGTCGACCGCCGACTTCGACGACGACGACATGCGCCGGGACAACCCGCGCTTCGCCGAGGAGAACTTCCGCGCGAACCTGGCGGCCGCCGACGAGGTGCGGGCGGTCGCCGACGACGCCGGGTGCACGCCCGCCCAGGCCGCGCTCGCGTGGGTGCTGTCGAAGGGGCCCGACATCGCCCCGATTCCGGGCACCAAGCGCGTCACGCGGCTGGAGGAGAACGTCGCCGCGGACGCCGTCGCCCTGACCCCCGAGCAGCTCCGCCGCCTCGACGAGGCCACCCCGGCCCTCGGCGGGCACCACTCGGAGTCCCAGATGACGCTCATCGAGCGCTGAACCACCCGATCCACGGAAGGACACCATGCGCTACCGCCAGCTCGGCGACTCCGACCTGCAGGTCTCGGAGATCTCCCTCGGTTCCTGGCTGACCTACTCGGGCGGGATCGAGGCGGAACAGACCCGCGCCTGCACCGAGGCCGCCTTCGACGCGGGCATCACCCTGTTCGACACCGCCGACGTCTACGGCCAGGGCGCCGCGGAGACCGCCTGGGGCGAGATCCTCTCGAAGCACGACCGCGACTCCTACGTCCTCGCGACCAAGGTGTGGGGTCCCATGTCCGACGACCCGTCGGACCGCGGCCTGTCGGCCGCGCACATCGAGCAGGAGATCGACGCGTCGCTCAAGCGCCTGCAGGTCGACCACGTCGACCTCTACCAGGCGCACCGCTTCGACTCCTCGGTGCCGATCGAGGAGACCATCGAGGCCCTGCAGAAGACCGTGCAGCAGGGCAAGGCCCGCTACCTCGGCTTCAGCGAGTGGACCCCGGAGCAGATCGAGACGGCGATCGAGATCGCCGGCAAGGACCTGTTCGTCTCCTCCCAGCCGCAGTACTCGATGCTCTGGCAGGCCCCGCAGAACCGCGTGTTCGAGGTCTGCGCCGCCCACGGCATCTCGCAGATCGTCTGGTCGCCCCTCGCGCAGGGCCTGCTCACCGGCAAGTACCGCCCCGGTCAGCAGGCTCCGGACGGCAGCCGTCTCGCCGACCCGGAGATGGGCGGCTCGATGCAGTCGCTGTTCGACATCGACGCGGCCGTCGAGGCCGTCGAGCGGCTGCGACCCATCGCGGACGGCGCCGGGCTCGACCTCACGACGATGGCCCTGGCCTGGGTCCTGCGCCGCACCGAGCTCGCGTCGGCGATCGTCGGGGCCACACGCCCGGAGCAGGTGCACGCCAACGCGGCGGCGGCCGGTGTCGAGCTGTCCGAGGACATCCTGGCCGCGATCGACCAGGCTCTCGGCGACGTGCCGCAGCGCGAGTACACCCCGGCGCCCGGGGCGACGACGGGCATCACGCGGAGGTGACGCAGTCTCGTGAGTACTTGTGGCGGCTATCGCGACCACAAGTACTCACGGGCGCAGCACCTACGAGAACGCGTCCTTGATCTTCGAGCCGCGCTGCTTGACCTCGCCCTTGGCCATGTCGGCCTGGCCGCTGCGCTCGAGCTTCTTGTTGCCCGTCGCCTTGCCGACCTGCTCCTTCGCCTTGCCCTTGACCTGCTGGGACCGGTTCTTCGCGGTGTCGTCGACGGCCATGTCGCGTCCTCTCCCTCGATCACCCTGGCCCCGGTGCGATACCTCCCCGAGCGGAGATCCACGCCGTACCGACCGGTATGACGACAGCGGCGGGAGCGCCCTGGGCCGGCTGCGTCCAGGTGGTTCGGGCGTTCGCACTCTGGTCGTTTGTCCGCCCGGCGTCGTCGGGAAGGTCCGCGCATGTCACGCGCGGGATGGTTCGGGCTGGGTGCGGCCGCGGCGGCGTCGGTCGCACTGGGGCGCAAGGTGGCGGGCAGTGCCGCCGTCGGGAAGGGGCACCCCTGGAAGCACCGGGCACTCGACGCGGCGTCCGGCGTGCTGCAGCAGAAGTATCCGGTGGACGCGATGAGCACCTACCTCAACGGCTTCCACTTCTACGCCGACGACATGGGCCGCCAGGTCGAGGCGAGCCACTTCTGCATCCACCTGCAGCACGACGTGCACCAGTGCGTGATCTTCGATCGCAACGCCGCCGACGCCCGGCTGATCGGCATCGAGTACATCGTCAGCGCGGAGCGCTTCCGGTCCCTGCCCGAGGACGAGAAGCGCCTCTGGCACAGCCACCACCACGAGGTGAAGTCCGGGGTCCTCGTCGCACCAGGCATCCCCGAGCTCGCCGAGCGGGCCTACTTCGAGGACCTCGTGACGACCTACGGCAAGACGTTCCACACCTGGCAGTACGACCGCGACGACTTCCCGTACGGCATCCCCCAGCTGATGATGGCCTTCACCGCCGAGGGCCAGGCCGACGAGTCGGCGGTCCGTGAACGGGACCGCCGGCTCGGGGTGTCGGCCCGGGACCGGCAGCAGAAGCGGGCGGACATCCCCACACCCGACGTCGTGCCGGGGGCGAACGCCTGGGAGTCCGGCCGGACGGTGCAGCTGGGGGTCGAGGAACGGCCTTTCCGCTCCGGCTGACCTCACCGCGACGGCGGCTTGTCCCCGGTAGTGACCTGCATCACTCTCGGCGCATGAGCAGCGACACCGCCACCCGTCCGGCTCTCGCCGGCATCCACCACTTCTCACCCACCGTCACCGACGTCGAGGCGAGCGCCGCCTGGTACGAGCGTGTGCTCGGCCTGCAGCGCGTCCCCGTCCCCTTCCCGCATCACGGGGACGAGGACGGCGGCCACGCGGTCCTGCTGATGGACCCCGGCGTCGGGATCGCCATCGGTCTCCACCACCACCGCGCGGGCAGCGGGGACCGCGCCGACGAACGGCGGACCGGTCTGGACCACGTCGCCTTCGGGGTCCCTGCGCGGACCGATCTGGACGCCTGGGCCCACCGGCTCGACGACCTCGGGGTGGCGCACTCCGGTGTCATCGACGAGACGAACCCGATCCCCTACTCGACGGTCGTGTTCCGGGACCCCGACAACATCCAGCTCGAGTTCGTCTTCGTCGAGATGTGACCGCTCCTAGCGCGGGTCCTGCAGCAGCCCCAGGACGTTGCCGTCCGGATCGGCGACGGTCGCCGTACGGCGGCCGCCGCCGACGTCCGTCGGCGGCTGCGTGACCGTCCCGCCCGCCGTCGTCACGGCCGCCAGGGAGGCCTCGATGTCGTCGACGTGCCAGTAGGCGACGGGGCCGGTCATGCCGCTGTTCGGCACGAGCCCGACGTGCTGGCCGGCGACGTCGTACCCGACGTAGTACGGCGAGTCCGCGGTCGGCTCGACCCCGAGCAGGGCGGTGTAGACGGGCTTGGCCTTCTCGAGGTCCGTCACGGTGCGGATGCCCTGGTTCGTCATGGTGTCCTCCTGGGTTGGTCCGAGGCCTTCATGACGACGACCCGGCTCGGCCGGAAAACGTGACGGGCCTCAGCGAACGGTCATGTCCCCGCGCTCCGGCGGGGCGCCGGTCGGCTCGTAGCGCAGCACGACCACCCCTGACGGCGAGGTGACCGCCGGCTCGGCCAGCCGCAGCCCGCTCGGCAGGGCCCCGTTCTCGACGACCCGCTTGCCGGTGCCGAGGAGCAACGGGTGGACGAAGAGGGTCAGCCGGTCGTAGAGGTCCTCGACGAGCAGGGTGCGGACGAGATCCAGGCTGCCGGAGACGTAGATCTTGTCGTGCCGGTCGCGGAGGGCGGGCAGCTCCTCGGGACGCACCAGCGTGGAGTTCGCCCAGTCCAGCTGCGGCGCTCCCCGGGACACGACGTACTTCGGCACCCGGTCGAACAGCTCGGCGACCTCGCGGTCCTCCTCGCCGGAGTAGTGCGGCCAGAAGGCGGCGAAGATGTCGTAGGTCCGCCGCCCCAGCAGCAGGGCGTCCACACCCTCCATGCCGCGGGCGATCTGCTCCCCGACGACGTCGTCGAGAAGCGGGGCCTGCCACCCGCCGAAAGCGAAACCGCCGGAGGGGTCCTCGTCCGGGCCGCCGGGCGCCTGCCCGACGAGGTCGAGGCTGCAGAACGTCTCGATGTGGATGCGGCCCACTGTCGGACCCTCTCTCTACGCTGCGCCGGCATGAGCCTGACGATGGGCATGGTGACGATCGACTGCCACGACCCGCAGCAGCTGGCCGCCTTCTGGTGCGGCGTGCTGGGCACCGAGGTCGCGGCCGACTACGGCGGGTTCGTCATGGTCGGCCCGCCGGCCGGAGGCGTGCGGATGGGCTTCCAGCAGGTCCCGGAGGACCGTGTCGGGAAGAACCGGGTGCACCTCGACCTGAACTCCGACGACCGGGCCGGTGAGACGGAGCGTCTGGTCGGGCTGGGCGCCCGCGTGCTGGAGGAGCACGTCGGGGAGGTGCCGGGGCTCGACTGGACCACCCTGGTCGACCCCGAGGGCAACGAGTTCTGCGTGGGGCAGGGCCACGACTGATCAGCGCCGCGGCACGTACCGGTGCGCGACGACGCCGGAGTCGTGGGGCTGCCGGTCGACCAGCTCGAGGTCGACGTAGGTCGTCAGGCCCGCGAACAGGTACGGGCCGTGTCCGGCGAGCCGGGGGTGGACGACGAACTCGTACTCGTCGATCAGCCCCCGCTCGGCGAGCGCGAGCGGCAGCATCACCCCGCCGGTGTAGATGCCCTTCCCCGGCTCCTGCTTGAGCCGGCGGACGGTGTTCTCGAGGTCGTCCCCCCGCACCAGCTCGGCGTTCCAGTCGACGGATTCGAGCGTGTTCGAAACGACGACCTTGCGCGCCGGGTCGATCGCGGCGACGAACGGGTCGCTCGCGTCCGCCCCGCGCCAGGCGCCCTCCATCAACTGGTAGGTCACCCGTCCGAAGAGCAGGACGTCCGCGCGCGCCAGCGTCTCCCCGGCCCGCCGGTGCAGCTCCTCGTCCGGCGTCCCGGCCCGGTGGTCGACGCAGCCGTCGACGGTGACGTTGATCGAGTACCGCAGCGGTCGCATTTCAGGACCGTAGCGTCATTCGGCAGGACCAGGTAGAGGTCAACCGCGCGTCGACGTCTTCTCGGCGACCTCCCGGCTCGCACGCTCCCCCCGCCGCAGGCCGCGACCGACGACGGCGAGACACGTCATGGCGGCCAGGGCGACACCGAAGCGGACCCACGCGTCGACGTCGGACACGTCGTCCAGGGCATCGGTCCAGCCAGCCGCGAGAAGCCAGGCCATCAGCAGCAGCGCGCCCGTGAGCCACCACCGCAGGGGACGGATCGTCGTGTGGTCCATGCCCCCACGGTGACGGCTCCGTCGGTCGTCGGCCAGGGAGGCGCCCCGGTCGGGGGCGGACGAGTCGACCTGTAAGCCGGAGCAAGATCGCCGCGACCGGCGACCTGCAACAGGACCACCGCCGTGGCGTTGAGCAGGGACTTGACCTCGCGCTACTTGCGGTCGCTTCCGGCCGGATCGAACAGCCGTGTGCCCCACAAGTGCCCCCAACACCCCAGCTAGAGCGACGAAAGTGGAGCCAGCGGGCGCGCGGCTCATGAAGCCTCGGTGACCGTCCCGGCCGCCCTCTCGCGGAGTCAGTGCTTGCTAGCTCGGGTGCTCGGAGATCAGGCGCCGCCCGCCGGTCACGGGGCCAGCTTGTTGATCAAAAGGCTCTTGACTGTCGGCCCCTCGTGCAACAGTCCTTCTCATGACAGCGATCATGGACAAGCCTCAGACCTACCACTGGCGTCGTGTCGGCGAGCTTGTACCTCGTCACCGATCTGAAGGAGCACGGACGAGGTCCGAATGGCCTAGCAGGGCGAGCAGCGCCCGCGACGCCACATGGACTAGGTTTCCCTTTCGTCGTCAAGGGCAAAGGGGGGCCGTCTGCATGGCCGGTCGCGAGAAGCGTTACACCAAGACAGTCTCCTTCTTCCGGCTTGTAGCCTTGCCAGGGGGCAATCCTGCTCAGCAGCGGGACTGGTCGAAGTTGCTTGAGGATGCGTCCGAAGAGACCCTTGCGAAAGCTGCGAAAAACAGCGAGGTCGATGGCGACGTCGTCGCCTACGACAAGAAGAACCGCCTTGTTTTGTCTCGTGACCGCGGCAACGCACCACGACAGAGAAATCTGCAGAATCGCGAGAAGCGAGCCATGCGAACGCAGGGATCGAGCTGGAACCCTATCGAAGAGAGCTTTATCACTTTCCTTGACGCGGGGAACGTATTCGCTTTCGCGCGGAGTTCCGCGATCGGACCTCCTGCGCGACTCGTTGCGGAGTGGATCAACGCCTCGGGAATCACTTCAGGGATTGCCTGGGGCGTCGAACCACTGATTGACCCCGAACGGTATGAGCGGCTGCGGCAAGAGAATGGCGTCACCATGGTCGACGTTGTGGCTCGCCCCGCTCTGGCGCCTGAGAACGCCTCCAACTCCCTCATCCAGGCAATAGCAAGTCTGCGCAGCCTCGGCGATGTAAAGATCGAAATTAGGGCGACAGTTTCCCACGGTCGCAAGAATCGTCCCCAACAGCAGGCCCTCAGGGATCAGGCCCTTGAGGTCTTGGGAGCGATAAGTGAGGACGATAGCTTCATCGAGGGCGCTAGAGTTAAGAAGATTGGCGAATCCGACCCCATCGACCTAATTGAGCATCACATGACGTCGAAGGGCGAGATCACCATCGAGCTAGGCGCCCAGGATCGATCAATGACCGACGACATCGTATTCCGCGCAAGCGATGGGATCATCGCCGACAACTTGCAATCGGTATTAAGAATTATAGGCGCGTGAAATTGTGCTTGACAAGGCAGGGGCAGCAATCAGTCGCCCTTCGGCAGACCTCTTGGCTGTCGTCATAGTCACCTTTATCGGAATCCTATTTGATCTCAACACGCTACTGGCTGCAGTGCCAGCCGAAAACCAACGGTCAGCTTACTCGGCGGCGGCTGGGGTCACTGGAAGCATAGCCGGATTCATCGTTGCAAGCACCTTCTTCCTCGCAGCTCTTGATAACCGTATAGCTAATCAACTTCGAAGGGATTTTGGACCCCTACTCAACCGGACGATGATTGGCGCATTCCTGAGCCTGGTTTCGTGCGCTTGCGCATACGTTGCCTGTACGCTTACGACGCCGATGCCTGCGCCGCCGCCCCCTTCGCCAGCCCCCGCTACGCCGAGCGAAGTGGCTAGCACGATTTTCCTACCTGCGACCGCGCTGGGACTGATAAAGCTGATTCGAGTCGCCTTCCTCGCTTGGGGTGTGCTTGCGAGCCAGTCTGAGCACTCTCGAAACACGCCAGATGCCGCCAAGTAGCGCGACAGTAGGGTCGCCGGCCCGGCCGGAGCGGAGCGGGAGGCAGGGGCCGCGCGGCCCTGTCGCGCGGCGCCGGAGGCGTCGCCTTGACTGAAGAGAGGTCAACTCGGCAACGCTCTCGCTACAGGACCTCGCGGTAGGCGCTGACGTCCCGGCCGAGAATGCACTCCTGGCAGTCGAGGACGTCGGCGTAGTCGCTGCGGACCTGCTCGACGCTGACCTTGAGGACGGCCGCGATCTCGCCCCAGGTGGCGCCGTCGCGGCGCGCGGCGTGCATCGCCTGCCACTGCCACCCGGTCAACAGCTCGACGAGCTCGGCGGAGTCTCGTAGCGCGTCGACGGCGGTTGCGGTCGATGGCTCGGCGGGTGCGTGTCCGAAGGCGCGGGTCATGACGTTGTGGGCGGACCAGGTCTCCCAGGTGGCGAGGAGATCGCGGAGCATGGTCATGGGGGCCTCCAAGCGAAGCCAGGGCTGTCGGCCCCGGGTCGGGGTGGCGGGGTGCTGCCCCCGCCACGCTTGGAGCGCCTGTTCATGGGCGCGGAGGCTCACGATCAAGGGCGGACGGAGTCCGTCGCGTAGCGATGCGAAGCACCCTTGAACGTGAGGGCGCCCGTGTGACGCTCCCGGGGCCGACAGACCTCGCCGCCGAAGGCGGCTCCACCGTTGTTCGCTCGGCGCGCGGCCTTGAGCGCGAACCAGCGCGGGGACCTACCGCAGGACGTCGAGGTAGGTCTTGAACTGCGCGGAGAAGGCATCGAGCAGCAGGCGGCCCTTCTCGGCCGTGGCTGCGGATGGGACGCCGATGACGCCGGTGTTGGTGTAGCCGCGCATTCCGACCGTGAGCAGGTGTGGGCGCTGGTCGGCGCGGTGGTCGGCGGCGCGATAGGAGTCGCGGACGACCTCGGGGCACTGGTCGAGCAGGATCGAGGTCTCTCCCTCGCCCGCGTGCATGTCGACACTGGCACTGGTCTGGCAGCCGGCGTGCTCGCGGGCGATGTCCCACTCCTTCGAGGATGGGAACAGCACCACCCGGCGGGCGTGGACGTTGGCCTCCTGGGCGACGTGGGAGAGCACGTAGTTCCCGCCGTGGGCGTTGACGATCGCGAGCCGGTGAATGTCGGACCCGGCGAGGGAGTCGAGGACGTCGCCGATGATCGCGGCCATGGTCCGGGAGCTGATGCTCACGGTGCCGGGGAAGTCGGCGTGTTCGTGGGAGCACCCGAGGGTGACCGGCGGCAGCAGGAACAGGTCGTAGTCAGCGGCCAGGCGGCTCGCGATCGCGGAGGCGATGAGCGCATCGGTGGCGAGCGGCAGGTGCCCGCCGTGCTGCTCGAAGCTCCCGACCGGAAGGACGGCGACGTCGGCGTGCCGGTCGCGTTCGTCGTGTGAGGAGGCGGAGGTGATGAGCACCGGTGATCCTCTCCGCTCAGGCCACCTCAGCGATCTCGCGGGTCAGCTCGCGGACCCGTCGGTCCTGGCGGTAGGGCTCCAGCTTGGTGGCGATGAGCTGGAGCATGTGCAGGGTCCGCGCGGACGGTGCCGACCGTACCTGCTCCAGTGCTCCTCGAGCCGCCGCGCTGGCCTGGTCGATCTCGCGCAGCTGCAGGTGCGCCACGGCCAACCGTGTGCGGCACAGCGCTTCGTCGCGGACCAGCTCCGTGGGCCAGCTGCGCAGCGCCGCGGTGCACGCGTCGACGGCGTCTGCGGGGCGACGCAGCGTGAGCCAGCACAGCGCGGCTTCCATGTGCACGTACCCGGTGGTGCAGTACGACGAGAACTCGTCGTCGCCGATGCTCGGCGCAGTCAGGCCGACCGCGCGCTCGAACATGGCGCGGGTCGCGCGCTCGTCCCCGGCCCGCGCCGCGCTGAGCGCCTGCTGACGCAGGCACACCGCCAACTGCTCCGGCGCGTAGAGCTGGGCGAGAGCCACCGCTCGGCGGGCGACCGCGGCGGCCTCATCGAAGCGCGACAGAGCGTAGAGCACGCTGCTCTTGCGCATCAGGTTGTAGACCGCGAGGGCGTCATCACCGGCAGCGTCTGCCAACTGAATCGAGAGGTTGGTGTAGGCGAGCGCCTTCTCCGCCTCGCCAGAATCGTGGAGAAGCCACCCCGCTAATTCTGCGAACCGAGATGCGGTGCGCTTTGCCTCTACTCCGGGGAGTTCGCGGAGCTGGTCGAACTGCCCGAGCACGGTGTCAACGACGAACAGCGGACCGGTGAGGTTGTCCATCCGTGCGTGCTCGGTCATCTGGCCGGCGAAGTACGCGGCGACCTCGGGCCCGGCATCCTGGGCGCGACGACGCAGCAGCGACCGCACCGGCGCTTCCTCGGGCTGTGGGCCCTCGACCTCGTCGAACCCCAGTGCTCCGGCGGGCACCCCGTACGCCTCGGCCAGCACGAGAACATGCTCCGAGCTGGGGGTATGGCGGCCGTTCTCCCACCCGGAGATCATCACGCGCAGACTTTGATGCCCATCGGGCAACGTCAGGTGGAGCCGCTTCGCTGCGCGGCGCATCTCGTGTTGGAGCTGGTCCTGGGTCCACCCGCGACGACGTCGCGTCTCCCGAAGCACAGTTCCCATGATCGAACCCCCGTCGACGCGACGACAAGTCGCACGACGATTCTCGCATACGTAGATCCAAGAAGATAGTTGTAACAGTAGCCGTATTACGTCGTGCTACGTCGTGCCACTTACGACCGTGCGGCGTCGCTGCTGTTCTTTTCTCATCGCCCCGACGCAAGGGGCGGGGAATCGAGGAGAGAACCGAGATGGCGATCAAGCGACGTATGCGGGTGTCGATGGAGGACGTGTTCCCGCACGGGGCGTTCCTGACCACCGACGGCGCGGAGCCGGTCCGGGACTTCGACCGCTCCACGCGGGAGAAGTTCGTGCAGCAGACCGACACGATCTCGGGGCTGCCGTTGTGGGAGGTCGGGGTGCACGACCCGGACCCGGAGGCGCGGAAGTCGGAGCGGTCGGTGACGGTGAAGATCGCCGCCGATGTGCAGCCGGTGCCGCCGGAGGCGCTGCCGGGGTTGCCGTTCCGGCCGGTGGAGTTCGAGGGCCTGGAGGTCACCCCGTACCTGGACTCCAACGGGGTCCGCCCGCGGATCGCGTTCAGCCTGCGCGCGACCGGCATGCACGCCCCCGGCGGCCGTCGCCACGGCGGCAACAAGGTGTCCGAGGCGGTGGCCTCGTGAGCGTCCGGATCAGCTGGTCCCCCGCCGGACGCGCCTCGTGCGAGGTCTTCACCGACCAAACCCCGATCCTCGACGTGACCGAGCCCGACCGGGGCCGCACCTTCGTGATCATGCCCCGGCGGATGAGCGAGGTGACCGCCGACGAGCTGGAAGCCGCCCGCTCCCTGCTCATCGCCCTGACGGTGTTCGTCCGGGACTGCGAACTGAACTGGTCCCCCATGCCCACCCCGGCCGCGAAGGACGACCGGGTCACGACGGCGGGGGTGGTCCGGTGAGCGCCCCGGAGCCGGTCCGGCACGCGCGGCGGTTGTCGAAGGAGCGGCTTCGGACGCTGGTCCGGGAGCTGGTGTTCGACGGCGGCTCGCTGCCCGCTTGGCATGAGCGGGCGGCGTGCGCGGGGATGGACGAGACCCTGTTCTTCCCCCTCGGCGAGGGCGGCCCCGCCGGGGTCGAGCGGATCGCCCAGGCCAAGGCCGTCTGCGCCGGCTGCCCGGTCCGCTCGGCGTGCCTGGCGGACGCGATGACCCGGGAGTCCCCGTCGGCGCGCTACGGCGTGTTCGGCGGCCTTACCGCTACCGAGCGGGGCCGGCTCTACGTCCAGCTCCGCGACCACGCCCGCCACCTCGACGCCCTCACCGCTGCTGAGGCCGAGCCCGACTCGTCGGGAGCGGTCGCGTGACCGCCGATCAGTCATCGCGCTGCGAGGTGTGCCGGGCCTGTCTCGCCGACGACCGGCCGCGCCGTGATCGGCCCCGCTGCGCGGAGCACCTCGCCCAGCAGCCCCTCTTCCCGCTCACCGCCCTGCGCCGCCCGCGCGCAGGCTCCCGGAAGGCCACCTCCTGATGCCGATCTTCGACGCCTCGCCGCTACGGGGCACCACCGTCAACCGTCGCGCGAACGTCCGCCCCACCTATATCGAGCCGCCGCTCACCCTCGGCGCACGACTGCGGCGATCGACGCTCTCCGCTCTGCTTCGGCTCGTCGTGATCACCGCGTGGCTCGCTGCAATGCTCGTGTGGTTCCTGGCCTACGTCCCCGTCGTCGGCGCCGCCGTCGCCCTGGTGGTCACCCTCGGCAACGTCGAGGGTCGGATGGCGGGCTTCGCCGTCGGTGCCGTCCTGGTCGCGGCCGGGGTGGCGTGGCGGTGGACCGGGCCCGACTCGTTCGACCGCTACGTCGAGGACCGCACGGACCGGTTCGCGCGGCGTATCCGCTATCGCTGGACCTGGACCGACCTGCTCGCCGCGTGCGGGCTCGCCTCCTGCGATGCCCACCACACCATCCGCGTCCCCCGGTTGTGGTGGGTCCAGCTCGGCCGCTACGCCGACGTCCTGCACGTGCAGCTCTGCCCGGGCGTCACCGCCGAGCAGCTCGCCGAGAAGACCGACGCCCTGCGCAGTGAGTTCCACGCCCTGGAGGTCCGCGTCCTGCCGCACCCGACCCGGCGCGGCTGGTGTCTGCTGCGGGTCATCGCCGCTGACACCCTGCTCGACGGCGTCTCCCCGCCCCGCACCCCCGCTGATGTCGACCTGAACGCGCTGGAGCTCGGCCGGCGCGACGACGGCGCACCCTGGCTGTTGCGCCTCCTCGGACGGCACGTCCTCGTGGCCGGGGCGACCGGGGCGGGGAAGTCGAACGTGGTCGCTGCGTTGTTCACCCAGCTCGCTCCCGCCATTGCGGCGGGGTCGGTGCGGGTGATCGGGATCGACCCGAAGGGCGGGATGGAGTTCGGCCTGTATCCGGACCTGTTCTGGCATCTGGCCTGCGAAACCGACGTCGAGATGGTCGAGGCCCTCGAACTCGCCGCCGACCTCGTCCAAGCACGCGCCGTCGCCCTGCGCGGCGTCGCCCGGCTGCACACCCCGACCGTCGAGGAGCCGTTCTACCTCGTCGTCGTCGACGAGATCGCCTCCCTGACCGCCTACCTCGGCGACCGGCACCTGCGTGACCGGGCGAAGCTCGCCCTCGGACGCTTGCTGACAAAGGGCCGCGCCCCGGGCGTGTCGGTCGTCGGGTGCGTGCAGGACCCCCGTAAGGACGTCCTGGAACTGCGCAACCTGTTCACCACCCGCATCGCCCTGCGGCTTTCGGAGAAGACCGAGGTGGCGATGGTCCTCGGTGACGGAGCCCGCGACCGCGGCGCGACCGCGGACCGCATCCCGGTCACCGCTCCCGGGGTCGGCTACCTCATCGAGGACGGCTCCCCCACGGTCGTGAAGGTTCGGGCCGGCTACGTCGACGACGACCAACTCGACTGGCTCGCCGCCACCTACCCCACCCCCACCCGCCTGCACCCCGACGTCATCAACGCCGAACTCGTCCACGACGACGAGGCAGACGAGCAGGGACGCGAGCCGGAGGTCGTGCCGGTGCAGCGGCAGCGCAGCAAGGCCCGCCGATGACCGCCGCCACGCACGACCAGGCCATCGAGCCGGGTCCGGTGCCGGTCGGGAAGGTCACCGCCCCGCTCGCCCGGGAACTCGCCGTCGCCCACGCCGAGGAGGTCGGCGCCTGCATCCGGCCCCTCGCGGTCCGCCGTATCGACACCACCACGGGACAGACGACCGTGGTCCCGATCCCGTGCGGCGCCACGCGGGAGAGCGTGTGTCGCCCGTGCGCGACCCGGGCCCGCAGGTTGCGGCTGCACCAGGCCCGCGAGGGCTGGCACCTCACCGAAGAACCCACCATCACCACCGCAGAGCCGACGGTGCGGCAAAGGGCCCTGCTCGGCCAACGCGCCGACCTCGAAGACCACCGGGCCGCCGCCCTCGAGCACGGCGACCACAGCCGCGCCCGCGACCTCGAGGCGGCCATCGACCAGGCCGACGCCCTCCTGCGCGCCGAAGGCATCCGCGGATCGCTGAGCCCCGTCCGCGACCACGACGAGGCTCCTAGGCGGCGGACCCGGAGCACCCGCCGTCGTCAGGACGCCCCCGACCTCCCGCGCCACCAGGTGCGTGCGCAGACCACCGGGCGGGTGTTCGAGGCCCCCAACGGCCGCACCTACCGGCCCTCCACCTTCGTCACCCTCACCCTGCCCTCCTACGGGCCGGTCCGTGGTGACGGCGCACCACGGGACCCGGAGCGCTACGACTACCGCCGGGCGGCGCGGGACGCGCTGCACTTCGGCAAGCTCGTCGACCGGTTCTGGCAGAACCTCCGCCGCGCCGCCGGCTGGAACGTCCAGTACTTCGCCGCCGTCGAACCCCAACGCCGCGGTGCGCCGCACCTGCACGCCGCGATCCGCGGCACCCTCCCGCGCACGCTGATCCGCGAGGTCGCCGCCGCCACCTACCACCAGGTCTGGTGGCCCCCGAGCGATCAGCCCGTCTACACCGTCGAGCACCCGCCGGTCTGGGACGAGGCTCGCGAGCAGCCCTGCTACGTCGACCCCGACACCGGCGTCCCGCTCCCCACGTGGGAGCAGGCCGTGGACACCCACACCAGCGGTGCGGATGCGCGGCCGGCGCACGTGCTCGGGTTCGGCGCGCAGGTCGACATCCAAGGCGTCCTCGGCGACACCTCGCAGGCCGACCGGGCGCTCGGGTACCTGACGAAGTACCTCACCAAGGGCGTCGCCGAGTGCCACACCCCCGAGAGCCCCGCCGCGCAGCATCACGTCGACCGGCTCGCCGCCGCGCTGCGCCACGAGCCCTGCTCCGAGACCTGCGCGAACTGGCTGCTCTACGGCGTGACGCCGAAGAACGCCCGCGCCGGAGTCGCCCCCGGCATGTGCAAGGCCAAAGCGCACAAAGCCGAACACCTCGGCTACGGCGGCCGCCGCTGCCTGGTCTCCCGCCTCTGGTCGGGCAAGACGCTCACCGAGCACCGCGGCGAACGCCGCAGCCACGTCCTGCGCGTCCTCGGCGCCGTCGGAGCCAAGCCCGAACACGACACCGACGAGGACAACTCCGAGCGCTACACCTGGCAACTCATCGGACCCCGCGACCCCGACCAACCCGACCGCCTCGAACTGCTCCTGCGATCCATCGCCCAACGCCGCCGATGGCGCGAGCAGTACGACCAGGCCAAGCACGACACCGGTCCGGCATCGTCGGTGCGGGGGGCAGCGGCATGAGCGAGGAGATCGAACGGCTCTGGGGCGTCGATGATGTCTCGGCCTACCTCGGAGTTCCGGTCAGCACGCTCTACACCTGGCGCTACCTCGGCTCGGGCCCTCCCGGGCGTCGGGTCGGTCGGTACGTCCGATACGACCCCAGCGAGGTCCGGCGGTGGTTCGCCCAGCTGGACGACGGGGCTGCCTGATGGCGTCGATCGAGAAGCGGCTCCGGCACGGAAACACGACATGGCTCGCGCGGTGGCGCGATCTCGACGGGAAGCAGCGCAAGCGGTCCTTCCCGCGGAAGCTCGACGCCCAACGGTTCCTCGCGACCGTGGAGGCCGATCTCGTCCGGGGCACCTACGTGGACCCGAACGACAAGACGATCTTCCGGGACTACGCGGAGGCGTGGCGCGCGGCACAGGTCCACCGCCCCACGACCAGGGCGCACGTGGAGACCAACCTCCGTCGCAACGTCTACCCGTACTTCGGTGACCGTCGAATGGTGTCGATTCGCCCGAGCGAGGTGCAGGCGTGGGTCTCGAAGCTCTCGACCGCGCCTGGCGCACTCTCGGCCTCCACGGTGCAGGTCGTGCACGGGATCGTCGCCTCGATCTTCAAGGCGGCCATCCGAGACCGGAAGGTCGCCTCGTCGCCGTGTGAGGGCACGCGCCTTCCTCGCAAACTCCCGCGGGAGGTCGTCCCGTTGGACACGGCTGTCGTCGAGACGCTGATCGAGAAGATCGCCCCGCGGTATCGCGCCCTGGTGGTGCTCGGCGCGGGGACCGGGATGCGGCAGGGCGAGTGCTTCGGGCTCACGCTCGACCGCATCGACCTGACCCGGCGGACGCTGCGCGTCGATCGGCAACTCGTCCTGATGCCCGCGAAGCCAGCGTTCCTCGCGCCGCCGAAGACATCGGCGTCCCATCGCACTATCCCGCTCCCCCGCGTCGTCGCCGACGAGCTGGCCGAGCACATCCGGCAGTTCCCGACAACGCACTCGGACGGGCTGGTCTTCACCGACGGCGACGGCCGGGCCCTGCGTCGTACCGCGTTCTCCCGCCTCGTCTGGCGCCCGCTCGTCACCGTGGCCGGCGCGCCACACGGCACCGGATTCCACGACTTGCGGCACTACTTCGCCTCGCTGCTGATCCGCCACGGCGAGTCGGTGAAGACCGTGCAGAACCGCCTCGGGCACGCGACGGCCGCCGAGACGCTGGACACCTACTCGCACCTGTGGCCCGACTCGGACGACCGTACGCGCGAAGCGGTCGACACCGTGCTCACGCTGACGCAGCGGCAGCCGCACCCGGCAGGCAACGACCAGAGGTGACCGACTTTGTGGGCTCGTCCACGACCGGGTGACGTGGCTTCACCTGTCGGTGGCCGGGCCCAACAATCCGACAGCGGGGGTGTGGAGATGACGGAGCGCAGGATCGACGCCGAGTTCGTCGCGGAGTGGAGCAAGTCCTACCCACCGGCTGCGGACGACCACGTGCTGGGTGTGGTCCAGCCCGCGGTCCACGAGCGCGGGCACTTCACCGCCTCGGAGGCCGAGGACGTCATCCGGTGGAAGTCCAGCCGGACGATCACGTCGCTGCGCAAGAACGAACCGGGAGACATCGAGGCGGTCACGAGGATGGCGCTCTCCGGCCCCGAGCCGCTTGCTCACCGCGTTCTCTGTGTGCTCCATGGCGTCGGAGTGCCGGTCGCGAGCGCCTTCCTCACGATCGCCCGCCCCGACAGGTTCACCGTCATCGACTACCGCGCTGTACGGACTCTCCGCGAGCACGGTGAGTGGGGCGCGATGTGGCCTCCGTACGCCGAGTACGTAGAGACCTGCCGCTCGCTGGCGAAGCGCTGCGGCTCGGAACTCCGGACCCTGGATCGCGCTCTCTGGGCATGGGACAAGGCCCACAACCCATAGGTGCTGTGCCCCCGGTGTGCCCCGAGGAGAGGCCTCACCGACGTAATCGCAGGTTAAAGCGTTGGCGGCGGACGAGTCGGCCTGTAAGCCGGATCCTGTGCCCACGATCCCTCACGGGTCCGTGGGCGGCGACCATCCATCTCGGCCCGTCGTCGCCGACGGGCTCCAGCGGTCTACCCGCAGGTCTCGGGCGGGCAGCCCTCGGACGACCTGCGCAGCACCGTCTCCGGTGCCTTCTTGACCTTGCTCCGGGTGGGGTTTACCGAGCCGTCCTGGTCACCCAGGACGCTGGTGGTCTCTTACACCACCGTTTCACCCTCACCACCGGTCGCCCGGCGGCGGTCTGTTCTCTGTGGCACTGTCCCGCGGGTCACCCCGGGTTGCTGTTGGCAACCACCCTGCCCTGTGGAGTCCGGACTTTCCTCGACGGGGTCTCGTGGACCCCGACGCGGCCGCCCGGCCGGCTCGTCCGCCGCCGAGGAGTCTACCGGGAGCCCGCTCGGGCGTGAGTGGCGCCGTTCGCACACCTGACGTCAGCAACGGACCATTGCTGGCACCTCGGCCACTGCGCCGACCACCTCACGCCCGGCTACCGTCCCGCCCGTGACCGACCCGAGCGTCCTGCAGATCGTGCTGCTGATCGTGCTCGGGCTGCTCGCCGGCGCGGTCAACGCGATCGCGGGCGGGGGCAGCCTCATCGTGTTCCCGGTGCTGCTGGCGACCGGGCTCCCGCCGCTGCCGGCGAACGTCACCAACTCGGTCGCGCAGTGGCCGGGCTACGCCGGGTCCACCCTCAGCGCCCGCAAGGACCTCGCCGACCGCCAGGGCCGGCGCATCGCCATCACGACGATCCCCGCCGCGCTCGGCTCGGCCGTCGGGTGCGGGCTGCTGCTGGTGCTGCCGCAGTCGGTGTTCGACGCGGTCGTGCCCGTGCTGGTCCTGCTGGCCAGTCTCACCCTCGGCGCGCAGCCGTGGATCAAGCGCTGGACCGCGCGCGAGGGCGCCGAGCGGGACCGGCCGGTCGGCCTCGCCGTCGTCACCTTCCTCGCGGCGGTCTACGGAGGGTACTTCGGCGGCGCGCTCGGGGTCGTGCTGATCGCGGTGCTCTCGCTGCTCTGCGCCGACACCGTCAAGCGGCTGAACGCGGTGAAGGTGCTGCTCAGCCTCGTCGTCGCGACCGTCACCGTGGTCATCTTCGCGATCTTCGCCCCGGTCGACTGGTTCGCCGTCCTGCTGCTCGCGCCCTCCACGCTGGTCGGCGGGTACCTCGGCATGGCGGTCGCGCAGAAGATGCCGGACGCCGTGCTGCGGTGGTGCGTCGTGGTGCTCGGCGTCGCGGTCGCGATCTACCTGTTCCTCGAGGGATGACGGCCCTCGCGGTCGGCCTGCTGATCGCGGTCCTGGTCGTCGCGGTCGCCCGGCCGCGGGGTCTGCCCGAGGCGACCGCAGCCGTGCCGGCGGCCGCCGTCGTCGTCGTGGTCGGCCTGCTCCCGCCCGGCGGCGCGTGGGAGGAGATCGTCGAGCTCGGCCCGACCGTCGGGTTCCTCGCCGCCGTCCTCGTCCTCGCGCACCTCGCCGACGCCGAGGGCGTGTTCACCTGGGCCGGCTCGTTGCTGCGTCGCGAGGGGCTGTTCGGTCGCGTGTTCGTGATCGCGGCGGTGACGACGGCCGTGCTCTCCCTCGACGCGACCGTCGTCCTGCTCACGCCCGTCGTCGTCCGCGCCGCGAAGCGCCTCCGCGTCGCCGCCGCCCCCGCCGCCTACGCCTGCGCGCACCTGGCGAACTCCGCGTCGCTGCTGCTCCCGGTGTCGAACCTGACCAACCTGCTCGCCGTCGACGCCACCGACCTGTCGTTCCTCCGCTTCGCTGCGCTGATGGCGCTGCCGTGGCTCGCGGTGCTGGCGGTCGAGTACGTGGGCCTGCGCTGGGTGTTCCGGCGCGAGCTGGACTCTCCGGCCGAGCCCCTTCCCGACGACGACGGGCCGCGCGCGCCGGTCCCGGCGTTCGCCCTCGTCGTGCTCGCCCTGACGCTCGTCGGCTTCGGCGTGGCGTCGCCGCTCGGGGTGGAGCCGGTGTGGGTCGCGGTCGGTGGGGTCGTCGTGCTGGGCGTGCGGTCGGTGACCGCGCGCCGCACCACGCTCCCCCGCCTGGTCGGCGCCGCGTCCCCGCTGTTCTGCCTGTTCGTGCTCGCGCTGGGCATCGTGGTGGCCGCCGTCGGCGCGAACGGGCTCGGCGGGCTGCTCGGGTCGCTCGTCGCCGGGCTCGGCACGGGCCTCGGCGGGCTGCTCGCCGTGGCCGCGATCGCCGCCGTGCTGGCCAACGTCGTCAACAACCTGCCCGCGACGCTGCTCCTGCTCGCCGCGCTGGGTCCCGCGCCCGCCCCCGTCGTCGTGCTGGCGATGCTGATCGGGGTGGGGGTCGGGCCCAACCTGACCTACGTCGGCTCGCTCGCGACCCTCCTGTGGCGTCGGGTGATGCTCGCGGAGGGCGTCCCGCCGTCCCTGTCGCGGTTCACGGTCGCCGGCCTCGTCACGACGCCGGTGGCGCTGGTGGCGTCGACGGTGGTGCTGTGGGCGACGCCGTGGTGAGCGCGGCGCACACCGCGTACATCCCGACCGGCACGACGTCGGGTCGGGCGTCGGGCCAGTCGGTGACGTCCACCGTCCCCGGGGCGTCGATCGCGAGCCCCTCGAAGGGTGCCGCCAGCTCGGCGCGCGAGCGCAGCGTCACCGGGTTCGCACTGCCGCGGAACACCTCGGCGGCGGCCCGGATGCGGTCGGCCAGGTCGGGGTCGTCCTGCTCGTCGCTGACGTGGCTGATCGCCAGGACCCCGCCCGGCACCAGCCGTGCCCGGTAGGGCGCGAGCAGCGCGGTGAGGTCGCCCGGCACGTAGTGCAGCACCGCGATCGCGAGCACCGCGACGGGCCGGGAGAAGTCCAGCAGGTCCGCCACCCCGGGCGCCGTCAGCACCGCCTCGGCGTCGGCCAGGTCGGCCTGCGTCACCGACGCCCGGTCGATCCCGGCGAGGATCTCCCGGGAGTGGGCGACCGCCACCGCCTCGTGGTCGACGTAGGCCACCCGCGCGTCCGGGGCGATCTCGTGGACGTTGCCGACGGTCGGCACCCCGGAACCCAGGTCCAGGAACTGGTCGATCCCGCGCGCCAGACAGGACCGCACCACGCGGCGCAGGAACGTCCGGTTGGACCGTGCGGCGTGCCGGGCGGTGTGGTTGGACGCCTCGATCCGGTCGGCGTGCTCGCGGTCGACGGCGAAGTTGCAGGCACCGCCGAGCCAGTAGTCGTACATCCGCGCGACGTTGGCGCGCTCGAGGTCGACGTCCTCGGGGACGGCGGACCCGGTCACGGCAGGTACGACGTCTCGTTGACCAGCCGCACGCTCGCCCCGCCGTCGGACCAGAAGTCGACGACCGACAGGCACGCCAGGTCCAGGTGCAGCCGGAACAGCAGCGAGGGGCCGGCGTCGAGCGCCAGCTTGAGCACGGTCTTGATCGGCGTCACGTGGCTGACCAGCACCACCGTCGTGCCGGCGTGGCGCGCCAGCAGCGCGTCCAGCGCCGCCGACACCCGGACCTCGACGTCCGCGAACGACTCCCCCTCCGGCGGCGCGACCGACGGGTCGCCGAGCCATGTCCGGTGCACCTCCGGGTCGCGCTCCGCGGCCTCGCGGAAGGTCAGGCCCTCCCAGCCGCCGAAGTCGGTCTCGATGAACCCCTCGTCGAGGACGACCGGCAGCCCGAGCGCGGAGCCGACCGCACCCGCCGTCGCGACGGCGCGGGAGAGCGGCGAGCTGACGACCGCGGCCGCCTCCGGGTAGCGGGCAGCGACGGCCGCCGCCGCGGCGCTCGCCTGGGCCTGCCCCAGCTCCGTCAGCTCCGGGTTGCCCCGCCCGGAGTAGCGGCGCTCGACCGACAGCGGCGACTGCCCGTGGCGCAGCAGGACGACCCGCGTCGGGACGGCCGCGCCGCGTCCGGTCCACGCACCGGCGGCGTTCGCCACTACTTCCCCGTCCGCACGACGATCGCCCCGCAGTTCTCGCAGCGCACGACCTCGTCCGGGTCCGAACCCTGGATCGTCCGGAGCTCGCTGCGGTCCATCTCGAGCCGGCAGGCCCCGCATCGGTTCCCGGTCAGCTCGCCGGCGCCGGTGCCCGAGCGGGCGCGGAGCTTGTCGTAGAGCTCGACGAGGTCCCCCGGGAGCTCCTTGATCAGCAGCGTCCGCTCCTCGCCCCGGCGCACCTCGGTGGTCCCGATGTCGCCGAGCACGCCGTCCCGCCGCTCGACCGCGTCCTCCAGGGCGGTCTGCGCCTCGGCGTGCACCGCGGTCTCGTGCTTGAGGTGCTCCCCCGCCGCCTCCTGGCGCTCCATCACCTCGAGCTGCTCCTCCTCGAGCACCGCGCGGCGGCGGTCCAGGGACGACAGCTCGTGCTGCAGGTCCGAGGCCTGCTTGGCCGACACCGACCCGTTCTCCAGCAGCTGCCGGTCCCGGGTCTCGCGCGTGCGGACCTGCTCGACCTCGCGGTCCAGCTTCGCGACGTCCCGATCCAGGTCGGACAGGGCGGTCTGCGCGACGACGACGGCGTCCTGCGCCGCCCGCAGCGCCCGCTCGGCCTCCTCCACCGCGGCCTGCTCGGGCATCGTGCGGCGCCGGTGCTCGGCCCGGGCCAGCTCGGCGTCGACGCCGGCCAGGTCGAGCAGGCGGCGCTGGGCGGCGGGATCGGCCTTCACGGGATCTCCTTCGCGACGGCGGGGACGGCACGGGCGCCGAGGGTCCACGGATCGGTGCGCAGGGTCGACACGGTGACCGTCGTCCCGGGCAGGGCCCGGCGCACGACGTCCGCCGCCTGGGCGCACCACGGATGCTCGGACGCCCAATGGGCGACGTCGACCAGAGCCGGGGCGCCGCCGCGCTGCAGGTGCTCGTCGGCGGGGTGGTGGCGCAGGTCGGCGGTGACGTAGGCGTCGACGCCGGACGCGCGGGCCAGGTGCAGCATCGAGTCGCCCGCGCCGCCGGACACCGCGACCCGCTCGATCGTCCGGGCCGGGTCGCCCGCGCCGCGGACGCCCCACGCGGTCGTCGGGAGGGCCGCCTCGACCCGCGCGACGAACGCGTCGAAGCGCTCGGGGCGCGGGAGCCGCCCGATGCGGCCGATGCCCGACGCCGGGTCCAGCGCCTCCTCGACGGCGACCCCGAGCGCGTCGGCCAGCGCGTCGGACACGCCCGGCCACGCCGCGTCGGCGTTGGTGTGCGCGGCGAGCAGCCCGACGCCGGCCCGGATGAGGCGGTGGACCACGGAGCCCTTGGGCTGGTCGGCGGGCACGCCGTGGACCCCGCGCAGCAGCAGCGGATGGTGGGTGACCAGCAGCTGGGCCCCGGCGGCGATCGCCTCCTCGACCACGCCCGCCGTCGGGTCGACCGCGAGGTGCACCCGGTCGACCGGCTCGGCCGGGTCGCCGCAGACCAGGCCGACGGCGTCCCAGTCCTGGGCGAGGCCGGGCGGGTAGGCGGCCTCGAGGGCGGCGACGGCGTCGGCGATCAGGTGTCCCATGGCAGGCGCCATTGTGGTGCACGTGGGCGGGGGTCGGGATGATCGGTCCCGTGCTCTCGATCGTCACCGTCTGCTCGGGCAACATCTGCCGCTCCCCGATGGCCGAGAAGGTGCTGCGCAGCGCCCTCGCCGAGGCCGGTCTGGCCGACCGCGTCGAGGTGACCAGCGTCGGGATCGGACCGTGGCACGCGGGCGAGCCGATGGACCCGCGGGCGGCCGCGATCCTCGAGCAGCACGGCTACCCCACGGACCACGTCGCGCGGCAGGTGTCCGACACCGACGCCGACCTGCTCCTGGCCGCCACCGTGGACCACGCCCGCGACCTGCTGGCGGCCGGGGCGGCGCCGGAGACCGTCCGGCTGCTCCGCTCGTTCGACCCGTCCGCCCCCGAGGGCGCCGAGGTCCCCGACCCGTACTACGGCGGCGACGAGGGCTTCGACGAGGTGCTGGCGATGATCGAGGCGGCGGCGCCCGGGGTCGTGGCGTGGGCCGAGGAGCGGGTGTGACCCGGCTGCTGGGTCGCACGGTCGTGTCGACCCGCTCGCTGGGTCCGGTGGACCGCTGCACGCTCGACGACGGGCGGGAGGTCGTGGTCAAGCGCGGCGACGTCGCCGCCGAGGCGGCCGGGCTGCGCTGGCTGGCCGCCGCCCGGGCCGTGCGGGTGCCCGAGGTGCTCGGCGCCGACGACACGACGCTCGTGACGGCGGCGGTGCCCTCCGGCTCGGCGTCGCACGAGGCCGCGGAGGAGTTCGGCCGGTCGCTCGCGGCGCTGCACGCGGCCGGGGCACCGGCGTTCGGGTCCCCACCGCCCGACGGACCGGCCGACGCGTGGATCGGCGACGCCCCGATGCGCAACGACCCGCACGACGGTTCCTGGCTCGACTGGTACCTCGCCGACCGCGTGCAGCCGTACCTGCGCTCCGCGGTGGACCGGGGAGCGCTCTCGCAGGACGACGTCGCGCGGATCGAGAGCGCGTCGTTCGACCCCGGGCCCGACGAGCCGCCGGCGCGCCTGCACGGCGACCTGTGGAGCGGCAACGTCCTGTGGTCGCCCGACGGCGCGTGGGTGATCGACCCCGCGGCCCACGGCGGGCACCGCGAGACCGACCTGGCCATGCTCGCCCTGTTCGGACTGCCGCACCTGGAGACGGTCCTCGCCGCCTACGACGAGGCCGCACCGCTCGCCGACGGGTGGCGCGACCGTGTCGGGCTGCACCAGCTCTTCCCGCTGCTCGTGCACGCGACGCTGTTCGGCGGCGGGTACGGCGACGCGGCCGTGGCCGCCGTGCGCTGAGGCCATACTGGAGGCGTGCGCTTCCTCCTCCGGCCCGGGTGGATCGCCCTGACGCTCGCGGTCGCCGGGTTCGCCTTCGGGTGCTACTACCTGCTCGCGCCGTGGCAGTTCCACCGCAGCGAGGAGCGCGACGGCAACAACGCCGCCCTCACGCGCGCCGTGGCCACCGCCCCCGTCCCGCGCGGCGAGCTGGTGCCGCCGGGGACGGAGCCGACGGACACCGTCGCGTGGCGGCAGGTGGTCGTCACCGGGACCTACGAGCCCGGCGAGGTCCTCGCCCGGCTCCGGTCGGTGGACGGGAGCGCGGCGAGCGAGGTCCTGACCCCGTTCCGGACGACGGGCGGCGAGACCCTGCTGGTCAACCGCGGCTACGTCCGGCCCGCGGGCACCGTCCTGCCGCCGATCCCCCCGGCGCCCGGCGGCACGGTGACGCTCGTGGCCTACCAGCGCCCCGACGAGACGCCGACCGACCGCGCGCCCGTCGACCAGTCCGGGTACCGGCAGTTCTACGCGATCGACGCCGCGCAGATCGGCCCCTCGACGGGGCGGTCGTTCAGCCCCGGCTACCTGCAGCTCCTGCCCGACCAGCCCGGCACGCTCACCGCGGTCCCGCTCCCCCCGCCCGACCCGAACCCGTCGTACTCCTACGCCTGGCAGTGGTTGATCTTCGGCGTCATGGCGATCGGCGGCTGGGCCTACTTCGTGCGCCTGGAGTACCGCACCCGCCGGGACGAGGCGGAGCAGTCCGCCGGCGCCGCCGACGAGGCCGCCCCGCGGACGACGGCCGACGTGCTCGCCGACCGCTACGGCCGCTGACCGCTCGGCGGGACCACGGCCGCCACACCGGCCGCGACGAGAGCTGCCGCCACCGTCACCGCCCGCGAGAGCCGCACGGCCCGGGCGAGGTCCGCGACGCCCGGCGGCGGGCCGGAGCCCAGGGTCGGGCGCTCCTGCACGCCGTACGGATAGACCGTCCGCCCGCCGAGCCGGCGCCCCAGGGCCCCGGCGAACGCCGCCTCGACCGGTCCCGCGTTCGGGCTCGGGTGCCGGTGGGCGTCCGCGCGCCACGCGGCGAGGGCCTGCGACGGACGGCCGCCCACCAGCGGGGCCACCCCCGCCGTCAGGAAGGCCGCGAGCCGGGCCGGGACGCCGTTGAGCACGTCGTCGAGGCGGGCGCTCGCCCAGCCGAACGACCGGTACCGCTCCGAGAGGTGCCCGACCATCGCGTCGAGCGTGTTCGCCGCGCGATACCCGAGCAGGCCGGGCACGCCCGCCACGGCACCCCACACCAGCGGCGCGACGACCGCGTCCGAGGTGTTCTCCGCGACCGACTCCAAGGCCGCGCGGGACAGGCCGTCCGCGTCGAGCGACGACGGGTCGCGCCCGCACAACGACGGCAGCCGGCGCCGCGCGGCCGCCAGGTCGTCGTCGGACAGCTCCGCCGCCAGTGCCGACCCTTCCCCCGCGAGCGACCGGCCGCCCAGCACCGCCCACGTGGCGAGCGCCGTGATCAGCACGCGCCCCGGGGCCGCGCGCTCCACCACCGCCCCGCCGACGACGACCCCGCCCACCAGGACCGCGCAGTAGGCCGTGCCCCGCGCCCGCGAGTCCGCCCACCACGCCCGCTCCAGGCGTGCGGCCGCCGCGCCGAAGAACGCCACCGGATGGCCCCGCCGCGGGTCCCCGAACGCCGCGTCCGCGGCGACGCCCAGGAGCAGCCCGACGGCCCGTGCACGCATCCCGCCATGATCGCAGACCCATCTGTCAGTAGACACTGACGTTCGCACGCGCTAACGTCAGCGACTACCGACACACGAACGAGGAGAGCATCATGGGACGTCCGGTCGCGTACTTCGAGGTCGTCAGCGACGACCCCCGGCGGGCACAGCGCTTCTACGGCGAGCTGTTCGACTGGAAGGTCGAGGAGGACCCCTCGATGGAGGGCTACGCCATGGTCGACACGGGGGCCGGCGACGACGCGATCGGCGGCGGCATCGGCCCCTCGCAGGGTCCTGGCGACACCGGGGTGAAGTTCTACGTCCGGGTCGACGACCTGGACGCCGCCCTCACCCGTGCCACCGAGCTCGGCGGGGCCCGGATCGCCGACCCGATGGACCTCCCCGGCGACGTCGGGCGCATCGCGGTGCTCGCGGACCCGGACGGCAACCCGGTAGGACTCTGGTCGTGACCCCCGACCCCGCCGATGCCGCGCTCCGCGCCCTCGCCGAGCCGCGCCGCCGGGCGATCCTGCAGCTCGTGGCCCACGACGAGCTCGCGGCCGGTGAGATCGCCGCCGCCTTCGAGGTCTCCCGCACCGCGGTGAGCCAGCACCTCACCGTCCTCAAGGAGGCCGGGCTCCTGCACGAGCGTCGGGAGGCCACCCGCCGGCTCTACCGGGCGCGGCCGGAGGGCCTCGCCCAGCTGCGGGAGCTGCTCGACGACCTCTGGGACTCCGCGCTCGACACCGCCCGCCGTCTCGTCGAGGCGGACACCACCGCGCACCACGAGGAGACCGCGTGACCGAGATCCTGCCGCTGCGGCGCCCGCCGATCCGCCGCTCGACCCTCGTGCGCAGCAGCGCCGACCACACCTTCACCGTCTTCGTCGACACCCTCGGCCGCTGGTGGCCGCTGCGGCCGTACTCCGCGGGGAAGGAGCGGGTCGACGACGTCACGGTCGAGCCGCACGTCGACGGGCGGGTCTACGAGACCTGGGACGACGGGACGGTGGTCGAGTGGGGACGCCTGGTCGCCTGGGAGCCCCCGCGCCGGCTCGTCATGACCTGGAGCCCGACCCCTGCCCCCACCGAGGTCGAGCTGACCTTCGTCGCCCTCGCCCCCGCGCTCACCCGGGTGACCGTCGAGCACCGCGGCTGGGAGGCGCTCTCCGACGAGCAGCTGGCCCGCGACTGCGCGACGCCCGGCGGCTACACCGGCGGCGGGTTCACCCGCGGCTGGACGACGATCCTCGAGCGACTGACCGCCGCCGCCGAGAGGGAGGTCCGATGATCCACGCCTATCGCCTCATCGCGCCGCGCCCGAGCTTCGCCCAGGACATGGACGAGCGCGAGGCCGCCGTCATGGGCGAGCACGCGACCTACTGGTACGGCCTCGTCGAGCGCGGCACGGCCGTCCTGTTCGGCCCGGTCGCCGACCCCGCCGGCTTCTGGGGCCTGGCGGTCGTCGAGACCGGGTCCGACGACGAGGCGGCGCGGATCCGCGACGCGGACCCGGCCGTGGCGCACGGCGTCTGTCACGGGGAGATGCACCCCATGATCGACCCGACGTTCCGGGCGGCCGTGCCACGCTGAGGACGTGACGTTCAGCGACGAGCTCTGGGACGGCGCGGCCGACGTCTACGCGGCGGTCCGCGCCCACCCCTTCCTCACCGGCCTGACCGACGGGACGCTGCCGCACGCGGCGTTCGGGCACTTCGTCACGCAGGACAGCCACTACCTGCGTGGCTACGCGCGGGCCCTCGCCGTCCTGGCCGCGAAGGCCCCGACCGAGGACGACACCACGCTGTTCGCCCAGCACGCGGCGGGAGCGATCGCGGCCGAGCAGGAGATGCACGCCGAGCTCTCCGCGGCGCTCGCGATCGACCGCGACGCCGACCCGGCCCCGACCACCCTGGCGTACACGAGCTACCTGCTCGCGACGGTGCACGGCGGGTCCTTCGCGGAGGGACTGGGTGCGGTACTGCCGTGCTACTGGATCTACGCGCGAGTGGGCGAGGCGCTGCTCGCGGAGTCCTCCCCGGACCCGCTCTACGCGCGGTGGATCGGCATGTACGGGGGCGACGACTTCCAGGCCGTGGTCGACGCCGCGCTGGGTGTCGTCGACCGGATCGCCGCCGACCTCGGGCCGGCCGAGCGGTCGCGCGTCGCGGGTCACTACCGCACCACGTCGCGCTACGAGTGGATGTTCTGGGACGCGGCCTGGCGCCGGGAGACCTGGCCGGTCTGAACACGACGACGGCGGGCCCCCGCAGGGGACCCGCCGTCACGAACGTCGATCAGGCCTCGGCGACGACCGCGGGGGCCGGCCGGACCTCACGCCAGTTGCGGTGCGCGTAGGCGGCGAGGCTCGAGGCCACTCCGAATCCCGCACCGGCAACGACGACCATCGCCACGAACACAGCAGCCATCAGGTGGCTCCTCCTCACCACGTGCACGCGCCGCGCCCGGTGATCGGGTCCGGTTGACCCGGCCGGGAGCCGGCGCTTGCGAGCGTCGGATGCTGGCTGCATCCACCGTGTATGACGTCTCGATCTCGGGGGGTGTTCCATGCTCGGACCTCGGAAAGCCGTGTGCCATGTCACGGTTCGACCAACAGTTTCGCGCGCTAATCAGGCGAATCGGACAAATACCCGATAACAACTCTGCGGGTTTCCTCGGAGTGCCGCATGGTTAATGGTTCGAACCAGTAGCGCGACGACGTTCGCGAGGCGGGGAGGACAGCACGTGACGGACACGGCGGAGGCAGGAGCCGGCGGGACGCCGGCCAACATCACGGTCACCGACGACGCGACGATGAAGCGGGCGGTCGGGGCGGCCGCGGTCGGCAACATCACCGAGTGGTTCGACTTCGGGGTATACGCCTACCTGGCGACGACGATCGAGTCGAACTTCTTCCCGCCCGACAACCCGACGCTCGCGCAGATCGGGGTGTTCGCGGGGTTCGCGGTGTCGTTCCTGGTCCGACCACTGGGAGGCCTGTTCTTCGGTCCGCTCGGCGACCGGATCGGGCGCACCAAGGTCCTCTCGATCACCGTCATCATGATGGCGATCGGGACCTTCCTGCTCGGCTTCATCCCGCCGTACTCCGCGATCGGCATCTGGGCGCCGATCCTGCTGGTGCTCTGCCGCGTGGTGCAGGGCTTCTCCACCGGCGGTGAGTACGCGGGGGCGATGACCTTCATCGCGGAATACTCCCCGGACCGCCGACGCGGTTTCTTCGGCAGTTTCCTGGAGTGCGGGACGTTCATCGGCTACGCGCTCGGCGCAACGGTCGCGACCGTCATCCCGCTGATCTCGACGCCGGAATTCGCGGCCACCTGGGCCTGGCGCATCCCGTTCTTCATCGCGCTGCCGCTGGGCATCGTCGGGGTGTACCTGCGGGTGAAGCTCGAGGAGACCCCCGCCTTCCAGACGCTGCTCTCGGAGTCCGAGGAGCGCGAGGGCAACCAGGCGGGCGAGGGCATCAAGAAGCTCTTCGTCACCTACTGGCCCGCGATGCTCACCGCCGGCGGGCTCGTCGTCGCGTGGAACATCCTCAACTACATGCTGACCAGCTACATGCCGACCTACCTCGAGGACAACGTCAGCGCGGTGGGCGGGCAGGCGATCGACACGACGACCTCGCAGGTCATCCAGATCGTCATCCTCTGGGTCGGGGTCTTCGTCATCCCGGCCCTCGGGATGCTCTCCGACCGCGTCGGGCGCAAGCCGCTGCTGCTGGCCGGGTCGGTCGGGACGATCGTCCTCGCCTTCCCGATGCTCTACATCCTGCAGCTCGGGTCGGTCGTGCTCGTGGGCGTCGGCCTCGGCGTCATGGGCCTGCTGCTGGTGCTGTTCGCGTCCACGTGCCCGTCGACGCTGCCCGCGCAGTTCCCGACCGAGGTCCGCTACGGCGGCCTGTCGATCTCGTTCAACATCTTCGTCTCGGCCTTCGCCGGGACGACGTCACTGATCATGACGGCGCTGGTGCTCGGCACCGGGTGGGGCTACTGGCCGGCGGCCTACCTGGTCTTCGCCGGGGTCGTCGGGCTGGTGGTGCTGGTCAAGCTCAAGGACCCGGCGGGGAGGCCGCTGCTGGGCTCCAACCCGGCGGTCTCGACGCCGGAGGAGGCCCGCGAGCTCGAGGCCGCGGGCGTCCGTCGCGACTGAGCGGAACGTCAGGCGGGGCGCCGCAGCACGAACCGGCTCTCGACGACGGTGGTGTACGTGCCGGAGGAGTGCACGTACCCCGTCGGGTACAGGGCGTGCTGCGGCCCGCCGAACTGCACGAGCTCCCACCCGTCCCGCCCGAGGCGGTTGAGGTGCTCGGCGAACAGGCGGGCCCAGGGCACGCTGTAGGGCCGGTACTCCTCGAAGATCAGCTCGTCCTTCGGGCCCACGGCGTACGCCTGCCACTCGGCGGTCTCGTGGTTCGACGACGACGGGTCCAGGTCGGCCTTGGCCAGCTGGACGGCAGAGATGTCCAGGGTCGCGTACTCCCAGGTCGTCACGGCGCGCAGCTTCGCACGCGGGCCGTCACGACGCCCGACGGTGTCGCGACGACGAGGGGGTGGGCCGCGCGCTGCGCAGCGGGGAGACCACGCCGCGGCGCAGGTTCGTCCGCCCCACCGGGATCCCGGCCCGGGGCCGCTCGACGCTGCGTCCCGCGAGCGTCTGCGGGCCCCGCCCCGGCTCGGCGGACGTCGAGTCGCCGAGCAGGAACCCGACGACCTTGAGCGCCAGCCCGACCACGATCAGGCCGCCGCCGAGGAGCGGCCCGCCCCACCCGGTCGCGACGACGGCGATCCCGGCGACGAGCACGCCGAATCCGGTGAGCAGCAGGACGGCCGAACGCACTCTGACCACGCTAGGTGGCGCACGGACGGCGCGCGCTGCTCTGTTCGGGTCGGATTCGGCGGTGGTGACGCGCGCGGGGTGCGGCCGTAGGGTGACCCTCCAGCGATCACGCAGGAGGGGTGCATGAGGGAAGTCGCCGTCCGGTACGTCAACGGGCCGTTGCAGGGTGTCGGAGCCATATCGGTGCCGGACGGCGGGCCGGCCGAGCCCCCGCTGGTCCAGCGCATCCCGCTGCCGTCTGACGAGCGCGGCGTGCGCGAGACGATGTCGCGCATGGTCGGCGGGCAGAGCCACGCGATCTACGAGCGGACCGCGCTCAACGAGGCCGAGGAGTGGGAGTTCCAGCTCGTCCGCATCGAGTGACCGCATCCGGGCCCGGCCGTGGCGCGCGGAGCCGCCCGCGCGGGAGGATCCGTCCATGACCGCCGCCGCCGGGCCCCGCCCGGAGATCACCGTGCGCCCGGCCGAGGACGACGACGCCGCGCGCATCGCGGACGTCTTCGGCGGGTACGTGCTCGCCTCGATCGCGACGTTCGTCGAGGACCCGCCGTCCGAGCGGACCTGGCGCGAGCGGATCGCCGCCGCGCACGAGCAGAAGGTGCCGTTCCTCGTCGCGGACCTCCCCGCGGGGCACCCGAACGCCCCCCGGCACGGACTCCGGGTCGCGGGCTTCGCGATGTGCGCGCGCTTCCGGCCGCACGCGGCCTACCGCTACACCGTCGAGGACTCGGTCTACATCGCGCCGGAGGCGACGGGCGCAGGGCTCGGAGGGCGCCTGCTGACCACCCTCGTCGAGGACCTCGGGCACACGGACATCCGGCAGGTCGTGGCGGTGATCGCGACCCTGCCCGACGCCCGCCACGACACGCCGTCCATCGTGCTGCACCGCCGGCTCGGGTTCGAGGTCGTCGGCCGCATGCCCGCGGTCGGGTACAAGCAGGGCCAGTGGGTGGACACGGTGATCATGCAGAAGGACCTGCATCGGGACTGAATGCACGTTCCGCGAATGAAGTGTTCGCCGCACGGACAGATTCCCGCGCGTTCTCCCGCCCGTTCCGGGAATGTGCCGCCGCTCGCGTCACGAACATCCGCGATCTCCGTTCCCTCACCGGACGCCGTGTCACCTCCCCGGCGTCCGCGGTCCGGCCGGGCGCCCGCCGCCACGGGCTCCCGGCCGGACCACCGGCCTCCGAGCGTCGCCGCACCTGCGACGACGCGATGCGCGCCCCCACCTCGGCGGCGGCTCTGACGCCCCGTGCAGGCGACTGCGGCACGTACCCCCGATCGGGCGAAATCGGTTCGCATTGATTCAGCAATCAACGGCGTGAAGCCGGCACCGCCCGAGACTCACTGAGTGAGAGAAACGCCTCCGATCAGCCCAGCGGGCCCGGCTGCTGACCCGAGGTAATACCTCCGGACATCGACGAGAACCCCGTGGCGAATTCATCCGGCGAGGGGCGAAAGAGCACCACCCGACCGTTTCTCGTAACCTTTCGCCCCGTGGAAGGTGTTCAGAGTCGCGATCTCCTCGCGGCCGAGCCGGACGAGATGTCCGGGGAGGTCGTGGGATACGGACGGGGGTCGGCCGGCGCACCGAGCGAGGCCGGGAACCCCGAGGAGCAGCGGGCCGCGCTGCTCGACGCCGGGTGCACGCGGGTGTTCGTGGACCAGTCGTCGGGCAAGGGCGGCGCGGCACGGCCGGAGTTCGACGCGTGCCTGGCCGCGCTGTCGCCCGGCGACGTCCTCGTCGTCGTGCGCCTCGACCGGCTGACCCGCTCCCTGCCGCAGCTGGTGGCGCTGGTGGGAGAGCTGCGCAGCCGCGGCGTGGGGTTCCGGTCGCTGCACGAGGGCCTGGACACCACGACGCCCGGGGGCCGCCTGGTCTTCCACGTCTTCGCCGCGCTGTCGGAGTTCCTGCGCGAGCTGCTCGTCGAGGGCACGCGGGACGGCCTGGCCGCCGCGCGCGCCCGCGGCCAGCGGCTCGGGCGCCCGCCGGCCCTGAGCCCGGAGCAGGTGTCCCAGGCCCGGGCCATGCTCGCCCGCCCGGAGAACTCGGTCGCATCGATCGCCCGGCTCCTCGGGGTCAGCCGCTCGACGCTCTACAAGCACGTGCCCGAGCTCGGCGGACGGCAGATCGTCCCGCCCGAGCCGCACGACGAGGGCCGCTCGGGCCTCGACAACTAACTCTGCCGCGACCCCGCGACGCGCCGGCCCTTCGCGGTCGCCCCGCCGCGGACGCGGACCCGCGCCGACCGGGCGGCCTCCCGGGGACTCGGGCGCTCGTCCGCCCCCTGGTCGACGACCGTGGGCGCGTCGTGCTGATCGCACGCCTCCGGCGCGACTGGCTGCGGAGTGGCCGGGCGGGGCGTCGGCTGCGGCGTGGCCGGTCGGGGCGTCGGCTGCGGTGTGGCCGTGGCGGGCCGGGCGACCGGCGGCGGAGGCGGCCCCGGTCGCGTCCATCCCGGCGGGAGGGGTCCCTGCGGACGGGCCACGGACACCGGCGGCACGGGCTGGACGGGCGGACGGGGCGCCGCCGGGGCGGGCGCCGGCGGCGCCGGCCGTCCGCGGTCGAACCACGAGATGTTGCGAGCCGCTGCCCACGCGTTCCCGCCCGCGACCAGCGCGACCCCGAACGCCACCGCGCCGAGCGCCCACTCCCCCGCGAACACCAGGCCGAGGAACGCCAGCGTGGCGGCGGCCGCGACGAGTCCCGCGGCCGCCAGGGTCGAGGCCGCGGCGCCCCCGGACTCGTGGATGCAGTACCAGGGCGTCGCACGACCCCGGCCGGGCCCTCCGGAGGACGTCACGCCATCCGCAACGGCCGCGACCACCCGGGGGTGACGGTCCTCAGGGCGCGACCCGGCGCATCCGCACGACGGACACCCCCTCGGAGTCGACCTCGCGCCCCGCCTCGACGTACCCGTGCCGGCGGTAGAGATCCAGGTTGCCGACGCTGCGCTCGCCGGTCACCAGCGCCGACTCGGTACCGGGGGCGAGGTCGGCGTGCGCCGCGACGAGCAGCGCGGTGCCGATCCCGCGGCCCTGCAGGTCGGGAGCCACGGAACACCGGGCGAAACCGACGGGCCCCACGCCACCCACGCCACGCAGCCGGGCACTCCCCGCCAGCCGGGGCCCGACGAAGGCCGCCCACCCGCGGGTGTCCGCCCGGTCCAGGTCCGCGGCCAGCTCGTCGACCGTCTCGGTCAGCGGCGGGATCTCGAACGTCCCGTACAGCCGGCCCTCGGACAGGAACGCCGCGTACTGCACGGTCAGCGCCTCGCCGACGTGCTCGGGCCGCAGCCGGTCGATCACGACCGGCACCGACCGGCCGTCGGGAAGGACCGTCATCCCACCTCGGCCATGACCTCGTCGGAGGCGTCGAAGTTCGAGTAGACGTTCTGCACATCGTCGGAGTCCTCGAGGGCGTCGATGATGCGCAGCACCTTGCGGGCGCCGTCGGCGTCGACCTCGACGTTCATCGACGGGACGAAGGAGGCCTCCGCCGAGTCGTAGTCGATGTCGGCGCTCTGGAGCGCCGTGCGCACGGCCACGAGGTCGGTCGGCTCGCAGACGACCTCGAAGTTCTCGTCGTAGTCGTTGACCTCCTCGGCCCCCGCCTCGAGGACGGCGAGCAGGAGGTCGTCCTCCCCGATCTCCCCGGAGGCCTGCTCCTTCGGGACGAGGATGACGCCCTTGCGGTTGAACAGGTAGGCCACCGAGCCCGGGTCGGCCATGGCGCCGCCGTTGCGGTTCATAGCCGTGCGCACCTCGCCGGCGGCGCGGTTCTTGTTGTCGGTGAGGCACTCGATGAGCACCGCGACCCCGCCCGGGGCGTAGCCCTCGTAGGTGATCGCCTGGTAGTCGGCCCCGCCGGCCTCGGCGCCCGAGCCGCGCTTGACGGCGCGGTCGATGTTGTCGTTCGGGACGGAGGTCTTCTTGGCCTTCTGGATGGCGTCGTAGAGGGTGGGGTTCGCCGACGGGTCGCCGCCGGCGGTCCGCGCTGCGACCTCGATGTTCTTGATCAGCTTCGCGAACATCTTGCCGCGCTTGGCGTCGATGGCGGCCTTCTTGTGCTTCGTCGTCGCCCACTTGGAGTGGCCGCTCATGGCTCTCCCGCCCTTCGTCGTCCGCGCGTGGCCGTGCAGCGCCCGACCTCCGCGAGCGGGGTGCCGGCGCCGGCACGGGCGGCGAGGGCCCTCCGGGGCCCGTCGCGCTCCTACCTCGACCGTCGAGTCTACCGGCGGGGGCTCCCCCGGTGACGACGGAGGCGTGACTGAGTTCCTAAGGGAAGTCAAGCCGCGGGGCGGGTCGTAGAGTGCGTCGTTGACGGGCCGGTCGATGGAGCGCTTTGCGACTCCTTGCTTCGCCGGCCCGTCCCCGTCGTGGTCTGTGAGCGGGCGCGGGTGGCTTCGGTGTTGATCGTGCTGGCGAGCGCTCGGCCTTCGGATTCAGTGATCTCGCGGCCGTCGAGGTCGTGGAGGCGGTAGTGCTCGCCGCGGCGCCAGCATGCGGCGATGCGGGTCACCAGGACCGCGGCCAGGGTGCAGAGCGCGCTGTTGTGGTGTTTGCCGCGGTCGCGTAGCCGTTGGTAGCGGGCCGCGAGGCCGGGATCGGTCTTGCGGGCGTGGTCGGCGGCGATGAACAACGACCAGCGCAGGACGTGGTCGCCAGCCTTGGTGGGGCCCTGATGGGTCTCGGAGGTGCCGGACTGGCTGATCTTGGGGATCAGGCCGGTATAGGCGCGGACCGCGGCCAGATCGCGGAACCGGTTGGGGTCGCCGAGCCGGCCCAGGATCGCGGCGGCCAGGACCGGTCCGAGTCCGGGGACCGAGGCGAGGATCCCGGTGGGATCAGCGTCCTGGTAGGCCGCGGCAATCCGGTCGTCGACCTGGTCGATCTCGTTGTCGAGTCCGCGCAGCAGGCGGGTCTCGGCGGCGATGTCCTCGGCGAGTTCGGCGAGGTCGATCGCGCCCTCGGGCCAGAGCGACAACGTCGCCCGGGCGGCGGCGAGCAGGGCATCGGCCTTGTCCTCGCGCCAGGCCCCGCGGCTGGTGCGGATCAGCAGCCGCGTCAGCCGGGCCCGCCCCAGCCTCAGCAGGGCGTGCGGATCGCTGTAGCGCTCGAGCACGCTGCAGGCCGCCTTACCCGGGTCGGTGCCCAGAGCCGCGGTCCAGGCGGGTCCGAGCAGCTCGAGCAACGCGTCGAGACGCTGCAGCGAGCCGGCGCGCCGCGCGACCAGGCTGGCGCGGCGTCCCACCGCGCGGCGCAACGCCTCAGCCGGTCCCAGTCCGGGGGTCGCGACCAACCCGTCGGGGTGCAGCAGCGGTATCCGAGCCAACAGCTCGCAGTCGAGCCGGTCGGTCTTGGCGTGCTTGTTGTAGTACTTCCGCAAGTCCGCGGACTGTG
>NZ_JBBEGN010000027.1:0-55147 GCF_037401875.1 Actinomycetospora aurantiaca | reverse complement strand
TACCTGCACGAACGAGTCGTTCGTTCCGGCTCGGGGAGGGTGTCGGTGGCCCGCCCTACGCTGCGCGGCATGGGCACGACGTTCGACGAGACCTTCGACGGCCCCGGCCTCGACACCGCGGTCTGGACGCCCGCCTACCTGCCCGCGTGGAGCTCGCGCGCGGCCGCGGCGGCCACCTACGCCCTGACCGACGACGGGCTGCACCTGACGATCCCGGACGACCACCCGGTCTGGTGCCCGGACCTGCACGAGCCGCCCCTGCGCGTCTCGGCCGTGCAGTCCGGCAACCGGTCCGGCCCCGTGGGCAGCACCGACGGACAGCAGCCGTTCCGGGAGGGCCTGCTCGTGCGCGAGGAACAGCCGGAGGTCCGCGGCTTCGTGCCGCACCTCGGGCGGATCGAGGTCGAGTGCCGCGCGACGCTGGGGCCGCGCTCGATGTTCTCGGCGTGGATGATCGGCATGGAGGACCGCCCGGAGCGCTGCGGCGAGATCTGCCTGGTCGAGGTGTTCGGCGACGCGATCGGCGAGGACACCGCGGTGCTCGCCACCGGCCTCCATCCGTTCCGCGATCCCGCCCTGGTCGAGGAGTTCTCGGCCGACCCGCACCGCGTCGACGTCGCGGAGTTCCACTGGTACGCCGTGGACTGGCGGGCCGACGGCGTCGACTTCCTGGTCGACGACCACGTCGTCCGCCGCTCGGTCCAGTCCCCGGACTACCCGATGCTGCTGATCCTGGCCGTCTTCGACTTCCCCGACCGCGCGGTCCCCGGCCGCCCCGACCCGACGCCGGAGCTGGTGGTGCGGCGGGTCAGCGGTGCGGCGCCGCAGCCTCGGTAGCGCGCGCCCGCCGCCGCGCGAGGAGCATCTGCACGAGGTAGACCGGGCTCGGCGGGGTCCAGCCGAGCTGCTCGCCCTGGCCCTGGTCGTCGCGGTTGGCCCAGTGCTCGGCGATCAGACCCTCCCGCATGCGGAACCAGTGGGTCTGCGTCACCGCGAACGACCGTCCGCGGGGCGGGAAGACCACCTTCACCGCGGCGTCCTCGTCGTACACCGTGAACGGCCCGGTCTGGCGCCCGCTCATGGTCGTGTGCAGGACGACGAGCTCGCCCTCCTGCACCGCGTCGTGGACCTCCCAGTGCAGGTCGGAGTAGGCCTCGCGCAGCCAGAGGGCGGTGGCGTGGGTCGCCTCGGGTCCGGTCCCGCGGGTGGCCTCCGGTTCGTCCTTGGCCTCGCGGTTCGTGGCGTCGGCCCGGTACACCTCGGCCATCTCCTCGACGGTCCCGGTCGCCATCAGGGCCAGGGAGCGGGCGCACGTCGCCTTGTCACCCGTCAGCGTGGTCGCGGCCATCGCAGCCTCCCGTGGACGTGGTCGGACGCACCCAGCGTGACGGACAGCGGTGACCGACGGGAAGTCCTGGCCGGCCACCACTTCCGTCGGCGTACGCGACGCCACCTTGAGTCACGAGACGTGCCCGCCGCCGCGCACGGCGGCGGGCACGAGCCGGGGTGTCAGCAGCAGTCGCACGAGCTGCAGTCACAGGTCGGGTCCTCGCAGCAGGGACAGGCGGTCAGATCGAGCATGCGTCACACCTCCCCTCGGTGAGCCGATGGTCGGGTGGGCACCAGGTGCCGGGCACCGGGTCCGGGCAGGTCGCGCTCGGCAGCTGGTCCGCCATCGCGACGAGGTCGGCCCGCAGCCGGGCCAGCCGCTCCATCTCGGCGTCGATCTCCGCGACCCGGCTGCGCAGGAGCGGCTCAGCAGGCTCGCAGGGGCACTCGCCGGTGTCGCGCACCGCGAGCAGGTTCCGGATGTCCGCCAGCCGCAGTCCCAGCCGCTGAGCGCCCCGGATGAACTGCACCCGGTCGACGGCGAGGGCGTCGTACCGACGATGGTCCCCGCTGGTGCGGGCCGGTGGCGGCATCAGCCCGACGCGCTCGTAGTAGCGCACGGTGTCCGGGCGCAGGCCGGTGCGCGCCGCCAGGTCGGAGATGGTGAGCGGGCCCGCGTCCGTCATGAGCAGACGCTAGAACCTGGAGCCGGGTCCAGGGTCAAGCACGAATCGGCCGCCGTCGTGATTGCTGCCAGGACGTCGCCTCGCGGGCCCGGAGGTCCTTACGCCCTACCTGACCGCCGGCGACGAGTCACAGCGGGACGGGCGCTCGGAGGTCAGCGGCGGTCGCTGCGTGGACCACCGTTCCCGCGTCGTTCGCGTGCTTCCTCGACGAGCCAGTGGGCGACGTCGACGAGCTTGATGTTGGTGTCCTGCGAGGAGCCGACGAGCATCTGGAAGGCCTCGTCGTCGTCGACGGTGAAGCGTTCCATGAGAATGCCCTTGGCCTGCCCGATCTTGTCGCGGCTCTCCAGCGCCTGTCCGAGGTAGCTGGCGTGCTCGGCGCCGTGGAGCAGCGTCGCCGCCTGGATGCCGAACAGGCCGCCCGTCAGCTCGGCCGAGGCGTCGAAGATGTCGGGGTCGTGGCCGTAGAGGTTGAGCGCCGAACGACGGCGACCCTGCAGGGACAGCTGCACCGACATCAGCGACCGGAATCCCGCCTCGACGCAGCGTGGGGCGAACGCCGGCCAGCGACTCGCGTCGGCACCCGCCAGGTCGTTGGCGGTCACGACCCCGGCCAGCGGCGGGTCGTCGGCGGCGGTGATGCAGGGTCCCTGGCCGAGTTCGGACTGGAGCTGGTCGAGCTCGAAGATGTGGTCGTCGGTGGCGTGCGTGGAGCGAACCGTGTTCTCTTCCGTGCGCGAGATACCACCGCCGACCACGCCGGGGATGGTCGCCACCGCGGCGTGCATCAGCTTGTCGACCGTGGTCTCCAGGTCGCGGATGCTGCGGTTGTCGGTGAGATGCTCGGCGGCCCGGCGCAGTGCCTTGACCAGCTGTTCGTCCTCCGCGTCCTGCATGGACTCGCCTGCCTCCTGATGCTGGAAGGCGCCGGGAACGAGCCGAGTCCGACTCGGGCCGGCAGAGCAGGCCGTGTGGTCGACCCTCGACCGAAACCGTACAAGCACTTCGCACGGTGTCTAGTTCTCGGCTCCACCAGCATCAACCCGACTCGAGGAGAGGGCTACTCGACCGCGCTTGCCCCCTCGGAAGACGAGCCGTTGAGGTGCTCGTGCAGCCATGCTTCGACGGCGGGAGCCAGGACCTGGCCCTCCTCATCGGCACAGCCCTTCACGACGAGGCGGTCAGCTCTCGTGTGGAGAGCGATCTCCTCTCGCCGTTCGGCCTCGAACCGCTCTGCCCGCTCCGGGGTCAGCAGAGACAGGAGGCCAGTCAGAGTCACGGGTTGGGGCACGCAAAGCTCCCTCGCGGTCACGATCGACCATGTCGGCAATGGGCCGGCACGACGTGTGGACCGGAAGATTCATGGTCCCCGTCCCCACCGGAGCACTACACGTGGCCCCAGTCACCGAGCGTCACAGCACCTCGCGGTGGGTGCTGACGTCGCGGCCGAGGACCTGCTCCTGGCGGTCGAGCACGGCGGCGTAGTCGGCGCGGGCCTGCTCGACGGTGGTGCCCGTGGTGGCGGCGATCTGTTCCCAGCTGCTCCCGTCGCGGCGGGCGGCGTAGGCGGCCTGCCACTGCCAGCCGGTGAGCAGTTCGACGAGCTCCCGGCTGTCCCGGAGGGCGTCGAGGGCGCTGACGGCCGGCTCCCCTGCTTCGTGCCCGGGGACGTCGGTCATGACGTGGTGGGCGTTCCACTGCTGCCAGGTGTCGAGGAGGGCGGCGAGGTTGGGCATGGGGGCCTCCGGTGGTGTGCCGTGTCGGCGGCGGGCGCTGTGGGTGGGGCCGTCCCCGGCTCCACCGCGCCTGCGGCCCGTTCGGCCGTCGGAGGCTCACCAGCAAGGGAGGAAGCAAACGATCTTCACCGCCCCTCCCCCGTAGCCGCCGGGTCGTCGTCTGCTGGCGGGGAAGATGGTTTGCGGCCCTTGCTGGTGAGGGACGGCCGGGCAAACTCGGCCGCCGCCGACACGGCAGCCCGGCGCAGCCGGTTCTACTGCTCCCGTCGTGGCCGCGCGGCCCTGAGCCGCCCTACGCCGCGTCACGGGCTCGTGGGCGCTGTGCCCTGTGCTCGAGCTGGGCTCGTGGTCCTGGTGCTCGCTGTCGTCGCGCTGCTTGGTGCTGTCGTCGCGTGGGTGCCGGGCCCCCGGGCTGGGCGCGCGCCCCGGGTCGAAGACAGGAGGGGTGGCGTGCCCGGCCCGCAGGGGCCGGGCACCCCTGGCGCGTCAGCGCCGGCCCCGCTCACGGCTGGCGGTGCCCGGTGACCCGGCCCGCTCTCGGTAAAGGGGCAACAACTCTTCGACCCGCACCCACCACGCCCAGGCGGCGTCGTCGGGAGTCGTGCCAGCCGCGCACCCCGGAGCAGGTGTCAGGAGCGCAGGAGCGGCGCGCGAACCGGTGGGCTCGTCGGGCGCAGGTGCGTCGGATCAGCAGCCTCAAGCGGGTCCGGTATTGCGGGCACGCCATGAACCCCGACTCCGGGGTCACCCTCGGGGTGATCACGAACCCGGACGGGACCCGCACCGCGGCCTACGGCGGGCTGAAGACGTGCGGCTCGGTCTGGTCCTGCCCGGTGTGCGCGGCGAAGATCGCCACCCGCCGCGCTGACGATCTCGCGACCGTGATGCGCGCCGTCGACGAGCTGGGCGGGTCGGCGTTCCTGCTGACCCTGACGATGCGCCACACCCGCGCGGACCGTCTCGGGATGTCCCGCGACGAGCGCCGGACCGCTGACCGGCTCGCCGAGGAGCACCGCGACCTCAAGCTAGCCCACGCCAACGGCTGGGACCACGTCACCGCCGACCAGGTCCAGGCCGCCAAGGACACCCACGCCGCGTTCCTCGAGGAGAAGGCCGGCTGCTGGGACGTTCTCGGGTACGCGTGGTCCGCGGTCACCTCCGGGTCGTCGTGGCAGGCCGACGTGCAGCTCTTCGGTGGGCTGCTGGGCTGGGCCCGCGCAGTGGAGGTCACCCACGGCGTCAACGGGTGGCACGTGCATGTCCATGTGTTGCTCTGCTTCCGCGAGCAGGTCTCCGCCGACTTGGCCGCTGCCGCGCTCGGGCCGCGCATCTTCGGCCGCTGGAACCGCGCGCTGCTGCGGCGTGGGTTCTCCGCCTCGGAGGAGCACGGGTGGGACCTGCGCCGCGCGCAGCTCGGGGACGGGGACCTGGCGGACTACTTCACCAAGATGGCCCATGAGGTCACGAGCGGGCACCGCAAGGAAGCCCGGCGCCACGGCGGACGGACCCCGATGCAGCTACTCGTCGACGCCGTCGAGACCTACGAAGAGACCGCGGTCTACCGCTGGTGGGAGTGGGAGACCGCCTCCGACGGCCGCCGCCAACTCACGTGGTCCACTGGAACCCGCGACCTCCGCGCCGTCGCCGGCCTCGGGCGCGAGGCCACCGACGAAGAGATCGCCGACGACGAGCAAGACGCCGAGGCTCGCGTCGCGGTTTCGCCGAGGGGCTGGCGCTGGCTGCTACAGGCGGGTAATGCAGCAGAACTGTTGGCTGTCGCCGAAGCGGATGGCCTAGACCGGGCCATGTGCTGGCTATCGCAACAGTCGAAAGTCCCCTACGGACTAGACTACGAGACGCCACGTGCCCAATAATGCAACTAGAGGATGGCTGCGACCGGAGTTCCTCGACTCTAATTAGGGAGCCGAAGCCTGACAAGGGGGAGCGTGCGCCGCAAGAGTCGGAGAGTCAGACGCTTTGAACGTACAGTCAAGATCATAGCGCGCACTCCATCTCGAATAGAAATTGATGCGCTCGAATTTGCTCGATACAATCAAAAGCGGTATTTGTTCGTATCCTTTACTGCCTATCTGGCCCTCGCGACACTCTACCTACACAGCGTTGCACCGCCGGCCAGGCCACCAATAATCGACGATATAGCTGGGCTACTCAGAACCAGCTTTCCTTCTCTCTCGCTTTCAGGCCTGCCAAACGAAGAGCAGCCAGATCTTTTTGTTGCGCTCGGCTACTTGTTCCACGCGCTACTGTATTCAGTTTTCGCTATCGGGTTGTACCAGTTATTCATTCTACGACTTTTCAAGAGCATGGAGAGTGCGCACTTACGAACATCGGGTCAGATCTATCAGATTCTTGAGAAGCTTTCTAAAGTGCGGGAGGCTGACTTCGACATGCGATTCAAGGCGGGAAGTCTCGGCTCGTACTCGTTAGCGGTCGGAAACCTAAGAGGAGAGCTGAAGCGGGAAAGCACCTCGCTGTGCCGTGGCTTTGCCCAGACGGCTGGCCTCCCCCGCAGGGACGGACTCGAGGAACCCTGGACTCGGCTTGTTAGGCTGCTTGAATGGTCTCTCGCGAAGCCGACTACCCGACTTGAGGTAGCGACCGAGGGATGCGTTCAGGCTCTGATAGGAATTCACTCGCGCGATCGCCCTGCAGAACCACTTGATATTGAAATACCAGACACTCCGGGGCGGTCCCTCCGACGCTGGCGGAGTGTGTTATCTCGATTTCGTCGCGACGTTGCGATTCCCATTTTGATAGGGGTTTCCATTGCAGGTGCCGCTGCACTCTTTCGACTCTTGTTCGGCGGCTAGGTTCGCTCGTCCGACGGCTTGACAATCAAGAACGCACGCGCTCGAATAGTCGCGTTGCCGTGCCTGTCGGAGATGCAGCGTCGCCTTCAGTAACATGCAATGAAGGGATCGCCCTGACTCACCTTTGATGCTGTCCCACTCGTCAGTTGCTAGAGGATACGAGATAGGGGTTGACAAAAAGTGCAGTTTGAGTTCGTCCACCGCTATAAGTCGATAGTGAGTGTTCCCACTTCTGAAGACGTTGGATCATTCGTAGTTCTCACCGGCGTCAATGGTTCGGGGAAGTCGCACTTGCTGTCCGCCCTGGAGCAAGGTGCGATCACCATCGTCGGGGCAAGCAAGCCGCCTCATGTTGGCGTGCGCACCTTTCGCCTCTCCGAGTTGATGGCAGACCCTCCCGCCCAAGACACACCGAAGAATCATGCCGAGCGCTGGGCCAATATCGCAACACAGATTCGCTCTTGGGCTGAGCAGAACCCTGGCCTGCAGCCTGAGCAGCGCGAAGCGTTTGTCATCCAAAATTTAAAGCAGAGCCGGCTTGTAAGTGAGGCAGCGTTGCTCGAGCTCCTCGACTATAGGGATGGATTTCTTCACGAGTTTGAATTCGACGATATCCGGGAAGCACTTCCCCTCAACTTTGAAGAGCTTGACCCGTTTAAAGCATCTCTGTCTACCGTCTTCGGCACCTACTATGCGCGCCGTGAGCAGCATCGTCAGTACGAATACCGTAATCATCGCTACAACGATCCGACTCCCTTTCTGAACGACGAAGAGTTCGCCGCGAAGTACGGTCCGCCGCCGTGGGAATTGATGAACGATACCCTCGAACGCATTGGCTTGCATTACGAATTCAGGGAGCCTGCCGGAATACCGGAGAATGTTCCGTACCAGCCCAAGCTTCGTGACCGGGGAAGCGGACTTGAGGTTCCCGTGGAGGAGTTATCCACGGGAGAACGCACCTTATTGAGCGTCGCACTAGCCCTCTACACAGGTCAATCCGACACAGCCGAGCTACGAATGCCTGAAACGCTCTTGCTTGATGAGGCTGATGCGAGCCTCCATCCGGAAATGATTCAGTCTCTGCTGTCCGTCATCGACGGAGTTTTTGTTCGTAGACACTCAGTCAATGTAATCATGACTACACACTCCCCAACGACCGTTGCGCTCGCACCGGAGCAGTCGCTATACCTAATGCAGAAGTACGCCGTCCCGCGCATGGTCTCGGTAGGGAGAGACCGAGCGTTGGCAAGCCTCACTGTCGGCCTTCCTACCCTCAGCATCCGTCAAGAGAATCGGTTAACAGTCTTGACCGAAGCCGAGAGCGACGCTACGTGCTATGAAGCAGTCTATCGGAGAATCAGGAACCGTTTAAGTAGTCCCTTCTCTCTGACCTTCGTGCCCTCCGGTCTCGGGAGCGAGAACGCCGGGTCTAGCGTCGAGGTGATTAGGCTTGTACAAGCATTTAGAACTAATGGGAACGATCGCGTCGTCGGTATTGTTGATCGCGATAAGAGGCAAGGGGCGCCAGACGGAATCGTCTACAGCTCCGAGCGCTACTCCCTTGAGAATCACATCCTCGATCCACTCCTAGTCGGGACCCTGCTGCTCGCCCTTAATTTTCGTAAGCCTGAAGATTTGGGCCTCGCGGAGAACGCGCGCCACTTCTCGCTAGACCCTGAGCAGGCACAGCTGGTTGTTGACAGTGTTTCCAACGCTCTCGGAAGCGGATACTCCGATGCCGAGCGCGTCGCCACTACCTATACAGGCGGCTTCTCGCTCGAAATTCCAAAGAAGTTTATTGATGGCAACGGGCACGAGATAGAGAAACGATATGTTGAAACGTTCGAGGAACTTAAACGATTCAAAGGACAGACGAAGAGGGAGGTAGTGAGTATCGCAGTCCGTGACTGCGTCGAACACCTGCCCTTGTCAGTGCTTAAGCTCATCGAAAGTCTGGCTCTTGTGCCGGCCGGGCCCGGTTCTCCAACGGAAGCTGGACGACCTCAAACATCGAATTAATATGGCTCCGTGTATCGATCTCTCCGCCGAGGAAAGATCGCAACTTGCTCGGCCTGTTTGCTAAGAAGATGGCTGGCACCAGTTGAGCTCCAGCAGCCTGGATGTCACCCAAGCTGTCGCCAATCATTACGCACTCATGGACCGAGGCCCCGCGTTCGACGATGGCGCGGCGAAGGAGGAATGGGTTGGGCTTAAGTAGCTCTGGCTCGGGGTGTTGGCGGGAGCACACCCCGGTGACGAGGTGCTGCAAGCCGCGGTCGACGAGGAAGGCCTCGACGGCGGCCTGGGAGTTGTTGCTGACGATGGTGACGGTGCGCCCGGTAGTGCGGAACGCCTCTAGGGCCTCGACTGCGCCAGGAGTGATGGGGGCAGTACGCACGGCCTCGATCTCCAGCTCGGTCAGCTTGGCCTCGGCTGCGACGAGGGTGTCTCGGCCCCGTTCGGCGAACACGGTGAGCAGGGCGAGGGGGTCGGTGCCGATGGCCTCGTCGGGCAGCCTCGCGTCGATGGCCTCGGCGAGCCGGCGGGCGACCACTGCTGCGGGGAGTTCGCCGAAGACGCTGCAGACGGGGCCGTCGAAGTCGAGCAGGACATGACGGACCGGGGCCATGACCTCGGCGAGGGTGCGGGTCACGTCGCGGCCTCGTAGGGGCGGGCGACGGTGTCCCACACCGACTCGAACCACAGGATGGCCTGGCGGACCTGGTGGGAGTTCATCGACTCGGGGTCGGTGTCGAGGGTGTGGCTCATCAGGACGGTGTCCTTGCCCATGAGGTCCCACATCTTGGTGGGCTCGCCGGCCAACGTGACCTCGTGCTCGACGACGGGGTAGTAGCCGAAGAACACCTCGGCGCCGTTGAGGACGTAGACCTTGAACATCGGCACCGAGGGCATCACCCGGACCTCGGCGACCGCGTCGGGGACGAGGCCGAGTTCGCGCAGCTCGTTGACCTGGTCCACGACGGCGAGGGTGTGCCGGGACATGATCCCGGTGGCGCGCTTGCGGAACGCCGGACTGTCTTCCAGGTCGTCCACCTGCGCGGGGAGTGCCCACGGCCTCGTGGGGTCGGGGACGATCAGCCGGACCCGGATCGAGTCGGGGCGTAGCCGCCCGGCCCGGATCTGGTCGAGCGGCTCGGAGATCGCGCCGTGGAGGGTCTCCCCGGAGAACCCAGCGAAGTCGACGGTCACCACTGACTCGTTGAACGCCCGCTCCAGGTGCGGCCGCAATCCGACGGGTCGCTCGGCGCGCTGGCGCACGAACACCCCGGAGCCCTGCCGGGACACGACCAGGCCCTCGTCGCGCAGCAGCCGGATCGCCTGCTGCACGGTCATCCGGGCCACGCCGTAGCGCTTGGCCAGCTCCGCCCCTGAAGGCAGCTTCTCCCCCGGGCTGAGGATGCGGGTGAGGATCGAGGCCCGCAGCGCGTTCGCGACCTGCTGGTAGGGCGGGCGCGGGTCGTTCGGGTCCAGGCCCTCCAGGTCGGTCATTTCCCCAGCGTATGGCCGTGACCCCATTGTTGCCTAGGCAGGTCAGCCATCTCGTAGACATGGCTAGCCATGCTGTGTCACTCTGTACATGGCTAGCCAAGCTGGCTAGGTCAGTGTCAGGAGGACACCGTGACGAACCTGTTCCAGGTCGACGCCCCGCTCGACTCCACCGCGATCAACGCCGTGACCACCGGGCACGTCGCGCCAGTGATGGCCTGGGAGGACACCGCCCAGGGCCGCCGCCCGGGTACCACCCCGGAGCTCGACGAGGCCACCGGCGCCCCGTTCCAGGTCATCGACGTGATGCTCCCGCTCGGACGGGACGGGCGCCCGGAGCTGTTCGGGGTCCGGTTCGCCTCCCACGAGGTCCCCGACCTCCCGCCGTACTCGCCGGTGGAGCTGGTCGGGTTGCGGATCAAGGTCCGCGGGTCGCGGCAGGGCAAGGGCGTCGACGTCTCCTTCACCGCCGACACCGTGCGCCCCGCCGGGCCGCAGCGCACCGGCCGCCGCTCCGCCGACTCCGAGGCGGCGTGACCCATGGGCTGGCAGACCGACGCGGCGTGCCGCGACACCGACCCCGAACTGTTCTTCCCCGCCTCAGACGACGACAACTCCGTGCTCGTCGCCCGCCACCGCATCGCCGTCGCCCCCATCTGCGGGCGCTGTCCCGTCGCCACCGACTGCCTCCGGTGGGCGCTGGACACCGGGCAGGACCACGGCCTGTGGGCGGCCACCACCCCCACCGACCGGCGCGCGATCCGCCGCGCCCGCCTTGCCGGCGTCCCGGACCCGGTCGCCGACGACGAGCCGTTGTGTGGCGGGTGCGCGCTGCTGTTCCCGATGCCCGCCGTCGACGGGGAGCTGTGTTCGCGCTGCTCGGAGCGCAAGGAGGCCGCCTGATGGCCACCGACCACACGCCCGCGATGCGGGAGCCGGTGCGCTGGTACACCGGCGGCCCGAGCGGCGCGCGGCGTCTGATCAACCGGCTCCGGGCCCGGGTCGCCGAGCAACAGCGCCTCGAGGCCCACCGCTTCCTCGAGGCCGACATGCGCGGACTGTGGCGCGAAGCGTGCGCCGGGGTCGGGCTGTGCCAGTACGTCGACAATGCCGCGGGGATGACCGTCCGCACCCCGCGCTTCGGCGGGCTGCGGGTCGGGCCGGCGGGGACGTCGTTCACCGTGGAGCTGATGCCCGGCGGCGAACCCGCCGACGTGGAGGCTCACGCCCTGCGTCTCGCCCACTCTCTCGGCTTCGCCGGGCTGCGCGTCGCCCCGCTCGGCGGCCGGTGGGTTCGAGTCGTGCTGTTCGAGGTCGACCCCCTCGCCTCGACCTTCGCCCTTCCGCACGACGTGGTGGGGCGGGCCGATGCTCCGATCCTGCTCGGCCGCCGCGAGGACGGCGCCCTCGTCGAGCACGCACTGGCCTCCCCGGGGCACATCGCGGTGCAGGGCCAGAACGGGTCCGGCAAGTCCCAGCTCTCCTACGGGCTACTCGCCCAGCTCGCCGCCGCCGCAGACGTCCTCATCTCCGGCTCGGACATCACCGGGCTCCTGCTCGGCCGCGCCTGGGACGGCACCGCCCACCGCGCCCACCAGGTCACCGGCTCCAAGGACCTCACCGCGCACGCCGCGCACCTCGACCGGCTCGTGGGTTGGATGGACGACCGCCTCGACACCATGCCGCCCCGCATCGACAACATCGCCCCGACGGTCCAGACGCCGCTGGTGCTCGTGGTCCTGGAGGAGTTCCCCGGCCTGCTCCGAGCCGCCCAGGCCAAGGACCGCAAGCTCGCCGAGCGCATCACCTCTGCCGTCCTGCGCCTCCTGTCCGAGGGGCGCAAGGCCGCGTTCCGGGTCCTGATGCTCGCCCAACGCTTCGAGGCCAACGCCGTTGGCGGTGGCTACGCCCGCGACCAGTTCGCCGTCCGGCTCTCCTTCCGCGTCCCCGCCGAGTCGCTCGCGATGCTGCACGGCGACGACGCCCGCCGCCTCGGCCCTGAGCACGCCAACACCGAGCCCGGGATCGCGTACCTGTCCGCCCCCGGCCAGGACTGCGTCCGTCTCCGCGCTCCCTACCTCGGCGGCTACGGCGCCTACTGCGACCGCATCACCCGCCACGGCCGCCGCGAGGACACCGAGGGGCGGGCGGCATGAACCTCGTCGCCCTGGTCCTCATATCCGGACTCGTCACCGCGCTGCTGGCCAAGAGCCACAAGGCCGGCCCCGCCGTCGTATTCGGGGTCGTCACCGTCTGCCTGCTCTTCGCCGCCGTACCCGCCCTCGGACCGGCGGTCACGAGCAGCACCGCCGAGTTCGCCCGCCAACTCGGCAGCGCCGCTGACCGCGCCGCCACCGTTCCCGACGAGGAGGTCCAGCGGTGAACACGATCGCCGAGCACGTCGAGCAGGCCGCCGAGCAGCTCCGCGCGGCCAACCACGCCACCCACGACGACCCGCTCGACGGACCATCAGCCGCCGTCGTCGTCGGCAACCTTCGGGAGCTGGTCGCCCGGCTCCCCCAACTCCTCGACCACCTCCGCCGCTCCGCCCGGCGCGCGGACTTCGCCGCGCACTACGACGACCGGCCCGGCGTCCCGGTCGTCCGCACCTTCGGGTTCGCGATGGACCACCTCGACGACTCCCGCCACCTCGCCGACGCGCTGCACGACCAGCTCGCCGCCGCGCACAACGACCTCGGCCACATCGGCCGTCACTTCGTGGAGGACTGAGCCATGACCGCGAACTCGCCGAAGATCAACCGCGACGAGCTGCTGAACGTGCGCCAGGTCCTCGAAGAGCTGGGTGGGCTGTCGAAGCACACGTTCTACGAGTGGCGGGAGCGTCGGGTCGCGCCGCCGTGCTTCCGGCTCCCGAACGGACAGCTCCGCGTCCGGCGCGGGGACCTGCTCGACTGGCTCGAAGCGCTCCGCGACGCGGCATGAGCGACGAGACGACGTTCCAGGTCCAGTTCTGGAAGCTGCGTAGGACCGAGGGCCGTCGTCGTCCTTGGGGCGTCCGCTGGGTGACGGCGGGCAAGGAGCACTCCGAGTCGTACACGACGAAGGCGCTCGCGGAGTCGTTCCGCTCGGAGCTGGTGCGCGCGGCCCGGTCCGGGGAGGCGTTCGACGTCGCGACCGGACTTCCGGCCACGACGATCCGCAAGCGGGGCGTGAACACGCTGCTCGAACTGGCCGTGGCCTACGTCGACCACGTCTGGTCGTCGGCGCCGCCGAACACCCGCCGGGCCGCGGTGGTGAACCTCGGTGCGATCGTCCCGGCCTTCGTCCGCGACCTCGACCACCCGCCCACGCCGGTCGAGCTGCAACGGCTCCTGACGACGCGGCTGCTCCCGCCCCCGCGCCGCGAGGAGACGCTGACGCCCGAGGAGCGCACGGCCGCCGCCTGGCTGCACCGGGCGTCCCGCCCCGTGACCGACCTCGCCGACTCCCTCGCGCTCGGCGCGCTGCTCCACGCCCTGGGCACTGCCGCCGATGGCCGCCCGGTCACCTCGAGCACCTGGGACAAGCGCCGCGCCGTCCTGCACCGGGTGGCCGGCTACGCCGTTGACACCGGCGTCCTGGCCACCAACCCCGTCACCGGCCGGCGCGCCGGGACCGGGCGGAAGAGCGAGGGCGTCGACCCCCGTGTGGTCGTGAATCCGGCGCAGGCCCGGCAGCTCCTCGCGGCCGCGACCTACGTCGGCGCCCGCAAGAGCCACGAGCGCGAGCGGGGTCGCCGGCTCTACGCGTTCTTCGCCTGCCTCTACTACGGCGGTCTGCGGCCCGGCGAGGCCCAGCAGCTCCGCGACACCGACGCCAAGCTCCCCGCCACCGGGTGGGGCGAGCTGCTGCTGTCCGGTTCACTCACCGACGTCAGCGGCCGGCACTTCGCGGACGGCGTGCGCGACCACACCCACCGCCCGCTCAAGCGCCGCCGCCGCGAAGACGTCCGACGCGTCCCGATCCCGCCCGCCCTCGTCGCGATCCTGCGGGCCCACCTCGACACCTACGGCACGGCCGCCGACGGCCGACTCTTCCCCGCCACGCTCACGGGAGGGCCGGTACCGACGGCGGTCTACACGCGCGTCTGGAAGCAGGCCCGCGAGATCGGCCTGACCCCGTCGCAGGCGGCGTCACCGATGGCGTCGCGGCCCTACGACCTCCGCCACGCGGCGCTGTCGTCCTGGCTCAACGCGGGCGTCCCGCCGACCGAGGTGGCCGAGCGAGCGGGCCACACGGTCGCTGTCCTGCTGTCGGTCTACGCGAAGTGCCTCGACGGCCAGCGGGACACCTTCAACGCCCGCATCTCCGCCCTCCTCGACCCGGAGGCGTGACCCACCGTGCTCCATCTGTCCCGCGCGACACGCCGACGAGCCGTCCCGAGCCACGACGCGTCACAACGGTGTCGCGTCGGGCCCGGGACGTCTCCCCTACTCAGATGGGCATCGCCCGTCGTCGGGGACCTGCCTAGCCGGCGTTCTCGCGCGCCCGGAGGTCCTTGCGCAGGATCTTGCCGGAGCCCGACTTCGGGATCTGGTCGATGAACTCCACGCGCCGGACCTTCTTGTGCGGGGCGATCCGGTCGGCGACGAAGGACATGACGTCGTCGGCCGAGAGCGACGCGTTCTGCTGCAGCACGACGAACGCCTTCGGGATCTCCTCGCCCTCGTCGTCCTTGACCCCGATCACGGCGGCGTCGGCGATGCCGTCGTTGGTCAGCAGCAGCGCCTCCAGCTCGGCCGGCGGCACCTGGTAGCCCTTGTACTTGATGAGCTCCTTGACCCGGTCGACGATGTAGAAGACGCCCTCGTCGGTCACCGTCGCGACGTCACCGGTGTGCAGGTAGCCGTCGTCGTCCAGCGTCGACGCGGTGGCCTCGGCGTTGTTGAGGTACTCGCGCATCACGTTCGGGCCCTTGACCCACAGCTCGCCGCGCGAGCCCTCCTCCCCGGTCTCCGGGTCGACGAGCTTGCACTCGATGTTCGGCAGCGCGACGCCGATCGAGGAGAGGTCCATGTCGGGCCGCTCCTCGGGCATGGCGTGGCTGACCGGCGAGAGCTCGGTCATCCCGTAGCCCTGGAAGACGGTGCAGTTGAGCCGCTTCGCGACCTTGTGCCCGAGGTCGGCGTCGAGCGCGGCAGCACCGGAGAAGACGACCTCGACGCAGTCGATGTCGTACTGCTCCACCATCGGGTGCTTCGCCAGGGCCACCGCGATCGGCGGGGCGATGTAGATCCGGTCGACCCGGTGCTCGGAGACGATCCGCAGGAACTCCGCGAGGTCGAACTTCGGCATCGTCACCACGGCCGCCCGGGTGTAGATGCCGTTGTTCATCATCACGGTCATGCCGTAGATGTGGAAGAACGGCAGCACCGCGAGGATCTTCGACTCGCTGGTCGTCTTCTGGATCTCCGCGAACTGCACGAGGTTCGCGACGAGGTTGCGGTGCGTCAGCACGACGCCCTTCGCCCGACCGGTCGTGCCCGACGAGTACGGCAGCGCGGCCACGTCGTCGCCGGAGATCTGCACCGAGGGCTTCTCGGCCGTCGTCGTCAGCAGGTCGGCCAGCGCGTTCTCGGGCAGCGGCGTCGACGCGTCGTCACGGGCGGCGTCGAGCAGCACGACCTCGGTGACGGCGAGCCCCTCCTCGCGTAGCGCGGCGCGGGCGCGGTCGAGGAACGGCGAGACGGTGACCAGCATCTTCGCGCCCGAGTCCCGGAGCTGGAAGGCCAGCTCGTCCGGGGTGTAGAGGGCGTTGACGGTGGAGACGGCGACGCCGGCGGCGAGGGCGCCGTGGAAGACGACCGGGTAGTACGGCGTGTTCGGGGCGAACAGCGCGATGACGTCCCCGCGGCCCAGGCCCCGCTCGCCGAGGGCGGCGGCGAAACGGTCGACCGCCGTCGCGACCTCGCCGAACGTCATCGTCCGGCCCGACGGCCCGTCGATCAGCGCGACCCGGTCCGCGTGCTCGCCGAGGTCGGAGAAGAGGAACTCGGGCAACCCGACGTCGGGGATCTCGACGTCGGCATACGGACTACGCACGGTCATGCAGCGGCTCCTCGGTCTGGGTCAGCTGGGTCACAACCTACCCAGCGGTACGACGAAGAGCACCCAGGATCACCTACGAATCGGACACCAGGTGCTGGAACGCCCGCAGGTTCGCCAGCGACTCCCCGCGCGACTCGCGCCAGGCCCACTCGCGCCGGATCGACGTCGCGAACCCCAGCTCGATGAGGGTGTTGAAGTCGCCGTCCGCGGCCTCGAGCACCTGCCCGAGGATGCGGTCGAGCTCGTCGTCGGTCACGGCGTCCCGCCCGACCCGCCCGACGAGGTGGATGTCGCCCACGTCGTCGAGGCAGTAGTGCACGCCGTAGAGCCGGACGTTGCGCTGCAGCAGCCAGCGGTAGACGCCCTCGAAGTTCTCGTCCGGGCGCCGGCACACGAACGCCTCGACCAGCAGCGCGTGCGGGGTGAGCACCAGCCAGCAGTTGGTCTGCAGCTTCTTGGTGCCGGGCAACGTCACGAAGAAGCTGTTCTCGTCGCGGCGCTGGTAGTCGAGCTCCCGCTCGGCGAGCGCGTCCACGATCACCTGCGCGCTCACACCGCCACCCCCTGCGGGGCCGCGACGCGGACGGCGGCCGCCTCGGCGTATGTGGCGAGCAGTGCGTCGGTGGTGCGGTCCCAGGAGAACGCCTGGGCGTGCTCGATCGCGCCGGCGGCCAGCCGGCCGCGCATCGACCGGTCGACCGCGGCCTGCTCCAGCGCCGAGGCCCAGGACGCGGCCGCGTGGTCGTCCACCAGCAGACCCGATCGGCCGTCGGCGACCGCCACCGGCAGCCCGCCGACCGCCGCCGCGACCACCGGCGTGCCGCAGGCCTGCGCCTCCAGCGCGACCAGGCCGAACGACTCGGAGTGGCTGGGGACCGCGACGACGTCGGCCGCGCGGTAGACCTCGGCCAGGGCGGCGCCGGCGCGTGGGGGCAGGAAGCTCACGACGTCGGTGATACCCAGTTCCGCGGCGAGGTCGACGAGCACCCGCGGCTGGGTGACGCCCGACCCGGACGGCCCGCCCACGACCAGCACCCGCAACCGGGACCGCAGATCCGGACGGCGGGCGATCATCTCCGCGGCCGCCCGCAGCAGGACGTCGGGGGCCTTGAGCGGCTGGATGCGCCCGACGAAGGCGAGCACGACGTCGTCGTCGCCGACCGGCGTCCCGATCTCCCGCGCGACGGCCGCGCGCGCCGCGGCCCGGTCGCGCCCCGGGGTGAAGGTCTCGAGGTCGACGCCGGGGGCGACGGTGCGCACCCGGTCGGGGTCGGCGTGGTACTCGGCGATCAGGGCCTCGGCCTCGGCCGGGGTGGACGCCACCAGGCGGTCGGCCTCGGCCACCACCTGCTCCTCGCCGACCAGCCGTCCCAACGGCTCGGGGGTGTCGCCCTCGGCCAGCGCGGCGTTCTTGACCTTCGCCAGCGTGTGCGCGGTGTGCACGAGCGGCACGCCCCAGCGGTCGCGCAGGAGCCACCCGACCTGTCCGGACAGCCAGTAGTGCGAGTGCACGACGTCGAACCACCCCGGCTCACGGCCCGCCTCGTCGCGCAGCACCCCGGCCGTGAACGCGCACAGCTGGCTCGGGAGGTCCTCCTTGCCCAGCCCGCCGAACGGCCCCGCGACCACGTGGCGCACCAGCACCCCGGGGGCGAGCTCCGCGACCGGCGGCAGGTCCGACGACGTCTGCCGGGTGAAGATCTCGACCTCGACGCCCCGCCGCGCCATCTCCTTCGCGGTCTGCACGACGTAGACGTTCATGCCGCCCGCATCGCCGGTGCCGGGCTGGGCCAGCGGGGAGGTGTGGACCGAGATCACCGCGACCCGGCGCGGTGCCCGCCGGACCGCCGCCAGGGAACCCACCGACCCCGTCGCTCTCGGTCTCGGCCGCGCCGCGGCCGTACCGTCCGTCGCCGTCCTCGCCGCCGGAATCACGGCCAACAGCTTAGGCAACGACCAGATCGGCGTCCGCCCGAAAACGTCCTAGGGTGGCCCGCCGTGACCTCTCCCACGGATCCCGCGGACCGGCCCCTCGTCGTCGTCACCGGCGCCAGCTCCGGGATCGGCGCGGCCACCGCCCGGGCCCTCGCCGCCGACGGCTGGCACCCGGTCCTCGGCGCCCGTCGTCAGGACCGCCTCGCGGAGATCGCCGACGAGGTCGGCGGGACGGCGCTGCCGCTCGACGTCACCGACGCCGGGTCGGTCGAGGAGTTCGCCCGGCGTGTCCGCGAGCTCGGGACGGCGCGCGGGCTGGTCAACAACGCCGGCGGCGCCAAGGGCACCGAGAAGGTGCTCGAGGCCGACGAGGAGCACTGGCGCTGGATGTGGGAGTCCAACGTCCTCGGCACCCTGCGCGTGACGAAGGCCCTGCTCCCGGACCTGATCGCCTCCGGCGACGGGCACATCGTCACGATCACCTCGATCGCCGGCCTGGAGGTCTACGACGGCGGGTCGGGCTACACCTCGGCCAAGCACGCCGAGGGCGCGCTGCACCGCACGCTGCGGGGCGAGCTGCTCGGCGAGCCGGTGCGGCTCACCGAGATCGCGCCCGGCGCGGTGGAGACCGAGTTCGCGCTGGTCCGCTTCGACGGCGACCAGGAGCGGGCGGACAAGGTCTACGCAGGGATCACGCCGCTGACCGCCGACGACGTGGCCGCCACCGTCGCCTTCGTCATGAGCCGTCCGCCGCACGTCAACATCGACACGGTCGTGCTCAAGCCGCGCGACCAGGCGACCGGGATGCGCTTCCACCGGACCTAGAGGGCGGCACCGCCCACCAGCACCGGCTCCGGCACCAGCCGCACCCCGAACGCCGTCTCCACCCGGTCGCGCACGTCGCGGGCCAGGGCGAGCAGCTGGCTCGTCGTGCCGCCGCCGCGGTTGGTCAGCGCGAGGGTGTGGCGGGTGGACACGCGGACGGGCGCGTCCGGGCCGGGGTGGCCGCGCGGGACCCCGGCCCGCTCGATGAGGGCGGCGGCGGAGAGCTTGACCCGCCCGTCGTCGGTCGGCCACGCCGTGACGGGGCGCTGGTCGAGCGCCGCGACCCGGCGCGCGACCTCGTCCGCGACGTCGTTCCCGACGACGGGGTTGGTGAAGAACGAGCCGGCGCTCCACGTGTCGTGGTCGGTCTCGTCGAGCACCATGCCCTTGCCGCGCCGCAGCCCCAGCACGGCGTCCCGGGCGTCCGCGGCGGGCACGCGGACGCCCGGCTCGACGTCGAGGGTGCGGGCGAGCTCGGCGTAGCGGACCGGCGCGGACAGCCCGTCCGTGGTGAGCCGGAAGCGGGCGGCCAGCACGATCTCGCGGTCACGGCCCTTGATGCGGCTGGTGCGGTAGCCCAGGCCGAGGTCGGCCGCGGGGACGAGGGCCACCTCGCCGGTGGCGCGGTCGAGGACGGTGGCGTCGACGAGCAGGTCGGACACCTCGACGCCGTACGCGCCGACGTTCTGCACCGGGGTCGCGCCCGCGCAGCCGGGGATGCCGGACAGGCACTCCAGCCCGCCGAGCCCCTCGGAGACGCTCGCGGCGACCAGGGTGTCCCAGTCCTCGCCGGCCTCGACCTCGAGCAGCGCACCCTCGTCGTCCCGGGTCACGGCGTGGCCGCGGGACTCGAGCCGGACCACGGTGCCGTCGAACCCGTCGTCGGGAACGACGAGGTTCGAACCGCCGCCGAGCACCAGCAGCGGCTCACCCGACGCGTCGGCTTCCCGGACGGCGTCGACGATCGCGTCGCGGTCGGCCGCCCGCACGAGCCGGCGGGCGGGGCCGCCGAGACGCAGGGTGGTCAGATCCGCGAGCGGGACCGTCGTGGTGGGCACGTCTGCGACGGTAGCGGCCGGTGGCGACCGGTAGCGTCCCCGCCCGTGGCCCGCCCCATCACGCACGAAGCGTCGTTCCCGCACCCCGTCGACGCCGTGGTCGGTGCCCTGACCGACGACGCGTTCCTGCAGGCGCGCCTCGCCGAGCTCGGCGGCAAGGACGCCGAGCTGATCAGCAACGACGGCGGGACGGTCGTGCTCCGGCAGGGCGTGCCGGTGGAGTTCCTGCCGTCGGTGGTGCGCCGGTTCACCGGCGACGACCTGATCCTCGACCGGACCGAGGAGTGGCGCGGCACGAGCGCCGACGTCCGGGTCGACGTGCGCGGCCTGCCCGGCTCGATCACCGGGACCCAGGAGGTCGTGCCCGACGGCGAGGGCAGCCGGCTGACCGTCGGTGCGTCGACCTCCGTGCCGGTCCCGATGGTCGGCGGACGGATCGAGGGGATCGTCGCCGAGCAGGTGAGCGAGCTGCTGCGCTGGGAGGCGGACTTCCTCACGCGCTGGCTCGACGGCTGAGACCTACCGCCCCAGGCCCTCCACCGACTCCGCGCCGGACAGCCGGCCGAGCACCGCGCCCGGGACGACGAGCTTCGAGGCCCGGATCCCGCTCCCGACGACGACGGCGGGCGCGGCCAGGACCGCGGGGTCGACCAGGACCGGCCAGTCGGCGGGGACCCCGAACGGGGTGATCCCGCCGCACTCCATCCCGGTCAGCTCGACCGCGAGGTCCATCGGCGCGAACGACGCCTTGCGGACGTCGATCCGCTTGCGGACGACGCCGTTGACGTCGGCCCGCGTCGTCGCGAGGACCACGCACGCGGCGAAGCGCTGCTCGCCGGAGCGCGAGCCGGACACCACGACGCAGTTGGCGGAGAGCTCGAGCGGCGAGGAGTAGGCCTCGCAGAACGCGGCCGTGTCGGCCAGGTCGGGTTCGATCGCGGCGACGCCGCAGGAGGCGGCGAGGTCGTCGGGCAGGGCCTTCAGCGCCTCGACGACGGGGCCCGCGAGCAGGTCGGGCCGGTCGAGCGCCGGGACCGGTTCGAGGGTGCCGGCGGCCGGTTCCAGACCGATCACCACCGCCCGCCCTGCTGCACCTCGGTGACCTTCGGGCGCACGTCGACCAGGTAGACCAGCACCGCGCAGACCGCGACGAGCCAGAGGATCGCGAAGCTCGCGACCGGGCCCCCGACGGAGACGACCAGCAGCAGCGCGCCGACCCCGGTGATCGCGCACCACGCGGGCTTGGTCAGCTTGTCGACCGCCGTGAAGGCGTCGGCCCGCTGCAGGAGCGCGTGGATGAACGCGTAGAGGCCGACCGGGATCATGATGATCCAGATCAGCGTCGACAGGTAGTAGTCGAGGTACACGAACACCGGGCTGGGCAGCAGCACACCGGCGAGGATACGGGCAGGTGGGAGCGGCCCGATCCACCCAGTCGGCGCAGAGGGGACAGGACGACGACGGCCCCGGCTCCCGCGGGTGCGGGAACCGGGGCCGTGTCTCGTGCGGGGAGCGTCAGGCCTTGCCGTTCGGGGCCTTCGTCGCGGCCGCCTTGGTGGCGGTCGACTTCGGGGCGTTCTTCGGGCCCTGCTTCTTCGGGGCCGTGCGCGCGGCCGTCTTGCGGGTGGCCGAGCGGGTCTCGTGCGCGACCTCCTCGCCCGCCTCCTTGACGTCGGCGGCGATCTCGTCGCTGACCTCGGAGATGGCCTCGGCGGCCTCGGCGGCGGTCCGCTGGGTGTAGCGGGCGGCGCGCTCGCCGACCGAACGGGTCTGCTTGGTGACCTCGGCCAGAGCGGCCTCGCCGCGGACGCGGACACCCTCGGTGGCGTCCTCGAGCCGGTTCTCGAGCTCGCTCGAGACCTGGTCGACGGCGTCGAGGGCCTGCTTGACCTGCGGCTGCGCCTTGATCTGCGAGTACGCGGTCTCGCCGCGCTTCACGAGGTCGGTGTAGACGCTGCGCACCGCGGCGACGTAGCTGTCGGCGAGGCGACGGAAGTCCTCCGCGGTCAGCTTGCCGCGCAGCTCCTGCAGCTCCGAGGGGAGGTCCTCCACGCGGGCCTGGACCTCGGTGGCGCCGGCCTGGACCTTGGAGAAGGCCTCCTGGGCGCTGGCGACGGCGTAGTCACCGAGGCCGAGCAGGGCGAGCGCCGGGGCGCGGAACGGGTCGACGACGTCGGAGACGACCTTGTTGGCCTGGTCGCGCGCCTCGCGGACGTCGAACTTGGTGGGGAAGGTGACAGGCATGTTCACTCCTCGTCGGACGGGATGCGGGTGAGGTCGGGGGCGACGGACAGGGCCGCCGTCCCCGCGGTGGCACCGGAGGCGGCATCGCGCTCGGCGGGCGCCGGAGCCGTGATCCCGGCCGCGCGGTTCTCGCGGCGGAACGACTCGTAGATGTCGTGCAGGACCTGCTTCTGGCGCTCCGTGAGCTCCGGGTCGCAGGCCAGTGAGTCGAGGACCGCGGAGCCCTGACGCTCCTCGAGGATCCCCGCCTTCACGTACAGCGCCTCGGCCGAGATGCGCAGCCCGGTCGCGATCTGACCCAGGATCTCGGCGGACGGCTTGCGCAGCCCCCGCTCGATCTGGCTCAGGTAGGGGTTCGAGATCCCCGCGACCTTGGCGAGCTGCCGCAGGGAGACCTGCGCCGACTCGCGCTGCTTGCGGATGTACGCACCGATGTCCTCGACGGCCTGGTTGAGTGCCTTGTCGACACCGTCCACACCGGACATCGTGCTCACCTCCTCGCCGTGACTGACATCCACGCTAACACGAGTGCTAGCTGATGCAAGCACTCTGTTTGCGCAGGTGGGGTGGGCTGTGCCACATCAACGGAGATCGTTTCCGGGTGGCGTCGTGCGCTGGGCGAACGCCTCGGCTAGCGTCTTCGGCGATGGCGGTGGGGCCCGCCGACAACCGCGTCGTCACGGCGCCAACGGTCCCTGGAGCCCGATTCCGCGTGCCCAGGGAGCCTTCGTGTCCGAGCGTCCCGAGATCCCCGACGACGTCGTCGCCGGCCGTGAACCCGGCGGATCCGTCCTGCGCGGCCAGGGGGCTGCCGTCGCAGCGGTGGCCCTCGGGGGCGCACTCGGTGCGCTCGCCCGGTGGGGCCTGAGCCTCGCGTGGCCCACGCCGGCGGGCGGGTTCCCGACGACGACGCTGCTCGTCAACGTCGTCGGCTGCCTGCTCATGGGGATCCTCGTCGTGCACGTGGCCGAGGTCCGTACTGCGCATCCGCTCGTGCGGCCGTTCCTCGGGGTGGGCGTCCTCGGCGGGTTCACGACCTTCTCGACCTTCGCCGTCGACGCCCAGCACCTCCTCGCCGCCGGCCGGCTCGGCCCTGCACTCGGCTACCTCGGCGCGACCGTGGTCGGTTCGGTCGGCGCCGCCTGGCTCGGCCTCGTCCTGGGCCGCGGTACGGCGGGTGCGCGATGACGGGTCTGTGGGTGGCGCTCGGGGCAGCGGTCGGTGCGCCGACCCGCTACCTCGTCGACCGCGCCCTGCAGCGGACGCACGGGACGTCGTTCCCGTGGGGGACGTTCACCGTGAACGTCGTGGCGTCGTTCGTGCTCGGGATCGTGCTCGGTGGCGCATCGCCGTCGGCGGTGGTGGCTGCGGTCGGCACCGGATTCTGCGGCGGGCTGTCGACCTGGTCGACCCTCGGCTACGAGACCGTGCGCCTGGCCGAGGCCGGTGAGCGGGCGCACTCGCTGTTCAACGTCGTGATGTCCACGTTCGCGGGCCTCGGAGCCGCGTCGCTGGGCCTCATCCTCGGCGCCGCGCTGTGGTCCTGACGCCGAGTGCTCCGTGAGGCAGGAACCCCGGCCCCCGGACCTGCCAGGTGTCGCACTCGCCGGACCACCCGGTCCCCGGCCCACACCGAGTGCTCCGTGAGGCAGGAACTCCGGCCCCCGGACCTGCCAGGTGTCGCACTCGCCGGACCACCCGGTCCCCGGCCCACACCGAGTGCTCCGTGAGGCAGGAACTCCGGCCCCCGGACCTGCCAGGTGTCGCACTCGCCGGACCACCCGGTCCCCGGCCCACACCGAGTGCTCCGTCAGGCAGGAACTCCGGCCCCCGGACCTGCCAGGTGTCGCACTCGCCGGGGCGGCGACCTACCCGACCAGCACCTCGCCCACCGTGTAGATGATCAACCCGGCGAGGGCGCCCACCACGGTGCCGTTGATCCGGATGAACTGCAGGTCCCGGCCGACCTGGAGCTCGATCTTGCGGGAGGTCTCGGGGCCGTCCCAGCGCTTGACGGTGTCGGAGATGAGCGCGGTGATCTCCGGGGCGTAGCGGGTGACCACGTAGGAGGCCGCGTCGACGATCCAGTTGTCGACCTTGTCCCGCAGACCCTCGTCGAGCACCATCCGCTCGCCGAAGCGGGTGACGCCGTCGGTCACGCGCAGCCGCAGCTCGCTGGACGGGTCCTCCGCGGCGTCCAGGATCATCGCCTTCCCGGTCGCCCAGGCCCGGCTGATCAGGCCCTGCACGTCGGGGTGTGCGAGGAGCTGGGCCTTGATCGCCTCGACCCGCTCGATGGTCTCCGGCTCGTGCTGCAGGTCGCCCGCGAAGCTCGTCAGGAACCGGTCGATGGCCTTGCGCAGCGGGTGGTCCTGGTCGGACTTCACCGCCCAGGCGAACGACAGCGCCTCGGCGTAGAGCCGGTCGCCGATCAGGCCGTCGACGAAGCGGGGCGACCAGCTGGGCGCCTGCTTGCTGACGAGCGCCATGACGGTCTCGTGGTTGGCGCGCACCCAGTCGTAGGCGCGGTCGCAGATCAGGTCGACGACCCGGCGGTGGGACCCGTCGTCGAGGATGCCCTCGAGGAGCTTGCCCATCGGCGGGCCCCACTGCTGGGCGACGACGCGCCGCGTGACGGTCTGCTCGATGACGGCCTGGACCTCGTCGTCACGCAGCACGGCGACGGCGCCGCGGACCACCGTCGCGGCCTCGGCCGTCACCCGCTCCGCGTTCTCCCGCCGGGAGAGCCAGGCGCCGGTCCGGTTCGCGATCCGGGCCGACCGCAGCTTCTCGCTGACGACGGGCACGGACAGGAAGTTCTGCCCGACGAAGTCCGACAGGCTCTCGCCGAGCTGGTCCTTCTTGCGCGGGATGATCGCGGTGTGCGGGATCTTGATGCCCAGCGGGTGGCGGAACAGCGCCGTGACGGCGAACCAGTCGGCGAAGGCGCCGACCATGCCCGCCTCGGCCGCGGCCCGGACGAACCCGGTGAAGGCCGGCCCGCCGTTGCGCTCCCACGTCAGGAAGACGATCCACACGATCGCGGCGCCGACGAGGAAGCCGGTCGCCACGATCTTCATGCGGCGCAGGCGGCGCTGCTTGCCCTCCTCGTCGGCGAGCCCGGTCAGACCCGACCCGCCCGGGTCGGCCCGACCGGTCGTCGCCGTCGGATCCGTCGTGGTGCTCACACCCACCGATTGTGCCCCGACCCGACCGGATGAACCGTCACGGCCTGACGTGCGAAGCGACCTGACGAGAACCGAATCGCCCGCATCGTCACCAGGACCACCGCCGTTAGGACTCACAGCGTCGCGAGTGCCCGGCGTCGGGGAGCCCGTGAACGTGGGGCTCGAGCGCAGGGACGCGCCCTCGAACGCCCCGTGCGACCGTCCGCGCCCGGCCGCACGGGGTTCTCGCGCCCTCCGGCCGCCGTGCTGCCCCACGGTGGCCGGGGGGCGCCCCGCACGATCAGGTCGTCTCGACGGTCGGCGAGTAGCGGCGCATCCACGCGTCCAGCACGAGCACGTTCTCGATCTTGGCCCGGTCGACCTCCAGGCTGGTCGTCCCCTCGGCCGGGGCGTCGACCGAGGCGCGCACCGCGTCGGCGTCGATCAGCGAGCGGACCGGCGCGTCGGGGTCGGCCAGCACGTCCGCGAGGTCGCCGCGCAGCGCCTTCTCGTACCCCGGGTCCTGGGTGGACGGGTACGGGCTCTTGACCCGGTCGACGATCGAGGCCGGCAGCACGTCGGCCGACGCCGCGCGCAGCAGCGACTTCTCCCGGCCGTCGAAGGTCTTCAGCGACCACGGCGTGTTGAACACGTACTGCACGAGCCGGTGGTCGCAGAAGGGCACGCGGACCTCGAGACCGCTGGCCATCGACATGCGGTCCTTGCGGTCCAGCAGCATCTGCACGAAGCGGGTCAGGTGCAGGTAGCAGACCTCGCGCATCCGGCGCTCGTGCGCGCTGACCCCGTCGACGTGCGGGACCTCGGCCAGGGCGTCCCGGTACGACTGGTCGACGTAGCCCGGCAGGTCCAGGGTCTTCAGGAGCCCGGGGTCGATGAAGCTGCGCTCGAGGTCCATCGGACCGACGCGACCCGCCATCCACGGGAAGGTGTCGGCGTTGACCGCGTCGGCGTCGTGGAACCAGCGGTACCCGCCGAACACCTCGTCCGCGGACTCCCCGGACAGGGCCACCGTGGAACGTCCGCGGATGGCCTTGAACAGCAGGTACAGCGACGTGTCCATGTCGCCCAGGGCCAGCGGGAGGTCGCGGGCACGCAGGACGGCGGCGCGGGCGTCCGGGTCGATCAGGTCGTCGTTGGACAGCGTGATGGCCTCGTGGTCGGCCTTCACGTACTCCGCGAGCTCCCGCACGTAGGGCCCGTCCGGGGTGTCGCGCATCGGGTCGGCCGCGAAGGCGTCCTCGTAGCCGACGAAGTCCACCGAGAACGACCGCACCGGCCCCGCACCCTGCGCCTTCAGCTGCTGCGCAGCGAGCGCGGTGATGGCGGACGAGTCCAAGCCCCCGGAGAGCAGCGAGCACAGCGGGACGTCGGAGATCAGCTGGCGGCCGACGATGTCGTCGAGCAGCTCGCGCACGTGCGCAACGGTGGTGTCCCGGTCGTCGGTGTGCTCCAGGGCCTCGAGCTGCCAGTAGCGCCGCACCGACAGGCCGGTCTGCCGGATGCGCACGAGCGACCCCGGCCGGACCTCGTGCATGTTGCGGTAGCCGCCGTGGCCCGGCGTCTTGACGTGCGAGAGCAGCTCCCGCAGCCCGTCGAGGTCGACGACCGCCTCGGCCCGCGGGTGGGCGAGGATCGCCTTCGGCTCCGAGCCGAAGAGCACGCCGTCGGGCGTCGGGTAGTAGTAGAGCGGCTTGATGCCCATCCGGTCGCGGACGAGGAAGAGCTCGTCGCCGCGCGTGTCCCAGAGGGCGAAGGCGAACATCCCGTTCAGCTTCTCGACGACGTCCTCGCCGTACTCCAGCCAACCGTGGAGGATGACCTCGGTGTCGGAGTCGGTGCGGAAGGTGTGGCCGCGTTGCTGCAGTTCGGTCCGCAGCTCCGTGAAGTTGTAGACCTCGCCGGAGTACACGATCGCGAGCCGGGTCTCCCCGCTCGCCGGGTCCTCCAGGGTCATCGGCTGGTGTCCGCCGGGCACGTCGATGATGGCGAGCCGGCGGTGGCCGAGGGCGGCGTGGCGGGCCGTGAACAGGCCCTCGTCGTCCGGACCGCGGCAGGCCATCGTGTCCGTCATCGCCTGCGCATCGGCCGCGGCGCCGCGGTCCTGCGCGAAGTCCCGGGTGAAGTCGACCGTCCCTGCGATGCCACACATTCCGGCTGTCCTCCTGTCATCGGCGACAAGACTGGTCTACCCCGATTGTTTAGGGCACGTAACCAGATGTGACAGGGCAGTGAACCGGACGATCAGCCCAGGGGCAGCCGAATCTCGAACGTCGTGCCCTCCTTCGAGGAGTGCACCCGGATGTCCCCGTGGTGCTTGGTGACGACGATCCGCCACGAGATGTCCAGCCCGAGCCCGGTGCCCTCGCCGACGTCCTTGGTGGTGAAGAACGGCTCGAAGATGCGCGGCCGGACGTCGTCGGGGATGCCGGGGCCGGTGTCGGCGATCTCGACGATCGCGGTGTCGGACTCGCGACGCGTGCGAATCGTCAGGGTGCCTTCCCCGCCCATCGCCGAGCAGGCGTTGTCGATGATGTTCGTCCACACCTGGTTCAGCTCGGCCGGATAGCACGAGATCTGCGGCAGGTCGGGGTCGAACTCCTTGACCAGCGTGATGCCCTCGAGCTTGCGCGAGAGCATCGTGACGGTGGACTTGAGCAGCACCCGCAGATCGGCTTGCTGGTAGGGCGCCCGGTCCAGCTGGGAGTACTGCCGGGCGGCGTTGACCAGCGTGCCGATGCGCACGGTCGAGTCGGTGATCTCGCCCATCAGCGTCTCGGTCTCGACGGCGTAGGCGATCCACCGGACCGCGGCCTCGAGGGTGCCCTCGGGCACGGTGCGCTCGACCTTGCCCAGCCACTCCGCGTCGAGGCCGCCGGCGACGAGGACCGCGGCGAGGTCCCAGGCCCCGCCGACCGAGCGCTCGTCGAGCCAGTCGCCGATCTCGTCCTCGGCGTCGGCGGTCTGCATCGCGGTGAGCTCCGGGGCGGTCGCGACGCCGAGCACGGCCTCCTCCTGCAGCTCCACGAGCTGCGAGACCACGGCACCGTCGAGCTTGCCCGAGGCGAGCATGGCGAGCTTGTGCCGCATGCCGGCGACCCGGTCGCGCAGCGACTCGGTGGCCCGGATCGCCGCCGCGGCCGGGTTGTTCAGCTCGTGGGTGAGGCCGGCGGACAGCGACCCGAGCGCCAGCAGTCGCTCCCGCTCGCCGATCGCCGTCGACGAGCGCTGCATCCCGACGAAGAGCCCGGCGACGAGGTGCATCGCCATCGGGAACCACTCGCGCAACGCCTCGGACCAGCGCTCGGCCGGCAGCGCCAGCAGCGTCGAGTCGGTGCACGCGCGCAGGGTGTGCTTGTAGGTCTGCTCGACGCCCGGGACGAACGCCTCGGTGGAGCCGCCGTAGGTGCCCGGCGTGGTCGACCGGCTGACCTCGACCTCGTCACCCCGGGAGTGCCGGATCAGGGCGATCTCGCCGCGGCAGAGCACCCAGAAGCAGCGCGCGGGGTCGCCCTCGCGGCACACGTCCTCGCCGGCGGGCGCGTCGACGACGTCGGCGTGCTCGGCGATCCACGCGAGCTGGGCGTCGTCGAGCGACTCGAACAGGAACAGCCGGCGCAGGCTCTCGGGGGCCAGCTCGTCACGGGTCTCGGTCATCGGTTCTCCAACCAGCGGTGCACCAGGCTCACCGCCATCGCGCCCTCGCCGACGGCGGAGGCCACGCGCTTCACCGACCCGCCCCGGACGTCGCCGACGGCGAACACCCCGGGCAGGGAGGTCTCCAGGTGCAACGGTTCCCGGTCCGGGTTGCTTCCCGACGGCAGGTCGGGTCCGGTGAGCACGAACCCGCGGTCGTCGCGGGCGACGACGCCGTCGAGCCAGTCGGTGCGCGGCTGCGCGCCGATGAACACGAACAGCCACTGCGCGTCGACGACCTCCTCGGCGCCGCTCCCGCGGTCGCGCAGCGTCAGCTTCTGCAGGTGCCCGTCGCCCTCCGCCCCGACCACCTCGGTGCCGGTGCGGACCTCGATGTGCTCCACCCCGGCGATCTGCTCGATCAGGTAGTGCGACATGGACGCCTCGAGCGACTCGCCGCGCACCAGCATCACGACGCGGCTCGCGTAGCGGGAGAAGTTCATCGCCGCCTGTCCCGCGGAATTCGCGCCGCCCACGACGTAGACGACCTCCTGCGCGCACAGGGGCGCCTCGGTGGTGGCCGCGCCGTAGAAGACGCCCTCGCCGGCGAACTCGGTGAGCCCGGGGACGTCCAGCGTCCGGTACGACACGCCGGTCGCCAGGACCACCGCGTGGGCGGCGATCTCCGACCCGTCGTCGAACGTGAGCACCCGGACGCCGCCGCGCACGCCGAGGCCGGTGACCGTCCGCGTCGTCAGGACCTCGGCGCCGAACTTCACCGCCTGCCGCCGGGCCCGGTCGGTGAGCTGCGAGCCGGAGACGCCGTCGGGGAAGCCGAGGTAGTTCTCGATGCGGCTGGAGGTGCCGGCCTGTCCGCCGGTGGCCAGCGACTCGACGAGCACCGTCCGCAGCCCCTCGGAGCCGCCGTAGACCGCCGCGCCCAGCCCTCCGGGCCCCCCGCCGACCACCGCGAGGTCGTAGAGCTCGGCCGTGGCGTGGGTGGAGAGGCCGACCCGCTCGGCGACCTCGGCGTCGGTCGGCTCCACCAGGGCCTGGCCGTCGCCGGTGATCACGACCGGCAGCCGCTCGACGTCGCACCCGGCCGCCTCGAGCAGGCGCGTCCCCTCGGGGTCGTCGGCGAGGTGGAAGCGGAACGGCACCTGGTTCCGGGCGAGCAGGTCCCGCAGCTCGTAGGACCGCGCGGACCACCGGTGGCCGATGACCCGGGTATCGGTGCTCGGCCGGTCGGGCGCGCGCCGCCAGGCCTCGAGGAGCTGGTCGACGACGGGGTAGAGCTTCTCCTCGGGCGGGTCCCAGGGCTTGAGCAGGTAGTGGTCGAGGTCGACGACGTTGATCGCGGTGATCGCGGCCTCGGTGTCGGCGTAGGCGGTGAGCAGGACGCGGCGGGCGCGCGGGAAGAGGTCCATCGCACGCTCGAGGAACTCGACACCGGTCATCCGCGGCATCCGCTGGTCGGCGAGCATCACCGCGACCTGCTCGCCGCGCAGCGCGATCTCGCGCAGCGCCTCCAGGGCGGCCTCGCCGGAGTCGGCGCGCACGATGCGGTGGTGCTCGCCGTACTCGCGACGCAGGTCGCGGGCCACGGCGCGGGAGACGCCCGGGTCGTCGTCCACGGTGAGGATCACGGGGCGGGGCACGGAACCAGCCTAGGAGACGGCGCGGGATCGGAGCCCCCGTCGAGCTCAGTCCGTCCAGCCGCTGTCGGTGAGGTCGACCCCGCCACCGCCCGACGTCGTCGGCGGGACGACGGTGTCGCGGATCGCGGCGAGGACGGTCAGCACGAACGCGGCGCCCCCGGGCGAGATCTCCTCGGGCAGGCGGGCGGCCACGCGGTGCTTCGCGACGTCCGCCCGCCAGGCCCGCCCTCGGTCGTCGAGCAGGGTGCGGCGCGGGGGGTGCCGGCGGACGTGGGTGCGCAGCCGCAGCAGCCGGCCGTCGACGTCGATCTCCCAGTCCCGCCACGGTCCCCGCTTCCGGGGCGCGGCGGTGGCGACGACGTCGCGCCCGTCGAGGAGCTCGAAACGGTTCCCGCGCTGCTCGAGCCAGCGGGACTCGGTCCCGACGACGACGGTGCGTCCCTCCTGCTTCCCCCGCTTCTTCCCGCGCCGGCCGACCGTGGACACGGTGCCGTCGAGCCGGGCGTCGAACTCGAAGGGGGACTCGGCGTACGGGTTGGTGTGCAGGACCGAGCCGATGCCGACGCCGTAGGCCCGCATGTCGTCGTCCACGCGGCTGTCCGTCGCCGCGCCCACGGCCGCGAAGGTCGCCGCGAGCAGCAGCGGCAGGGCGATCACGAGCAGGACGAACAGCACGATGCCGGTGTCGGAGATCCCGGTGCGCAGCCACGCGGTGAGCACGGCACCGAGCACGGCCAGGCAGACGAGGGTGAGCAGTGCCCAGATCCAGAAGAACCGGCTGCCGATCCGACCCACCCGCCACCGGGACGCCGGGCCACCGCCGGGCACGGAGGGTGACACCTCGAGCCCGAGGTCGTCGTGCACGTCGCTCATGTCACGGAGCGTGCCTGGTTCTGGTCACCCTTCGCAACCAGATTGGGCTGTTCGACGTAGGCTGAGATGGCTTCTCCGAGCAGCGAGTGGGCGTCCATCAGGGCCGGTGCGGCGCGCGAGCCGGATGGGCGCCCACTCGAGCCCCAGGCCGGCAACGAGCAGCGGAACCCGGGTCGACCACGGAGCGCGCCGGGATGCACACTCCCCGGACGCGGTCGCGCCCGACCGGCCCGGCACCGACGCCGGCGACCGGATCGGACCGGCCGCGCTCGTGCGCCCCGGGGCGCCCGCGGTGCCGGAGCCACCGGACCCGCCGTCAGGAAGAGGAGCCTCGCGTGCGCATCACCCTGGCCCAGACCGACGCCACGCTCGGCGACCTCGACGGCAATCTCAAGCGCGCGGAACGGGTCCTCGGTGAGGCGGTCGAGGACTCCTCGGACCTCGTGGTGTTCCCGGAGCTCGCGCTGTCGGGGTACCAGATCGGCGACGTGGCGCACGACCTGTCGATGTCCCCCGACGACCGCCGGCTGCTGCGGCTCTCCCAGCGCGCGGGCGGCGCCGGGATGCTCGTCGGCTACCCGGAGGCGGGCACGCACGGCCTGCACACCTACAACTCGGCCGGGTACTACGAGGACGGCCACCTCGTCCACACGCATCGCAAGCTCTACCTGCCGACGTACTCGACGTTCGAGGAGCGCAAGCACTTCCTGCCCGGGCAGCACTCGCGGGCCTACGGGGTGCGCGGCGGGCGGCACCGCGCCGCAACGCTGATCTGCAACGACGCGTGGCAGCCGCAGGTGGCCTTCCTGTCCACCCAGGACGGCGCGCACATCCTGCTGGTGCCGGCGAACTCGGCGCAGTCGATGTCGCCGGAGCGGTACGACTCGCGGGAGTACTGGCGCAACATCACCACGTTCTACGGCCGCATCTACCAGCTGTTCGTGGTGTTCGTGAACCGCGTGGGCGTGGAGGGCGGGCTGACGTTCTGGGGCGGCTCGCACGTGGTGGACCCCTGGGGCGAGGTCGTGGGCGAGTGCGGGGAGGGACCCGAGGCCGAGGAGACGCTCACCGTTGAGATCAACCTCGCCGACGTCCGGCGGCGTCGCCGGGACATCCCGCTGGTCCGCGAGGCGCGGCTCGGCCTGCTCCGCCGCGAGATCGACCGGCTGCTCGACGAGGGCGGAGACTTGTGAGCTTCGCTCACGTGCGCACTAAGTGGGGCTATAGGCCCACTTAGTGCTCACCTGCGCGCAGCGCACCCTCGGAGATCGTCACCGCGTCGCCGCGCAGCAGGACCCGGTCGCCCACGACCTCCACGCCGACCGTCCCGCCGCGCCGGGACAGCTGGGCGCCCACCAGCGAGGGCTTGCCGGTCCGCTCGGCCCAGTAGGGCGCGAGGCAGCAGTGCGCCGAGCCGGTGACCGGGTCTTCGTCGATCCCGACGGCGGGGGCGAAGAAGCGCGAGACGAAGTCGGCGTCCACGCCGGGCAGGTCGTTCGCGGCGGTGACGATGACGCCGCGTCCGCTCGCGGCCCGCAGCGCCGAGAGATCCGGCTCCAGGTCGCGGACCTCCTCGGCCGACGAGACCTCCACGAGCACGTCGTAGCGGCACCGGGCGACCGCGATCACCGCGGCACCCAGCGCGTCGGCGAACTCGTCGGCGACGTAGCCGCCCGGGCTCCCGGCCTTCGGGGTGTCGATCGGGAAGTCGAGGGAGAGCGCGCCGTTGCCCGCGCGGTCCGCGCGCAGTTCCCCCGACGCCGTCGTGAAGGTGATCGGCGCGCTCGCGAGGCCCCGTTCGAGCAGCACGTGCGCGGAGGCGAGGGTGGCGTGCCCGCAGATCTCGACCTCCACGGCGGGCGTGAACCAGCGCAGGCCGACCGCGCCCGTCGTCGGGACCGTGGAGAGGTCGACGAAGGCGGTCTCGGAGAGGTTCATCTCCGCCGCGACGTCCTGCATCCAGCCCGCGTCGGCGGGACCGTCGAGCAGGCACACCGCCGCGGGGTTGCCGGTGAAGGGCACGGAGGTGAACGCGTCGACGACGGCGAGCTGGTGCGGCACGGATCCATGGTGACCGATGCCCGGGCCGGTCGACACGCGCGTCAGGTCAGCAGGGCCGCGACCACGAGGGCGAGCCCGGCCGCCCCGGACGCCGCCCCGCCCCACGCCCATCTCCGCTGGAGCAGCAGCGAGTCGTCGCGCAGGGCCGTGGAGGTCCGGGTGGAGACGACGAACGGGTCGGTCTCGGACTCGGGGCGGGCGATCACGAGGGAGCCGTCCCGGTCGTGCGCCTCGCCGTGGACGTAGAGCTCGGCCCCCGGCCGCAGCACCCACTCCTCGCGCACGACCTCACCGACGAGGTGCCCACCGCCCTCGAACGACGACTCGCCCGCCACCTTCTCCGGCTGCACGGGCACGGTGCCGCGCGGGTCGACCCCGATGTTGCCCGTCTCCTCCACCAGCACGAACGGGCGCTCCGAGGCCTCCTCGAGCACCGTCTCCCAGACGCCGTCCTGATCGGTGCGGCGGCGGACCGTGCGTCGGTACCAGACGCACTCGGTGCCGGTCTGCGGCGAGCGCAGCGGACCGTCGTCGGTCGGGTGCGCGTACCCGACGACCGCGCAGACCTTCCTGAACCCGCCGACGGTCCCGAGCTCGACGAGCGCCTCGCGCTCGACGGCCAGGTCGGCGACGGCGGACGTCGACGAGCCGATCATCGCGTGGCGCAGGGCGACCCGGCGGTTGGCGGCGACGACGGCGGCGGCGCCGAGGGCGATGAGCACGAGCCCGAACAGCAGCATGAGCGACTCCGGTGGTGGGTGACCCCAGGGTCCCCGACGACCACTCGTGTCGCTGTGAACCCGCGCGTCACCCGGGAGGACGGCCACCCCCGGGGACCGATCACCCGCCGGTGACCGAGAAGGCGTTGTCTACTCTGACCGGTGTCATGAGCACCGTCTTCGTCGTCACCGGGACCTCCTCGGGAGTGGGCCGCGCCCTCGCGCAGTTCCTCTCCCGCCACGGGGTCACCGTGGTCGGTCTCGACCGGCGCGACCCGCCGGACCGCGAGATCGCCCACGTGCGCTGCGACCTCGCCGACCCGCGCTCGATCGACGCGGCCGTCGAGCGCCTGGACGACCGGGTGGACGCGCTGGCCAACGTCGCGGGCGTCCCGGGCACCTCGCCCGCCGAGACCGTGCTCGCGGTGAACTTCCTCGGCATGCGCCACCTGACCGAACGGCTCCTCCCGCGCATCCAGCGGGGCGGCTCGGTGGTCAACGTGTCGTCGGCCGAGGGGCGGCACTGGGTCGCGCACCTCGCCGAGCTGCGGCCGCTGCTGGCCACCACCTCCTTCGAGGAGGGCCTGCGCTGGTGCCGCGAACGGCGTCCGGATCGCCCCGTGTACGAGGTGTCGAAGGAGGCCGTGCTCGCCTACACCACGGCCTCGTCCACGCTGACCTGGCCGGACGGCGTCCGGATGAACGGCGTCGCTCCCGGGCCCGTCCGCACGCCCCAGCTCCCCGAGGTCGAGCGCTCGATGGACCCGCGCCGGCTCGCCCGCCAACGCACCGCGGCCGGCCGGGACGCCGAGGCCGACGAGATCGCCGCCGTCGTCGCCTTCCTCATGTCCAACGAGAGCCGCTGGATCAACGGCCAGACCCTCGCCGCCGACGGTGGGGTCGCCGCGGCCACCACGTGGGCGGCGCTGCAGACCCGCTAGGCAGCGCCACCCGTTCGGCCGATCGTCATCTACCCAGCGTGACGACGACGCTGGTGGCATGACTCTTCGCGACGACGTCCTCCCGCCCGCCGACGCCCCGTTCGTCCCCGGGAACGGGCCCCTGTTCCAGCACGGCGCCGCATCCCGGGCCCGGGAACACGGCTGGCTCCGATGGTGGTGGGCCAGTGCCGGGCTCGGGGTCCTCGGGCTCGTGGCGCTGGTCGCGGCCTTCGTCGTCGAGGACCAGACCCTGGCCTTCCTCGTTTGGTTCGCCTGCTGGCTCGCCGCGATCGGGTGCATGGTGCCCGGGTACCGGCTCGGCTGGGCCCAGCGACACGACCGGTACGACGACGAGCTCTCCCGCTACGCGGGCGGGATCCGGGCCGAGTTCTCGCTCCCCGACGGTGCCGAGGCCGGGGCGGTGCGCCTCGCCGGCGGCGGGGTCGCCGACACGAACCAGCGCCGGGGACGACGGGTCGTGCGCCACGAGCGGCGGACCTTCACCCTCGAGGAGTCCGTCCTCGCGCGCACCGGGGACGGGACGATCAGCACCGTCGCGCTCCGCCTGGCCGAGGAGGCCGGGAGCGTCGTGGCGTCGGCCCGGGGCGAACGCCGCGGCGACCTCGTGGACTGGACGCTCGACCTCCCGCTCGGGGCGCTGCGGCTGCGCCAGCGCCTGCACGCCGTCCCGAGCCGCCGGACCCTGCTCGACCGGTGGGGCCGGGCGTGGCGGGTGCGCGCGGACGCCGACGCGATGCACTGGAGCGCCGAGCTGCCGCCGGAGGCCGGGGCCGTCGACGCGGTGATGGTGACGTGGTTCCTCGTTCACCTCGACGCCGTCGGACTCGACCGCTGCTACCGCCCGGAGGAGGGCAGTGGCCCCGCGGTCACCGCCGCCGACGGTGCTGCCCGACCCGGTGGCGACGGGCGGTGGCAGCCGGTGGGCGCGCCGGGGTGCCGGCCGGACATCCCGAAGGCCGAGGGCGGCGGGGGCGACTTCTGAGGACTTCCGAGGCGCCGAGTGCGCCGTGACGCAGGATCGGGAGCCGCCGAGCCTGCGTGGCGTCGCACTCGGTCCGCGAGCAGACGCGCACAGCGGGTCACGGCGTAGAGAAGTGCTCCACCCGGCGTAACGCCGACGGTTGATCGACACGACTGTGGTGGTTGACGGTCGGTGATCACTCGGGGGGAAGCATGACGAAGGTCCGACGGTGGACGGTGGTGGCGGCCCTGGCGGCGGTCACGGTGCTGGGGGCGGGGACACAGGTGCTGACCGCACCGCCGGCCCGTGCCGCGGACCTCACCGCCGAGACCGTGCGCAAGGACCTGGCGTTCGCCGAGGCGCGCCTCGCCGCGACCGCCGGCCGGACCGCCACGAACGCCTACCCCGTGCGCACCGGCGCGAACGGCGCCTGGGTCACCGCCGGAGCGGGCGACTGGACCAGCGGCTTCTTCCCCGGCGCCCTCTGGCAGGCCTACGCGCACACCAAGGACCCGGTGTGGAAGCAGCGCGCCGAGGCCTGGCAGGCCGGGGTCGAGGTGAACAAGACCGACGACGGCAGTCACGACGTCGGGTTCCAGATCTTCAACACGTTCGGCCAGGACGCCGTCCTCACCGGCGACGCGAACGCCAAGGCCGTCGCCCTCACCGCCGCCCGGACCCTCTCGACCCGCTACAACGCGAAGGTCGGCGCGATCCGTTCCTGGGACGCCCGGACCGACACCACGCGCTACCAGGTGATCATGGACAACATGATGAACCTGGAGCTGCTGTGGTGGGCGGCCCAGAACGGCGGCGACCCGGCGTGGGCAACCATCGCGACGAACCACGCGAAGACCACCGCGCGCGACTTCTTCCGCCCGGACGGCGGGAGCTGGCACGTCGTGAACTACAACCAGGCCACCGGCGCCGTCGCGAGCAAGTACACCCACCAGGGCTACAGCAACGACTCCACCTGGTCGCGCGGCCAGGCGTGGGCCGTCCACGGCTTCACCATGGCCTACCGGTTCACCAAGGACGCGCAGTTCCTGACGACGGCGCGCTCGTCCGCCGACTACTTCCTCTCGCGTCTGCCCGCGGACAAGGTGCCGTACTGGGACTTCAACCTGCCCTCGACGGCGGGCCAGCCGCGCGACTCGTCCGCGGCCGCCATCGCCGCGTCCGGCCTCGTCGAGCTCTCCACGCTCGAGCCCGACGCCACCCGCAAGCAGCGCTACCTCGCCGGCGCCCGGGACATCATCGCCTCGCTGTCCACGCCGGCCTACCTCGCCGACGGCACCACGAACCAGGCCGTCCTGCTCCACGGCACGCAGAACAAGCCGTCGGGCAGCGCCGACACCGGCATCATGTTCGGCGACCACTACTTCATCGAGGCCCTGCGCCGCCACGCCGCGGCCACCGGGATCGACCTCGGGACGACGCCGCCGACCACGACGACGCCGACCACGACGACGCCCGTGCCGCCGACGACGACCACCCCGAAGCCACCGACCACGACGGCACCCGCCACCGACCCGGTGACGGCGTACTACCAGAAGCTGGGCGGCGCCTCGTCCTACCTGGGCGCGCCGAAGGCAGCGGTCTACACCGTGGCCGGCGGCCGGGCCCAGGACTACGCGGGCGGCTCGATCTACTGGTCCCAGGCCACTGGGGCGCACGCCGTGCGGGGCGCGATCCTCACCCGGTACAAGGCGCTGAACGGCCCCTCGGGCGTCCTCGGGTTCCCGACCACGGACGAGACGACGTTCTCCGGCGGGCGCCGCACGGACTTCGCGAAGGGCACGATCGTCTGGTACCAGGCGACCAACCAGACCTACGTGTTCACCCGCTAGACGCACGGAAGCCCACCGGGCGAGTCGCCTGGTGGGCTTTCGGAGCGGGTGGCCAGGGGCGGGGTCGAACCGCCGACCTATCGCTTTTCAGGCGATCGCTCGTACCAACTGAGCTACCTGGCCGTGTCGGCCGGAGACCGGCCTGACTGTGCGACCCAGACGGGACTCGAACCCGCGACCTTCGCCGTGACAGGGCGACGCGCTAACCAACTGCGCCACTGGGCCTTGCTTGTCGAACTGTACTGCGTACCCCCAACGGGATTCGAACCCGCGTTGCCGCCTTGAAAGGGCGGAGTCCTAGGCCACTGAACGATGGGGGCTCGGTGTCTGGACCTTACCCCCTCCGGCTGGACCGGTCCGCTCCGTTGGGTGCGGGGATCACCTTACGGGACGGCTCCGGAGGCACCGTCAGGTACCCCCGTCGTCGGGAGCCCGACGGGCAGGGAGGCCATGCCGCCCGCTGCTTCCCAGCGCTCCAGCCACGCCGGGTCGGCCACGCAGCCGAGCAGCAGCTCCCACGAGGCGACCGCGCGTTCCCGCAGGTCGGCGAGGCCGGTGGTCGCCGTCGAGACGACCCGGTGGCCGTGCCCGATGGCGACGACGGTCCGGGCGAGCTCGCGCGGGTCGACCGTGTCGCGGAGCAGGCCCCCGGCCGCCGCCCGGGCGAGGAGGTCGACGAAGACGTCCTCCCAGTAGCGGTACGGCCACGGGACGCGGGCGGGCCCGAGCGCCCCCTCGCTGACCACCCGCATCCCGCCGCGGCAGAACACGTCCGCCGCGAGGGCGTCCGCGATGCCGATCGCGAGGTGCACCGCGGTCGTCAGCACGTCGAGGCCGAGCCCCTCGAACGACGCCGCGATCTCCGGGAAGCGCTCCTCCATCACGGCGACGACGGCGTCGGCCATCGCCTCCTTGGAGGAGAAGTGAAAGTACAGCGCGCCCTTGGTGACGCCGCTGCGCTCGAGGATCTTCGACAGCGAGGCGGCGTGGTAGCCCTCGAGCGCGAACTCGTACGCGGCCGCGTCGAGGATCGCCCCCCGCGTCGCCACGGCACGGGCCTGCCGCGGTGCGTGTCTGACGGGGATGTCGACCATGGCCCGACCACGCTAACCGCCGACGCGGCCCGCCGGCTCAGCGCCGGACCGGTGGCGGCTCACCCGGCTCGCCGATGAGGCCGAGCATGTCGAGCAGATCGCGGCAGTCCTCGGAGTCCAGCGCGTTGCGGGCGACCGCCATGCGGGCCCGGTGCACCTGGTCCTCGCTGACCCGGTAGACGTCGGCGGCGGTGCGCTGGGCCGGCACCCCGGCCAGCGCCCCCGGCTCCGACCCCCGCGGCGAGGGGACGGTCGGACCGGCCGTGGTCGCGCTCTCCGGATGCGGTCCGGCTGGCCGTCGTCGTGGACCCGGCGTCACGTTCATCCGTCTCCTGAGCACCTGTTCCCTCGTCCACCGCGAGGCAGGCCGGACGCTACCGAGCAGGCGGACCCTGTGCAGCCCTCTCTCAGGGTGACAGTGGGACTCCTCAGGTTCGTGACGCCGAGTTACGGCGACGGTCACGAAGCGCGTCAGTCGACGAGGGCCTGGTAGACCAGCGACCGCATCTGGCTGCGGATCGGGTGGGCGCTCGACGGCAGCAGCTGGGTCATGAACACCGCCGTGACCTCCTCGGCCGGGTCGACCCAGAACGCGGTGCTCGCCGCCCCGCCCCAGGCCATCTCACCTGGGCTGACGAGGGTCCGGTAGGCCGCGGGGTCGGTCACCACGGACACCCCGAGCCCGAACCCGACGCCGTGGAACGGCATCTCCGCGAACAGCGGCCGGCCGACCTGCTCGAGGTCGAGTCCCCCGGGCAGGTGGTTGCGTCCCATGTAGGCCACGGTGCGCGACCCCAGGATGCGGACCCCGTCGAGCTCACCCCCGCGCGCGAGCATCTGGGTGAACCGATGATAGTCCGACGCGGTGGAGACCATCCCGCCGCCGCCGGAGAGCCACGTCGGCGGACGCAGGAACGGGTCCCCCATCGCGTCGTTCCGGACCCGTCGCCGGCCCGGGGCCAGGGCGTAGAGCGCGGCGGTCCGCGACGGGTCGTCGGACGCGAAGCCGGTGGTCGTCATGCCCAGCGGGTCGAGGATCTCCGTGCGCAGGAACTCGTCCAGGCTCCGGCCGGACACCACCTCGATGAGGCGGCCGAGCACGTCGGTGGCGTGGCTGTAGTTCCACTCGGTGCCCGGGGTGTGCACCAGCGGCATCCCGGCCCAGGCGTCCACGCAGGCGGCGAGGTCCATCCCCTCCGGCACGCCCCACTCGAAACCACGTGCCCGGTACAGCTCGTCGACCGGGTGCGCGTGGTGGAAGCCGTAGGTCAGGCCCGCGGTGTGCGTGAGCAGGTGCCAGACGCGCACCGGCTCCGGGCTGGGCATCGTCAGCGGCGCGGTGGCGCTGCCCTTGACGTACACGCGGGGCTCGGCGAAGGCGGGCAGCCACCGGCTGATCGGGTCGGTGAGCTCCAGCTCGCCGCGCTCGAAGAGGATGAGCGCGCCGACCGAGGTGATCGGCTTGGTCATCGAGTAGATCCGCCACCGGGTGTCCGGCTCGACCGGCAGGCCGGCCTCCTCGTCGCGCAGGCCGTACTCCGAGGCGTGCACGACCTTGCCGCGGCGCGCGACGACGGCCTGCCACCCCGCCAGGCGGCCGTCGTCGACGTAGCGGCGGAAGTGGGTGTCCACCCGCGCGAGGCGGGCGGGGTCGAACCCCACCGCGGCGGGGTCCTCCTCGACGGTGATCGGACGGTCCGGGGCTGCGGTGCTCACGCCCGCCATCCTGCGCCCGTCCGCCGTCGTGATCGACCCCGAGCTCAGAGGTCGCTCAGAGGTCGCCGACGACCTCGACGATCTCGTCCACGGCCTCGCGGGCCCACAACCGGTCGCGCAGCCGCCGGGTGAGCCCCTCGGCGTGCGAGAGCGCCGCGAACTCGGCGACCCGGGCCGCGCACGCCGCCCGTGCCGCCGCGCGGAGCGTCTCGTAGCCCTCGAGGCCGGGCAGGATGCGCCCGTCCGAGCGGTCGAACGCGGCCCCCAGGGCGTGCGCGTCGAGCAGCGCCTGGTTCTCCTCCTCGCCGGCGTGCGGCAGCAGCGGCTGCGCCGCGGCACCGACGACGGTGAGCCGGTGCCGGGTCCAGCGCGGCAGCGGCCGCTGGTGCGCGACCACCTGCTCCGGCTCCTGCGAGGCCACGCCGGCCACCGTGCGCCGCACCTCCGGGTCGAGCCTGGAGACGATCCACTCCCGCTCGGCCGGGGGGAGGTCGGCGCGGGTCACCAGCACGACCTCGGCGCCGCCGCTGGGCGACGGGATGCGGGCCACCTGCAGCGCCGGGGTGGACCACACGCGCAGATCGGGGTGGGCGGACTCCCCCGCCGAGGCCGCCACGGTGCCCCGCCGCACGACGAAGGTGGGCGACAGGGCGCCGGCCCCGCCGTCGAGCAGGGCCCGGACACGGCTCGACGAGCCGTCCGCGCCGACCAGGGCCTCCGCGCGCCACTCCAGGCCGCCCTCCAGGCTGACCAGGGCGGCGTCGCCGATGTCCTCGACCCCGGTCAGGCGGCTGTCGTAGCGCACGTCGATCATCTCGTCGCGGGCGCACGCCTCGCCGAGGACGCGGCGCAGCTCGCGGCGGTCGGCGATGAGGAACGGGTAGCCGTACCGGGCGCGGACGACCTCGCCCAGCTCGATCTTGCGCAGCGGCTGACCCGTCGCGGCGTCGCAGTGGGTGAGCCGCGCGACCTCGAGGGTCCGCGGCAGCAGCCCGTCGAGCAGACCCAGTCCGTGCAGCACGCGGGCGGCCGCCGGGCGCAGCAGTGTCGACCCGGACATCCCGGCGTCGGGCTCGGTGCGGGGGTCCGGGCCACGGTCGAGGACCTGGACCGGGAAGCCCTGGTGCGCGAGGCACATCGCCGTGGCCAACCCGTCGACACCGGTCCCGAGGACGAGGAGCGGTACCTGCTCCACGGTGGACCCCCGATCCGGTGTCGCCACGTCCGGCACTGACAGCACTCCCGACGAACCCTAATGAGCGCAAACGAGTGACGCCACGTGTCCCCCTTTCGTGTCGAGGGACGATCTGCGTCAGCTCACGGGAGCGTCAACTGATCCTTTCAGGGGACGGATCTCGCTCTGTCCGGCCTCGAGCACGGTGGCCATCGCGACCGCGAGGGCCAGGAGCGCGGCGCCGAGCATCCACCCGGCGAGGACGTCGGTGGTCCAGTGCACCCCGAGATAGGTCCGGCTCGTACCGACCAGTAGCACGATCAGGGCTCCGACCAGCACGATCGCCTCGCGCACGACCGGTCGACCGACCCCGGCGTCGCGCAGCAGGACGAGCACCGCGACCACCGTCAGGCCGACCCCGAGCGAGGCCATCAGGGCGTGGCCGGACGGCAGGGAGGCCGAGGTCTCGACGGCGAGCCGCGCGTCCAGCGGCGGCCGGACCCGCTCGACCGCGGTCTTGAGGAGGCGGATGGTGAGAGATCCCACAACGACGGCGCCGACCCAGACCGCCGCCCGCGCCCGGCGGCCCCGGACCGCCAGGACCAGCGCCGCGAGCACGGCCAGGCCACCCGTGAAGAACGTCCCGCCGAACAGCGACGCCGCCTCCGCCAGGTCGGTGAGCCCGGGGGTCCGGTGGGCGACCATCCAGCCGAGGACCGGACCGTCCGTCGCGGCGAGGGTGTCGTCCCCCGCCACCAGCCCGAACACGGACGCGGAGACGCCGACGAGCACCCCGGCCAGGAGGAGGCAGCGCCCGACCGACCGCGGGGCCCGGGCCCGCGCGTAGACCGCCCCGCCGAGCAGGACCGCCGCCACCACCGCGAGGCCGATCGCCACCGCCACGGTCGAACCCCCGTCGTCGACGTCCCCCGACCCGACGTCGGGACAGACCTGATACCCCGTGGCGCGCCGCCGACGCGCGCCGGCGATGAGCGCTTCGCCGGGGCGTCGGGCAGGCAGACTCGGCGGCGTCGGAGACCACGCGTGGGAGGTGGCGGTTGCTGGTCGTCGGGCTCGCGGCCGCCCTCGTCGCCGCGGGCGCCAACGCCGGGGCGGCGATGCTCGAGGCCCTGGCGACCCGGCGGGCCACCCGGGCGGCCGGGGTGATCACCAGCCCGACCTACCTGGCCGGCCTGCTGCTCGACATCTTCGGCTGGGTCCTGACGGTGTTCGCGCTGCGCTACATGCCGATCGTCGCGGTGCAGGCGATCGTGGCCGGGCAGGTCGTGATCACGGTGATCGCCTCGCACTGGGTCTTCGACACCCCGCTGCGCCGGCTGGACCTGGTCGCGGCCGCCGCCAACGTCGTCGGGCTGGCGCTGCTCGTGGGCAGCGCGCGGACCGGCGAGCTGCCGCACGTCGGGGTGGGCGGCACGATCGCGCTGATCGTCGTGCTGGTGGTGCTGGCGGTCGGCGGGATCGGGCTCGCGCTGCGCAGTCGCCGGGCGATCCCGACGGCGTTCATCTCCGGCCTCGCGTTCGGCGGGACCGCGGTGGCGGTGCGGCTGGTCGACCTCGAGGGGTCGTTCGAGGAGGTCGTGCGGACCGTGGTGACGGACCCGGTCGCGTGGTCGCTGGTCGGGTACGCGGCGCTGGGGCTGGGCCTCTACACGGTGGCGCTGGCGCGCGGGGCGGTCGGGCCGGTGGTGGCGGTCCTGGCGGTCACCGAGACGCTGGCACCCGGGCTGCTCGGGCTCGCCCTGCTCGGCGACGGCATCCGGCCGGGCTGGGGCCCGTGGTTCGTGGTGGGCCTCGTGCTCGCCCTCGGCGGGGTCGTGGTGCTCGCCCGGTCGCCCGCCCAGGCCTCGCTCGCCGGGGACGACGGCGTGGCCCGGCCGCCGCTGAAGCGGGCGTGACGACCCCGGGGTCAGTGGATGATCGGGAGGGCGTGCTCCGTAGCCGAGGGGCCCAGCACCACGTCGGCGGCGCTCTGCGACCCGCTGATCGAGACCCGTCCGACGTCCGGCGCCCGGCCCTCCGCGCGGGCGACGAGCTGGTAGGTGCCGGGACGGTCGGGCTGCAGCCGGAACGACCCGTCGTCGCCACCCTCGGCGCGGGCGGCCTGGTGACCGGCCTCGTCGACCAGGGTCAGCACCGCGCCCGGCACCGGCTCGCCGTCCTCGGACCGCATGACCGTCCCGACGACGGCGGGTCCGGCGGCCTCGGCCGCCTCGACGGACCCGGGAGCCGGCTCCGGCTCGTCGTCGGGAACGGTCTTCTTCCGACGACCGACGAGCAGGTCGACGACCCCGACGACCAGCGCCAGGACCACCAGGCCCACGGTGATCACGAGGCCGGCGCTGATGGAGCTCGACCAGTCGCCGCGGGTCGAGGAGAGCGAGCCGAAGAACACCGCGCCGACCGCCGAGATGCCGATGGCCGACCCGATCCGCTGCCCGGTCTGCAGCACGCCCGCGGCGGTGCCGCCCTCGCGGGCCGGGACCTCCTCGAGGGCGAGGGTCTGGTTCGGGGCGATGACGAAGCCGCCGCCGACCCCGGCGACGAGCAGCGGGAGCGCGATCGCCCAGCCGACGTCGGGCGGGTCGAAGCGCAGCACGATGTCGGTCGCGACGAGCCCGACGACCACGGTCACCAGCCCACCCACGATCAACGGCTTGCCGAGCCGGGAGATCAGCCGCCCGCCGACCGCCGACGAGACCGCGGACCCGACGGCGAACGGGGTGAGGGCGAGGCCGGCCTCCAGCGGGGTGAACCCCCGCCCCTGCTGCAGGAACAACGTGAGCACGAAGAAGATCGAGGTGAACCCGGCGAAGTACAGCAGGCCGAGCGACGTCCCCATCGCGTAGCTGCGGGTGCGCAGCAGGGCGAAGTTCACCAGCGGGTGGCCGTGCGTGCGCTTCGCCCTTCGCTCCCAGGCGACGAAGAGCAGCCCGAGCAGGACCGCGACGCCGATCAGCCACCAGGGCGCGCCGGACACGTCCTGCTCGGAGAGCACCAACGGCAGCATGAGCGCGACGACGGCCCCGCCGAGCAGGACGGCGCCCACCACGTCGAGGGGGCGGCGCTCGCCGACCTGCGCCTCGTCGCGGGGCAGCCACCACAGTCCGAGCAGCAGCGCGACGATGCCGATGGGCACGTTGACGTAGAACACCCAGCGCCAGCCCTCGGCCTCGCCGACCCACTCCAGCAGCGCGCCGCCGGCCAGGGGGCCGACCGCCGTCGAGATGCCGATGACGGCACCGAACAGGCCGAACGCCCGGCCGCGCTCCCGCCCGGTGAAGAGCTGCTGGATCACGCCGATGATCTGCGGGTTCAGCATGCCGCCCGCCGCGCCCTGGAGGAGCCGGGCGATGACGAGCATCGTCGGGTCGACCGAGAACCCGGCCACCGCGCTGGTGATCGTGAACAGCGCCAGCGAGATCAGGAACATCTTCTTGCGGCCGCGGTCGTCCCCGAGGCGGCCGGAGGAGACGAGCACCAGCCCGAACGTCAGCGCGTACCCGGAGACCACCCACGAGAGCTCCGCCGACGACGCGCCGAGACCCCGCTGCATCGAGGGCAGGGCGACGTTGACGATGCTGACGTCGAGCAACGTCATGAAGCCGGCGACCAGGCAGACGATTAGGGCCCGCCAACGGTTCCTGTCGGGCTGCTGGACGTCCTGGTCGGGAGCACTCACGCCCGTCAGGATGCCCCCGCCGGGCCGAGCGAACCACGGAAAGGTGGGACCTCACGTGGAGGTGCTGTCCAGCCGCGTCCTGATCCGCCCGCACGACCCGGAGGCCGCGTGGGCCTTCTACGGCGGCACCCTGGGCCTGGCGATCGCCCGGGAGTTCCCCGGCGGCGTCGTCTACTTCCTCGGCACCGGCTACCTGGAGGTGTCCGGGCGCAGCTCGGACGCACCGGTCGGGCCGGACGCGATCTGGATGCAGGTCCGCGACGTCGCCGCGACCGAGACCGAGCTGCGCCTCGCCGGGGTCGGGATCACGCGGGGCACCCGCACCGAGCCGTGGGGGCTGCGCGAGTGCTGGATCGCCGACCCGGACGGCCGCGCCATCGTGCTCGTGGAGGTCCCGCCGGACCACCCGATCCGGCGGGATGTGCGATAGCTCGTGAGTACTGATCCGCGTCCAGAGACGGATTACTGCTCACAGGCCGAGGGCACCTGCCAGCTCCCGCAGCGCCGGGCGCGGGTCGTCGAAGGGTGAGTCGCCGAGGGCCTGGATCAGCACGTGGTCGGCCCCCGCGTCGAGGTGCGCGGTGACGAACGCGGCCGCGTCCTGCGCCGAGCCGGTCCCGACGAGGGCCCGGGCGAGCCGGTCCGAGCCGCCGCGCACCAGGTCGGAGTCCTCGAACCCCTGCCGCAGCCACGAGTTCCGGTAGTTCGGCAGCCCCGAGTAGATCTCCAGGTGCGCGTGCGCCCGGCGCATCGCGGTCTCGTCGTCGCCCAGCGCCACCGCCTGCTCAGAGACGACCCACTTGTCCGGCCCGAGCGCGTCCCGCGTCGCCTGCGTCTGCTGCGGCAGCACCAGGTACGGGTGCGCGCCGTCGGCGGCGCTGCCCGACAGCTCGATCATCTTCGGGCCGAGGGCGGCGATCAGGCGGGTGGGGCGGGCGCCGGGCTCGACCTCGGCCGGGACCGCGTCCATGCGCTGCACGTAGTCGCGCATCGTCGCCAGCGGCTTCGCGTAGGTCCCGCCGCGGCCGCGCTCGACGAGCGGTGCGTGCGACACGCCGAGGCCCAGCACGAAGCGGCCCGGGTGCAGGGCGGTCATGGTCCGCGCGCCCGTCTCGGCCGCGATCGGGTCGCGCGCGTGGATGTTCGCGATGCCGGTCCCGACGACGAGCCGTTCGGTCGCGGCGAGGAACGCGCCGGCCTGCGTCAGGGTCTCCTTGCCGTACGCCTCGCCGTAGAACAGCGACCCGTAGCCCATGCCCTCGAGGTCGCGGGCGACCTCGGCCGCGTCCTGGATCCGCCAGGAGTCGCTGGTCCACCAGACGCCGACGCGGGACGGGAAGTCGATGCGTGCCTCAGCCATGATCGCGACGCTATCCCCGCGGGTGGGTCGGCGTCTCTCCGAGCAGCTTCAGCGACTGGTGCTGCTGCGCGAGCCGGCGGACGGCCCCGAGCAACGTGTCGCCCAGGACGGTCCCGACGACGACGCCCTCCACGGTCCGCGCGCGGTCCCCTCGGTCGACGACCGCCGCGACCTCCTGCTCGGCGACCTCCTCCATCGTCGTCATGTAGAGCCCGAGCTGCCCCGCGAGGTCCTCGTCGCCCAGCCGGGCGTAGGTGGCGAGGACGCCGACGGCCGTCGCCCAGGCCGGGTTCTGGTCGGACACCTGCCAGCCGCGGGCGTCGACCTCGGCGGCGAGGGCACGCTCCGCCGCCTCCCAGGCCTCGTCCTGGTCGGTCGACGGCTCCGGCGCCGTCGTCGTCCCGGAGGCCCGACCCAGGGCGACGAACAACGGCAGCTCCGGGTCGTCGACGGCCGCCAGGACGTCGCGCGTCGCGACCACCGACAGGCCCCCGACGTCGATCAGCGCCCGGATCATGCGCAGGCGCCGCAGGTGGTCGTCGCCGTAGGCGGCCTGGTTCGGGCCGGTGCGCTCCCCGGCCGGCAGCAGGCCCTCGCGCAGGTAGTACTTGATCGACGCGACGCTCACGCCACTGCGTCGGCTCAGCTCGCCGACCCTCATCGGGCTCCTCCCGCTTGCCAGGACTGGCGGATAGCTTTACTGTCCATTCTTGTTCGGACAGTGCCGCTATCTAATCACGGGAGACCCGATGCGCGCCTGGAACCGTCCCCTCGTCCTCTTCACCGGCGCCATGATCCTGCTCGTCCTCGTCAGCCTCGTCGGCCTGCTGGTCGACCCGCGCGTGGTCGGGGGCCAGCCCGTCTGGGCGAAGCCGTTCAAGTTCTCGCTCAGCTTCACCCTGTACGCGCCGACGCTCGCGTGGATGATCTCCCGGCTCACCGCACCGCGGGCCCGCCGGATCGGCGGGTGGCTCGGCACGATCGTGGCCGTCACCTCGGTCCTCGAGATGGTGGCGATCGTCGGCCAGGCCGTCCGCGGCGTGCCCAGCCACTTCAACGTCTCGACGACGCTCGACACGGTCGTCTGGGCGGTGATGGGCTCGTCGATCGCGGTGCTGTGGGTGGCCAACCTCGCCATCGCGGTCCTGCTGATGCGCGAGCACTCGCTGCCGGCGGCCACCGCGTGGGCGGTCCGGCTCGGGCTCGTGGTCGCCCTGATCGGCATGGCGGTCGCGTTCCTCATGACCTCGCCCACCGGCGCCCAGATCGCCTCCGCCGAGGCCACCGGCGCGATGACGACGGCGGGTGCGCACGCGGTCGGCGTGCCCGACGGCGGGTCGGGCCTGCCCCTGCTGGGGTGGTCGACGACGGGCGGCGACCTGCGCATCGGGCACTTCGTCGGGCTGCACGCGCTGCAGGCCCTGCCGGTGCTCGCGCTCGGCCTCGGCCTGCTCGCGGCCCGGTTCCCCGTCCTGCGGCACGAGGTCGTCCGGACCCGCCTCGTCGTCGTCGGCGCCCTGGCCTGGACCGGCCTGACGCTGCTGTTGACCTGGCAGGCGCTGCGCGGGCAGCCGCTGCTCGCGCCGGACGCGCTCACGGTGGGGGCGGCCGCCGCCCTCGTCGTCGGGACCCTGCTCCTCGCGCTGGCCGCCCTGCGGTCCGCGCCGCGCCGGAACGGCTCGGACCGCGTGGCGGTGGCGGCATGAGGATCGTCTACCTGGTGCTCTCGCTGGTCGGTCTCGTCGGGACCTGGTGGTTCAACATCGCCTCGATGTCCGCCGGCGAGAACTACCTCGCGGGGTGGTTCGCGAACGCCGCCAGCTCCTCGGCCGCCGTCGACATCATCGTCGTCGCGATCGCGGCCTGCGTGTTCATGGTGGTCGAGGGCCGGCGGCTGGGGTGGCCGACGTGGTCGCTGGTGCTGCTCGTCGTCGGCTCCTTCGCGATCGCCGCGGCGTTCGTCTTCCCGCTGTTCCTGTTCCTGCGCGACCGCGCAGTCCACCGCGAGGAGGTCCCGGCATGACCCGCTACACCCGACGCAGTGCCGACATCGAGGGCGAGTTCGTCGTCTTCCTGATCGGGATGCACGTCAACCGGTGGACCGACGTCCGCGCCTGGCTGCCGGTCGCGCGGGCCATGCCGCGGATGCTCGCCGAGCTGGCCCGCCATCCCGAGATGGGGATGTTGAAGGCCCACGCCGGCCTGATGTTCGGTGGGCCCGCCGTCGTCCAGTACTGGCGCTCCTACGAGCACCTCGAGGCGTACGCCCGCAACGCCGAGGCCGAGCACCTGCCCGCCTGGCGGGCCTTCAACCGGGCCGCCCGCACGTCCCCGGACTCGGTCGGCATCTTCCACGAGACCTACCGGGTCGGCGCCGGGCAGTGGGAGACGATCTACGGCGCGATGCCCGAGATCGGCCTCCTCGCCGCGGGCCGTGCGGTGGACCTGTCGTCGGGAAGCACCTCCGCCTCCCGGATCGGCGCCCGGACCGATGACGTCGCGCCGGTCGAGGTGCCCTGACTCGCGTCCCGGAACCACGAGCGGGCCGTTCGTCACCTTCTTCCGTGACGAACGGCCCGTTCGTACTCCGACGGCGACCGCCCTACAGCCCCAGCCGCTTCGCGATCAGCATCTTCTGCACCTCGGACGTGCCCTCGCCGATCTCGAGGATCTTGGAGTCGCGGTAGTGCCGGGCCACCGGGTACTCGTTCATGAACCCGTAGCCGCCGAAGATCTGCGTCGCGTCGCGGGCGTTGTCCATCGCGGCGTTCGACGACACGAGCTTGGCGATCGCCGCCTCCTTGGTGAACGGCACGCCCGCCGCCATCCGCTCGGCCGCGTGCTGCCAGGCCAGGCGGGCGGTGACGGCCCGCGTCTCCATCTCGGCGATCTTGAACTGGATGGACTGGTAGGTCCCGATGGCCGCGCCGAACGCCTGCCGCTCCCGGGCGTAGCGCACCGACTCGTCGACACAGCCCTGCGCGGCGCCCGTGGACAGCGCGGCGATCGCGACCCGCCCCTCGTCCAGGATCGACAGGAACTGCGAGAAGCCTCGGCCCCGCTCGCCGACGAGGTTCTCCTCCGGCACGCGGCAGTCGGAGAACGCCAGCTCGTGGGTGTCCGAGGCGTTCCACCCGACCTTCGAGTAGCTCGGCGCCACCGTGAACCCCTCGGTGCCGCTCGGGACGAGGATCGCGGAGATCTCGCGCTTGTCGCCGCTGCGCCCGGTCACGGCCGTCACCGTCACGTGCGAGGTGATCCGCGTCCCGGAGTTCGTGATGAACGCCTTCGACCCGTTGATCACCCAGTCGCCGTCGTCCTGCTTCGCGGTGGTCTTCGTGGCACCCGCGTCGGAGCCGCCGCCGGCCTCCGTCAGGCCGAACCCGCCGAGAGCCTTCCCCGCCGCGAGGTCGGGCAGCCAGCGCTGCTTCTGCTCCTCGGAGCCGAAGCGGGCGATCGGCATGATCCCCAGGGACACGCCCGCCTCGAGGGTGATCGCGACGGACTGGTCGACCCGGCCCAGCTCCTCGAGGGCGACGCACAGCGCGACGTAGTCGCCGCCCATGCCGCCGTACTCCTCGGGCACCGGCAGGCCGAACAGACCCATCTCGCCCATCGTCGCGACCAGGTCGTACGGGAACTCCTCGCGGATGTAGTAGTCCCCGATGACCGGCGCCACCTCCTTCTGCGCGAACTCCTCGACGGTCGCGCGGAGGGCCTCGTGCTCCTCGGACAGGGGCATGACTACTCGCTTTCGGGTGTGACGGTGACGAGGGGCGCGTCGAGCGCGACGGTCGCCCCGGGTTTCGCGGCGAGCTCGGTGACCGTGCCCGCGATCGGGGCGGTCAGCACGTGCTCCATCTTCATGGCCTCGACGACGACGAGTCGCTGCCCGGCCTCGACCTGCTGACCGGCCTCGACCTCGACGACGGTGACGGTGCCCGGCATCGGGCTCGTGACGGCGCCGTCGGACGCGCCGCCGGCCGTGCGGGCGGCCTGGAGGCGCTCCCGCTCGCGCAACGCCCACGTGCCGCCGTCGCGGGCGATCCACAGCACGCCGTCGGCGAGCGCCGTCCGGTAGCGCCGGGTGACGCCGTCGAGGGTGGTCGAGAGGTCCCTCATCGGGCTCCCGGCCCCCTCCGCGGACCGATGAGGGTCCTCTCGCTCGGTCCCGACGACAGGCCGGGCCGGGCCGTCCCCGACGGTGACCGTCGCGGCGTCCGCCCGCCCGCGCAGGGCGACGTCGAAGGCGGTGTCCTTCTCGCCCACCGGCACCAGCGTCCAGCGCGCGGGCGCGGGCTCGCCGCCGATCCGCCAGCCGCCGAGCGCCTCGAACGGGTCGTCGCCCTCCGGGAGTCGCAGGAGCCCGGCGAGCGCGGCGGCGACCACCACGTCGTCGGGCACCTGCTGCTCGGGGACGGGGAGCCGGGCGATGAGCCCGGTGTCGAGCCGGCCCGCACGGACGTCGTCGTCGGTGATCAGCGTGCGCAGCCACGCGAGGTTGGTGGTGACGCCCAGGACCGTGGTGCGGGCGAGGGCCTCGTCGAGCCGGTCGAGGGCCTCCGTGCGGTCGGCGCCGCGGGCGATGATCTTGGCGAGCATCGGGTCGTAGGCGCTGCCGACCTCGGAGCCGACCCGCACGCCGGCGTCGACCCGGGCGCCCGAGGGCCAGTCCAGCCCGAGGACCCGGCCCCCGGTGGGCAGGAAACCGCGGGCCGGGTCCTCGGCGTAGAGGCGCACCTCGACCGCGTGGCCCTCGAGCGTGACGTCGTCCTGGTCGTAACCCAGCGGCTCGCCGGCGGCGACGCGCAGCTGCTCGGCGACCAGGTCGATCCGAGCGCCGCGGACGCGGACGACCTCCTCGGTCACCGGGTGCTCGACCTGCAGCCGCGTGTTCATCTCGAGGAAGAAGAACTCGCTCGCGTCCGCGTTCGTCACGAACTCGACGGTCCCGGCGCCGACGTACCCGCAGGCGACGGCGGCGTCGACGGCGGCGCGGCCCATGGCGTCGCGCTGCTTCTCGTCGAGGACCGCCGACGGCGCCTCCTCGACGACCTTCTGGTGGCGGCGCTGCAGGGAGCACTCGCGCTCGCCGAGGTGCACGACGGTGCCGTGGGTGTCCGCGAGGACCTGGATCTCGACGTGGCGCGGGTTGGTGACGTAGCGCTCGAGGAGCAGGGTGTCGTCGCCGAACGAGCCGCGCGCCTCGCGGCGGGCGGCGGCGATCGCGTCGTCGAGGTCCTCGGCGCGCTCCACGACGTGCATGCCCTTGCCGCCCCCGCCGGCGCTGGGCTTGAGCAGGACGGGGAAGCCGGTGGTGCGGGCGACGTCGGCGAGCTCGGCGTCGGTGAGGCCCTTCGCGGAACTGCCCGGCACCAGCGGCACCCCGGCGGGCTCGACGGCGGCCTTGGCCGAGATCTTGTCGCCCATCATGTCGATGGCCCCGGGCGGCGGTCCGATCCACGTCAGGCCGGCCTCGATCACGGCGCGGGCGAACCCGGCGTTCTCCGCGAGGAAGCCGTACCCGGGATGCACGGCCTGCGCGCCCGCCCGGCGGCCGGCCTCGACGATCGCGGCACCGTCGAGGTAGTCCGGGACGCGCACGGCGACGTCGGCCGCGTCGACGTGCGGGGACGACGCGTCGGCGTCGGTGTACACGGCGACGCTGCCTAGCCCGCGGTCGCGCACCGTCGCGGCGATGCGGACGGCGATCTCACCGCGGTTGGCGATCAGCACGCTGGCGAACATCGGGTCCTCTCCGGGGTCGTACAGGGCACGAATGTGACGTCCGGTGTCAGCATGGCCGCACTGCTGACGGTCGGGTCCTCACATCCGGAAGACACCGAAGCGCGGGTCGTCGAGGGGCGCGTGGGCACACGCCGAGAGGGCGAGGCCCAGCACGGTGCGGGTGTCGAGCGGGTCGATGACGCCGTCGTCCCAGAGTCGGGCGGTGGAGTAGTACGGGTGGCCCTGGCGCTCGTACTGCTCGCGCACCGAGTCGGCACTCGACGAGCCGACCGTCCCCAGCACCGTGGCGGCCTGCTCGGCCCCCATCACGCTGATCCGGGCGTTCGGCCACATGAACAGGAAGCGGGGCGAGTACGCGCGCCCGCTCATCGCGTAGTTCCCGGCGCCGTACGAGCCGCCGATCACCACGGTCAGCTTCGGCACGCGGGTCGTGGCCACGGCCGTGACCATCTTCGCGCCGTCCTTGGCGATCCCGCCCGCCTCGTACTCGCGCCCGACCATGAAGCCGGTGATGTTCTGCAGGAACACCAGCGGGATGCCGCGCTGGTCGCACAGCTCGACGAAGTGCGCACCCTTGAGGGCCGACTCGCGGAAGAGCACGCCGTTGTTCGCGACGATGCCGACCGGGTGCCCGTGCAGCCGGGCGAAGCCGGTGACCAGCGTGGTGCCGTACTCGGCCTTGAACTCGGTGAACCGCGAGCCGTCGACGAGCCGGGAGATCACCTCGCGCACATCGTAGGCGCTGCGCCCGTCGACCGGGACGACGTCGTAGAGCTCGCGCGGGTCCTTCGCCGGGGGCTCGGACACCCGGCGCTCCCACGGAGGCGCGGGGTCGACGGGCAACGTGTCGACGATGTCGCGGACGATCGCGAGGGCGTGCGCGTCGTCGTCGGCGAGGTGGTCGACCACGCCGGAGGTGCGGGCGTGCAGGTCGCCCCCGCCCAGTTCCTCGGCCGTGACCTCCTCCCCGGTGGCGGCCTTCACCAGCGGCGGCCCGCCGAGGAAGATCGTCCCCTGGTTCCGGACGATCACCGCCTCGTCGCTCATCGCCGGCACGTACGCGCCGCCCGCGGTGCACGAGCCCAGCACCGCCGCGATCTGCGGGATGCCGAGGCCCGACATCGTCGCCTGGTTGTAGAAGATCCGGCCGAAGTGCTCGCGGTCGGGGAACACGTCGTCCTGCGCGGGCAGGAACGCGCCGCCGGAGTCGACGAGGTAGACGCACGGCAGCCGGTTCTGCAGCGCCACCTCCTGCGCGCGGAGGTGCTTCTTCACCGTCATCGGGTAGTACGTGCCGCCCTTGACGGTGGCATCGTTCGCGACGACCACGCACGTGCGCCCCGCGATGCGCCCGACCCCGGTGATGATCCCGGCGCCGGGCGCCGCGTCGTCGTACATGCCGTGCGCCGCGAGCGGCGAGAGCTCCAGGAACGGTGACGACGGGTCGAGCAGCGCGTCCACCCGGTCGCGAGGGAGGAGCTTCCCGCGCTCGACGTGGCGCTGCCTGCTGCGCTCGGGACCGCCGAGGCGCACCGTCGCGAGCTTCGACCGCAGGTCGTCCACCAGTTCCGCGTGCCCCGAACCGACCGTGGCTGTCACCGCAGACCCTCCATGTGAACGTTGACTAACACGAGACGTTAGCGAGCGTTCACACGGCGGCGCAAGGCCCGTAGGGTCCTCGTCGTGGACCTGATCGCGCACGCCGCACCGACCCGCCGCCGGGACCAGATCCTCGTCGAGGCCGCGCGGCTGTTCGCCCGGCACGGCTTCCACGGCACCTCGATCGACGGGATCGGCGCGGCCGCGGGGGTCAGCGGCCCCGCGATCTACCGGCACTTCCCGTCGAAGGAGGGCCTGCTCGCCGAGATGCTGGTGGGCATCAGCGAGCACCTGCTCGACGGGGCGCGGGCCATCGTCGCGGCGCACCCGGGCGCCGCCGACCGGCTGGGCGCCCTCATCGCCTTCCAGGTCGACTTCGCGCTGCACCGTCCGGAGCTGATCACGGTGCAGGACCGCGACCTCGCCAACCTCCCCGACGAGTCCCGACGGCGGGTGCGGGCGCTGCAGCGCGCCTACGTCGAGATCTGGGAGGACGCGATCGGGCGCACCGGGCCGCCGCGCTCGCCCGAGGAGGTGCGCACCGCGGCCCACGCCGCGTTCGGGCTGATCAACTCCACCCCGCGCAGCGCGTCGCACACCGACGCCGCGCACGCCGGCCCGGTGCTCACGGCGATGGCGACGGCGGCCCTGA
>NZ_JBBEGN010000026.1:0-59989 GCF_037401875.1 Actinomycetospora aurantiaca | reverse complement strand
CCAGGGATGGCGCACCGCTCGGTGTCCCGCTCGAGGATCAACCCTACCAGACCGGCTGGAGGGCAACCTCTCGAACCTATCCCGCCTCCAGACCCCGGGGCAACCCCTCCGGCCTGGCGACATGGAGAACTTTACACGGGCCGTGAGGGCCCGATCGAGGGGGGTCCCCTTTCGGGATCACCGCAGGTCGGGCGGGGTTTCCCGCCCGACCCACGGCCGTCATCCCGCCGACACGAGCTCCACACCCGCCGTCGTGCGCTTCCCGCGACGGACCACGAGCCACCGGCCGTGCAGCAGATCGGCCTCCGCCGGCGTCCAGTCCTCGGCCTCGACCTTGGTGTTGTTGACGTACGCCCCGCCCTCCGCGACGGTCCGGCGCGCGGCCCCCCGTCCCGTGGCCAGCCCCGTGTCCACCAGCAGGTCGACGATGGTCGGGTGGGCCGTCCGCGCCACGGTCGCCGACGGGACCTCGGCCAGTGCGGCGGCGAGCGTGGGAGCGTCCAGGTCCCGGAGCTCGCCCCGCCCGAACAGGGCCCGACTCGCGGCCTGGACGCGGACCACCTCCTCCGGGCCGTGCACCAGGGTCGTCACCGACTCGGCGAGCGCCTGTTGGGCGGCGCGGGCCTGCGGGCGCTCCGCGGTCTGCCGTTCCAGGTCCTCGATCTCCTCGTGCGACCGCCACGTGAACGCCCGCAGGTACTCGCCGACCTTGGCGTCCTCGGCGTTGATCCAGAACTGGTAGAAGGCGTACGGGCTCGTCAGCGCGGCGTCGAGCCACACGGTGCCGCCCTCGGTCTTGCCGAACTTCGACCCGTCGGCCTTGGTGATCAGAGGTGTGCCCAGGGCGTGCACCGAGCGGCCCTCGACGCGGTGGATCAGGTCGATCCCCGCGGTGAGGTTCCCCCACTGGTCGCTGCCCCCGGTCTGGATGGTGCAGCCGTAGCGGCGGAAGAGCTCGAGGAAGTCATAGGACTGCAGGATCTGGTAGGAGAACTCGGCGTAGCTGATGCCCTCGTCGGACTCCATGCGCCGGCTCACCGCCTCCTTCGCGAGCATGCGGCCCACCCGGAAGTGCTTGCCCAGGTCACGCAGGAAGTCCAGCGCCGAGACACCCTCGGTCCAGTCCAGGTTGTTGACGAGCAGGGCGGCGTTCCCGCCCGTGAAGTCCAGGAACGGACGCAGCTGGGCGCCGATCTTCTCGACCCAGCTCGCGACGACCTCCCGGTCGTTCAGCGTCCGCTCGGAGGTCGGCTTCGGGTCGCCGATGAGGCCGGTGGCGCCGCCGACCAGGGCGATGGGCCGGTGCCCGGCCTGCTGGAAGCGGGCGAGGGTCAGCCACTGCAGGAGGTGGCCGATGTGGGCGCTGGGCGCCGTCGGGTCGATCCCGGAATACAGGGTGACCGTGCCCGCGTCGAGGTCGCGCCGCAGCGCGTCGAGGTCGGTGCTCTGGGCGATCAGCCCTCGCCAGGCGAGGTCGTCGAGGACGTGGGGTGCGGTCACGGCGCCCATTGTGGCGCGTGGGCCCGCCTACCAGTCGACACCGTCCTGGCGAGGGCGTCCCGCCTTGTACGGCGTCACCGCACGGGAGCCGTCGACCCACAGTCGCCACGGGCGTTGCTGGCCCGCGGCGACACCGACGCGGGGCCCACGCCGGACCGCCTCGTCGGGAACCTCCCGTCCGCGTTCCAGGCGCACCGGGGATGCGGGGTCGAGCACGTCGGTCCCGTCGTGCTCGCGGACGAGCCCCAGCAGCGTGCACAGCCGCGCCGGACCACGGGCCAGCTCCGCGTCGCGGCCCCGCGCCGTCGGTCGCCGGACGTGCGCGAGAGCCCGGTCGGAGAGCACCTCGCCGGCGCGGAGCAGGACCGCGCCGGGCTCCCCGTCGCCCCGCGCGACGACGTTCGCGCAGAAGTGCATGCCGTAGACGAAGTACACGTAGAGGTGTCCGGCCGGGCCCCACATCACGTCGTTGCGCGGGGTGCGTCCGCGGTAGCAGTGCGAGCCGGGGTCGTCGTCGCCGCGGTAGGCCTCGACCTCGACGATGCGCACCCGGACCTCGCCCTCGGGGGTGTCCGACACCAGCTCGTGGCCCAGCAGGCGCCGAGCCGCCTCGAGCGGCTCGACGGCGAGCTCGGCCCGCGTGAGGAGCTCGCTCACCGCCGGTCGATCGGCCGCGCCGCCCACGCCCGGGCCTCGATGACGGCGCCGACGACGCGGTCGTACTGCTCCGCGACCCGCGCCGGGGCGGTCCCGCCGTGCGCGTCGCGCGAGGCGATCGACCCGGCGACCGTGAGCACGTTGCGGACGTGCGGGGTCAGGGCCGGGTCGCAGCCGGCGAGCTCGTCGTCGGTCAGCTCGTCCAGGCCGACGCCGCGCGCTTCGGCGGCCCGCACGCAGGCGCCGGCGGCCTCGTGGGCCCGTCGGAACGGCACCCCCCGGCGCACCAGCCACTCCGCGATGTCGGTGGCCAGGCTGAAGCCCGCCGGGGCCAGCTCGGCCAGCCGTCCGGTGTGGATGGTCAGCGTGCGGATCATGCCCGCCATCGCGGGGAGCACCATCGCCAGCTGGGCGGCCGAGTCGAACAGCGGCTCCTTGTCCTCCTGGAGGTCGCGGTTGTAGGCGAGCGGCAGGGCCTTGAGCGTGGTCATCAGGCCCGCGAGGTTGCCGACGAGCCGGCCCGCCTTCCCGCGCGCGAGCTCCGCGACGTCGGGGTTCTTCTTCTGCGGCATGATCGACGAGCCGGTCGACCAGGCGTCGTCCAGCGTCACGTACCCGAACTCCGCAGTGGCCCAGAGGATCAGCTCCTCCGCGATGCGGGACAGGTCCACGGCCACCATCGCCAGCACGAAGGCGCCCTCGGCGGCGAGGTCGCGGGAGGCCGTCCCGTCGATGGAGTTGTCGACCGCGTCGCGGAACCCCAGGTCGCGGGCGACCGCGGCCGGGTCGAGGCCGAGCGACGTGCCGGCGAGCGCCCCCGACCCGTAGGGCGAGAGCCCGAGGCGGCGGTCGAGGTCGCGGCAGCGCTCGACGTCGCGGAGCAGGGCCTGCGCGTGGGCACCGAGGTGGTGGGCGAGCAGCACGGGCTGCGCGTGCTGGAGGTGCGTGCGGCCCGGCATGACCGCCTCCGGGTGGGCCCGGCCCTGCCCGACGAGCGCGTCCACCACGTCGCAGACGCCGCGGGCGAGCTCCCGGAGCCGGTCGCGCAGCCACATCCGCAGCTGTGTGGCGATCTGGTCGTTGCGGGAGCGCCCGGCGCGCAGCTTCCCGCCGAGGTCCGGGCCGACCCGCTCGATGAGCCCGCGCTCCAGCGCGGTGTGCACGTCCTCGTCGGCCTCGGCCGCGACGAAGGCCCCGCTCGCGACGTCGTCCTCCAGCCGGGCCAGCCCGTCCAGCATCCCGGCGAGCTCGGCCTCGTCGAGCAGCCCGGCGCCGTGGAGCACCCGGGCGTGCGCGCGCGAGCCCGCAATGTCGTACGGAGCGAGGACCCAGTCGAACTGGGTGGACTTCGACAGGGCCGCCATGACGGCGTCCGGCCCCGAGGAGAACCGCCCGCCCCACAGCGCCGCGCCCGATCCCGCCGTCACCGAAGGTCCTCCTCGTCCTGCTGTGGGCGTCGTGCGGTGGACCGGGCGCCGAGGTTCGTGAGCAGCGCGGCGAGCCCGGCGCCGTCGAGCGGTTCCCGGGCGACCACGAGGACGGTGTCGTCCCCGGCGATCGTCCCGACCACCTCCGCCAGCGCCGCCCGGTCCATGGCGCTCGCGAGGTAGTGCGCCCCGCCCGGCGGCGTCCGCAGCACCGCCAGGTTGGCGGAGTGGTCGGCCGACACGAGCAGCTCCGCGAGCAGCCGGGACAGTCTGTCGGTGCCCCCCGTGACCCCGCGCACCGGGCTCCCGTCGTCGGGGACCACGTAGCGGCCGGCGCCGCCGTCGGCCCCCCGCAGCTTGACCGCCCCGAGCTCGTCCAGGTCGCGCGACAGCGTCGCCTGCGTGACCTCGACGCCCTCCCGGCCCAGCATCGCGGCGAGCTCGCCCTGGCTGTGCACCTCGCGGGTGCTGATCAGCTCGACGATGCGGGCCTGGCGGGAGGCGCGGCTGGTGACCGGGCGCAGCCGCTCGAGACGCTCGCGGGCGATCCGGGGGTCGGGCACGGGCTCGGACGCCGGCCCGTGCTCGGTGCCGACCGCCTCGTCGGCCGGGGTCATCGCTCCAGCAGCCAGGTCAGCAGGGCCTTCTGCGCGTGCAGCCGATTCTCCGCCTCGTCCCACACCGCGGACGTCGGGCCGTCCAGCAGCTCCGCGGTGATCTCGTCGCCGCGGTGGGCGGGCAGGCAGTGCAGCACCGTGGCGTCCGGGGCCGCCCCGGCGAGCAGCTCGTCGTCGATGCGGCAGGGCCGGAAGGGCGCGACCCGGTCGAGGCCGTCCTCCTCCTGTCCCATCGAGGTCCACGTGTCGGTGACCAGCACCTCGGCGCCCGCCGCGGCCTCCAGCGCCGCCGCCCGGCTGCCCACCATGACGGCCGTCGCCGAGCCCCCGGTGTCGGCCGCCCGGGTCCGCGCGTCGGCCAGCACGGCCGGGTCGGGGTGGAAGCCCTCCGGCGAGGCGATCCGCACGTGCATCCCGGCGGTGGCGCCGCCGAGCAGCAACGAGTGCGCCATGTTGTTCGCCCCGTCTCCCAGGTAGGTCAGGGTGAGCCCGGCCGTGCGCCCCTGCCGCTCCACGATCGTCTGCAGGTCGGCCAGGACCTGGCAGGGGTGGAAGCCGTCGGTGAGGGCGTTGACCACCGGCACGCCCGCGTGCGCGGCCATCTCCTGGATCCGCTCGTCGGCCCCGGTGCGCCAGACGATCGCGTCGACGTAGCGCGAGAGCACCCGGGCCGTGTCGGCGATGCTCTCGCCCCGGCCGAGCTGGGCGTCCCGGCCGTCGATCACGACCGGGGTGCCGCCGAGGGCGGCGATGCCGACCTGGAACGAGACCCGGGTGCGCGTCGACGGCTTGTCGAAGATCACCGCGACCGCACGGGGTCCCGCGAGCGGCCGGTGCCCGTACGGGTCGGCCTTGATCGCGGCCGCGAGATCGAGGACCTCGGCCTGCTCGGCCGGGGAGAGGTCGTCGTCGCGCAACAGGTGGCGCGGGCCGGGGCGGGCCGGACCGCCGACGGCGGCGCCTCCGCCGGCCGCGAGGGACGGGGCGCTCACGACGAGCCCTCCGCGGCCGCCGCTCCCCGGGTCAGGGCGTCGGGCAGAGCCGCGAGGAACCCGTCGACCTGCTCGTCGGTGACGACCGCGGGTGGGGCGAGGCGGACCCGTCCCGGCACGGCGCCGTTGATCAGGTACCCGGACTCGAGCGCGGCCGCGGTGACCTGGGGGGACGCGGGCGTGGTGAGCGCGACGCCGAGCAGCAGCCCGGCGGCGTCGACGTGGTCGACCAGCGGATGGTCGAGTTCCTCGATCCGGGCTCCGAGGTCCTTGCCGAGGGTGTCCGCCCGGTCGAGCAGGCCCTCGGCGACGATGGTGTCCAGGACCGCGAGCGCCGCGGCGCAGCACACGGGGTTGCCGCCGAACGTGGTGCCGTGCTGGCCGACGCCGAGCAGGTCGGCGGCCGGACCGATGCCGATGCAGGACCCGAGCGGCAGGCCGCCGCCCAGGCCCTTCGCCAGGGTCACGACGTCGGGGACGATGCCGGCGCGCTGGTGGGCGAACCACACGCCGGTGCGCCCGATGCCGGTCTGCACCTCGTCGACGACGAGCAGCGCGCCCGCGGCGGTGGTGATCTCGCGGGCGGCCTGCAGGTAGCCCTCGGGCGGGATGATGACGCCGGCCTCGCCCTGGATGGGCTCGAGGACCACCGCGGCCGTGTCGCCGTCGACGGCGGCCCGCAGGGCCTCGACGTCGCCGTAGGGCACGAACTGCACGCCCGGGGGCATCGGCTCGAACGGCTCGCGCTTCGCGGGCTGCCCGGTCAGGGCCAGGGCGCCCATGGTGCGGCCGTGGAAGCCGCCCTCGGCGGACACGATCTTCGAGCGGCCCGTCCGCCGGGCGATCTTGAAGGCCGCCTCGTTCGCCTCGGCGCCCGAGTTGCACATCAGGACCCGGCCGCCGGGCGCGCCCAACAGCTCGAGCAGCCGCTCGGCCAGCTCGACCGTGCGCGGATTGATCACCAGGTTCGACGTGTGGCCGAGGGTGCCGACCTGCCGGGTCACGGCCTCGACGACCGCGGGGTGGGCGTGCCCGAGCAGGTTCACCGCGATCCCGCCCAGCAGGTCGAGGTACTCGCGTCCGTCGGCGTCCCAGACGCGGGCGCCCTCGCCCCGGACGAGGTCGATCGGCGGGGTCCCGTAGTTCCCCATCATCGTCTCCGACCAGCGGCGGCGGAGGTCCTCACCGGTGGGTGCTGACGTGGTCATGCGGGACCTCCTCCGGGTTCCTCGGCGGGGACGACCATCGTCCCGACGCCCTTGCTGGTGAAGACCTCGAGCAGGACCGAGTGCGCCACCCGGCCGTCGATGACGTGCGCGCGGGGCACGCCGCCCAGGACCGCCCGCAGGCAGGCCTCCATCTTGGGGATCATGCCGCTCGCGAGCCCGGGCAGGAGCCCGGCGAGCTCGTCCGCGCCGATCTCGGTGCGCAGGCTCGCGCGGTCGGGCCAGTCGGTGTAGAGCCCCTCGACGTCGGTGAGGACGACGAGCTTGCGAGCGCCGAGCGCGACCGCCAGCGCGCCCGCGGCGGTGTCGGCGTTGACGTTGTGCACCACACCGTCGGCGTCAGGGGCGACGGTGGAGATCACCGGGATGCGCCCCCCGGCCACCAGGTCCAGCACGGCGGCGGGATTGACGGCCACGACGTCCCCGACCAGCCCCACGTCGACCTGTTCGCCGTCCACCGTGGCGGTGCGCCGGGCCGCGGTGAACAGCTGCGCGTCCTCCCCCGACATGCCGACGGCGAGCGGTCCGTGAGCGTTGACCAGGCCGACCAGCTCCCGGCCGACCTGCCCGACCAGCACCATCCGCACCACGTCCATCGTCTCGGGCGTGGTCACCCGCAGGCCGCCGCGGAACTCGCCGTCCATGCCCAGCCGGCCGAGCATCGCGGAGATCTGCGGGCCGCCCCCGTGCACGACGACCGGGCGGATCCCGGCGAGGCGCAGGAAGACCATGTCCTCGGCGAAGGCGCGGCGCAGCTCGTCGTCGACCATGGCGTTGCCGCCGTACTTGACGACGACGATCGCGCCCTGGAACTCCCGCAGCCACGGCAGCGCCTCGGCCAGCACCGCGGCCTTGGCCTGGGCCTCCTCGTGCGAGGTGGTGGCCGACCTCATGACGAGTACGCGCTGTTCTCTTCGACGTAGGCGTGGGACAGGTCGGTGGTGAGCACCGTCGCGGTCCCGGCGCCCAGCCCGAGGTCGACCCGGACGTCGACGTCCCGGCCGGAGAGGTCGGCCGCCGACCGGTCGCCCACCGCGGCCGCGGCGGCGCAGAGCAGGACCCCGTTCACGGTCACCGACAGCGTCTCCGGCTCGACCCGGGCCTCGGCGGCCCCGACCGCGGCCGCGATCCGGCCCCAGTTCGGGTCGGAGCCGAAGAGCGCGGTCTTGACCAGGCTGTCGCGGGCCACCGCGCGGGCGGCCACGAGCGCCTCGGCGTCCGACACCGCGCCGCTGACGGTCACGGCGATCCGCTTGGTGACGCCCTCGGCGTCGGCCTGCAGCCCGCGGGCGAGCTCCGCGCACACCTCACGCAGCTCGCCGGCGAAGGTCTCCTCGTCGGGTGTCACCCCGGAGGCACCGGAGGCCAGCAGGAGCACCGTGTCGTTGGTGCTCGTGGAACCGTCGATGTCGAGCCGGTCGAACGTGGTCGCGGTGGCCGCGCGCAGCGCCCGGTCGGCGGCGTCGGCGTCGAGGACGGCATCGGTGGTGACGACCACGAGCATCGTCGCGAGGCTGGGCGCCATCATGCCCGCGCCCTTGGCGAACCCGCCGACGGTCCAGCCGTCGCGGGACCGGGCGGCCTGCTTGTCGACGGTGTCGGTGGTGAGGACGGCCGTGGCCGCCCGCGAGCCGGCCGCGGCGTCGTCGGAGAGCGCGCCCGCGGCGTCGTCGACCCCGGCGAGCAGCGAGTCGATCGGCAGCCGCACCCCGATCAGGCCGGTGGAGCACACCGCCACCTCGACCGCGCCGCACCCGAGGACCTGCGCGACCTTCTCGGCCGTGTGGTGGGTGTCGGCGAACCCGTCCGGGCCGGTGCACGCGTTCGCGCCGCCGGCGTTGAGGACCACGGCCCGCAGCGAGCGCTCGCGCAGCACCTGCCGGGACCACAGCACCGGCGCGGCCTGGACCTGGTTGCGGGTGAAGACGCCGGCCGCCGTGGTGGACGGGCCGTCGTTCACCACGAGCGCGAGATCGGGGCGCTCGCCGTGGGCCCGCAGGCCGGCCCGGACGCCGGCGGCCCGGAAGCCGGCGGCGGCGGTGACGCTCACGGGGCCAGCCCGGCGACGGGGAGCCCGAGGGTCTCCTCGAGCCCGAGGGCCACGTTCACCGACTGGAACGCCCCGCCGGCGGTGCCCTTGGTGAGGTTGTCGATCACGGCGGTGGCGACCAGGCGCCCCGCGTCGGCGTCGACCTCCACCTGGACCTGCACCACGTTCGCGCCCACCACGCTCTTCGTGGCGGGCTGGGCGCCGTCGGGCAGCAGGTGGACGAACGGCTCCGCGGCGTAGGCCTTCGCGTAGGCCTCGCGCACCTGGGCCGCGTCGACCCCGGCGTCGGCGAGCGGCGCGCTGGCCACCGCGAGGATCCCGCGCGGCATCGGCGCGAGGACCGGGGTGAACGACACCCGGACCGGGCCGGCGCCGAGGACGGAGAGGTTCTGCACGATCTCCGGGGTGTGGCGGTGGGCGCCGCCGACCCCGTAGGCCGTCGCCGAGCCCATGACCTCGGACCCGAGCAGGTGCGGCTTGGCGGACCGGCCGGCGCCGGAGGTGCCGGAGAAGGCGACGACGCTCACCTCGGGGGCCACGAGGCCGGACGCCACCGCGGGCAGCGCGGCGAGGGTCGCCGTGGTCGGGTAGCAGCCCGGCACCGCGATCCGGCGGCTGCCGCGCAGCGCCTCCCGCGCGCCGGGCAGCTCCGGGAGGCCGTAGGGCCAGTGACCGGCGTGCTCCCCGCCGTACCAGCGCTGCCAGGCCGCCGCGTCGTGCAGCCGGTGGTCCGCCCCGCAGTCGACGATCAGCACGTCGTCCGGGAGCCGGGCGGCGAGCTCCGCCGACCGCCCGTGCGGCAGGGCCAGGAAGACGACGTCGTGCCCCGCGAGCGCCTCCGGCGTGGTCTCCACGATCGGGCGGTCGGCCAGGGTCGACAGGTGCGGCTGGTGCGCACCGAGCAGACTGCCCGCGGAGTCCCCCGCGGTCAGCGCCCCGATCTCCACCTCGGGATGACCGAGCGCCAGCCGCAGGAGCTCACCTCCCACGTACCCGCTCGCCCCGGCCACCGCGATCCGCATGCGAATGACTATGCACGATCACGGAAGACCATGCAACGGATCAGCGGAAGTCGTGCCGCCCGGTGCTCAGCTGCGACAGCGCGGGCTGGTCGCCGGTGGCCGGCCCGGTCCGCCGCCCGCTCGGCACCCCGACCCGGCCGGGGCGGGTGAAGGTCAGCGACGGGAACGACGGGTGCGGTTCGCGCAGCGTCGGGCCGTCGATGACCGCCGGGTCGACCACCGTCCGCGGGGCGGGGGCCACCGGCTGCTCGGTCTGCTCGTGCCGCTCGTGCTGCTCGGCGGGCGCGCTCGCGGCGACCTCCGGGTCCCCGTCGCCGCGCCGCGGGGAGGGGACCACGGCCCCCGTCGCCACGGGATCGCGGCCGAGCACCGCGGCGGCGAACCAGTCGAGGACGATCCGCGCCTTGCGCTCGGCCGTGGGCATGGCCCAGAGGTGGTAGGCGCGGTGCAGCGCGTAGGCCGGCCAGCCCATGATGCGCACGCCGCGGATCTCGGCGACCCCGCGGCGCCGGCCCAGGCCGGCGACGACGCCGGCCGAGGCGTGGTGGTAGGGCTGCAGCGGGCGGCCGCCCAGGTACGCGACGACGTTGCCGGCCAGGACGCGCGCCTGGCGCACCGCGTGCTGCGCGGTCGGCGCCGTGAGCACCTGCGGGTTCTCGTCCGCGAGCAGGGCGCCGCGGGCGAGGTCGGGTACGGCCGCGCCGTCGCCGGCCGCGAAGACGTGCGTCCGGCCGATCACCTGCAGCATCGCGGTGCACCGGACCTTGCCGGTGCGCTCCAACGGCAGGTCGGTCCGCTCGAGCAGGGGGTTGGGGCGCGTGCCGGCGGCCACCACGACGGTGTCGGTGGGCACGAGGGTGCCGTCCGCGAGCCTGACGACGCCGCCCTCGGCGGAGACCAGCCCGGCGCCGACCCGGACCTCGACCCCGCGCCGGGCGAGCTTGCCGTGCACGCGGGCGGCGGTCGCCTCGGTGACCTCCGGCATGATCCGCTTCGAGGCCTCGACCAGGACCCAGCGCATCTCGGCCGGGTCCACCCCGACCTGCTTGCCGGCCCGCCGGGCGAGGTCCTCGATCTCGCCGAGCGCCTCCACCCCCGCGAACCCGCCGCCGATGACGACGAAGGTCAGCAGCCGGGCGCGGCGCGCGGCCTCGTCGGGCGAGCCCGGCACGACGGAGGCGGCGGCGTCGAGGCGGGAGAGCACGTGGTCGCGCAGCGCGGTCGCGTCGCCGACGGTGCGGAACGTCAGCGCGCATTCCGACAGGCCCGGCACCGGGAGCTCGCGGGCCACCGCGCCCGGGGCGACCACGAGGACGTCGTAGGGGATCTCGGTGGCGGACCCGTCGGCGAGCGCGACGACCGCGCGACGGCGGGCGTCGTCCACCGCGACCACGGACCCGGTCACCACGTCGCAGCGGTCCAGGACCCGCCGCAGCGACACCGTCAGGTGCCGCGGGGCGATCGAGCCGCCCGCCGCCTCGGGCAGGAAGGGCTGGTAGGTCATGTGCGGCTGCGGGTCGACGACCGTGATCGACCCGACCGGCGTGGACGCCCGGTCGCGCGCCCCGCTGCGGCGCCCGCGGTGGCGCCCGTCGCCGGACTGCCCGAGGCGGGCCTGCAGGGCCCGCGCGGCGACCAGGCCGACGTAGCCGCCGCCGACGACCAGCACACGGGCGCCCGGGACGAAGTCCCCGGTCGCCGGGGCGCCCCACTCCGCGGGGCCGCGCAGCGCGCCGGGACCGCGGAACACGGTGCCGCCGGCCAGGGCGATCCCGCCGGCGAGGGCGACGACGCCCAGCCCGAGCGCGAGCCACGGCCCGACGAGGCCCGCGGCCGCGAGGCCCGCGATCACGCCGGGGCCGGCGAGGACACCGAGGACGGTCAGCAGGCGGGCCGCCGCGCGCGGGCGGCGGCCGGTCGGGGACCACTGGGGCGGCACGTCGGAGGCGTGCGGGTACTGCGACATCACGGCGGGCTCTCCTGTCGGGGGCAGGAACGCGGGGCGGCGCACCACCGACCGGGCGGGGCCCGGGGGGAGCCGGTGGGACCGGGCGCTCACGCTAGGCACACGGTCGTGCGCGGGGCGCGGATCTGAGAACGGCGCCGGTGGACGCCGCCCGGCGCCGCCGACCCCGCGCCCAAGGGCACCTCCCTGCTCCGTGCGGAGCAACGGTTTGCCGCGCGCGCGCCGACCACCTCTCAGGAATCGCCCGCCAGCCACGTCGGGCCGTCCGCCGAGGAGAGCAGCACCTCGCGGAGATCCCGCTTGAGGACCTTGCCCGCGGCCGACATCGGCAGCGCGTCCACGACGAACACCCGCCGGAGCCGCTCGTAGGGCCGGACCTCGGCGTTGACGGCCGCGAGGAGCCCGGCCACCGCGTCGGGCCCGGACCCCGCCGACAGCACCACGGCCGCCGTCGGGAACTCCCCGACGGCGTCGTCCGGCAGCCCCACCACGGCCGCCGTCGCGACCTCGGGCCGGGCGACGAGGCGCTCCTCGAGCTCCCGCGGGTACACGTTGTAGCCCTTGAACAGCAGCATGTCCTTCGCGCGGTCGACCACGGAGACCAGGCCGTCCTCCCCGACGACCCCGATGTCGCCGGTGCGCAGCCAGCCGTCGACGAGCGCCTCCGCGGTCTCGTCGGGCCGCTCGTGGTAGCTCCGCATCACCTGTGGCCCCCGGGCCCAGATCTCGCCGCGCTCCCCCACCCCGACCGGCTCGTCGCCGGGGCGCCCGGTCCCGACCTCGAGCAGCGCGAGCTCGGTGTTCGCGATCGGGGCGCCCACCGTGCCGATCCGGCGGTGCGCCGAGCGCTCCGACGGCGAGGTGCACAGCGCCATCGTGGCCTCCGTGAGCCCGTAGCCCTCGAGCACGATCGCGTTCGGCATCAGGGCGGCGATCCGTTCGGCCTGCGCGACCGCCATCGGGCTCGCGCCCGAGGTCACCGACCGCACGCTGCTCAGGTCGCGCGTGCGTGCGTCGGGGTGGGCGAGCAGCGCGTGGTACATCGCGGGGGCCCCGGACAGCGTCGTGGCGCGGTGCCGCTCGACGTCCGCGAGGTAGGCGGCCGGGTCGAAGCGGTCCTGCACGACGGCCGTCGCGCCGGTGACCAGCCCGATCGTCAGCCCGTTGGTGCCCATCGCGTGGAACCACGGGGCGACCGCGAGCGAGACCGCCTCGCCGAGCCGGACCGGGTGCTCCTCGGGCGGGGAGGTCTGCTCCACGGTGATCCCGCCGTGCACGTCCGGGGCGGGCACGGCGCCGGAGCCGGAGGCGATGTACTGGAGGACGTTCGCGACGACGTTCGCGTGCGTGAGCTCGACGCCCTTCGACCGCCCCGTCGTGCCGCCGGTGTAGGCCAGGTGCGCGAGGGCGACGGTCGGGTCGAGGTCGATCTCGGGCGGCGCGTCGGCCGGATCCGTGGGCAGGTCCAGCGTGCGCCCGTCGGTGGCGATGACGTCGGGCAGGGTCGGGTCGCGGCTGATCACGGCGACGACGCCGGCGTCGTCGAGCTGGGACCGGAGCAGCTCGGCGGGGAGGGCGGGGCTCGCGAGCGCGACGGTGGCCCCGGCCAGCAGGATCCCGTGGTAGGCGACCGGCCAGGCCAGCTGGTTGGGCAGGTGCAGCCCGACGGCGTCGCCCGGCCGGACCCCGCGCGCGACGAGGGCGTGGGCGACCGCGCACGCCTCCGCCCACAGGCCGCGGAAGGTCAGGGTCTCCTCGTGGTGGACCAGGGCGGGCCGGTCGCCGTAGCGGCGGGCGGCCGCGTCGAGCAGGGCCCCGACCGGGACGACGGGGAGGTCGATCGTGATCGGGGAGCGCAGCGTCGTCAGGATCCCGCAGTCTGCCCCTCCGGGGCGCCGAAGAGCTCCCGTTCCACCCGGCGGTTGCGGCCGGTGCCCTGCCAGCTCCACGTCCCCACCACCCGGCCGCCCCGGACCACGGTGGGCCGGAAGATGCCGTTGTTGCCGGGGACGATCCGCTCGAGATGGGCAGGGTCGAGGACGTGCGAGCGGTCGGCGTAGCCCAGGACGAACTCGTCGAAGCCCGGCAGCAGGAGTTCCTCGGGGACGCCGGCTGCGGCGAGGCGGTCCGGCAGCTCCGGGTCGTGCAGGAGGCCGTCGGTCTCGGCGAGGTCGGCGCGGGCGCCCTCGATCGCCGTCGTCACGTCGGCGGCGGGGAGCCCGGACCAGCGGGCGAAGTCCTTGCGGTGGGCGGGCCCGTGGGAGCGGAAGTACCGGCGCGCCCACTCGGCCAGGGCCTCGTCGCGATCGAGCCGCCGCGGCTGCGGCACCCACTCGGCGAGCAGGACGAACGCCTGCTCCTGTCTCGATGGTCGAGCTCCGCTGCGCTCCGTCTCCTTCGGGGACACGAACGGCCCCTGGACCAGCAGCCCGCGCTGGCACAGCACGCTCAGCGCGTGGTAGGCGCGGGAGGAGGTCAGGTCGAGACCGGCCGCGGCCCAGGCCTCGCTCATCCCGGCACGCGTCCGGCGCCCGCCGCCGCGCAGGACCTCGGCCGCGACCTCCCCCGCCCGCTCGAGCGTGGCCTCGGACAGCCCGAGCCCCGCCCGGCGCTTCGCCGCCGCGGCGAGCGGGCGCGGCGTGCCGAGCGGGAGCATCCAGGCCAGGTCCTCGGCCGCGACGACGTGCAGGGTTCCGCGCATCGGCCACGAGCGGACGATCCTCCCGTCGTCGAACGCGGCCCGGACCTCGTCCTCGCTCCCCGAGCTCGTGCGCAGCGCGATCGAGGACAGCACGCCCGGCAGGTCCTGGCCCTGGGCGCAGCCGAGCCAGGCCGCGGCGTCGTGGGGGGTCGCCGCGCGCTCGCCCACCAGGCGCATCGCGACGAGCCGCGCCGGACCGACCGTGTTCTCCACGACCCGGATCCTGGCAGCATCCCCGTCCATGACCTACTGCGTCGCCGACTACCTCGCCGACCGCCTCGCCGAGGTCGGCGTCGAGCACGTGTTCGGCGTCCCCGGGGACTACAACCTCGCGATGCTCGACCACGTCGTCGGCCACGAGCGGCTGCGGTGGGTCGGGTGCGCCAACGAGCTCGACGCGGGCTACGCCGCCGACGGGTACGGCCGGCTGCGCGGGATGGCGGCCCTCGCGACCGCGTTCGGCGTCGGCGAGCTGTCCGCGATCAACGCGGTGGCGGGCAGCTTCGCCGAGCACGTCCCCGTGGTGCACGTGGTCGGGGCGCCGTCCACCGACCACCAGTCGGCGCACCGGATGGTCCACCACTCCCTGGGTGACGGGGACTTCACGCACTTCATGACGATGCACGAGGGCATCACCTGCGCGCGGGCGGCGCTGACGGTGCCGAACGCCCGCACGGAGATCGACCGGGTGGTGGCCGCCGTGCGTGACCAGCACCTCCCCGGCTACCTCCTGGTCCCCACCGACGTGTCCGCCGCTCCCGTCGACCCGCCGTCGGGACCGCTCCCGGCCCCGGTGGACTACACCGACCCGGAGGCGCTGGAGGGGTTCGTCGACGCGGCCCGGACGCTGCTCGCACGGGCGGGGTCGATCGACCACGTCGCCCTGCTCGCGGGCCTGCTCACCCACCGGGTGGGCGGCCGCGAGGTCCTGGCACGGCTGATCGACGCCGGGCCGCTGCGGCACGCGACCGACGTGTGGGCCAAGAGCCTCGTCGACGAGAGCGTGGACCACTTCGTCGGGACCTACGCGGGCGCCGCGAGCCCGGAGGAGGTGCGCGCGACCGTGGAGGACGCCGGGGCCCTCATCGTGTCCGGCGTCTACTTCACCGACCTGACCAGCGGGTTCTTCACGCAGCGCATCACGCGGTCGCGGACGATCGAGCTGGCCGCCCGCACGGCGAGCGTCGGGGCCGCGACCTTCTCGCCGGTGGAGCTCCCCACCGCCCTGGCCGCCCTCGTGCCGCTGGTGGCCGAGCTCGCGGGGCGCTCCCCCGGCACCCCGCGCGTCCCGGCCCCGGAGGTCACGCTGCCGGCGCCCGCGGACGACGAGCCGCTGTCGCAGGACGCGCTCTGGAGCGAGGTCGCCGGGTTCCTGCGCGAGGGCGACGTCGTCCTGGCCGACCAGGGCACGTCGTTCTACGGCGCGTCGACCCACCGGCTGCCCGCCGGGGTGGACTTCATCGGGCAGCCGCTGTGGGCCTCGATCGGCTACACGTTGCCCGCGACGCTCGGCGTCGCGCTGGCCCAGCCCGACTCGCGCGGCGTCCTGCTGATCGGCGACGGCGCCGCACAGCTCACGGTCGCCGAGCTGGGGACGATCGTGCGGCAGGGACTGGCGCCGGTGGTCGTCGTCGTGGACAACGACGGCTACACCGTCGAGCGGGCCATCCACGGCCCGGAGGAGCACTACAACGACATCGCCCGCTGGGACTGGACCGCCGCCCCCGCGATGTTCGCCCCGGCGGGCGGCGCGACGGCGTGCCGCGCGGAGACCGTCGGCGAGCTGCGCGCGGCGCTGCGGGCGGCCCGGGAGGACACGTCACGGATGGCGATCGTCCAGGCCGTGGTGCCCCGGGACGACGTCCCGCAGTTGCTGGCCGACCTGACCAAGGCCCTGGGTCAGGCCAACTCGAGGCACTGAGCGAGGAACTCGACGGTGAGGGCGTCGACCTCCCGGGCCGCGGCGGTCTGCGGAGCGGGGTCGACGCCCGGCTCCTCCGCGAGCGCGTGGCCCATGTCGTTGACGACGCGCAGGTCGGCCCGGTTCCCCTGCTCGCGCAGCATGTCGCGCAGTCGGCCCGACGGGTAGAGGAACGCGTCGAGGTCGTCGTCCCCGCCGACGATGCACCGCACCGGCGTGGCGCCGAACTCGTGCGCCCGCCACACCAGGTCCATCCGGTCGGCCACGGCCTCGGACTCCGGCGTCCAGCGGTAGTCCATCCCGAACTGGCGGGCGAGGAGGTCGACGACCGGACGCAGCTGGACCAGCGGGCTGATCAGGACGGCGGCCCGGGCGTCGACCAGCTTCTCGACGACGGCTCCCCCGCCGATCCCCGCACCGGCGGAGCCCCCGACGACGGCGACCGGACCGTCGGCGATGCCGTGCTCCGTGCGCACCTCGTCGAGCAGGCCGGGGAGCTCGGCCAGGGCGCCGGCGTTGATCGCCCCGTGCCCGTTGAGCACCGGCTCGGCGAACATCGCGCCCATGAAGGCGTCCTCCCCCGGGAAGCGCGCGCCGGACAGCGGCAGGCCCGGGTAGAGCTTCCACGCGTCGAGGCCGTCGAGCGGCAGCGCCGCGGCGAACGCCTGCTCGGTCCGCGGGGCGTCCATGAGGTGCCACGCGATGACCAGCGGGGCGTCCGGGCGCCCCGACGACGGCGGGACGAGCACGTGGGGAACGCCGGCGGCGGAGGTGCTGTACATAGTCCAATAGTAGCTGGACGGTGTACAGTTCACAACCGTGAGAACTCCGGGACAGCGGGCCGGGCTGAGCCGGGAGGCCGTCGTGCGGGCCGCGCGCGACGTCCTCGACGAGGGCGCATCGTTGTCCATGCGCGCGGTGGCCGGTCGTCTGGGGGTGGCTCCCAACGCGCTCTACAGCCACGTGGACGGTCGGGACGGACTGCTCGACGCGGTGCTGGACGACCTGCTGGGCGCCCTGCCGCTCGTGGACGGCGCCGACCCGCGGGGCGGGCTCGTCGAGCTGATGACCGCGACCCACGAGCTGCTGCTGGCTCACCCCGGTCTCGTGCCGCACTTCGTGGCACGGCAGGGCTCCCGCGGGCCGAACGCCGTGCGGCTCGGCGAGTCCATGCGGGCACTGCTGGCGCGCGCCGGGATCGACGACGCGGGGGCTCAGGCCACGGCCATCCGGGTGCTCGTGGTGCACGCGATCGGCAACGCGGCCCTCGGGGTGGCCCCGGACGGTGCACCGCTGCCGGCCGACGTCCTGCGCGGCACCTACGCGGCCGGCCTGGCGTGGCTGGTCGACGGCGCGCTGGGGTCACCGCCGGGTCTTGAGCGAAGGGCCCCATCGGTCGACTAGGTCGAGCGAGGGGACCCTTCGCTCGGGTCCGGCCGGCGCGCCGACGCACGGGCGAAGGGCGCCCATGGCCCGTCTATTCGACGGGAGGGGCCCTTCGCTCGAGTCCGGTCGCGGGCCCGGTCAGGCGCGCAGGGTCGCCCCGTGGCGCTCGCCGGCCAGCGCGATCGCCGCGTCGCGGGCCGCCGAGGCCTCCTCCAGGGTGAGCGTGCGGTCGGGCGCTCGCAGACGCAGGGCGAACGCCAGCGACCGGCGGCCCTCCCCCACCTGGGCCCCCGAGTAGACGTCGAAGAGCCGCACGTCCTCGAGCAGCTCGCCGCCGCCCTCGATCAGGGCCGCCTCGAGCGCGGCCACGGGGACGTCGGTCGCCGCGACCAGCGCCACGTCCAGCAGCACCGGCGGGAACGCCGAGACCTCCGGGCGGGCCAGCACCTCCTGCACGGGCAGCCGGTCGAGCTCCAGCTCCATGGCGCAGGTGCGGGGCGGGAGGCCGAGGGTCTCGAGCACCTTCGGGTGCAACTCGCCCGCGTGCCCGACGAGCACGCCGTCGACGTGCAGGGCCGCGCACCGGCCGGGGTGCCACGGGGCGTGCCGGTCGTTCGACACCTCCGGGGTCGCCCCGTACACCGCCGCGACCGTGCGGGCGGCCTCGACGGCGTCGGTCCAGGTCGCGGGGCGGCCGTCGCCCCACCAGCCCTTCGGCTCCCACGCCCCGGTGAGCACCGCGCCCACCCGGAGCGGCTGCGCGGGCAGTGCATCGAGGAGGGAGGCGATCTCCGCGTCCGTCGGCCGCCGGTCGGTGCCGACGACGGGGGCGGCCGCCGGGGTCCCCGAGGGTCGGGCCACCTGGCCGACGTGGAACAGCGCGAGGTCGCGCAACCCGCGCGACACGTTCCGGACCACCGCGTCGAGCAGCCCCGGCAGCAGCGTCGTCGCGAGCAGGGAGCGGTCGGCGTCGAGCGGATTGGCGAGGCGGACCGCGGACCGCCGGGCATCGTCGTCGTCCAGGCCGAAGGCGTCGAACACGGCGGGCGCGGTGAACGGCGAGGGCAGGACCTCCTGGTAGCCCGCGTCCGCGAGCGCCCGCGAGACCTGCCGGCGGCGGCGCTGCCCCATGGTCAGGCCCGTGCCCCCGGCGAACACCGGCAGCACCGACGGGATGGCGTCGTACCCCTCGAGGCGCAGGACCTCCTCGACGAGGTCGGCCGGGCGGGTGAGGTCGGGACGCCAGGTCGGCGGGGTGACCAGGACCCCGCCGGCGTCCGGCACGTCGACCTCGCAGCCGACCTGCACCAGGCGGCGCACGCTCGCGCCGCGCGGGTAGGTCACGCCCGCGACGCGGTCCGGCAGGTCGAGGGCCATCGCGATCGCCGGGGTCGGGTCCTCGGTGCCCGCGGCGAACGGGCCGACGTCGCTGACGCCGGGCGCGACGGTGGCGGTGCCGTAGTGCGCGAGCAGGGCGGCCGCGCGGTCGGTCGCCGCCCGCGCGACGGCCGGGTCGACCGCGCGCTCGAACCGGCGGGCCGCCTCGCTCGGCAGCTTGTGCCGGCGGGCGGTGCGGGCGACCGACGCCGGGTCCCAGGTGGCGGCCTCGAGGAGGACGTCGGACGTGGTCGCGGTGACCTCCGTCGACGCCCCACCCATGACGCCCGCGAGCCCGATCGGGCCGGAGTCGTCGCACACCGCGACGTCGTCGGGGTCGAGGGCGCGGCTGACGTCGTCCAGCGTCGTGATCTTCTCGTCGGCGCGGGCGCGGCGGACCACGACGTCGCCGGTCACCCGGGCGGCGTCGTAGGCGTGCATCGGCTGCCCCAGCTCGAGCATCACGTAGTTCGTGACGTCGACCGCGAGCGAGATCGGCCGGATGCCGGCGAGCAGGAGCCGGCGCGTCATCCACCACGGCGTGGGCGCGGTGGGGTCGACGTCGCCGACCCGGCGGGCGACGAAGCGGCGACATCCCGACGACGGGTCGACGGTCACCGGCCACGCCTCGCCGTCGGCGGCCGGGTTGCCCTGGTCGATGGCGGCGGGGTCGCCGAACGGGGCGTCGTACGCGCAGGCCAGCTCCCGCCCCAGGCCGCGGATCGACAGCGCGTACCCGCGGTCGGGGTTGACCGCGACGTCGAGCACCGCGTCCGGGGCGCCCTCGGCGAGGCCGAGCAGCGGGGCGGCGTCGGCGCCGGGGTCGGCGGTGCCGTCGGGCAGCACCAGGATGCCGCTGTGGTCGGTCCCGAGGCCGAGCTCGTCGAGCGCGCAGAGCATGCCGTCGGAGACCCGGCCGTAGGTCTTCCGGGCCGCGATCGCGAAGCCGCCGGGCAGCGTCGTCCCGGGCAGGGCCGCGACGACGAGGTCGTCGACCGCGAAGTTGGTCGCCCCGCAGACGATGCCCTGCGGCTGCTCCGGGTCGCTGCCGCGCGTGCCGACGTCAACGCGACAGAACCGGATCGGCTTCTTGAACTCGGTGAGCTCCTCGATCTCCAGGACCCGCCCGATCACCAGCGGCCCGGTGACCGCCTCGAGGTGCTCGACGTCCTCGACCTCGAACCCGACGCGGATCAGGGCCTCGGCGAGCTCGTCGGCGGAGGGCTGCTCGGCCAGAGCTCCGAGGTCGCTGTGCTCGGTGAGCCAGGAGACGGGGACGCGCACGAGTTCTCAGTCCTTCTTCGAGACGACGGGCAGGATCAGGGCTCGACGGCGAACGCACTGGTGAAGCGGACGTCGCCCTCCACCATGTCGCGCATGTCGGGCAGCCCGTTGCGGAACATCAGGGTGCGCTCCAGGCCCATGCCGAACGCGAACCCGGAGTAGACCTCGGGGTCGACCCCGCAGGCCTCCAGGACGTTCGGGTCGACCATCCCGCAGCCGCCCCACTCAACCCAGCCGGCCCCGCCCTTCTTCTGCGGGAACCAGACGTCGGGCTCGGCCGAGGGCTCGGTGAACGGGAAGTACGACGGCCGCATCCGGATGCGCGAGTCGGGCCCGAACATGGCGCGCGCGAACGCGTCCAGCGTCCCCTTGAGGTGGGCCATCGTCAGGCCCTTGTCGACGGCGAGCCCCTCGATCTGGTGGAACACCGGGGTGTGGGTCGCGTCGAGCTCGTCGGTGCGGAACGTGCGGCCGGGGCACACGACGTAGACCGGCAGGTCGCGCTCGAGCAGCGTGCGGATCTGCACCGGCGAGGTGTGCGTGCGCAGCACCTGCTTCGCGGCGGCCGGCTCGACGTGGAACGTGTCCTGCATCGTGCGGGCCGGGTGGTCGGGCAGGAAGTTCAGCGCGTCGAAGTTGAACCACTCGGACTCGACCTCGGGGCCCTCGGCGACCTCCCAGCCCATCGCGACGAACACGTCCGCGATCCGCTCCGAGGTCTGGGTCAGGGGGTGCCGGCTGCCGCGCGGGTGGCGGGTGGTCGGCAGCGTGACGTCCACCGCCTCCTCGGCGAGGACCCGCTCGTCGCGCTCGACCGACAGCACCGCGTGCCGCTCGTCGTAGGCGCCCTGGACCGCGAGCCGGGCCTCGTTGACCCGTTTCCCGGCGTCGGCCTTGGCCTGCGGCGGCAGCGCGCCGATCTCGCGGCGGGCCAGCAGCACCGGCGACCGGTCGCCCAGGTGGGCCGGCTTGAGGGCGGTCAGCGCCTCGAGGGTGGTCGCCCCGGCGAACGCGCTCGTCGCCTCGTCACGCGCCGCCGAGAGGGCCTCGGGGGTCAGCGCGGAGACCTGCTTGGGGTCGAACGAGTCGTTGGTCCCGGACATCGGGTCGGCTGCTCCTGCTCGCGGTGGATGGCGTCGGCGAGTCTATCGAGGCTCCGCGACCGGGTTCGCAGCCTGCTGTGTCTCCTGCGCCCGCACCGAGGCGTAGAGGCACACCGCCGCGGCCGTCGCGAGGTTCAGGCTCTCGGCCCGGCCGCGGATGGGCACACGGACCCGGTGGTCGGCCTGCGCGGCCACGGCGTCGGGCACCCCGTGCGCCTCGCTGCCGAGGATCCAGGCGGTGGGCGCGGCCAGGACCTCGTCGGTGTCGGGACCGAGCGCGAGCTCGCCGCCGCCGTCGGCCACGACGAGGCCGAGCCCGGCGGCGCGCAACCGGCCGAGGGCGTCGTCGGGACGCCGTTCCTGGAGGACCGGGAGGTGGAACAGGCTGCCCATGCTGGCCCGGACGCACTTCGGGTTGTACGGGTCGACCGAGTCGCCGGCGAGGACGACCGCGTCGGCGCCGGCGGCGTCCGCGGTGCGGATGACCGTGCCGGCGTTCCCGGGGTCGGCGACGTCGAGCAGGACCGCGACCAGGCGCGGAGCGGCCGGGAGCTCGGCCGCCGGACGACGGCAGACCAGGACCAGGCCCTGCGGGTGGACCGTGTCGGTCAACCCGGAGATCGCCTTCTCGGTGACGAGGGCCGTGCGGACGCCGGCTTCGCGGGCCCGGATGAGCAGGTCCCGCTCACGGTCGGCGACGCTCTCGGTCACGAAGAGGTCGGTGACGGCACCGGGGTCGGTCTCGGCCCGGGCCACCGCGTCGTGCGCCGGGCGGACCCCCTCGAGGAGGAACCGGCCGGTGTCCTCACGCGCCGCGCGCCGCAGCAGCTTGCGGGCTGCGGCGACGCGCGGGGTGCGTTCGGTGAGCAGCTCGCTCAGGCGGCTGCTCCGTCGTCGTTCTTCTCCGCGCCCTTGGGCACGTCCGCCACGGCGGCCTTGGCCGTCTCGACCAGCGCCGTGAAGGTCGCCGGGTCCGAGACGGCGATCTCGGCCAGGACCTTGCGGTCGGCCTCGACGCCGGCCAGCTTGAGGCCCTGCATGAACCGGTTGTAGGTCATGTCGTTGGCCCGGGCCGCCGCGTTGATGCGGGTGATCCACAGCTGGCGGAAGTCGCCCTTGCGCTGCTTGCGGTCGCGGAAGGCGTAGGTCAGCGAGTGGAGCTGCTGCTCCTTGGCCTTGCGGTAGAGCCGGGAGCGCTGCCCGCGGTACCCGCTGGCGGCCTCGAGGACCGTACGGCGCTTCTTCTGAGCATTGACTGCGCGCTTGACGCGTGCCACGTCGTCCTGCCTTCAATCGTGTCGGGGACGGTCACCGGGGCGTCACGGCGACCGGGTGGTCTCGGGCCGGCTCAGATGCCGAGCATCTTGCGGATGCGGCGGTCGTCCTGCGCCGCGATCGTCGTCTGGCCCGAGAGACGACGGGTCTTCTCGCTGGACTTCTTCTCCAGCAGGTGGCGCTTGCCGGCCTTCTCACGCAGCAGCTTGCCGGTGCCCGACACCTTGATGCGCTTCTTGGTCCCGGAGTGGGTCTTGTTCTTCATCCGTCCTCGTCCTGGTCGTCCTGCCGTCCCGGGGGCACGTGCGTGACCCGGGCGGGGGCGGCTCCCGCGACCGCGGTGCGGGCCGACCTCGACGGTACGGCCCGCGCGCGCGGCCTCAGGAGGCAGGCGTCGGTTCGGCCGCCTCGGCGTCCGCCTGTGCCTGCTGCTGCTTCGGCGTCTTCGCGACCTTCTTGTTGGGCGCGAGCACCATGGTCATGTTGCGGCCGTCCTGCTTCGGTGAGGCCTCGACGAACGCGAGGTCGCCGACGTCCTCGGCGAGCCGCTGGAGCAGCCGGAAGCCCAGCTCGGGCCGGGACTGCTCGCGACCGCGGAACATGATCGTGACCTTGACCTTGTGACCCTGGCCGAGGAAGCGGGTGACGTGACCCTTCTTCGTCTCGTAGTCGTGCGGGTCGATCTTCGGCCGGAGCTTCTGCTCCTTGATCACGGTCTGCTGCTGGTTGCGACGCGACTCGCGGGCCTTCTGCGCGCTCTCGTACTTGAACTTGCCGTAGTCCATGAGCTTGCAGACCGGCGGGCGCGCCTGGGCCGCGACCTCCACGAGGTCGAGGTCGGCCTCCCGGGCCAGCCGCAGGGCGTCCTCGATGCGGACGATCCCCACCTGCTCGCCGTTCGGACCGACCAGACGGACCTCGGGCACGCGGATGCGCTCGTTGATGCGCGTCTCTGCGCTGATGAGTTCTCCTCGGGTTCGACAGTGTTTCCGGCCGCAACCCGGCGAGAGGGGTCCTTGTTCCCCACGACGTCGGGCCCCGCGCCGTACTGCTCGTGGCGGGGGCCCGGACTCGTACCGATCGGACCTGTCGTCGTTCCCGACGACGGGTCGTGTTCCGGCCGCCCCTCGCGGGACGGCTGAAGACCGGACCCGGCCACCTGTGGCGGCGGACCGGGTGGGAGACGGGCTCCACTTGCCGCCCGACGGACACGGCTGTGCCCACCGAGCTGGTCGCTCACCAGAAGCTTACCACCGGTGCGTGTCGGGCCGACGCGGGCGTGTCGCCGGGGTGCTGGGATGGGCGGTGTGCTGAGGGCCGACCGGGGGCGCCGCCGGGTCTGGGAGGTCTCCCGCGACGGGGCGCCGCTGACGACGATCCACCCCGCGCGGCGCAGCGAGACCCTGGCGCTGCCCGACGGGCCGCTGCGGCGCTGGACCGAGGGGTTCGTCGCGCCGACCGACGTGCTCGGGGACGGTCGGGGGTTCCCGCTGGCGCGGACCGGGCGCCGGGGATGGCGCGACCTGACGTTCTGGGTCGACGGGCGCTGGCACGGGTTGTGGCGGGCGCCGGGCACCCCGCAGCGGTGGGTGCTCTACGAGGGCCCGTGGGTGTACGGGGCGGCCGACCTCGAGATCGCGGCGACCGGGCGGTGGACCGACGCGCTGCGCCGGCCCCGCGCCGTGGTGGTCGACATGCCCCCGCTGTCGTTCGTCGGGGAACTGTTCGTGCTGCTCGTCCTCGTCGGCGACCTCGTGGCCCGGGAGGAGTCGTCGAGCATGTGACCCCGGGGGTCAGCCCGCCTTGGCCCGCGTCCGCTTGGCCGGCGCCTTCTCCGGCGTGACGAGCCCGGACAGGAACTGGCCGGTGTAGCTCTCCGGGACGGCCGCGACCTGCTCCGGGGTGCCCTCGGCGACGACGGTGCCGCCGCCGTTGCCGCCCTCGGGCCCCATGTCGACGACCCAGTCGGACACCTTGATGACGTCGAGGTTGTGCTCGATCACCAGCACGGTGTTGCCCTTGTCGACCAGCCCGTTGATCACGCCCAGGAGCTTGCGGATGTCCTCGAAGTGCAGGCCGGTGGTCGGCTCGTCGAGGATGTAGATCGTCCGGCCCATCGAGCGCTTCTGGAGCTCCGCGGCCAGCTTGACCCGCTGGGCCTCGCCGCCGGAGAGCGTCGGTGCGGGCTGGCCGAGCCGGACGTACCCCAGCCCCACCTCGGTGAGGGTCTTGAGGTGCCGGTGGATCGCGGTGATCGGCTCGAAGAACGTCGCGGCCTCCTCGATCGGCATGTCGAGGACCTCGGCGACCGTCTTGCCCTTGTAGTGCACCTCGAGCGTCTCGCGGTTGTACCGGGCGCCCTTGCAGACCTCGCACGGCACGTAGACGTCGGGCAGGAAGTTCATCTCGATCTTGATCGTGCCGTCGCCGGCACACGCCTCGCAGCGCCCGCCCTTGACGTTGAACGAGAACCGCCCGGGGCCGTAGCCGCGCACCTTCGCCTCGTTCGTCGACGCGAACAGCTTGCGCATGTGGTCCCACACGCCGGTGTAGGTCGCCGGGTTCGAGCGCGGCGTGCGCCCGATCGGCGACTGGTCGACCCGCACCAGCTTGTCGAGGTGCTCCAGGCCGGTGACGCGGGTGTGCCGGCCGGGCACCTGCCGGGCGCCGTTGAGCTTATTCGCCAGGACGGTGGCCAGGATGTCGTTGACCAGCGTGGACTTCCCGGAGCCGGAGACGCCGGTGATCGACACCAGGCAGCCGAGCGGGAAGGACACGTCGACGTCGTGCAGGTTGTGCTCGCGGGCGCCGACCACCGACAGCTGGCGCTTCCGGTCGCGGGGCCGGCGGATGTCGGGCACCGGGATGGCGCGCCGGCCGGACAGGTAGTCCCCCGTCATCGACGCGGTGTTGCCCAGCAGCTCCTCGACCGGCCCGGAGTGGACCACCTGGCCGCCGTGCTCCCCCGCGCCCGGTCCGATGTCGACGACCCAGTCGCTGGCCCGCACCGTGTCCTCGTCGTGCTCGACGACGATGAGCGTGTTGCCGAGGTTGCGCAGCCGGGTCAGCGTGTCGATCAGCCGCCGGTTGTCGCGCTGGTGCAGCCCGATCGAGGGCTCGTCGAGGACGTAGAGCACCCCGACCAGCCCGGACCCGATCTGCGTGGCGAGCCGGATGCGCTGGGCCTCGCCGCCGGAGAGGGTGCCGGCCGCGCGCGAGAGCGACAGGTAGTCCAGCCCGACGTCGAGCAGGAAGCCCAGGCGCGCCTGGATCTCCTTGAGCACCGCGCCGGCGATGACCTGCTCGCGCGTGCCGAGCACGAGACCCTGGAGGAACTCCGCGCAGTCGGCGACGGAGAGCGCGCAGACCTCGGCGATCGACCGGTCGCCCTGGCTCTCGTGCCGCAGCGTCACCGCGAGGATCTCGGGCTTGAGCCGTGTGCCGGAGCACGTCGGGCACGGGACCTCGCGCATGTAGCCCTCGTAGCGCTCCCGGGCGCTGTCGGACTCGGCCTGGTCGAGCCGGCGCTCCAGGAACGGCACGACGCCCTCGAACGCCGCGTAGTACGAGCGCTCACGGCCGTAGCGGTTGCGGTAGCGCACGTGCACCTGGTCGGTCGACCCGTGCAGGACGGCCTTCTTCACGGAGGCCGGGAGCTTGCGCCACGGCGTGTCCATGCGGAAGCCGACGGACTCGGAGAGCGCGGTCAGCAGGCGCTGGAAGTAGTCGGCCGTCTGGCCCATGTTCCAGGGCGCGATCGCGCCGTCGGCCAGGGAGAGCTCGTCGTCGGGGACGAGCAGCTCCGGGTCGACCTCCATCTTCGTCCCCAGCCCGCTGCACGCGGGGCAGGCGCCGTAGGGCGAGTTGAACGAGAAGGCGCGGGGCTCGAGATCGTCCACCGCGAGCTGGTGGCCATTCGGGCAGGCCATCTTCTCGGAGAAGCGGCGCTCCCGGTGCGGGTCGTCCTCGTCGAGGTCGACGAAGTCCAGCACGACGATGCCCTCGGCCAGCCGCAGTGCGGTCTCCACCGAGTCGGTGAGGCGCTGCTTGGCGCTCGCCTTGACCGACAGCCGGTCGACGACCACCGCGATGTCGTGCTTCTCCTGCTTCTTCAACGTCGGCGGCTCGGCCAGCGGGTACACCGTGCCGTCGACCAGCACGCGGGAGTAGCCCTGGCCCTGGAGCTGGGCGAACAGGTCGACGTACTCGCCCTTGCGGCCGCGGATCACCGGCGCGAGGACCTGGAACCGGCGGCCGGACTCCATCTCCAGCACCTGGTCGACGATCTGCTGCGGCGTCTGCTTCGAGATGATCTCGCCGCAGGTGGGGCAGTGCGGCGTGCCGGCGCGGGCGTAGAGCAGACGGAGGTAGTCGTAGACCTCGGTGATCGTGCCGACCGTGGAGCGCGGGTTGCGGCTGGTCGACTTCTGGTCGATCGACACCGCGGGCGAGAGGCCCTCGATGAAGTCGACGTCGGGCTTGTCCATCTGCCCCAGGAACTGGCGCGCGTAGGCCGACAGCGACTCGACGTAGCGCCGCTGGCCCTCCGCGAAGATGGTGTCGAACGCCAGGCTCGACTTGCCCGACCCGGACAGGCCGGTGAACACGACGAGGCTGTCGCGCGGCAGGTCGATGTCGACGCCCGTGAGGTTGTGCTCACGGGCGCCCTTGACGACGAGGCGGTCAGCCACGGATCAGCTCCCCAGGCGATCGGACAGGACGGTGCCGCCCTGTCATACCCCCGGGCACCGACAACATCGTCCGGCCGCATCGTCCGGCGGCGCCTCGCGGGGGTTCCCCTCCACTGTAGGAGCCGTCGTCCACCGCGCCTGCGGGGCCCGGATCCGGGCGGCGGGCGGCTCCTTCCCGACGGCGGGGTGCGCCCCGGTGTCGGGACGCCGCCGGCGGCACGTGCGGTGAACGGACGAGCGGGTACACCTCCCGGGTGACCACCACGTCCCGACCGCTCCCCTGGACCGACGACGTCGAGGCGAAGCAGCCGCACGAGGACGAGCACGTGCGGCGCTGCATCGACTCGATGCTGCGCGTCAACGCGATGACCTTCGACCGGCACCGGCACGGCTACCGGGCCACGCACGCGAAGAGCCACGGGTTCCTGCGCGGCACGCTCACGGTGCACGAGGACCTCCCACCCGAGCTCGCGCAGGGCCTGTTCGCCACCGGCGGCGCGCGACACGACGTCGTCGTCCGCCTCGCCACCGAGTCCGGCCAGCTCGACGACGACCGCAAGCCGAACGCCCGCGGGCTCTCGCTCAAGGTCTTCGACGTCGAGGGCGAGACGATGGAGCCGGGCACGACGACGCAGGACCTGCTGTTCAACACCCTGCCGGTCCTCGGCCCGGGCACGGCGCAGAAGTTCATGGAGCTCTCCGAGATCCGCGAGCGGCACTTCTCCGACGAGTCCGCGATGACCGCCGAGATCCAGGCCCGGCCGGACGCCGAGCAGCTCACGTCGTTCCACCGCCTCGTCGGGAACATCCACCCCCTCGCCCACGCGTACTACACCCAGGGCGCCCTCGGGTACGGCGAGCACGTCGCGAAGATCGCGGTCCGTCCCGGTACCCCCGAGCAGGAGGCCCTCGCCGGCCGCGAGGTCACCGACGGCGACGACGGCAGCGTGCTGCGCGCCCTGGTCGAGTCGTGGGCGACGGACCGCGAGACGGTGTTCGACGTCGGGGTCCAGCTGCGGACCTCGGAGGACATGCCGGTCGAGGACGCCTCGGTGGACTGGTCGCAGGAGGAGAGCCCCTACCGCTCCGTCGCCACGATCCGGCTGCCCCCGCAGCAGCCGTACTCCGCTGCCCGCCGGGTGTTCGGCGACGACCGTCTCGCCTTCCGGCCGTGGCACGGCCTCGCCGCGCACCGCCCGCTCGGATCCGTGAACCGCCTCCGCCGGGCCGGCTACGAGGAGCTCGGGAAGCAGCGCACGGACCTGAACGCCGTCGAGGGCACGACGATGCGCTCGGCGTCGGAACTGCCGGACTGACTGCCGCCGCCCGGTCATGGTCCGTCGCGGCTGGTGTAGGTGTGGCCGGTGGGGGTGGTGGTCCGGACTTCGTGGGGGTGCTCGCCGAGGCCGTCGTCGATGAGGTCGGTGGACCAGCCGGGGAGTTCTTTGATCTGGTTGCCGCGCACACAGGTCCGGCGGCCGTTGCCGAGGCTGGTCGGGCCACCGGCGGTCTTGCCGCGGATGTGGTCGGTGTGTCTCGCGGGGGCGCCGCAGTACGGGTCGCGGCAGCGGCCGTGGTCGCGGTAGTGGATCAGGGCGGCCAGGAACCCGTCGAACAGCCGCCGGGTGGGGTCGCCGCCGACGAGGCGCCCGGAGCGGGGGTGGGTGAACAGCCGCCGCCACCACTTCTTTCCCTGGGTGGTGTTGAGCAGGTCGGCGACGATCCCACTGGGTAGCGGCCCATACCCGACGACCTCGCCGGTGGTGGGGCTGTCGGGGTCGGTCAGGGCGTCGAGGGGCAGCACGATCCCGACCTCGACGTTGACGTCCTCGGCGAAGGTCTGCCCGGTGACCCGCTCGACCAGGGTGTCGGCCACGATCTGATCCCGCGTGCGCCCGTCGGCGTCCCCACCGGCGATCAACGTGTCGGCGTGGCGGCGTAGCGCGGTGATGCAGGCGACGCCCTGCTCGACCGGCAGCAGCCCGGAGAGCACGCTCATGGTGTCCGGGGCGGGGCGCAGCGTGACCCGCCGCTGTTTGCGGGCGGTCCGCCCGCGGTCGGTGAACCCGGCCGGGTCCGCCTCGTACGCGAGCCGCTTGATGGTCGCCTCGGCCTGGAATCGGCTCTGCGCCTCGATCCCCGCCTCGGTGACCTGCTGGTCGACGTGTCGGCGGTGTTCGGGGTCGAGGTGGCTGGTCCAGGACACCACCAGCTCGGCGACTCGCTCCGACACCCGACCCGCCACCAACAACGCCCGCGTGGTCGGCAGGTCGTCGGCCAGTGCCTGGGCGACCCCCAACCGGCGGGAGCCCACTGTCGGGGAGATGTGGCAGGCCAGGGCGATCTGGTCGGCGATGCCCTTGCCGAGGTCGCGGGGGTCGAGTTCGTGGGCGGCGACCAGGTCGGCCTGGGCCTCCACGTGCGCTTTGGCGAAGGCGACCATCTCGGTGTGCTGGGCGGCCGCCAGCGCGGTCCGGGTCTGTTCGAGCAGCGCGATCCGGTCGATCCGGGCGGCGTCGGTGATCCCGCACGCCGGGTCGGTGGAAAGGTCGGCGAGTTCGGAGAGGCGGGTGAGCAGCGCGGTCAGCTCGTCGCTGACCGCGTCCCCACCACCGTCCGAACTCATGTTCGAAGGATAGCGCGACCCCCCGACAATCACGCCGGAGCATGCACCGGAGCGCATCCGGGCAGACTGTCGGCGTGGAGCTCCTCGACACCTACACCGGCCACGTCGACCCGGAGGGCCCGGCCGCCCGCCGCGACCTCGACGCCGTGTCGATCACGAAGGTCTCGGTCGGCCCGATGGACAACAACGCCTACCTGCTCGTCGACCGGGCCACCGGGGCGACGCTGCTCATCGACGCCGCGAACGAGGCCGACCGCCTGCTCGACACCGTGGACACCGTCGCCGACCGGGGGAACACGAAGACGATCGTCACCACCCACCAGCACTGGGACCACGTCCAGGCGCTGGAGGCGATGACCAAGGAGCTCTCGCCGACGACCTACGCCCACGAGCTGGACGCCCCGGATCTGCCCGTGGCGCCGGACCACACCGTCGGCGACGACGACGAGGTCCGCTTCGGGGAGTCGTTCGTGGAGGTCATCCACCTCGACGGGCACACCCCCGGCTCGATCGCCCTGCTCTACCGCGACCCGAACGGCACCGCGCACCTGTTCACCGGCGACTCGCTGTTCCCCGGCGGCCACGGTAAGACCGCGACGATCGACCACCACAACGCGCTGATGGACGACCTCGAGCGCAAGGTGTTCGACCGCCTCGACGACGAGACGTGGGTCTACCCCGGCCACGGCGACGACACCACGCTGGGCGCCGAACGTCCGAGCCTGCCGGAGTGGCGGACTCGCGGGTGGTGAGCTGACCCGCTGCTGCTCCACAGGGGCCGCCTGACCTCGTCCAGGCGGCCCCGGCCGTGTGTCTGCAGCATGACGACGGGGCCTTGATCAGCCGCGGAGGGCTGACCCGCGCCCCAGCATCCCCCACCCCCATCGCGCCGATCCCGGCGCGCTGTCGAGCGCGCCCGCGCCGTCTGGAGCGCCTCGGCCTCGCCGACGTCCTCGCGTTCCTCGCCGCCTGGCGGCGCTCCCGCCACGGAGGGCGACCGTGAGCAGCCACCCCGAACCGGCCGCAGCCGACCGCACGGACGCCCTGCTGCGCGACACCCTCGCCGACCAGTGGCCGCCGAGGACCGCGCCCGCCATTCAGCGACCCTGTTGCTGCAGGTCGCGCTACGCCTCGACCTCCTCGCCTCCGGCGGCCCCATCGACGCCGACACCGTCGAGCAGGCCGTCACCGCATGGCTCGGCGCGCACCGGTGATCTGCCAGGTGCTCGGCGCGTGTCAGCGGGAGGCCCGCGATGTCGTCCAGGCGGCCAGCGTCGCCGTCCCCGCCTGCCGACCGCACCGCGAAGCGGTCGCACGTGCAGTACCCGGGGCCCGCGTCCTGCCATTGCGTGCTGACGAGCCGACCAACCACGCCAGAACTTGACTGAGACCAGGTTGAGACCGCCCACCTGGTAACGACCCCGACACCACTCACGAGTACCTGCACGGGAACGCGAGGGGGCACACCGTGGGCGAGTTCTCAGACCTGAGTCGGCGCAAGGGCGTCATCGGTGAGCTACGGGGGCTATCTCGCGCAGCGAAGATCGCGATCGTCAGCGCGGGGCTTGCCGTGGTCCTGCTCGTCACGATGCTCGCCGCGGCGGGACGTCCTGCTGTCACCCCGGCTGCCGGGTCCTCGCCCTACCCGCCGCTGCCGATGACTCCGAGCGGGGGCTACACCGTTGGCGAGGCCCAGTACGCCGGGACCGTCGCCATGCCGAACTACGTCGGCTGGACCCTGCAGGCCGCGATCAACGACCTGTCCACCCGCGGCATCTACGTCGGCACCGCGACGCCCGGCCGGGAGACCGCGACGATTATCGGACAGAACCCCTATCCTGGGACACGCATCCGGCAGGCCAACGCGAACATTGTGCAGCTGATGATCCCCGACGACGCGCGCACGACCACCACGACGACTCCGCCGCCGTCCTCGACGACCACCACGCCGCCGCCGCCTGCGTCGGACACCGACGTGGACATCGACGTTGACACCGACGACCACAACCTGCCCGACGGAGCCCTGACCGGCGGCTACTGCCGCCGCAAGTGGTGGTGCTGATCCGGCTTCGCGCCTGGGGGTCACCAGTCCGACCAACGTGCAGGGGATCTTTGCCTTCACAGACCCCAGGGCCAGCGCTGGGGGCGAGACGGGATGGCCGGCCCAGAGCGGATGCCGCCACGCACGGGGTGAGCGCGAGTCCTCGATGTCGAGCAACGCGATGCTGCCCACCGCGATCGTGAGCATCAACGAGACGATCTCCGGACGGACGTCCACGCGGCCTCCGAATGGGCCACGGCGGCAAACTTCAAGCGTTGGGCCCGCATCCCGGACCACGATCGACCACCACAACGCGCTGATGGACGACCTCGAGCGCAAGGTGTTCGACCGCCTCGACGACGAGACGTGGGTCTACCCCGGCCACGGCGACGGCACCACGCTCGGCGCCGAGCGCCCGCAGCTGCCGGAGTGGCGCGAACGCGGCTGGTGAGTCCTCAGGGTCCCGGCATCGCCGCGTTCGGTGCCGGGACGATCCGGCTCATCAACGACCGGGCCAGTTCCAGCACGAGGCCGCGGTCGTAGACGACGGTGTACTGGTGGTCGCCGCCGAACGTGTCGCGCGCGACCAGGGCGGCCGCCACGTGCGGGCCGACCACGACGACGTCCCACTCGGAGCACAGCGGGTCGCCCTCCGCGAGGTCGGCGCCGCGGACGCCGGGCAGCGGCGCCGCCCCGGCCCCGAGGAGCGCCACCAGGCTGGTGGTCTCCCCCGCGGCCACGTAGCGCGCCGCGCGGTCGCCGGTGGGCACCCCGGAGGGGCCGACCGTCGCGAGCGTGACCGTGGGACCTTCCGCCGTCAGCGCCCGGCGCTCGAGGAGCTCCGCCGCGAGCGCGACCTCGTCGAGCCCGCCCCGACGCATCGGGCGGCTGCGCGAGACCGTCGCGAACGGGCTGCGCCGGGTGGGGCCCTCCGGGGCGCGCGCGAGCGGGGCACCGACCGGCGGGATGCGGCGCGCGTCCGGCCCGAGGACGCCGGGGCGGCCGTAGAACCAGCCCTGCCCGAGGGTCGCGCCCAGGGCCCGGGCGGTCCGCTCGTGCTCGGCGGTCTCGATGCCCTCGGCGAGCACGATCGCGTCGTTCTGCTCGGCGTACGCGCACACGGCGGTGCCGATCCGGGCGGCCGCGTCGTCGTGCGGGGCCTGCACCAGGCGCTGGTCGAGCTTGACGACCTCGGGGCGCAGGAACGGCATGAGCGCCAGCGAGCTGGGGTGGCTCCCGACGTCGTCCAGCGCGACCGCGATCCCGACGTGCCGCAGCCGGTTCGCGAACCACTGCACCCGCGCCGGGTCCGCTGTCAGGGCCCGCTCGGTGAACTCCAGCACGAGACGCCCGCCCGCGCGGACGAACTCGACCGCCGGCGCCGGCGCGGGCCCGATCGGGATGCCGTCGGGCTCGACGTTGAGGAACAGGGTGTCCGGCCGGTCCGCGCCGGCCGCCAGCGCCGCCTCGAGCGCCCGGACGCGGCACAGCTCGTCGAGCTCGGCGAGCCGGTGCTCGCGGCGGGCCCGCTCGAACAGCTGCTCCGGGCGGGCCAGGACGCCGGCCGGCCCCCGCGTCAGGGCCTCGTGGGCGATCACGCCGCCGGTCGCGAGGTCGACGATCGGCTGGAACACCGTGTCCAGGGCGCCCATGGCCGCGGCGAGCTCGACGGACCCGACACTGCCCGCCACGTCGGTCACTCCCCGCCCACCTCACGCGCCTCGCGCCTGCCTCGTCCTGGCACGGACGGTACCCGTGAGGTCCGAGGGAGCTAGGACAGACCGCCCGAGACGACCCCCTCGGACGAAGAAGGTGCCGTGCTCGTCGCACTCCGTGACGATCGCGGCACCACGCGCGCCATCAGCGACCGGGCCACCTCGAGCACCAGGGCCCGGTCGTGGGTGAGGACGTGGTCGAAGTCGCGGTCGGGGTCGAGCGGGTCCGCGTCCGGCTCCAGGTCCCGCGCCACGAGCGCCGCGGCGAAGTGCGGCCCGACGACGACCATGTCCCACTCCCCGCGCACCGGGTCGTCCGCGTGCAGGTCGGCGCCGCGCACCCCGCGCTCGGGCTCGTCGACGACCCCGCTCCCGAGCACCCCCACGAACGCGGCGGTCCCAGCGAGCGCCCGGTACCGACGGCGGGCGCCGGTCGTCAGGTTCACGGCGTCCTCGAAGGCGGCCAGCACGACCGCGAGGTCACCCTGCGCCGCGGCCTGGCGCTCCAGGTGCCGGCTGACCGCGACCAGCAGCGACTTCGGAGCCCGCCGCGGCGTCCGCGACCGCGCCACCGTCGCGAACGGGCTGTGCGGCACCGGCCCGGGGACCTCGAGCCGGAACCGCGGCGGGAACGGCGGGGGCTCGAGCCCGGCCAGCAGCTCGGGGGCGGGCCGCGGCACGCCGACCCACCAGCCCTGCGCCAGGGTCGCGCCCAGGCCCCGCGCGACGGCGAGCTGCTCGGCCGACTCGACGCCCTCGGCGAGGACGGTCGCGTCGCTCTGCTCCGCGTAGGCCGCGACCGCCGACATGATCTGGGCGACCTCGCCCGGGTCCCGCCCCTGCACGAGGCTCAGGTCCAACTTGACGACCTCCGGGCGCAGGAACGGCATCAGCGCGAGCGAGGCGGGCTCGGCGCCGACGTCGTCGAGCGCGATGCGGAAGCCCTCCGCACGGGCGGCGCCGGCGAACGCGAGCAGCCGGCCGGGGTCGGCCGCCAGCTCCCGCTCGGTCAGCTCGAGGACGATCCGCACCCCCCGGTCCAGGAGCTCCGCCGTGGCCGGTCCCGGCGTGACGACGACCGGGGCGGCCTCCGGCTCGACGTTGACGAACAGCGCGAACGGGCCGGCGAGACCGGCCTCCGCGGCGACCTCGACGGCGCGCCGGCGGCAGAGGTCGTCCAGCTCCGCCAGCCGGCCCTCCGCGCGGGCGGCGGCGAACAGGCGGTCCGGACCGGCGAGCGGCCCGGCGGGCCCGCGGGCCAGGGCCTCCACCCCGACCACCTCACCGGTGCCGACGTCGGCCACCGGCTGGAGGACCGGGACGACGGCGCGATCGCGCAGCACCTCGTGCAGCGCGGCCGCCTCCTCCGGGGACACGTCCGCGCCGAGCTGCACCCCGCGGTCCCTTCGTCGGTCACACCGATCATCGACGGTACGCCGGACGGGCGAGGGGAGCGAGGCGCTCGCGACCCGCCGTCGGGAACGAGGTGGACGGGCGCGACCGGAGGGTGAGAATGAGCGGGGTATGGACTCCACGACGCGCGTGGACCGCTGGCTGTGGGCGGTCCGGCTGAGCAAGACCCGGGCGGACGCCGCGACGGCGTGCCGGGGCGGGCACGTCCGGGTCAACGACAAGCCCGCGAAGCCGTCGACGCCGGTCCGGGCCGGCGACACCGTGCGCACCCGGCTCTACGACATCCCGCGGGTGGTGGAGGTCGGCACCGTGATCGAGAAGCGGGTCGGCGCCCCCGTGGCCGTCACCTGCTACGTCGACCACACCCCGCCCCCGCCGCCGAAGGAGTCCACGCCCGCGCCTCCGCAGCGCGAACGCGGCACCGGCCGCCCGACCAAGCGCGACCGGCGCCGCATGGAGGCCTTCGAGCGGGCCTCGCTGCTGCACGGGGTGGAGCACGAGCTGACCGACCAGGACTGAGCCGGTCCTACTGACCGTTGCGGGTGACCGAGTACGACGTCGTCTCCAGCCCGTCGCCGCCGATCCACGGCTCGAACCCGGCCTGGATGCTCGTCAGGTACCAGCCCTGCTTGGCCTGGCCCCGCTTCTGCGCGTCGGCGACGAAGGTCGTGATGTTCAGGTCCTTGACCTCGGTCGTCTGCTGCTGGCGCACGTAGGAGATCGTCGGGAGGTCGGCCTTGCCGAGCCACACGTCGTAGCCGACGCCGTCGAGGGTCGTGGTGCCGACCTTGTCGCCGATCGGCTGGACCCGGTCGGTGTGCTTGAGCCAGATCATCAGCTCGAGCCCGGTGGGGCGGCCGTCCTTGCGGGCGGTGGGGTCGAGCCAGATGTCGTAGGCGACGTTGTAGTCCCCCGACGCCGGGGTCTCCACGGTCCAGGACGAGCGCAGGTCGCCGAGGTCGGAGATCGGCCGCGGGAACGGGGTGCCCTTGGTGCAGTTCCCGTAGTTGCAGCCGTAGACGATCGAGGGGTAGGACGCCGGGCCGCTGTCGTTGCGGTGCTTCGCCTCGACCCGGAACGCGGCGCTCGCGCCGGTCGGGCCGGCCGACGGGCCGTCGAAGGCGACGATGCACTGGGACGTGCTGGCGCCCCAGAGGGAGTTCTGCACCTCGTAGCGCCCGCCGGCGACCGGGGTGGACCCGAACTTCTCGCAGACCTTCCGCTCCTCGGCCCGCTCGGGTCCGTCGTGGCTCGTGACGGCGATCGGCGCCGGGCGGGGATCGGCGGCCGCACCCTGCGGCAGGCCGGTGACGACGGCGAGCGCGACGAGGGCGAGCCCGCCGCCGATCGCACGGAGGGCGTCCGCGCGCCGGCTCGTCCGCCGCCCGTGGCGCGGCGTCACCATCGACGCCGGCGTGCTCGCCCGGCGGCCGGGCCGCCGGTGCCGGCCCACCCGTCGTCGGGAACCTTCGGGCGTCTCGTTCGCCGCCGCCCACCGACCGTTCATCCGCGCCGTCCTCCCCGTTGGACCGTTCAGCGCGGCGAAACGTACGTTCGGCGCAGCGAGCAGCGCCAGACGGCGTCAGTCGTTCGAGCGGACGAGTGGGCCGTGAACACCCACTCGGGTGACGGGTTCAGACCCCGTTGCGGGTGGCGTTGAAGGCGTCCGTCGACAGCCCGGAGCCTCCGACCCACGGCTCGAAGCCCGCCTGGAGGTTGGTGAGGTACCAGTCGCGCTGCACGACGCCCCGACGCTGCGCGTCGGTGACGAAGTCGGTGACGGGCAGGTCGACGACCTCCCGCACGGACTGCCGGCGGATGTAGGAGATCACGGGGACGCCGTTGTTCTCGCCGGTCCAGACGTCCCAGGTGGTCCCGCCGAGCGAGGCGGTGCCGGACTTCGAGCCGATCGGGTCGATGCCTCCGGCGCGCGCCATCCAGATCATCAGCTCGGCGCCGGTGTTGTGGCCGTCCCGGCGGGGCGTCGGGTCGAGCCAGACGTCGTAGGCGGCGTTCCAGCGGCCGCGGTCCGGGACGCTGAACGACCAGCTCGAGCGCACGTCCCCGAGGTCGCTGATCGGGCGCGGGAAGGGCGTGCCGCGGGTGCACGTGCCGTGGTTGCAGCCCCAGACGATGCTCGGGTAGGCCGCCGGTCCGGAGTCCTTGGCGTGGTTCGCCTGCACGCTGAACCCGGTGTCGAAGGCGGTGGTGCACTGCGGGGTGTCCGCGCCCCAGGCGTTGTTCTGCACCTCGAAGCGCCCGCCCGCGACCGGGGCGGACCGGAACTTCTCGCAGATCCGCGGCCCGTTCCGGCTCCCGATCGCGGACAGCGGGGCGAGGACGCGCGGGAGAGCCGGCGCCGCGCCCGGCAGTCCCGGCAGCGGGGCCGGCAGCGGCTCGGCCCCCGCCACGTTCTGCGCCTCCGTGGGTGCCACGGCGATCGGCGGGACGGTCTCCTGCGGGCCTGCGCACGCGGTGAGGAGGGCGAGGAGGGCGACGGCGGCGGCGACGAGCAGGCGCCGGGGCCGGCCACGGAGCGGAGCGGAGCTGGCCCGTCGGGACTGACCCATACGGGGGAGGCTAGAGGAGCCGCTCCGGGCTGTACGCGGCGGCCTGGACACCGTGTCGTCGCAGGTCGTCGGGCATGGACCGGTCCACCAGCACGGCCGCGGCGAGGGCCGCCGCCGCGGGCGCCGTCTCGATGCCCGACCCGCCCTGCCCGGCCACGACGGCCAGGCCCGGGGCCCGCTCCCCCACCACGAGGGTCCGGTCGGGGGCGAAGGTGCGCTGCCCGGCCCAGCTGGTGACCACCGACCGGATCCCGAGGGTGGTGACGACGTTGACCCGCTCGATCGCGAGCGCGACGTCGAGCTCGTCGGGCCGCGCGTCCCCCGGCTCCTGCGGGGTCTCCTCCGACGGGCTGATCAGCAGGTACCGCCCCTCCGGCTTGGCGTACCAGGTCTCGCCGACACCGACCGCGAACGGATCGTCCGGCCGGACCTCCGCCCGCACGATCGCGATCGTGCGGCGCATCGCCTGCAGCCCGAGGGTCGGCGCCCCGGCGAGCGCGAGCAGCCGGTCGGTCCACGCGCCCGCGGCGAGGACGACGAGGTCCGTGTCGAGCCCGTTGTCGGGAAGGTCGAGGTGCCACCCGGTCCCGGTCCTCGTCATCCCGACGACGGGTGCCTTCGTGCGGATCTCCCCGCCCGCGGCGCGGAAGCGCTGCCGGTAGTGCTGGTGGAGGCCGAGCGGGTCGGCGTCGTGGGCGTCCTCGACCACGCCCGCACCGCGGACGGCGTCGCGGCGCAGGGCCGGCCACCGGCGGACGGCGTCGGCCGGCGAGAGCTCCGTGACCTCCGCGAGCGCGAGGAGATCGGAGCGCAGCACCCGCTCCTCCTCGGGCGTCGTCGCCACGTGCAGGACGGGCCGCGGGCGCAGGAAGGAGTGGCCTGCCTCGTCGGCGAGCTGGTCGAAGCGGTCCCGGCTCGCGGCGACGAGTGCCCGCATCGGCCCCGAGCCGTGGCCGGGGATGTAGCTCGCGGCGGACCGCCCGGTGGTGTGGTGGGCGAGCTCCGCCTCGGCCTCGAGCAGGACCGGCCGCTCGACGCCGAGCGCGGCCAGCTCCGCCGCCACCGACATCCCGGCGATCCCGCCGCCGACGACGACCGCTCCGGCGCCGCTCACTGCTCGTCGTCCCGGATCGACACCACAGGCACGTCCAGGTCGAGACCCGTCCAGGCCCGGTCAGCGGTGACGGCGAAGCCGTCGAGACGGGACGCGAGGGCCAGGCAGCACCGGTCACCCAGGGAGAGACCCGCGGAGCGGGTCGACGGCCACAGTCGAGCCGCCGCCACGGCGTCGTCGGCGTCGAACGCCGCCACGCGCACGCCGAGGACACGGAGTCGATCCGTCATCCGGTCCGCGTCGACCCCGTACTGCGCGAGCTTCTGGTGGACCTCGGAGAGGTTGACCGCGCTGATCGCCGCCGTGGCCAGGTAGCCGGCGACGACGGCCGCCCCGACCTCGGCGCGCATCCAGACGAGGACGGCGGAGGCGTCGAGGACGGGTGGCCGGTCCTCGGTGGTCACGGGGCCGACTCGTCGTCGGCGGCCTCCCGCCGACGGTCCGCCAGGAGGTCGTCGACGACCGAGGTGTCGGCCGGGCCCTGCCACGCCTCGGCCACGTCGCGCTGGATCCGGTCCATCAGCTGCTCGGGCGTCTCCATGACGAGACGGCCGTCCTCCACGTGGACGAGGAGCCGGGAGCCGGGCCCCAGCTGGAGGTCGCGGCGGAGCTGTGCCGGAATCAGGACCCGGCCCTCACGACCGACGACGACCATCGCCGATTCCGAACCCTCGGCCGATGCTGTCACTCCACGAGTCTATCTGACAGGAGTAGACGCTACCTGTCACACGCTGCGAGCCCGGGTGACGAACGGGCGCCAGTTGACCGTGGAGGGGAGGTGGAGGTCCGGGAGGTCGGCGACCGGGTGCCACCGCGCGAGCCCGGTGGTCTCCCGCTCCGCGTCGCTGAGGTTCGCGACGCTCGGCTCGCCCGGGTGGACCAGGACCCGGTAGTAGAGCATCACGGACTGGACGCAGTCGTCGTCGAACCGGAAGAACGATGACGCGGCGCCGACCAGCACGGGGTCGTACCCGTCCAGGTCGGTCTCCTCCGCCAGTTCGCGCAGCAGCCCCTCCTCCAGCGACTCACCGAGCTCGATCCCGCCGCCCGGCAGGTCGACGCCGTCGAGGTAGGGCAGCAGCAGGATCTCCTCGCCGCGCAGGACGATCGCGTAGGCGCTCGGACGCCAGCTGAGCTCGTCGAGACGGGTCTCCCGGACGACCCCGCGCTCGTCGGGGACCGCGATCACGACCGCAGGTCCAGCCCCAGGTCCAGGGCCGGCGACGAGTGCGTGAGCCCGCCGACGGCGAGGAAGTCGACACCGGCGGCGCCGTACGCCGCGGCGTTCCCGATCGTCAGCCCGCCGCTCGCCTCGAGCCCGCACGACGGGGATGCGGCATCACGACGCCGGACGGCCTCGGCGCAGTCGGACGCGCTGAAGTTGTCCAGCAGGATCAGCTCCAGGCCCAGACCGAGTGCCTCGTCGAGCTGGTCGAAGGAGTCCACCTCCAGCTCGCACGGCAGCTCCGGGGCGGCGTCGCGGGCGGCCCGGACCGCTGCGGTGACCGACCCCGCCGCCGCGACGTGGTTGTCCTTGATCAGCAGCGCGTCGCCCAGGGACATCCGGTGGTTGACCCCGCCGCCGCAGCGCACCGCGTACTTCTGCAGCGCCCGGAGGCCGGGGACGGTCTTGCGGGTGTCCCGGATGCGCGCCCGGGTCCCGGCGACCGCGTCGACCCACGCCGACGTGGCGGTGGCGACCCCGGAGAGCTGGCAGAGCAGGTTGAGCGCGGTCCGCTCGGCGGTGAGCAGCGTCGCGAGCGGCGCCCGCACCGCGAGCGCCACCTCGCCGGGAGCGAGCCGGGACCCGTCGTCGTGCGCGGCGAGCACCTCGAGCTCCGGGCCGCACACCTTCTCCAGCACCCGCACCGCGACCCCGACGCCCGCCAGCGTGCCCGCGGGCCGCGTCCGGAACTCCCCCACCGCGACCTTCCCCGGCGGGACGCAGGCCGCCGTCGTCCGGTCCGGGCCGTCGCGCAGGTCCTCGTCGAGGGCCCGGTCGACGACGGCGTCGATCTCCGCCGCGTCCAGTCCCTCGGGCAGCAGCACGGCCGTCATGCGGCACCTCCGAGGGCGGTGTCGAGCGCGCCGAGGCAGAGCCGGCCGTCGACGAGGGTGACCGCCGTCGACGCGCCCTGCCAGCGGTCGTCGCGGCGCGGGAAGTCCGAGCGCAGGTGGCAGCCGCGCGACTCGGTGCGCGAGCCCGCGGCCGCGAGGACCGCGCCCGCGGCCAGCGCGAGCGCGGCGTCCTCCACGGCCGCCCGGGAGTCCAGCGCGACCGGCACCGACGACGCCTCGATGACGTCCGAGGTCGCGGCCAGGCCGGACGCATCGCGACCGATCGCGGCACCGCGGCTCATCGCGCGCTGCAGCACCGCCCGGTCGGCCGCCAGGGCCGTCCCGACGACGAGCCCGGACGGCTCGGGCACGACCCGCGGCCCGGAGAGTGCCGCCGCGACGTCGGCCCCGGCCCGGCGGCCCACCACCAGGCCCTCGAGCAGGCTGTTCGAGGCCAGTCGGTTGGCGCCGTGCAGTCCGGTCCGCGCGACCTCCCCGGCCGCCCACAGCCCGGGCACCCCGGTGCGGCCGGTGGTGTCGGTGACGACCCCGCCGCAGGCGTAGTGCTGGGCGGGCCGCACCGGGATCGGCTCCCGGGCGAGGTCGACCCCGATGCCGTCGCAGGCCGCGGCCACCGTCGGGAACCGGCGTCGGACGTCCGGGACCCCGGTGGCGTCCAGCAGGACGTGCTCGGCCCCGGTCCGGGCCAGCACCGCGGTGATGGCCCCGGCCACGACGTCGCGGGGCGCGAGGTCGCCGCGGGGGTCGACGTCGTCCATGACGCCCCGTCCCGAGAGCTCGACCAGGTGCGCCCCCTCGCCGCGCAGCGCCTCGGTGACCAGCGGCGCCCGCCCGACGAGGCGCGGCACGGCGAGCGCCGTTGGGTGGAACTGCACGAACTCGACGTCCGCGAGGGCCGCCCCGGCGCGCAGCGCGAGCGCCCAGCCGTCGGCGGTGGCGACGGCGGGGTTGGTCGTCGTCTCGTAGAGCCCGCCGACGCCGCCGGTGGCCAGCAGGACGGCGGGCGCGGCGACCACGCCCGGGACCCCGGCGTCGTCGACCACCTCGAGCCCGGTCACCCGGCCGCGGTCCCGGCCCACCGCGACCGCGGTGTGGTGCGCGAGCACCGTGATCTCCCCGGGGAGTGCGGCGAGCAGGGCCCGCTGCACCTCCGCCCCGGTCGCGTCGCCGCCCGCGTGGATCACGCGGGTGGTGCCGTGCCCGCCCTCGCGGGTGCGGGCGAGCCGGGTCCCGGAGGCGTCGAACAGGGCACCGCGGGAGCGCAGGTCCTGCACGGCCGCCCGGCCGGCGCCGAGGATGTCGGCGGTGGCCGCCGCGTCGACCAGCCCGCCCCCGGCGGCCACCGTGTCCGCCACGTGGGCGTCGACGGTGTCCCCGGCGACGTCGCCGAGCACGACCGCGATCCCGCCCTGCGCCCAGCGGGTGGAGCCCTCGTCGGGGGCGTCCTTGGTGACGACGACGACGCGCAGGCCCCGCCGCGACGCCTCGCTCGCCGCCGAGAGTCCGGCCACCCCGGAGCCGACGACGACGAGGTCGGCCGCGGCACTCCAGGAGCCGATCACTCCCCACCCCCGGGCCGGCCGATCTCGATCATCCGCTGCACGGAGGCGCGCGCCTTCTCCGCGGTGACCGGGTCCACGTGGACCTCGTCGCGCCCCTCCTGCAGCGAGCGCAGCAGGGCACCGGGCGTGATCATCTTCATGTAGCCGCAGGCGGCGCGGTCGTTCACCGGCCGGAAGTCGACCGCCGGGTTGGCGCGGCGGAGCTGGTGGAGCATGCCGACCTCGGTCGCGACCAGCACGGACGCCTTCGTCGTGTTCTTGGCCGCGTCGAGCATCCCGCCGGTCGACAGGATGTGCACCTGGTCGGCGGGCACCGCCCCCTCCCCGGCGAGGTAGAGCGCGGACGTCGCGCATCCGCACTCCGGGTGCACGAACAGGTCCGCGTCCGGGTCGGCCTGGGCGCGCGCGGTCAGCTCGGCGCCGTTGATGCCGGCGTGGACGTGGCACTCCCCGGCCCACACGTGCAGGTTCTCCCGGCCGGTCTCGCGGCGGACGTGCGCGCCCAGGAACTGGTCGGGCAGGAACAGCACCTCGCGGTCGGCCGGGATCGAGGCCACGACCTCGACCGCGTTGGACGACGTGCAGCACACGTTGGTCTCGGCCTTCACCGCGGCGGTCGTGTTCACGTAGCTGACGACGACGGCGCCGGGGTGCTCGGCCTTCCAGGCGCGCAGCTCGTCGGCGGTGATCGAGTCGGCGAGCGAGCAGCCGGCGCGCGCGTCCGGGATCAGCACCGTCTTCTCCGGCGCCAGGATCTTCGCGGTCTCGGCCATGAAGTGCACGCCGCAGAACACGATGGTGCCGGCGTCGGAGGACGCGGCGATGCGGGACAGGGCCAGCGAGTCGCCGGTGTGGTCGGCGACGTCCTGGATCTCCGGGCGCTGGTAGTTGTGCGCGAGCACCACGGCGTCGCGGGCCCGGGCCAGCTCCCGGACCTGCGCGGCCCAGGCCTCGACGTCGGCCTCCGCGGTGAGACTGCGGGGCTCGACGAGGTCGGTCGGCGGCTGGTGCGCGGCGAGATCGGTGACGGTCATGGCCGGTGGTCCTCCCCCGGGGTCGCCCCACCCGTCGCTGGGTGGCCCGGATCGGTGCGGAGGTTTTCGCCTGTTGGTCGAAAACGTGGCCGACGGTACGCGGCGTGCCCGTACTGCGCCAGATCCCGGTCCGGCGGGGATGACCGAGCCCACACGCGATCACGGACCGCTACCGTGGGCGGCGTGGAGGCCGAGGGCCTGATCGCGCACGACGTGCTGGCCGTCGTCCTGCGGATGGCGCCCAGCTCCCCCGAGGTGCTGCTCTGGCAGCGGGCCCGCGACCCGCACACCGGGCGCTGGGCGCTGCCGGGCGGGCGGCTCGGCGCCACCGAGGACGTCGAGGCCTCCGTGCGCCGCCACCTCGCGGAGAAGGTGGACCTCGGCGAGGTCGCCCACGTCGAGCAGCTCTCGGTGTTCTCCGACCCCCACCGCGGTCCCGCGCCCCGGCGCGTCGCCACCGCCTTCCTCGGGCTGGTGCCCAGCGACGCCGACCCGGCCGTCCCGGACGACACCGCCTGGCACCCGGTCGACGCGCTCCCGCCGACCGCGTTCGACCACGGCGAGATCACCCGGGCCGGCCTGGACCGGCTGCGCGCGAAGCTCTCCTACACCAACATCGGCTTCGCCCTGGCCCCGGAGATCTTCTCGATCTCCGAGCTGCGCCGGCTCTACGCGTCCGCGCTGGGCCACCGGGTGTCCGCGACGAACCTGCAGCGGGTGCTGACCCGCCGCGGGGTGCTCGTCCCCACCGGCTCCACGGCCGCCCCCGGTCCCTCCGGCGGTCGGCCCGCGGCGCTCTTCCGCTTCTCCGAGCACCGGCTGCGGGTGACCGACCCGTTCGCGACGCTGCGCCCGCCCGACTGCTGACGCTCACCCGGCGACCCGGGCCGTTCGGCCGTAGCGTGGTCGCCGTGCCCGAGACGATGCCCCTCTTCCCGCTGGGCACCGTGCTGCTGCCCGGGGCGCCGCTCCCGCTGCACATCTTCGAACCCCGCTACCGGCAGATGACGATCGACCTGGTCACCGGGGCGGTCCCCGGCAAGCAGTTCGGGGTGGTCGCGGTCCGTGAGGGCTGGGGTCCCGACGACGGGGTGGCGGGGCTGCACGAGATCGGCTGCACCGCCGCGCTCCGCGAGGTCCGGCGCCTGCCCGACGGCCGGTTCGACATGCTGACCACCGGCGACCGCCGGTTCCGCCTCCTCGAGATCGACGCGACGTCGTCGCCGTACCTGACCGCGACCGTCGAGTGGGTCCCCGACCTGCAGGGCGACGACCCCGCCGAGCTCGAGCCGCTCGAGCGCGCCGCCCGCGCGGCCCACCGGCGCTACTGCACCACGGCCTGGAGCTACCGGCGCGACGCCGACCGGGACCTCGCCGCCGGCCTCGAGGACACCGACGTCGACGACGTCGACGAGCCCGACGGCGACGAGGCCGACGCGGACGCCGCGGCGCCGCCGGTGTCGGTCGAGGAGACCGACGTCGACGTCACGGTGCTCCCGCACGTGCTCGCCGCGGACTGCCTCCTCCCGCTCGCCGACCGCCAGGAGCTGCTCGAGCAGACCTGTCCCAAGGCGCGCCTTGAGCTGGTCTCGCACGCCATGAGCCGGGAGGCGACCCTGCTCGGGCGCCTGGGCGCGGTGTGGGCGCCGACGGCGAAGTTCGCGGTGCCCTCCAGCGACAACTGACCCGCGCTCACTCGCCGGCGGGGACCTCCGGGCGGGCCATGTCGTCCTCGCCGAGCGCGATCGCGCAGAGCAGGTAGGCGAGCACGGCGCCGACGCCGGCGGCGAGCACCGTCCAGAAGGAGCCGAGCGTGGCCGGCAGCGTCGAGAGCGTGGCGGGGACCGGCGGGCCGGCCGCGGCGCTCCCGGACGCCTCGGCCCGGTCGAGCAGCACCCCGATGGAGCTCCGGTCGGTCAACGGGCCGACCAGTCGGGTGCCGACGAACGCGGCGACCCACGCCCCGGCCGTCGTCGCGATGCCGACCCCGAGGAGGGTCACGGGCCCCCGCCGCGCGACCCGGCGCCAGGCGAGGACGCCGACGACCACGCCGTACGCCGCGGCGAGCAGGAAGAAGATCGCGGTGGCGTCGAAGACGTGGTCGGACTCGGCCGCGAGCGGGGAGCTGGCGCCGGACGCCGTCGTCACGATCGCCTGTCCGGGGGCCACGAACGCCCAGAGCAGTCCGAGGACGACGCCGGCGAGGACGACGGCGACCATGGTCACGAGCGTCGGACGGAGGTCGTCGAGCAGCTCGGCGCGCGCCAGCAGGCCGCGCGGCTCCTCCCGGACGAACTCCTCGGCGGCCGGTTCGGGTGTCACCGCTGCGCCGCGTTCGTCGTCTCGCCGTGGCGGCTGCAGCGCGCGGTCCAGCCCATCGGATCGACCTGCACGACCATCCGTCGGCCGCACTCCGGGCAGTACCGCGGCGGGTCGATCGCCGACAACCGCGCCCGGCAGTGCTCGTGGTCGCCGGACGCGGCCTCGCCGCCGCAGAAGGAGCAGAACATCAGAGGGTGTCGTTCAGCGCCTTGATCGGCATCTTGAGGGTGTCCAGCATCTCGAGGTCCTGCTCGGCCGGCCGCCCGAGGTTCGTCAGGTAGTTCCCGACGATGATCGCGTTGATCCCGCCCAGCATCCCCTGCTCCGCGCCGAAGTCGCCCAGGGTCAGCTCCCGGCCGCCGGCGAAGCGCAGCACCGTCTTGGGCATCGCGAGCCGGAACGCCGCGATCGTCATCAGCGCGTCCGGGCCCTGCGGCACCTCCAGGTGCGCGAACGGCGTGCCCGGGTTCGGGATCAGGAAGTTCATCGGGACCTCGTCGGGCTCGAGCTCCGCGAGCTGCACGGCGAACTCCGCGCGCTGCTCGAGGGTCTCCCCCATCCCGACGATGCCCCCGCAGCAGACCTCCATGCCCGCCGCCCGCACCATCTGCAGGGTCTCCCAGCGCTCCTCCCAGGTGTGGGTCGTGACGACCTCCGGGAAGTGGCTGCGCGCGGTCTCCAGGTTGTGGTTGTAGCGGTGCACGCCCATCGCGGCCAGCCGGTCGACCTGGTCCTGGGTCAGCATCCCCAGCGAGCACGCGACGTTGATGTCGACCTCGGCGCGGATCGCCGCGACCCCGACCCGGATCTGCTCCATGAGCTTCTCGTCCGGCCCACGCACCGCCGCGACGATGCAGAACTCCGTCGCGCCCGTCTTCGCGGTCTGCTTCGCGGCCTCGACCAGACGGTCCTTGTCCAGCCACGCCGCGCGCACCGGCGAGTCGAACAGCCCCGACTGGGAGCAGAAGTGGCAGTCCTCCGGGCACCCGCCGGTCTTCAGGCTCACGATGCCCTCGACCTCGACGTCCGGACCGCACCAGCGCATCCGCACCTCGTGGGCCAGCGCCAACGCCTCGGTCAACCGCTCCGCCGGCAACCGCAGCACCTCGAGCACCTGCGCCTCGGAGAGCCCCTCGCCACGCTCGAGGACCTGCTCGCGGGCGACGGCCAGGATGTCGGTCCCGCCCGTGGCGCCGGTCGCGGTGTCGGTGCTCGCCGTCGTCACGCGGTCGCTCCTATGCGTCGGGGGTCGAACGGTCCGGAGTCTGCCTCACCGGTCAGCCCTGACTCCACTGCCCACCCAGGAGGGGATGCAGGCCACACCGGGCGGCGGCCTCGAAGCGGTCCGTCGACGCGCCGCCGAGGTCCGCCGGCAGGACACCGAGCAGCGGTGCGCCGGTCACGGCGGGGAGGTCGTCGAGGTTGGTGCGCTCGGCGAGGTCGGGCTCCTGCGGGTAGGCCCCGACGACGGTCCCGACCAGTTCCCTCCCGCGCCGGCCGAGGGCCTCCGCGGTCAGCGCGGCGGAGTTCAGCACGCCGAGCCCGGCGGTGGCGACGAGCAGGACCGGGAGGTCGAGGTCCGCGAGGGTCTCGCCGTCGTCGTTCAGGCGCACCAGCAGTCCGCCGGCACCCTCGACGAGGACGAGGTCGGCGTCGTCGATCCCGGCGAGTGCCTTCTCGATGTCCGCGACGTGCAGGGGCGGGAGGCCCGAGCGGCGTGCGGCCGTCGCCGGCGCGAGGGGCTCCGGGTAGCGGGCGAGCTCGAGGGTCCGCACGCGGTGGGAGGTGAGCCGCTCGACGTCGGCGAGGTCGCCGGGCTCCCCCGGCCCGATCCCGGTCTGCGCGGGCTTCACGACGACGACCCGTTCCCCGGCCGCCGCCGCCAGCGCGGCCACGGCCGCCGTCACGACGGTCTTCCCGACGCCGGTCCCGGTCCCCGTGACGATCATCGTGCGCACGGGTAGCGAGCGTAGGCGCCGGGTGCGCGTGTCGAGCGAAGGCGCCCCTCGGTCGGTAGAGCCGACTGTGGGCGCCCACGGCCGGTACGGCGCCGCACCGGCGATGGGCGCCCCCGGCCCGTCCAGCCGACCGAAGGGGCCCTTCGCTCGACCTCACGGGGCCCGACGTGGACTCGCGGCGTAGCCGGCATCGGCGAGCCAGGCTCGCGCGCGGCCCCGTCGGCGCTCCTCGGAGAAGCCGTGCCATCGTGCGCGCTCGTCGTCCCATAGGCGGTCCTTGAAGCGACGGAAGGCACCCCGGCCCTCGATGGCGATCTCCAGCCGATCGCGCCGTCCGGGGTCATCGAGAGTGCTGATGAAGTCCTGCATGTCGCGGTAGGAGGCCCGGGACCCGAGGCACGGGACCTCCAGCCACTCCCGGTCCTCGCCGTCGTCCTCGTCGGCCGCCTGGTCCATCAGGAAGTCGTCGAAGATCGGCCAGACCTCCCCGGTGCCGAGGTCGATCCGTCCGCCCGGACTCGTCGGGTCTCCCTCAAGGACATCGGCGAGTTGTTCGAGGTCGATCGTGAGGGGACGGAGCATCGGGGACGGTGCCCGGCCGAGTCGCGCCTCGATCTGATCGGCGAGCTCGGCGTCCCCCTCCCGGTCGCGCTCGCGCAGCATCTCGACCCAGCGCTCGGCCAGCTCCGCCGCGCCTCCCACACGCTGCACGAGGGCCAGGAGCAGTCCGTCGCCGCCGATCTGCAGGTACTCCCACGGGTCGAGGCGGCCGAGAACGGAGACCACCGTCTCTCCGTCCCCGCGGTACGTGGCACCCCTCAGCGCGGGACGCGGGTCCTCGTCCTCCATGCGGGCGAGTGTGTCGTCCCCGTCCCCGCGTGCGGGAGGGGCGCCGGGCTCGTCGTCAGCGAAGATCTCGTCCGACGGAGCGGACCGATCGGTCCCCGCCCCCCTTCGCTCGTCGGAACGAGATCTTGTGGGACGGATCTCGAGCGAAGGGGCCCTCCGCTCGATAGAACCGGCGGTGGGCGCCCACGGCCGGGTCGACGCCGCACGGGCGATGGGCGCCCCTGGCCCGTCCAGCCGACCGAAGGGGCCCTTCGCTCGGATCGGAGGGCGGCGCTACAGCCAGTTCCGCACGCGCACGGCGTTCGGGTCGGGCGCCGGGCGCTCGGCGGCCTCGACGTCCGGGCGGGCGGTCCCGTCCACGTCGTGCACGGCGCCGCAGCAGTGGCAGCGCAGGTAGTCGGAGGCCTCGGTCAGCGGGCGACGGCAGCGGCCACAGTGCCAGAGCCGGAACGCCTGAGGGCTGTCCGTGACGGTCACGACGATCTCCTCCACATCGATTCAGAAGCTCGGGCGCCAGGATGCCACCCCGGGCACGGCACCGCTGCTCCGGGACCCGCCCACGATCGGGCCGAGCACGTCGTGCAGGACGCGGTCGACCAGGGCGAGGTCGTCGCCGGACAGGTCGGCCCGGGCGGTCAGCCGCAGCCGGGACGTGCCCTCGGGGACCGACGGCGGGCGGAAGCAGCCGGCGCGGAGCCCGGCGGCCGCGCAGGCGTCCCGGGCGGCGACGGCGAGCTCCGGCTCGCCGAGGACGACCGGCACCATCGCGGCGGTGGGCTCGGGGACGCCGAGCGTCGGGGCCGCCGAGCGCGCGGAGGCCGCGATGGACGCCGCCGCGGCGTGCAGGGCGGCGACCCGGTCCGGCTCGGCCCGGAGCACCCCGAGCGCGGTCAGCGCGGCGCCCGCGCACCCGGGCGCCAGGCCGGTGTCGAAGATGAACGACCGGGCGGCGTCCACGAGGTGCGCGACCACCGCCGCCGACCCCAGCACCACCCCGCCCTGCGACCCCAGCGACTTGGAGAGCGTCGCCGTCGTCACGACGTCCGGCTCCCCCGCCAGGCCGGCCTCGCTCACGAGCCCGGCGCCGCCGGGACCGCGCACACCCAGCCCGTGCGCGTCGTCGACCAGGAGGATCGCGCCGCGCGCCCGGCACACGGCGTGCAGCTCGGCCAGCGGCGCGAGCCCGCCGTCCACGGAGTCCACGCCGTCGGTGACGACGAGCCGGCGTCGCTCGTCCGCCTCGGCGAGCACCGCGTCGACATCGGCCGGGCGGGAGCACCGCGAGACGACGACCCGCGCCCGGGACAGCCGGGCCGCGTCCACCAGCGAGGCGTGCGCCGCCACGTCGCTGACCACCACCGCACCGCGGCCCGACAGCGCCGTCACCGCGCCGAGGTTGGCGGTGTAGCCGCTGGAGAACACGAGGGCGGCCGGGGCGCCGACCAGGTCGGCCAGGTCCTCCTCGAGGTCGGCGTGCAGCCGGGTCGAGCCGGTGACCAGCCGCGACCCGGTGGACCCGGCCCCCCACGTCCGGGTCGCCGCCACGGCGCCCTCGACCACACGCGGGTCGCGGGCCAGCCCGAGGTAGTCGTTGGACGCGAGGTCGACCAGGGGCTCGACGACGTCGCGCGGGGTGATCGTCCGGCGCAGGCCCGCCTGCCGGCGGGCCCGCGCCGTCTCGTCCAGCCACCCGAGGGGTTCGTCCACGGGCGGACAGCCTAGGTCCGCGCCCCGTCCGGGTCGGCCACCGGGAACGCGGTGGTCGTCGGCTCGGCCGGGGTCGACGAGGCCCCCGCGCCGAGGCGGTCGGTCGAGGCCGGGACGAACCGGTCGCCGTCGAGGACGTACATCCGCGCGGTCGCGATGTCGAAGAACAGGCCCACCAGGCGGACCCGGCCTTCGTCGACCGCCGCGGCGACTCCGGGGTGCCGCGCCAGCCGGTCCAGCTGGACGGCGACGTTGACCATCGCGAGCTGGTCGACGTCGCCCCACCCGCCGGCGCGGGCGTGCTCGCCGACCGGGTGCCCGCCGCGGTTGCGGGACGTCGACTCCGCGGCGCCGCCGAGCCACCGACCCAGCGAGGTGTCGGCGTCGACCTCGCGGGACACGGCCTGCATGGCGCCGCACCCGGAGTGGCCGCAGACCACCATCGTGGGCACGTGCAGGGTGTCCAGCGCGTACTCCACGGTCGCGCCCACCGAGTCGTCCGCCCCGCCGCCGACCGGCGCGAGGTTGCCGACGTTGCGGACCGTGAACAGGTCGCCGGGTCCGGAGGACGTGATCACGTTGGGCACGACCCGCGAGTCGCTGCAGGTGAGGAACCAGGCGTGCGGGGCCTGGCCGTCGGCCAGGTCGGACAGGTACGGGGCGACCAGCCCGGCGGCCCGCCGGTGGTACTCGCGCAGCCCCGTGAGGATCGGGTCGGCGTCGTCGGAGTGCTCGTGACCGTCGTCCTCGGAGTGGCCGTGCCCCCAGCCCTGGCCGTAGGTGGCGTCGTGCTGCGCCTGCCACACCGACCACGGCGAGAGGAAGCGCGGCACCGGCCCCGGACGGCGGTCGCCGGGACCGCCCGCGGTGGACTCCCGGCGCGCGACCAGGCCCATCGTCCCGACCTCGTCGATGCGCACCGTGCCGCCCGCGAGCCGGTGGCGCTCCTCCCACTCGGAGAGGTGGTCGTAGGCGGCGTGGTCCAGGTAGTCGGTGACGAGGTCCACGACGACGTCCGCGCCCTCGGGGATCTGCGCGAGGCGGCGCGACAGGCGCGGCACCGAGAGGAAGCACAGCGCGCCCTCGACGACGACGTGCCAGGTCCCGCCCTCCGAGCGCGGCTCCTGCACCTCGATCGACGCCCAGACGACGCGGCGCAGCACCATGAGCAGCGCGAGGCCGAGGCCGATGAGCACGCCGGTGAGCAGGTCGATGAAGACCACGCCGAGGATCGTCACGACGTAGACCGGGAACTCGCCGTGGCGGTGCAGCTCGCGCATGTGCCCGACGTTGACGAGCTTGGCGCCGATGTGGACCAGGAGCCCGGCGAGGACCGCCATCGGGATCTGCTCGACGAGGCCGAGCAGGGCGACCGAGAAGACGACGATCCAGACGCCGTGCAGGATCGCGGAGACGCGGCTGCGGGCGCCTGCGGCGGCATTGGTCGAGCTGCGGACGATGACGCCGGTGATGGGCAGTCCGCCCAGCAGGCCGGAGAGGGTGTTGCCCGCGCCCTGCCCGACGAGTTCGCGGTCGAGGTTCGTCGACGGCGTGCCGGGACGCATCCGCTCGACGGCGACCGCGGAGAGCAGGCTCTCGATCGAGGCGATGATCGCGACGGTGAAGACGCCGACGATCACGCCGCCGATCTCGGAGGTCGGCAGGATCGGCAGCGAGATCGCGTCGAGCACCGAGCCGCCCACCTCGACGCGGACCACGGGCAGGGCGAGGACGACCGCGACGACGGTCAGGGCGACCACGGCGAGCAGCGGCGCGGGGATGCCCTTGATCCACGCGGGCGTCGCCTTCGGCAGCCTCGGCCAGGCCAGCAGGATCGCGATGACGGCGAGCCCGAGCATCGTCGCCGGCCCGTGCGCGGAGATCAGCTGACCGGGCAGGGCCAGGACGTTGGCCAGCGCGTCGTCCTGCTGCTCGCCGCCGAGGACGACGTGCAGCTGGCCGAGCACGATCGTCACGCCGATCCCGGCGAGCATCCCGTGCACGACGGCGGGTGAGATCGCGAGCGCGGCCCGGCCGACCTTCGTGAAGCCGAAGACGATCTGGAGCAGCCCGGCGGCGACCGTGATCGCGCAGGTCACGCCCCAGCCGAAGCGGTTGACCAGGTCGGCGACGATCACCGTCAGGCCGGCGGCCGGCCCGCTGACCTGCAGCGCGGAGCCGCCGAGCGCGCCGGCGACGATGCCGCCGACGGCGGCGGCGATCAGGCCCGCGGTCAGCGGGGCGTCGGAGGCGACCGCGATGCCCAACGAGAGCGGCACGGCGACCAGGAAGACGACCAGCGACGCGGGCAGGTCGTAGCGGATGTTCTCGCGCAGGCTCGTCAGGGCCGCGGAGAGAGGGGGAGCGGGAGCGCTCATGGGCGTGTACGTCCTCCGGACGGATCGTCTCGGCCACGCGCGTCCCTCCAGCCTCCTTGCTGGGGGACGTCTGGCCCGGGGCGGTCCGAGCGGTCTGCGTCTCTCGCCGTCGGCATCGACGTCGACAGCGGCAGTCGTCTCGGCTGTCACTGCGTGTGAAGTTCTCAGGGGGACATCCGGAGCGAACCGGACATCGCGACCCCTGCAGTGTGCCGGGAACCGGTCGCGCACAACCCGGTTCACGTGACGTTCACGTGACTCCCGGTACCGGCAACCGCCGTTCGACCCGTCGAGGTGCCGGGTGGGGCGACCCGGAGCGGGGAGATGATCACGCAGGGGTGCCGCTGATCCGTTCGGCCGCGTGGGCCAGGTCGCACCGTTGCCCCGTTGAGGTGAATCCACCCGTCTCCGGCGCGTGCGGGGAGGGTGCACCGGCCCGAGCCCGCCCCGACATGTCGGGCACACATGGCTCACACATCGGTGTCATCCGGCGATCGCGGCGGCCACGACCCCCTCGGCGATGCGCGCCACGTCCTCGGGCGGGCAGACGAACGGCGGCATGGTGTAGATCAGGTTCCGGAACGGCCGCAGCCACACGCCGTGACGCTCCGCAGCCGCCTGCGCGGCCGGCACGTCGACGTCGTGGTCGAGCTCGACCACGCCGATGGCCCCCAGCACGCGGACGTCCCGCACGCCCGGGAGCGCCCGGGCCGGGTCGAGGCCCGTCGTCAGGACCTCTCCGATCGCGGCGACCTCGCCGCGCCAGTCCCGGCGCAGCAGCTCGCGCACGCTGGCGAGCGCGACGCGGGCGGCCAGCGGGTTCCCCATGAACGTCGGGCCGTGCATCAGCCCTCCCCCGCCGCGCTCGTCGCTCACCGCCGCCGCGACCCTCGAGGTGCACAGGGCCGCGGCCATCGTCAGGTAGCCGCCGGTCAGGGCCTTGCCCACGCACATCACGTCCGGCGCGACCCCGGCGTGGTCGGCCGCGAACAGTTCCCCGGTGCGCCCGAAGCCGGTGGCGATCTCGTCGAACACGAGGACCAGGTCGTGCCGGTCGGCGATCTCGCGCAGCGCCGCCAGGTGGCGCGGCGAGTGGAAGCGCATCCCGCCCGCGCCCTGCACGACGGGCTCGACGACGATGCCCGCCAGCTCGTCGGCGTGTGCCTCGGCGAGGGCGGCGAGGTGCTCGTCGTAGGCGGCGTCGTAGGGCCCGTCGTGGGCCGCCGGCGGGGCGTCCGCGAACACCTGCTGCGGCAGGAAGCCCTGCCAGAGCGCGTGCATCCCGCCGTCGGGATCGCACACGCTCATCGCGGCGAAGGTGTCGCCGTGGTAGCCGCCGCGCCAGGTCAGCATGCGGGTGCGACCGGGGCGGCCGTGCGCGCGCTGGTACTGCAGGCACATCTTCACCGCGACCTCGATGGAGATCGACCCGGAGTCGGCGAGGAACACGTGCTGGAGGGGCTCGGGGGTGATGTCGACGAGCGTGGTCGCGAGCTCGACGGCGGGATGGTGGGTCAGGCCACCGAACATGACGTGGCTGAAGTCGTCGGCGTGCAGGGCCGCGTCCAGCGCCGGGTGCCGGTAGCCGTGCACCGCCGCCCACCAGGAGCTCATGCCGTCGACCAGCTCCCGGCCGTCCGCGAGGGTCAGGCGCACGCCCCGGGCGTCGGTGACGACGAGCGGCTCCGAGCGCCCCGGCATGGGGCCGTACGGGTGCCAGACGTGCCGGCGGTCCAGGGCGCTCAGGGTTGACACGGTCGCACGCTAGCCGCTCACCTACGATCACTCCCCATGGCGGCGGGGGCGGGCGAGGCGTTCTCCCGCCGTCGTGAGGTCGCGGCCACCAGCGCGCGGTCGCTGCTGCTCACGGTGCTCGGCGAGTTCCTGCTGCCGGCCGGGGAGCCGGTGTGGACGCAGACCCTGCTGGACGCGCTGGGCGGCGTGGGCGTCGAGGAGAAGTCCGCCCGGCAGGCCCTGGCGCGGACCGCGGCCGACGAGGTGGTCGTCTCGGAGCGTTCCGGACGACGGGTGCGGTGGTCGCTGACGGCCTCGGGCCGCCGGCTGCTCTCCGAGGGCGCGGCGCGGATCTACGCGCACGGCACCCGCAGCGAGCCGTGGGACGGGCAGTGGCTGGTGCTCGTCGTCAGCGTCCCCGAGGCCCAGCGGGCGCTGCGCCACCAGCTGCGCACCCAGTTGGCCTGGGCCGGTCTCGGCTCGCCGGCGCCGGGGGTCTGGGTGTGCCCGGACGCGTCGCGGGTCGCGGAGGCGCACCGGGCGTTGGCGGGCGTCGGCCTGGACGGGTCCGCGCTCGTGGTCGTCGGCGGCACCCACGGCGGGCTCTCCGACGCGGAATTGGTCGCGCAGGCCTGGGATCTCCGTGAGCTCGAGGGGCGCTACGCCGGGTTCGTCGAACAGTTCGCGGAGCTCGCGCCGGAGCCGGACGACGTGCTGGCGGCACAGGTCCGGCTGGTCGACGCCTGGCGGCGCTTCCCGTTCCTGGACCCGCAGCTGCCCGCCGAGCTCCTGCCCGCGGACTGGGTGGGTGCGCGGGCGGCCGAGGTGTTCCACTCCCGGCACGAGCGGTGGGCGCCGGGCGCGCAGGCGGCGTTCGCGGCGTTGTCGGGCTGACCGGCCGGGCGTCAGCAATGGTCCGTTCCTGACGCCTGACGTCCGAAGGGCGCCACTCGCGCAGCCCCCGCGCCGGGAATCAGAGCCCGGGGAAGACCCGCGCGGCGTTCCCGCCGAGGACGGCGTCGGCGAGGTGCCCGGGCAGGCCGAGGTCGCGGATCGCGGCGACGTTGCGCGCCGGGCTCGCGGCCGGCGAGTCCGTGCCGAAGATCGACTTCGCGGCGATCCGCTCCATGCCGAAGGCGGCGTAGTAGGTCGGCAACCGTTTCGGGGGCAGGCCGGCGAGGTCGAGCCAGACGTTCTCGCGGGTCAGCGCCAGCGAGGCCGCGGCGTCATAGCTCCAGCCGCGGCCGCCGTGGGCGAGGATCACGACCAGCTCGGGGAAGTCGCGCATCACGTCGTCCATGAGCACCGGGTCGCCGTGCCGCGACGTCGCGCCCGGGAAGAACGACGGCCCGGTGTGGACGATCACCGGGATCCCACGCTCGGCGCAGCGGGCGTAGGCGGGGTAGAGCTCCCGGTCGTTCGGGGCGACGCCGGCGTGCACCGGATGGATCTTGAGGGCGACGGCGCCGAGGTCCAGCTGCCGGTCGAGCTCCCGGGCGACCGGGTGGTGCACGTGCGGGTTGACGTTCGCGACGATGCGGAAGCGCTGCGGGTCGTGCTCGACGACCGGCAGCACGTCCTCGATCGTCTGCCAGCCCGTGGCCTTCGGGCTGTACTCGCAGAACATCAGCACGCGGTCGACGCCCTCGTCGGCGAAGTACCCGCTGACCCGCGCCGGGATCGGCGCACCGTCGTCGTCGTACATCGCCGCCCAGGCCGCGGCGTCGCCCGCCGGCCCGATCCACGTCTCCCACGACACCTTCAGCCGGGCGAGGTGGGCGACGTGGACGTGGGCGTCGACGATCACCGCACGGACGCTAGTCGAACAGGTCCGGGTCGGTGCGCACGATCTCGTCCCAGATCGGCTGGAAGGAGAACCAGCCCGCGTACTCCGTGCCGGTCTGCTCGGCGGAGAACTTCGCGTTGACGTGGTCGATCTGCGTCGGCGTCCCGGCGGCCTCGGCGAGCAGCTGGGCCTGGCAGTTGCGCTCGGTGTTGATGAACCACCACGCCGCCTCGGCGACCGTCTTCCCCACGCTGAAGATGCCGTGGTTCTGGTGGAACACCATCTTGCGGCCGGTGAGCCCGGTGGCCAGCGCCCGCCCGACCTCCGGGTCCAGCACCACCGCGCCGCGCCCCTCGGTCACGACGCCGTGCTGCTCGTAGAGCGTGCAGGCGTCCTGCGTGATCGGGTCGAGCGGGCGGCCGAGCGAGCTCCACGCCTTGCCGTACACCGAGTGCGCGTGCGCCGCCGCGACGACCTCGGGATGCGCGGCGTGCACCGCCGAGTGGATGACGAACCCGGCCTGGTTGACCGGCCGGTCCCCGTGCACGACGTCGCCCTCGTGGTTCACCGCGATCAGGTCCGAGACCCGGATGTGCCGGAAGCTCATGCCGAACGGGTTGACCCAGAACATGTGCGGGTCCTCGGGGTCGCGGACCGTGATGTGCCCGGCGATCCCCTCCCCGAAGCCGAACCGGCCGAACACCCGGAACGCCCCGGCGAGCTGCTGCTTGCGGTGCAGCCGCTCCTCCTCCACCGTCGCGAACCGCGGTGGTTGCGGCATCGCGATGTGGCCCTGGGCGGGCATCGCGTCGTCGGAGCTGGGGCGGTCCTGCGTCGGTGCGGCCATCCCCCGACGGTGCGCCGCGTCACTGCCGGGGTCAAGGGAATGATGGCGTCATGCCCGCACCTGGCGTCCCGCTCGAGAAGCTCGGGTTCCTCACGATCGGCACCTTCGACGGTGACGACCCCCGTCCCGGCCACGAGAGCCTCCTCCAGGAGATCGTCCTGGCCGAGGAGCTCGGCTTCGACTCGGTCTGGCTGCGCCACCGCCACCTCCAGCACGGCGTCTCCTCCCCCGTCACGGTGCTCGCGGCCGCCTCCCAGCGCACCTCGCGGATCGAGTTCGGCACTGCCGTCACGCCCCTGGGCTGGGAGAACCCGCTGCGCTACGCCGAGGACCTCGGCACCCTCGACGTCCTCTCCGGCGGCCGCATGAACCCGGGCCTCTCGGTCGGGCCGCCCGGGCACTTCGACGACGTCAAGGGCTCGCTGTACCCGGACACCGCGGACGCCGAGGACTTCACCTACACCCGCGTCGAGCGCCTGCTGCACCTCCTGCGCGGCGAGCCCGCCAGCTCGTTCTCCGGCACGGAGGGCATCGAGGTCTTCTCCGACCACGTCCAGCCGCACTCCCCCGGCCTGGCCGACCGCGTCTGGTTCGGCGCGGCCAGCGACCGGTCCGCGATCTGGGCCGGTGGGCAGGGCCTGAACCTGCTGACGTCGTCGGTCGTGCGGGTGGGCGAGGGCGAGGAGCCGGACTTCGCCGCGATCCAGTCCGGCACCATCCGGACCTACCGGCAGGCCCTTCCCGACGGTGCCCCGGGCCGGGTCTCGCAGGGGCTCGTCGTCATCCCGACCGACACCGCCACCGACGAGCAGCGCGCGAGGTACGCGGCCTACGTGGAGGGCCGGACGCCCCGGACGTCGTCGCCGCAGGGGCCCGGCCGGCTGCTGTTCGCCCGCGACATCCTCGGGACCTCGGAGGAGATCGCGGAGGCCCTGTACGCGCACGCGGCCTTCCGCGAGGTGAGCGAGGTGGTCTTCGCGCTGCCGTTCGGGTTCGCCCACTCCGACTACGTGCAGATCCTGACCGACATGGCCACCCGGCTCGGACCTGCCCTGGGGTGGTCCGCCGGGGCATGATCTCGGCATGCCACCTCCCGGTGTCCCCCTGGAGCGCCAGGGGTTCCTGACCCTCGGCACCTACGACGGCGCCGACCCCGCCCCCGGGCACGAGTACCTGCTGCGCGAGATCGTCCTCGGCGAGGAGCTCGGGTTCGACTCCGTGTGGCTGCGGCACCGCCACTTCCAGTCCGGGATCTCCTCGCCGATCGCGATCCTCGCGGCCGCGTCGCAGCGCACCTCGCGCATCGAGTTCGGCACCGCCGTGACGCCGCTGGGCTGGGAGAACCCGCTGCGCTACGCCGAGGACCTCGGGACGGTCGACGTGCTGTCCGGCGGGCGGATGAACCCGGGGCTGAGCGTCGGCCCACCCATCCACTGGGACGACGTCAAGGCCGGTCTCTACCCGGACACCGCCGAGGTCGAGGACCTCTCCTACACCCGCGTGTCCCGCCTGCTCGCCATGCTGCGCGGCGAGCCCGCGAGCTCCTTCTCCGGCGTCGACGGCATCGAGTCGTTCTCCGACTTCGTCCAGCCGCAGTCCCCCGGCCTCGCCGACCGCGTCTGGTACGGCGGCGGGAGCCGTCGCTCGGTGCGCTGGGCCGGGGAACAGGGGCTCGCCATGCTCACCAGCAACGTCATCCAGTCCGAGGGGCACGACCTCGGTGACGACGCGTCCCGGGTCTTCGCCGACATCCAGCGCGAGCAGATCGAGCTGTTCCGCTCCGTGCACCCGCTCGGCACGGCCGCCCGGGTCTCCCAGGGCCTCGTCGTCATCCCGACCGACTCCGCGACCGCCGACCAGAGGTCGCGCTACGCGGCCTACGTCGAGCACCGCACCCCGCGGACCGCGGTCGCGCACGGACCCCGGCAGATGCTGTTCGCCCGCGACCTGGTGGGCAGCTCCGAGGAGATCGCCGAGGCGCTCTACGCGAACCCGGCGTTCCGCGAGGTCCGCGAGGTCGTGTGGGCCCTGCCGTTCACCTTCGAGCACGACGACTACGTCCAGATCCTCACCGACATGGCCACGAAGCTCGGCCCCGCCCTGGGATGGTCGCCACGATGACGGTGCACGTGGAGCACGACGGTGCCGTCACCACGGTGACGATCGACCGCCCGGAGCGACGCAACGCCGTCGACGGCCCGACCGCGCTCGCCCTCGCGGACGCCTTCCGGGCGTTCGAGGCCGACGGTTCCGCGTCCGTGGCCGTGCTGCACGGCGCCGGCGGCGTGTTCTGCGCCGGGGCCGACCTGACCGCCGTCGGGACCTCGTCGGGCAACCGCACCGACCCCGACGGCGACGGCCCGATGGGCCCGACCCGGCTGCGCCTGTCCAAGCCGGTGATCGCGGCGGTCTCGGGTCACGCGGTGGCCGGGGGGCTGGAGCTGGCGCTGTGGTGCGACCTGCGCGTCGTGGACGAGACCGCCGTGTTCGGCGTGTTCTGCCGCCGGTGGGGCGTGCCGCTGATCGACGGCGGGACGGTCCGGCTGCCGCGGTTGATCGGCGCGAGCCGGGCCATGGACCTCGTCCTGACCGGCCGGCCGGTGGACGCGGCGGAGGCGTCGGCCATCGGGCTGGCGAACCGGGTCGTGCCGGCCGGCGAGGCGCTGTCGGCGGCGCAGGCCCTCGCCCGCGACCTCGCGGCGTTCCCGCAGGTCTGCCTGCGCGCCGACCGAGCGTCGGTGCTCGGGCAGCAGGGCCTCGACGAGGAGTCCGCGCTCGCGGCCGAGTTCTCGGGTGGGCTCGCGGCGCTGATGGCCGAGGGGGTCCCGGGCGCGGCCCGCTTCGCTGCGGGCGCCGGCCGGCACGGGACCTTCGACACCTCGGGCTGAGACCGCGAGTGCTACATCAGGCAGGTCCGGGGCGTCGGGAACCTGCCCCGTGCAGCTCTCGCGACCCGCTCAGCGCCTCATCGTCCCGTCGCGATGAATCCCGACGACAGGGCGCCCATCGCTACCTTGTCGCGGGGATCCTGCGTCCGCCCGCCGCCCTGTCGCTGGGAA
>NZ_JBBEGN010000025.1:0-68494 GCF_037401875.1 Actinomycetospora aurantiaca | reverse complement strand
AGATGTGCTGAGACAGCACATGGGCCCATAGGCCCACTTAGTGCTCACCTGCGGCGAGCCGCACATAGTGCTCCGGCAGCGTCAGCGCCGACCCGTCCGGTTCCAGGCCCGGCATCACCGGCTCCGGGATCGGGCGGTCGGCCGCGGCCAGGACCTGCGCGACGGTGCCGTACTGCGCGAGCTCCAGGAACGTGCAGTACTGCGGCGGCAGCACCATCACCGTCTCCCCCGCCGCGGCGAGCGCGTCGTCGACGGCCATCCAGGCGGCGGCGTCGGACTCGGTCGAGACGCCCGCGGCCTCCTGGCCCTCGGGGCTCGCCGTCACGAAGAAGAAGGTGCGGTACCGGCGCGGCTCGAACTCGGGGGTGATCCAGCACGTCCAGCCGCGGAGCAGGTCGGTGCGCAGCACGAGGCCGCGCTCGCGCAGCAGCTCGCTGAACGCGATCTCCCGGGCCTCCAGGGCGCGCCGCGCCTCCGCCCACTCCGGTCCCGACGTCGCCGGGACCACGGACCCGTCGTCGGGACCGGCCAGGAGCACGCCGGACTCCTCGAACGTCTCCCGCACGGCGGCGCACACGACCGCCCGGGCCTCGTCGACCCCGAGCCCGAGGCGCTCCGCCCACACCTCGGGCGACGGCCCGGCCCAGGCGACGACGTCGGTCGTGTCGCGCGGGTCCACACCGCCGCCCGGGAAGACGACCATCCCGCCCGCGAACGCCATCTGCGTGCGGCGCCGCATCAGGAAGACCTCGACGCCGGCACTCCCCTGCCGCAGCAGGATCGTCGAGGCGGCCACCTTCGGCGTGACCGGGTCCGCGGCCCGGGTGCGGAAGTCGGCGAGCTGGTCAGCGAAACCGGGAGGGAGCGCCGTCGGGTCCATGGCGCTCATCTGATCACACGGGTCGCGCGCCGCGACCACAACGAACACAACGTCCGCTACGCGCGGATGCTGTCGCCGCGGGTGACCGGGACCGCACTCTGACGAGCGATCCAGCTCACAGTCGCGCCCAGGAGTCCCCGTGTCGTCGACGACCACCGATCCCCCGCCGGCCGAGGTCGGGCCGTCGCGGCCCGCCCCCGGGCGGCCGTCCCGGGCCACCACCGTGCTGGTGCTGGTCGCGGTCGCCGCGGCGCTGCTGCTCGTGCCCCCGGCCGTGAGCTCGCTCGCCGGCGGCGGGGACGGGACGCAGCTCAAGGGCCTGCAGCTCATGGTGCCGAACGCCCCGGGCGGCGGGTACGACGTCACCGCCCGGGCCGCCGCGAGCGCCGCGGAGGAGGCCGGGGTCAGCGGGGCGGTCGAGGTGTTCAACCTCCCCGGGGCCGGCGGCACGGTCGGGCTACGTCGACTGGTCAACGACTCCGGCGACGGCCGGCTGCTCATGTCGATGGGGCTCGGGGTGGTCGGGAGCGTCTACTCGAACGACTCCCCCGTCACCCTGCGCGAGACGACGCCGATCGCGCGGCTGACCGAGGAGACGGAGATCCTCGTCGTCCCGGCCGACTCGCCCTACCGCGACCTCTCCCAGCTGCTCGACGCGTGGCGGGCGAACCCGGGCGGGCTGCCGGTCGGCGGCGGCTCCTCGATCGGCGGCCCGGACCACCTCGCGCCGATGCTCACCGCGAAGGCCGCGGGCATCGACCCGCGGGCGGTCAACTACGTCCCCTACGACGGCGGCGGAGAGCTGCTCGCGGCGGTCCTCGGCGGCAAGGTCGGCCTCGGGGTGAGCGGGCTCGGGGAGTTCGCCGACCAGGTCGCGTCGGGTGACCTGCGGGTCCTCGCGGTGACCGCCGGGCAGCGGGTGCCGGGCGTGGACGCCCCCACGCTGCGCGAGGCCGGCGTCGACGTCGAGTTCACCAACTGGCGCGGCCTCGTCGCGCCGCCGGGTCTCGCGCCGGAGCAGCGCGAGGAACTGGTGGCCGCGGTGGCCGACCTGCACGAGAGCCCGGAGTGGCGCGAGGTGCTGGAGCGCAACGACTGGCAGGACGCGTACCTGCCCGGGGACGCCTTCGGCGCGTTCCTGACGGCGGAGGACGAGCGGGTCGCAGGGGTCCTGCGGGAACTGGGGTTGGTATGACGACGGGTGAGCCGGTCCGCCGGAGCTGGTGGGCCGAGCACGCGGAGCTGGGGGTCGCGGCGCTGCTCGCGGTCGTCGGGGTGCTGGTCGCCGTGGACACGGTGGCGGAGGGGACGCTGGCGGCGGGGTCGGAGTCCGACCCGATCGGACCCGGGGTCGTACCGCTGGTGCTCAGCGCGGCCCTGCTGGTGCTGGCCGCGCTGCTCACGGTCGACGTCCTGCGCGGCGGGCACGGCGAGGCCGAGGCCGGCGAGGACGTCGACCTCGACACCCCGATGGACCTGCGCACCGTCGGGATGCTCGCGGGCGTCCTGATCGCGACCGCGGCGCTCATCCCGGTCCTCGGGTGGCCGATCGCCGGCACCGTGCTGTTCGCCGGCGCCGCCTGGTCGCTCGGCTCGCGGCGCCTCGAGGTCGACCTCGCCGTCGCCGCCGTCGTCTCGCTGGTGACCTGGGTGGTGTTCGACGGCCTGCTCGGCGTCGACCTCCCCGGCGGCCCGCTCATGGGGGTCCTCGGATGAACGACTTCGGCCTGCTCGACGGGTTCGCCAACGCGCTGACCCCGACCCACCTGCTCTTCGCCGCCCTCGGGGTGCTGCTCGGCACCGCGATCGGGGTGCTGCCCGGCATCGGCCCGGCGATGGCGGTGGCCCTGCTGCTGCCCGTCACCTACGCGTTCGAGCCGACCGGTGCGTTCATCATGTTCGCCGGCATCTACTTCGGCGCGATGTTCGGCGGGTCGACCACGTCGATCCTGCTCAACACCCCCGGCGAGAGCGCGTCGGTGATGGCCGCCGTCGAGGGCAACCCGATGGCGAAGCAGGGTCGCGGCGCGCAGGCGCTCGCCACCGCCGCCATCGGGCACTTCATCGGCGGCCTGGTCGGCGTGACCGGCCTGGTCCTGGTGGCGCCGCTGATCGCGTCGGTCGCCGTCGACATCGGCGCCCCCGACTACTTCGCGATCATGGTGCTCGCGTTCGTCGCGGTCACCGGGGTCCTCGGCGCGTCCCGCGTCCGCGGGTTCGCGGCGCTCGTGCTCGGCCTGACCATCGGGCTCGTCGGGCTCGACCCGATCTCGGGCCAGCCCCGCATGACCTTCGGCGTCCCCCAGCTCGCCGACGGCATCGACGTGGTCATCGTCGCCGTCGGCCTCTTCGCGGTCGGCGAGGCCCTGTGGGTGGCCGCCCACCTGCGGCGCAAGCCCACCGAGGTCATCCCGGTCGGGCGGCCGTGGCTCGGGCGCGACGACGTCCGCCGGGCCTGGAGGCCGTGGCTGCGCGGCCCGTTCATCGGGTTCACCTTCGGCTCGATCCCCGCCGGCGGCGCCGAGATGAGCACGTTCATGGCCTACGTGACCGAGCGGCGCCTGTCGAAGAACCGGAAGAACTTCGGGAAGGGCGCCATCGAGGGCCTCGCCGCGCCGGAGTCGGCGGCCTCGGCCTCGTCGGCGGGCACGCTCGCCACGATGCTGACGCTGGGCCTCCCGACGACCGCGATCGCCGCGATCATGCTGGCCGCGTTCCAGCAGTTCGGCATCCAGCCGGGTCCGCTGCTCTTCGAGCGGGAGCCCGCGCTGGTGTGGACGCTGATCGCGAGCCTGTTCGTCGGCCTCGTCATGCTGCTCGCGCTGAATCTGCCGCTCGCCCCGATGTGGGCGAAGCTGCTGCGCGTCCCGCGGCCCTACCTCTACGCCGGCATCCTGTTCTTCGCCTGCGTCGGGGCCTACGCGGTGTCCGGCTCGCCGGTCGACCTCGTGGTGCTCCTGGCGATCGGCGCGATCGGGTTCCTCATGCGGCGCTTCGGGCTCCCGGTGCTGCCCGCGATCATCGGGGTGATCCTCGGTCCCGACGCCGAGCTCCAGCTCCGCCGGGCGCTGCAGATCGCCGACGGCGACGTCACCACGCTGGTCTCGACACCGCTGTCGATCACGGTCTACGCCGTCATCGTGCTGCTGTTCGTGCTCCCGCTGGTGCTGCGGCGGCGTCGCCGGGCGGCGGAGCCGCAGCGTGAGGACGAGCTGGTCTGATCCCCTTCGTTCACGACGGCAGGTGGCGCCGTCAGCCGAGCGCGTCGAGGTCGAGCGTGACGCCGAGCTGCAGGGTCGCAGTGCCCCGGTGCTCGGTCACCAGCTCGTACGCCTCACCGGTCGAGCGGAACTCCGTGAGGGTCACCGGCGGCCCCGGTTCGACGAGGAGGTAGTACGGAACACCGCACTCGGCGTACTCCGAGTACTTCATGACGCGGTCGAGCCGCCGACTCCCCGGCGAGAGGATTTCGACCACCGCCACCGCGTCCCGGCCGAACACCCGTGGTGTGTCGTCGGGGAGGTCCGCCACCGCGAGGACGAGGTCCGGGACACGGACGGTGGCCGCCGGGCCGTCGTCCACCACCATCTCGTACTCGGGCAGCACGTCGTAGCGGCCGCCGCTCCGGGTCTCGAGCTGCGTCCCGAGTCGCAGGACGAGCTTCTGGTGGCGGGCGATCGGGCGAGCGGCCACGACGAGGACTCCTTCGGCGAGTTCAAACCGCCGCTCGGAGTCCTCGGGGAGTGCGCTCCACTCCTCGAGGCTCAGCAGGTGGTCCGGCCACGTGGGCTGCATGGTCATCACACCTCCTTGGACTCGCCCGATCCTCGCACGGTTCCACTCACACGTCGGCGAGCTTCGGCGCGGCCTCCCCCAGCAGCTCGATGGAGTGCAGCAGGTCCGCGTGGCGCAGCCGTGGGTTGGTCATCTGCAGGTTGATCCGGTCGACCCCGCCCAGCTGGTCGGCCACCCGCGTCGCCTTCTCGACGATCATGTCCGGGTCGCCCACGAAGTAGGCGCCGTCCGGGCCGCGGGTCGCGTCGAACTGCCGGCGCGACGGCGGCACGCCCCCGCGCTCCCGGGCGATCTGGGTGAACATCGCCTCCCAGCCGGGGTAGAACGCGTTCGTCGCCTGCGCGACGTCGTCGCCGAGGAACCCGAAGACGTGCAGCCCGACCTTCAGCTGCTCGGGCGAGTGCCCGGCCTCGGCCCCGGCGCGGCGGTAGAGGTCGATCAGCGGGGCGAACTGCGCCGGGGCCCCACCGATGATCGCCACCATCAGCGGCAGCCCGAGCGCGCCGGCCCGGTAGAACGACTCCGGCGACCCGCCGACGCCGGCCCAGATCGGGAACGGGTCCTGTGCGGGCCGGGGGTACACCGGCTGGTCGTTCAGGGCGGGCCGGTGCGGCCCGGACCAGGTGACCCGCTCGTTGTCGCGGATCTTCAGCAACAGGTCCAGCTTCGAGGTGAAGAGCTCGTCGTAGTCGGAGAACGCCAGCCCGAACAGGGGGAACGCCTCGGTGAAGGAACCACGCCCGACGACGAGCTCCACCCGGCCGCCCGAGATCAGGTCGACCGTGGCGTACTCCTGCCACACCCGCACCGGGTCGGCCGCGGAGAGCACCGTGACCGCGGAGCGCATCCGGATGTTCTGCGTGCGCGCCGCGGCCGCCGCCAGGATCACGGCGGGCGCGGCGTCGTAGTACTCGCTGCGGTGGTGCTCGCCGATGCCGTAGGAGTAGAGCCCCGCCCGGTCGGCGGTCTCGATCTCCTCCAGCAGGTGCGCGAACCGCTCCACCGGCCCGACCACCTGCTCGGTGTCCGGGTCGGTGACCTTCGCGACGAAGCTGTCGACGCCGATGTGCACGGCACTTACCTCCCAGCTCGGTGCATGTTGAAGCGTCAACTGTCGCGAGGGTCCCGCTATTCCGTCAGAGCGTGGCGGCGAGCCGCTGCGCGAGCTTGCCGACGAAGGCCGACGGCTCCTTGAGCTCGCCGCCCTCCGCGAGCAGGGCCATGTCGTGCAGCAGCGACGCCGTCTCGGCGACGCCGGCGTCCTCGGGCCGGGCCTCGTGAGCGGCCTTGAGGTTCTCCACCAGCGGGTGCTTCGGGTTGAGCTCCAACGCCCGCTTCTGCACCGGGATCTCCTGCCCCATCGAGCGCATCATCTGCTCGAGCTGCGGCGGGAGCCCACCGACCTCGCCCACCAGGCATGCGGGGCTCGTCGTCAGGCGGGTCGAGAGCCGGACCTCGGAGACGTCGTCGGCCAGCGTCGTCGTCATCCAGGAGAGCAGGTCGTCGAAGCCCTCGGGCTTCTCGGCGTCGTCGGCGAGGTCGACGTCGCCCTGGGCGATCGAGGCGAACGGCTTGGCGTCCTCGCCGGCGCCGTACGACGGGACCATGCCGACCCAGACCTCGTCGACCTGGTCGGTCAGCAGCAGGACCTCGTACCCCTTCGCGCGGAACGCCTCGATGTGCGGGGAGTTCTCGACGGCGGCCCGGGACTCGCCGGTGACGTAGTAGATCGACTCCTGGCCCTCGGGCATGCGCGCGACGTAGTCGGCCAGCGTGGTCAGCTTCTCGGGGTCGTGCGTCGAGGCGAAGCTGGAGGCCTCGAGGATCGCCTGGGTGTTGTCCTGGTCGGAGAGCAGACCCTCCTTGAGGGCCCGGCCGCACTCGCGCCAGAAGGTGTCGTACTTCTCGGCGTCCTCCCCGCGCAGCGCCGTGATCGTCTGCAGCACGCGCTTGACCAGGCGCTTGCGGATCAGCTGGATCTGACGGTCCTGCTGGAGGATCTCGCGGGAGACGTTGAGCGAGAGGTCCTGGGCGTCGACCACGCCCTTGACGAACCGCAGGTACTCCGGGACGAGCGCCTCGCAGTCCTCCATGACGAAGACGCGCTTGACGTAGAGCTGCACCCCGCGCTTCGCGTCGCGGTAGTACAGGTCCATCGGCGCGTGGCTCGGCAGGAACAGCAGGGCCTGGTACTCGAAGGTGCCCTCGCCGGTGAACCGCATCGTCTCGAGCGGCTCCTGCCAGTCGTGCGAGACGTGGCGGTAGAACTCGGCGTACTCCTCGTCGCTGACCTCGGAGCGCGGCCGCGCCCACAGCGCCTTGCGGGAGTTGATCGGCTCGTTCGAGGACTCCTGCTCGGAGTCCTCCTCCTCGGCCCCCTCGACCGTCGTGCCGGCGTCGGTCGGGTTCAGCAGGATCGGCCACGTGATGAAGTCCGAGTAGCGCTTGACGATGCGCTTCACGACGGCGGGGTCCGCGTAGTCGTGCAGGTTGTCCTCGGCGTCCTCCGCCTTGAGGTGCACGGTGATGCTGGTGCCCTGCGGGGCGTCGGCGACCTCGGAGAGCTCGTAGGTGCCCTCCCCCGCCGACTCCCAGTGCACGCCGCCCTCGGTACCCGCGCGACGGGTGGTCATCTCCACCCGGTCGGCCACCATGAAGCTGGAGTAGAAGCCGATCCCGAACTGCCCGATCAGCTCGGCGGTGACCTCCTCGCTGCCCGACGCCTGGGCCTCGCGCAGCTTCGCGAGGGTCTCCGCGGTACCCGACTTCGCGATCGTCCCGATCAGCGTCACGACGTCGTCGCGGCTCATCCCGATGCCGTTGTCGGCGATCGTGATCGTGCGCGCGGCGGCATCGGTGCGCAGCTCGACGTGCAGGTCGGAGGTGTCGACCCCGAGGTCCTTGTCCCGGTAGGACTCCATGCGCAGCTTGTCCAGCGCGTCCGAGGCGTTGGAGATCAGCTCCCGCAGGAACACGTCCTTGTCGGAGTAGATCGAGTGGATCATCAGCTGCAGCAGCTGACGGGCCTCGGCCTGGAACTCGATCGTCTCAGTCATTGCTGTCCTGCGTCCTCTCGTGGCTCACCGGCGGGGTCGGTGACCATGATATGAGGACCCCCCGACAGCGCCGACGGCCTCGTCCGCTCAGGGGCGGTCGGCGAGCACCGCGGCCACGACCGCCGGGAGCGGGTCGTCGCCGCCGTCGAGGTCGGCGGGCCCGGGCCGGAGCACGGACACCGTGGGTCCGCCGTCCCAGGCGACCACGCGCCCGACCGTGGACGGGACGAGCGACCCGTCGTCGGGACCGAGCAGGACCACGACCTCGGCGTCGTCGAGGCGCCCGCCGTCCCGGTCGTCACGGACGTCGACGTTGCGGCTGGTCGCGTACGCGGCGAAGCGCTCGGCGTCCGGGACCAGGAAGGCGATCTCGTCGCCGGTGACCTCGGTCAGCAGGGCCTCGACGACCCGCCACCCCAGCGTGTCCGACGCGCCCACCACCGCGTACATCAGGTCTCCGGCCCGCGGGTCGGGTCGGCCGACACCGCCGCGCCCTCGCCGTCCTCCTCGCGCCCCGGCGTGCGGAGGTTGAACCGCCGGATCACGACGCGGAACACGACGTAGTAGACGACCGCGTAGCCCAGCCCGATCGGGATCAGCCACAGCGGCCGGGTGGCCTGACCGAAGTTGATGACGTAGTCGATCGCGCCCGCGGAGAAGGTGAAGCCGTCGTGGATGCCGAGCGCGTTGCACAGGGCCAGCGAGGTGCCGGTGAGCACGGCGTGCACCAGGTAGAGCGGCCAGGCGACGTAGACGAACGCGTACTCCAGCGGCTCGGTGATGCCGGTGAGGAACGACGTCAGCGCGACCGAGGCCATGATCCCGCCGACGACCTTGCGCTGCTCCGGGCGGGCCTCGTGGACGATCGCGAGGGCGGCGGCAGGCAGGGCGAACATCATGATCGGGAAGAAGCCGGTCATGAACGTCCCGGCCGTCGGGTCGCCGGCGAAGAACCGGGCGATGTCGCCTTGGGCGCCGTTGTAGTCGCCGAGGACGAACCACACCACGGAGTTGAGGATGTGGTGCAGGCCGAGCGGGATGAGCAGCCGGTTGGCCATGCCGAAGATGCCCCCGCCGACCACCGCGTTCGCCGCGACGGCGTTGCCCAGCGCCGTCAGCCCGGCGTCGAACAGCGGGTAGACCAGCGCGAGCACGACGGCGAGCAGCATCGTCGCGAGCGCGGTGATGATCGGGACGAAGCGGCGGCCGCCGAAGAACGCGAGGTAGGTCGGCAGCGTGATCCGGTGGTAGCGCTGCCAGAGCACGGCCGCGACCAGCCCGACGAGGATCCCGCCCAGCACGCCGTAGTCGATCGTGGCCTGCTGGCCCTCCGAGTCCAGCTGCCCGGGCAGCAGGACCGGGCTGAGCGACTCGAAGACGCCCGCGAGCACGAGGTAGCCGACGACGGCGGCCAGGGCCGTCGACCCGTCGGAGCGGCGGGCCCACCCGATCGCGATGCCGACCGCGAAGATCAGCGGCAGGTTGTCGAAGAGGGCGCCGCCGGCGCCGGTGAGCACCGTCGCCACGTTCTTCAGGGCGTCGACCCCGCCGAGGAGGTCGTCCTGCCCGAGGCGCTGCAGGAGCCCGGCCGCCGGGAGCGCGGCGATCGGCAGCATGAGGCTGCGGCCGAGCCGCTGGAGCCCGGCGAGGCCCCGTGCTCCCCGGGACGGCGTGTCCGTGCTCGCGGTCATCGGGCCCCACCTCCAGTACCGTGCGGCGGACGTTGCAGGCAGCAACGAGGGGTGTCAAGGGAGGGTGCGGGGCATGGACGCAGCGGCGATCGTCGCCGGCCTCGGCGGCGCGGCGAACATCGACGACCTCGAGGCCTGCATCACGCGCCTGCGCACCGAGGTCCGCGACCCCGCGCTCGTGGACCAGTCCGCCCTGAAGGCGCTGGGCGCCTCGGGCGTCGTCGTGCAGGGCCGGATCGTGCAGGTGGTCGTCGGGCCGCAGGCCGATGTCATCGCCGACGACGTGCACGACCTCCTCGACTCGTGATCGTCGCCGCGCCGCTCGCGGGCACCGTCGTCGGCATGGAGGCGGTGCCGGACGAGGTCTTCGCGGCGGGGATGGTCGGCCCGGGTACTGCGGTCGAGCCGAGCGGCGACGGTGTCGTCGAGGTGCTCGCCCCGGTCGCCGGAACGCTGGTCAAGGTGCACCCGCACGCCTTCGCGCTGAGCACCGGCGACGCGATCGGGGTCCTGGTCCACCTCGGTGTCGACACCGTGCGGCTCCGCGGCGAGGGCTTCGAGGTGCTGCGCGCGGAGGGCGAGGTGGTCGAGGCGGGCGACCCGGTCGTGCGCTGGTCGCCCGAGGACGTCCGGGCCCGCGGACTGTCGGCGATCTGCCCGGTCGTCGTCCTGGACGTCGACCCGGCTCGCGTGTCGGTGGCGGGCCCGACCGGGGACCCGGTGGCGGCCGGGGATCCGTTGCTGGGCGTCGGGCGGGAGTGAACCGTCAGAGGTCGAGAGCCACCCGCAGCACGGTGTTCACCCGCGCGAGCGTCAGGGCGTCGATCCGGCCCACCCGCTCGCGGACCCAGGCCGAGTACAGCCGGCCGAGATCCCCGGCGTAGGCGTAGCGCCCGTCGCCCGTGGGCACCGCGAGGAGGTCGTCCGGGTCGTCCACTCGCAGTTGGAGGCCGAGGACCCAGTCGCGGGTCGGTTGGATCGTCTCGTCGCTGGAGAGGACGAGCACCGTGCCGCGGTTCGCCGGCGCCGAGGGGCGTTCGTAGCGGTACAGCTCACCCCTGCGCACGGAGCGTCGCCTCGTCCGCTGCCAGGGCAGCATCCTCGGCGACGGCCGCTGCCTCGTCCCACGTGTTCTCGCGCGGTGCCCCCTGACGCACGGCCTCGCTCATGGCTGCCTTCGCGAGCCACGCCGACAACGGCTTCCCGGCGCGATCGGCTGCTGCCTGAAGCAGCTCCAGGGAGAACTCGTCGATCGAGAAGCTCACCCGCCGCTTGGCCGCCACGGGCTCGACGGTACCGCCGGATCGCCTCACGCCGGCACCTCCTCCTCGGGCGAGACGCGGCGGGCCAGCTGGTCCAGCCGGCGCTCGATCACCGCGCCCACCGGCCACGTCGCGGCGAGCTCGGCCAGCGCGTCCGCCTCGTCGGTCGACCGGCAGGTGCACGGCTCGTACCCGTCGTGCTCCAGCGACGAGCGCAGCGCCTCCGCGTACTCGTCCCGTGTCAGCGGCACCTCCGCCACCCGCGCCGTCGTCGTCGCGCGCTGCGAGTTCATGCCCGCGAACCCGCGGCCGCAGCCGCACCGGCCGTCGGGATCGTCGCGGTCCTTCCGGCAGGGCGGGTCGATGCGCACCAGCTCGCCCTCGACCGCGTGGTGGTAGTCGTTCTCCCGTGTGCCCTGGGTTCGCCCCGTGGCCACCAGCACCTTCATCGGGTCCTCCTCGTTCGAACTGATGATCGAGTGATAGCAGGACCCACCGACAACCACCCGGCCCGGCGCGACCTACGATGAGCCGTTCGGATCAGCAGCACGAGGGAGCTCAGGCGATGACGGGCGGGACCGCGTTCGAGAAGCAGGTGCTCGAGGCCGCGGAGCGTCTGGTCGGCATCGCCGAGCGGACCCCGCTGCAGCACAACCCGCGGCTGTCCGCCGACTCCGGCGCGCAGGTGTGGTTCAAGCGCGAGGACCTGCAGGTCGGGCGCTCGTACAAGCTCCGCGGCGCCTACAACCTGATCTCCCAGCTCGACGACGAGGCCCGCGCGGCCGGGGTGGTCTGCGCGTCGGCCGGCAACCACGCGCAGGGCTTCGCCTTCGCCTGCCAGACGCACCGGGTCCGGGGCCGCGTCGTCATCCCGTCCACGACGCCGCGCCAGAAGCGTGAGCGCATCGCCGCGCTGGGCGGCGACATGGTCGAGCTCGTCATCACCGGCGACACCTACGACGAGGCCTCCGCCGCCGCGACCGCGTACGCCGAGCAGACCGGCGCGACCCTCGTCCCCGCCTTCGACGACTCGCGCACCGTCGCCGGGCAGGCCACGGTGATCGCGGAGGTCGTCGAGCAGCTCGGGCACGCGCCCGAGGTCGTCGTCCTGCCGGTCGGGGGCGGCGGCCTCCTGGCCGGCACCGCCACCTGGCTGGCCGCGACCTACCCGCGCACCCGCGTGATCGGCGTCGAGCCGGCGGGCGCCCGCAACGTCGCCGCCGCCCTGCACGCGGGCTCCCCGGTCGTGCTCGACGAGGACGGCTTCGACCGGTTCGTCGACGGCGCGGCGGTGCGCAAGGCCGGCGCGGTGACCTTCCCGCTGATCCGGCGGTCGGGCGCGCAGCTGCTGGCGGTCGACGAGGGGCTCGTCTGCACCGAGATGCTCGCGCTCTACCAGACCGAGGGCATCATCGCCGAGCCCGCGGGTGCGCTCGCCGGCGCGGCCGTGCGCTCCGACGGCCCGGAGCTCGACCTGGTGCCGGGCGAGACCGTGGTGGTCATCCTCTCCGGCGGCAACAACGACGTGTCCCGCTACGCCGAGGTCATCGAGCGCTCACTGCGCTTCCAGGGCCTCAAGCACTACTTCCTGGTCGAGTTCCCGCAGGAGCCGGGCGCGCTGCGGCGCTTCCTCGACGAGGTGCTCGGTCCCGACGACGACGTCACGCGCTTCGAGTACGTCAAGCGCGACAACCGGGAGTCCGGCCCGGCCCTCGTCGGCGTGGAGATCGGCCGCCGCGAGGACTACGAGCCGCTGCTGGAGCGGATGGCGCGCTCGCCGCTGCAGATCGAGGCGCTCGAGCCGGGCTCGCCTGCCTTCCGCTTCCTCGTCTGAGCGCCGTGGCCGCGCGGGAGGTGTCCGAGGACCTCCTCGTCGGCCTGCGCCGCGCCCGCGACCGCATCGACCGCGAATACGCCGAGCCGCTCGACCTCGACGCCCTCGCGGCGACGGCGGGCCTGTCCAAGTACCACTTCCTGCGCTGCTTCTCCCGTACCTACGGGCGGACCCCGGCGGCGTACCTCACCGAACGGCGGGTGGAGCGCGCGCAGGACCTGCTGCGCGCGACGAACCTGACCGTCACCGAGGTGTGCTGGCTCGTCGGGTACGCCTCGCTCGGGTCGTTCTCCACGCGCTTCCGCCGGCTGGTCGGGGTCAGCCCGTCGGAGTACCAGGCCCGCTGGGCCTCGGGTGCACCGCGGATCCCGGGCCGCTTCGTCCTGATGCACGGGCTCTCGGACCGAGCAATCCCGGAGAAGCCACCCGCACCAGGGGCGGCGGCAGGATCGTCGCCGTGATCACCAACATCTCGCTGTTCACCCTGTACGTGACCGACCAGGACGACGCCAAGACGTTCTACTGCGACGTCCTCGGCTTCGTCGAGGGCACCGACGTCACCCTGGGCGGCGGTTTCCGCTGGGTGACGGTGAAGCACCCGTCGCAGCCCGAGCTCGAGGTCACGCTCATGGTGCCGGGGCCGCCCCAGGACGAGGACATGGCGGCCGCCGTCCGCCGGTCGCTCGCGGCGGGCTCGATGGGCGGGTTCGGGATCTCGACCGACGACTGTCGCGCCGAGCACGCCCGCCTCGTCGAGCTCGGCGTGGAGTTCGTCCAGCCGCCGTCCGAGCGGCCCTACGGCGTCGAGGCGGTGTTCCGCGACAGCTCCGGCAACTGGCTCGTCCTCGTCGAGTCGCGCGCCTTCACCCCGGAGGGCCTCACCGAGGGCGAGTGGGGCCCGGTTGCCTCATGACGGCCGCTCCGCCCGCACCGGCGTGACCGCGATCGCGGCCAGGGGCGCGAGGGCGGCGAGGGTGAAGCCCAGGCCGTAGCTCGACGCGCCGATGATCGCGCCCAGGACCGGCGGGGCGGCCGACGCGACGATGTTCTGGGTCGTGTTCTGCACACCGAGTGCCCGCCCGGACCACGCCTGCCCGGCCATCTCGGCGGTGGAGACGAACGCCAGGCCGTTGTCGGCCACGGTGACGATCGCCCCGACCGCGATCCCCGCCACCGCGATCACCGGCACCCACACCGACCCGGCCGCGAACCCGAGCATCACCAACGTCGAGCCGACGGCCAGCTGGCGCATCGGGCGCAGGCGGGAGCCGACGCGGTCCGACCACCACCCCGTCGCGATCCGCCCGGCCGCGCCCGCGATCTGCGACACCGCGACGAACACGCCCGCGACTCCCGGCGACCACCCCTGCTCGCGGACCAGGTACTCCAGGGCGAACGCGGAGATCGCGAACTGGGGCAGCACCAGCAGTGCCGAGGCCGCGTGCAGGCGGTAGAGGGTCGGGACGCGGTAGGGGTTGCCGGTCGGCTCGTGCGGCTCCGGCGCCCGCCGGGGTGCGTCCTGCGCCACCACGACGACGAGCACGGCGGCGACGAGGCAGGCCAGCCCGGTCCAGCCCAGCGCGACGAACGGGCCCTGGACGGTGGCGAGCACCGGCAGCACCAGCGCGGCGAGGGCGACCCCGAGGGGCTGTGCGGTCTGGCGGATGCCCATCGCCACGCCGCGCTCGTCGGCCGCGAACCACCCCATGATCAGCCGACCGCTCGCGGCGTTCACCGAGGCCGCGCCGAGCCCGCCGACCCCCAGCAGCAGCGCGATCGTCACCAGCGACGACGGCGGGTCGAGCGCCAGGCCCCCGACGACCAGGCCGGCGAGGCCCAGGCCGGCCGCCATCGGGACCCGCTCCCCCACCCGGTCGACCACGACGCCCCACGCGACGAGGGCCAGCAGCAGACCCGTCGTCGGCGCCGCGACGACCACGCCGACCTCGGCCAGCGACAGGCCCCGCTCGTCGCGCAGGGTGGGGACGAGGAACGGGATGCCGTAGACGAACGACGACGCGGCGGTCTGCGCGAGCACGCCGACGACGAGGATCGCCCAGCGGCGTCGTGGTCGGGCGGGGGTGCTCGTCTCCAGGCTCACGGGTCGTCAGCATGCCTCACGGACGTTCATCAGACGAGACGCCGTCCCACATGCTGAGAAGCGTCAGCGACGGGCGGCCAGCAGGTCCCGGGTCGCCGCGTCCTCCGCGGCGGTGGCGCGGTGCCACTGCACCAGCAGGATCACCAGCACGCCGACCAGCGGCAGGTCGCCCATCCCCCACGAGAGCAGGGCGGCGACCTGCTGGTCGGCGAGCAGGTCGGGCGCCCACGGCAGGCGCAGGCGCGAGTAGAAGTCGGTGACGAAGACCTGCCCGCCCCCGCCGTCGGCGGCCAGCGTCGACGGGGTCTGCGCGACCGGGGTGTCGGCCGCCAGCAGGATCGCGCCGAACAGCGCGTGGAACGGCATCGACGCGATCAGCACCGCGAGCCGCGCCACGTGCGGCAGCTCCCGGCCCGGCGCCGGGTCGACCCCGACGAGCACCCAGAAGAACAGGTAACCCGCCGTCAGGAACCACAACGAGATCGCCGGCATCAGCCAGCCCAACGGCTGGAGCAGCGAGAACAGCGGCGTGAGGTAGAACGCGAACGGCGACCCGACCATGACGACGGCGGCCACGGCGGGGTGCGTGAGCCCCCGCAGCAGCGGCGCGTCGAGGACGGACTCGAGCCGGTCGCGGGCGTCGCCCTCGTCCGGCAACGCGCGCCGGGCCAGCGTCACCGGACCGCCCAGCACCAGGAGCACCGGGACCACGATGCTGATCAGCATGTGCTCCGCGACGTGCACGCTGAACAGCGCGTCCGCGTAGCGCCCGACCCCCGAGCTCGTCGCCACCACCAGCAGCGCGCAGCCGGCGTACCAGGACACCGCCCGGCCCCGTGGCCAGGAGGACACCCGGCGCAGCCACCGCGTGTAGACGACCACGAGCACGACCGCGAGCGCCGCGAACCACACGTCGAGCCGCCACTCCCCGAGCAGCCGGCCCAGGGTGGGCGGGTCGGGGATGCGGAAGCCGAGCATCGCCTCGGTGGGCGTCGAGTGGAACGGCGCCTGCACCGGGGGCACCGCCCGCGTCATCGCCACCGACAACCCGGTGACGACGGCGAGCAGCACCAGCTCCGTCACGACGAGCCCGCGCCCGGCGCCCGTCGTCCGACGTCGGACGAACACGCCCAGCAGCACCACGGTGACGGCCGCCGCGGCCAGGACCAGCACGCCGTAGGAGGTCGCGAGCTCCCCGACCGAGGGCACCAGCACGGCCGACGCGAGGACCCCGGCCACGATCGTGACGACCGCGCACACCGTGGCCACGGTGCCGCTGCGGCGTGGGGACACCGGCGCGACCAGCAGCGCGCCCAGGGTCCCGAGCCACACCGTCGCCGCGACGACGTGCAGGGCCAGCGCCGGCGTGCCGAGGTCCTTGCCGACCCCGTCCACGGCGTGCCCGGTCACGACCGGCCCGAGCAGGGACCCGCAGGCCAGCACCCCGGCGCCGAGGGCCGACGACCAGGTCCGGGCCTCGCGCACCCACACCGCGACGACCGCCGCACCCACCGCGCAGGCGAGCCACCCGACCGGGGCCGCGCGCACCACCATCCCGACGACGAGGTCGGGGCCGGGCGCGACGAACCCGCCGGAGACGTCCGCGACGGTGACGATCGCCGTCCCCAGGGCGAGGACCGCCCACGCCCACGCACCGCCGGAGGCCACCGACCGCACCGCGGCCGACGGCGGCCCGGAGGCCACCACCAGTCCGTGCACCAGCGCCCCGAGCGTCACCGCCGCCGCCCCCGCCGTCAGGACCCGGAGCAGCGGCAGCCCGAGCTGGACCAGCTCACCGGGGTCGGCCAGGCCGAGGACCGGGTAGGCCGAGCGGCCGAGCAGCAGGGCGGCGACCAGGACGGTGACCAGCGCCGCGGCGCCGGCGGGGACGAGGCGCCTCACGGATCGAGACGGCCCGGGAAGCGGGCCCGGTACTCGTCGAGGTGCTGGGACTTGCAGACGTGCTGTTCCTTCTCGTTGATCGCCTGGCGCATGCACTCGTCGAGCGTGCGGGCCTGCGAGGCGTGCAGGTAGGTCACCGCGGACTCGAGGGTCGGCCACTCGATCGCGGTGCCGATCACCACCGCGATCAGCGCCACACCCAGCGCGGCGAGCGGCTTACCCCGACCTGACGCGCGTCCCGAGCGCACCCGCATGAGGGCGACCACCGCACCGACCAGGGCGACCAGGCCGAGGAGCATCCCGCCCCAGCCCGTCCAGGCACTGACCAGCGCCATCCCGGCCACGACCAGCGCGAACGTCGCGGCACCGGTGGCGCCGGCCCCGGTCTCCGGCGCGTCCTGCGTCTCCGGCTCGCTGGTGCTGGTCACGGGCCCGATGGTGACACCCGGTGTGCGCGCACCCGCGCGCGGGGCGCACCATCGGAGCATGACCGTCGCCGCGCCCCGGCCCGACCAGGCCGAGGACTTCCTGCTCACCGGGATGACGTGTGCGGCGTGCGCCTCGCGGATCGAGCGGCGCCTCAACAAGGTGGACGGCGTCACCGCCGCGGTCAACTACGCCACCGAGCGGGCCACCGTGACGCTGCGGCCCGACGTCGACCGCCGGGACGTCGTCGACGTGGTCGCCCGCCTCGGCTACGGCGCCACCCCGCTCTCCGCCGACCCCGACGCCGAGCGGGACGAGGTCGCGGCGGTCCGCGACGACCGCGTCGCGGACCTGTGGCGCCGCCTCGTCGTCGCGGCCGTGCTGTTCATCCCGATGGTGGACCTGCCGCTGGTGCTCGCCGTCCTGCCCGAAGCCCGCTTCCCCGGGTGGGAGTGGGTGGTCACGGCCCTGGCGGCCCCCGTCGTCGTGTGGTCGGCCTGGCCGCTGCACCGGGCGGCGTTCGTCAACGCCCGGCACGGCGCGTCGTCGATGGACACGCTGATCTCGCTCGGGATCGTCGCCGCGACGGTGTGGTCGCTCGGGTCGATCCTCACCGGCCACCTGCCCGACCCCTCGCAGGGCGCGCTGAGCGTCTTCCTCGACCCCGTCGGCCCGCTCTACCTCGAGGTCGCCGCGGCGGTGACGACCTTCGTCCTGGCCGGCCGCTACGTCGAGGCCCGGGCCAAGCGCGCGGCGGGCGACGCGCTGGCGGCCCTCGCGGCGCTCGCCGCCCGCGACGTCGCCGTGCTGCTGCCGGACGGGACCGAGACGCGCCTGCCGGCCTCGGCGCTCGCCGTCGGGACCCGCTTCGTCGTGCGGCCGGGCGAGCGGATCGCGACCGACGGGACCGTGGACTCCGGGGCCAGCGCCGTCGACCGCTCCATGCTCACCGGCGAGACCGTGCCCGTCGAGGTCGCCGCGGGGGACGCCGTCACGGGCGGCACAGTCGCGACGTCCGGGCGGCTGGTCGTCACGGCCACCGCGGTCGGCGGGGCCACCCAGCTCGCCGGGATGATCCGGCTCGTCGAGTCCGCGCAGGCGTCGAAGGCCTCCGTGCAGCGGCTGGTCGACCGGATCTCGTCGGTGTTCGTGCCGATCGTCATCGCGCTGTCGGTCGGCACCGCCCTCGTCTGGTGGGCGGTCGGCGGCTCGGCCGGCGAGATCTTCTCCGCGGCCCTCGCCGTCCTCGTCATCGCCTGCCCGTGCGCGCTGGGCCTCGCGACCCCGACGGCGATGCTGGTCGCGTCGGGCCGCGGCGCCCGCGAGGGCATCTTCCTCAAGAGCCACCAGGCGCTCGAGACCAGCCGCGTGGTCGACACCGTGGTCCTGGACAAGACCGGCACGGTGACGACGGGGGCGATGTCGGTCCGGGCGGTGCACCTGGCCCCGGACGCGTCCCGACGGCGGGTTCTCGCCCTGGCCGGGGCGGTCGAGGACGCCTCCGAGCACGCCGTGGCCCGCGCCGTCGTGGCGTGCGCGCGCGACGAGGTCGACGTGCTGCCCGTGGCCGAGGGGTTCGAGGCGCTCCCCGGGCTCGGGGCGCGCGGCGTGGTCGACGGGACCGAGGTGCGGCTCGGGAAACCGGTCGGGAGACGCAGCGGAGCGGAGCTCGACCCCTCGGGGTCCGGCCCGCTGCCCGACTGGGCCCCGGCGCCGGAACCGGACTCGACGCTCGTCGTCGTGACCCTGGACGGCGACGACGTCGCGGTCCTCGAGGTCGCCGACGAGGTCAAGCCCTCCGCGGCGCCGGCCGTCGCGCGGCTGCGGGCGGCGGGGCTGCGGACGGTGCTGCTCTCGGGCGACCGGGCCGAGGCGGCGTCGGCCGTCGGTGCGGCCGTCGGGGTCGACGAGGTGATCGCCGACGTGCTGCCGGAGGGCAAGGTGGACGCGCTGCGCGCCCTGCAGGACGGGGGGCGCCGCGTGGCGATGGTCGGTGACGGGGTCAACGACGGCCCGGCGCTCGCCGCGGCCGACCTCGGGCTCGCCGTCGGGGCCGGCACGGACGTGGCCCTGGAAGCGGCGGACGTGATCCTGGTGCGCGACGACCTGAACGCCGTCCCGGACGCGCTGGAGCTGGCCCGCCGCACCGCCACGACGATCCGCCGCAACCTCGTCTGGGCCTTCGGCTACAACGTCGCCGCCATCCCGCTCGCCGCGTTCGGCCTGCTCAGCCCGCTGATCGCCGGGCTCGCGATGGCGCTGTCGTCGGTCCTGGTCGTGTCCTCCAGCGTGCGGCTGCGGCACTGAGGTGGACGGCCCCCTCGAGTCGTTCCGCGCCGCGCTCGCCCCCGCGCAGGCGGCGATCGTCGACGACGTCCACCGCACGATCGCCGAGGTCGCCCCGGACCTGCTGCCGCCGGTGCGCAGAGGGTCGATGCTGGGGTACGGCCCGTTCCACTACCGCTACGCCTCGGGCCGCGAGGGCGACGCCCACCTGATCTCGCTGCGCGGCGGGAGCCGGCAGCTCAGCGTCTACGTCGGCGCCGTCGAGGACGGCCGCTACGTCCCCGAGGCCCACGCGGACACCCTCGGGAAGGTCTCCGTGGGCCGGAGCTGCATCAAGGTGACGCGGCCCGGCGACCTGGACCTGGCGGCCTTCGCCGCGGTCGTCCGGCGGGCGGTCGAGGTCGGGGGCGAGGGGCAGGTCTGAGGCACGCCCCAGGCGCGTCAGGCCCGCCGGCGGCGCTCGGCCAGGACCGCCGTCAGGAAGGCCTCCGCGCTCGTCCCCGACGGCGGGGCGGGCGCGACCCGGCCGGCGACGTCGTCCGCGAGCTGCTCCCCGAGCGTGCGGCGCACCGTCGGGTCGAGGTCGCCCGCCCGGCCGAGGAACTGCCGGGCGGCGAGGGCGAGGTCGTCGGGCAGGGCGGAGAGCTGCAGGGTCGCCGCCCAGCCGGCCAGGGCCGGGTCGGGCTCGGGGAGGGTCACGTGGCGGGTGGAGCGCGGCACCCGCTCGCGCAGCACGATCGTCCCGGCCAGGAGGTCGCCCACCCGTTGGCCGCGGCGGGTGCACGCCGACACCACGAGCGCGACCACCCCGCTGAGCAGCCCGAAGTCGACGAACAGGCCCGCGAGCGCCCGGACCAGGGCCTGGCGGAACCGGATCGGCCCGCCGTCGTCGGAGACCACCCGCAGCCCGAACGCCGCCTTGCCCGGAGAGCGCCCGCGCGTCAGCGTCTCCCACGTCGTCGGCCAGACGACGAAGGCGAGGACGGCGAGGACCACCCCGATCGTCGCCGCCAGCGCGTCGTCCACCTCGACGCCGCTGACCACCACGACCACGATCGCCGCGACCATCAGCGCGCCGACGATCGCCGCGTCCAGGGCGAACGCCAGCGCGCGGCTCGGTAGCTTGGCGGGGGCGAGGTCGAGCTCGACGGCCTCGCCGATCACGACGCCCGGGTCCGGTGGGGCCACGCCCGACATGGTGCCAGCGGAAGGACCCTCACGAGTGGACGTCGACGCCTACACCGACGCGCACCGCGCGGAGTGGGACCGCCTCGAGGCGCTGCTGCGCGGGCGCGGACGGTGGTCCGCCGACGAGGCCGACGAGGCGCTGGAGCTCTACCGCCGGACCGCGACCCACCTCTCGGTCGTGCGCTCGTCCTCCCCCGACCCGGCGCTGGTCTCCCGGCTCTCGTCGCTGGTGGCGCGCGGCCGCTCGGCGGTGCTCGGGACGAGGCCGTGGAGCTGGGGGGTGGTCCGGCGCTTCGTGACCGAGGAGTTCCCGGCGGCCCTGGCCGCGTCCGCGCGGTGGTGGGTGCCGACGGCGCTGCTGTCGGTCGCGGTGATGGTGGCCGTCGGGTGGTGGATCGCGGTGAACCCCGACGTCGCCGGCGCCGTCGCGACCCCGGAGGAGACCCGCCGCCTGGTCGACACCGAGTTCGCCGCGTACTACTCGTCGAACCCGGCGGCCTCCTTCGCCGCGCGGGTGTGGACGAACAACGCCCTGGTCGCGGCGACCTGCCTGATCAGCGGCGTGCTGGTCCTGCCGGTGCTGTGGGTGCTGGCGCAGAACGTGGTGAACGTCGGGATCTCCGCCGGCATCCTGACCGCCAACGACCGCCTCGGGCTCTTCCTCGGCCTCATCACCCCGCACGGGCTGCTCGAGCTGACCGCGGTCTTCGTGGCGGCGGGCGCCGGGCTGAAGCTGGGCTGGTCGTGGATCGACCCCGGCCCGCTGACCCGGTCGCGCTCGCTGGCGCGGCAGGCACGGGTCACGGTCGGGATCGCGCTCGGCCTCGTCGGGGTCCTGCTGGTCTCCGGAATCATCGAGGCCTTCGTGACGCCGTCGGGCCTGCCGACGTGGGCCCGCATCGGCATCGGCGTGGTGGCCGAGCTCGTGTTCCTGGCCTACGTGGCCCACGGCGCCCGGGTCCTGCGAGCCCGGGGCGCCGTTCCCGACGACGGGACCTAGCGCGCGACCCAGACGGTGCGCTCGGTCCGGACGACGAGGTCGTCGCGGCGCAGGAGGCTGCCCGGGCCGTCGACGTCGACCAGCGCGTCGAGCGCGGCGACGTCCTCGGCGGACAGCTCGTCGGCGACCGCGTGCCGGAGGCGCTGCAGCACCATCAGCGCGTACCGACCCACCGCCTCGGGGTGCGGGCCGGTGGCGTCCACGGACAGGTCGCGGCGGTCCTCGACGGTGAGCCCCGCGGCGGACAGCAGCGGTCCCCAGTCGGCGCCGCGGTGGGGCATGTGGGCGTTGGCCCGGCGGTCCGCGACGACGTGGCACCGGTCCTCCAGCGCGCCGGCTGCGCTGTCCGCCGGCAGGAACCGCGGCGGCCCAGACAGCTCGAGGACCGCCAGCAGCCCGCCCGGCGCCAGGATCCGGCGGACCTCCCGCAGCGCGAGGACCGGGTCGGCCAGGTGGTGCAGCGAGCCGGAGGCCCAGACGAGGTCCGGGGTGCCGAGGTCCGGCCAGGTGGCGTCGAGGTCGGCCTGCACGGTGTCGACGCGGCCGCCGACGCCGGCCTGCCCGGCCTTCTCCCGCAGCCGCGCCAGGTGCTCGGTGGACGCGTCGACCGCTGTCACGTGAGCTCCTGGGAAGCGGTCCAGCAGGACGAAGGTGCCGGCCCCGGTCCCGGCGCCCAGGTCGACGACGTGCCGGGGAGCCTCGGGCAACGGCAGCCCGTCGACGATGGAGACGAGCTGGTCGCCGAGCACGTCGGCGTCGAGGTCGAGGACGGCGCCGTGGCCGTGGCCGTGAGTGGTCATGCCGCCGACCGTAGCCACGACTTGCCGAAGAAGCACATCTCCTTGCCGAAGTAGCAAAGCTCGTCGTACATGAGCCGTTTGTGACGTCGAGCGTCAGCATGGCCGCAGTGCTGACACAGCGGGGGTGCCCTACGACCGACCGCGGGCCTTCAGCGCCAGGTACCGGTCCGCGACGGCCGGGGCGAGCTCGTCGGGCGGCGCGTCGACCACCTCGACCCCGCGGCGCGCCAGGCGGGCGGCCACCGCCCGCCGCTCCTCCAGCGCCACGGTCGCCGCCGCGGCGCCGAACACCGCCTCGCCCGACCCCCGGCCCGCCGCCATCGCCGTCACCACCGGGTCCGTCACCCCGGCCACGAGCAGGGTGTGCCGGTGCAGCAGGGGCCCCAGGACCGGTTCGAGGCCCTCCGCGAGCGCGCTGTCGTCCAGGCCGGTGAACAGCACCACCAGCGACCGCCGGGACGCGCGGCGCAGCACGGTGGCGGCGAGCAGCCGCATGTCCGTCTCCACCAGGGCGGCCTCGACCCCGGACAGCGCGGTCGTCATGGCCGGCAGCGGGTCGCGGGCGCCGATCACGGAGGCCCGGACCTCCCGGTCGACGGCCAGCAGGTCCACCCGGTCACCGCCCCGTGCGGCGAGCGCCGCGAGGAGCAGTGCCGCGTCCAGCGCCGCGTCCAGGCGCGGCGCGTCGCCCACCAGCGCCGCCGCGGTCCGCCCGCTGTCCAGCACCACGAGCACGTGCCGGTCCCGCTCGGGCCGCCAGGTCCGCACGACCAGGTTCCCCGTCGCTCCACCCGACCGGGCCGACGCCCGCCAGTCGATCGACCGCACGTCGTCGCCCTCGACGTACTCCCGCAGCGAGTCGAACTCCGTCCCCGCCCCGCGGACCTGGACCGCCCGCCGCCCGTCCAGCTCCCGCAGCCGCGCCAGCCGGGACGGCAGGTGGCGCCGCGACGCGAACTCCGGCAGCACCCGCACCCGCCCACCGACCGCCCGGGACGCCTGCCGGGCCGCCAACCCCAACGGTCCCCACGACCGGATCGTCACCACCGCCGCCGCGTGCTCCCCCCGCCGGGACGGCGCGAGCGTCGTCGTCACCCGCCGCCGCTCCCCCGCCGGGACGTCGAGACCGTGCACCTCGGACGCCGCGCACGAGGGCGGCCACCCGTCCCGCAGGACCCCCGTCACCCGCCGTCGGGACGGGTTCGTGACGACGAGCGCGGCCGTCACCTCCTCCCCCAGCCGCACCTGCACGACGTCCTCGGCCCGGGCGAGCCCGAGCGCCCGCGGCGAGCCCGCCCGCACCAGGTCCACGACGACGCCCACCAGCAGCGCCGCCACCACGCCCAGCAGGCCCGCGAGCGACGGCACCAGGAACCCGACGACCAGCGCCGCGACGGCCACCGCTCCCGCGAACCGCCCCGAGACTGCCATCAGCGCGGCACGGCCACCGCGTCGAGGACCCCCGTCACCACCCCGTCCGTGCTCACGCCCTCCAGCTCGGCCTCCGGCCGCAGGGCGAGGCGGTGGCGCAGGACCGGCAGCGCCCAGGCCTTGACGTCGTCCGGGGTCACGTAGTCCCGCCCGGAGAGCCACGCCCACGCCCGGGCCGCGACCAGCAGTGCCGTCGCACCGCGCGGAGAAGCGCCCAGCACGACCGAGGGCGACGCGCGGGTCGCCCGGCACACGTCCACGACGTAGGCGAGCACCTCGGGCCGCGCCGACACCGCCGCGACGGCCGCCCGACCGGCCGCCAGGTGCTCGGCGCCCGCGACGGGCCGCACCGCGGACAGATCCCGTGGGTCGAAGCCCGACGCGTGCCGCCCCAGCACCTCGATCTCGTCGTCCCGCCCGGGCAGCGGCAGGACCAGCTTGAGCAGGAACCGGTCGAGCTGCGCCTCGGGCAGCGGGTAGGTGCCCTCGTACTCCACCGGGTTCTGGGTGGCGGCGACGACGAACGGGTCGGGCAGCGGGCGCCCGACCCCGTCGACGGTCACCTGGAACTCCTCCATCGCCTCCAGCAGCGACGCCTGGGTCTTCGGCGGGGTGCGGTTGATCTCGTCGGCGAGCAGGAGGTTGCTGAACACCGGGCCGGGCCGGAAGTCGAACGCGGACGTCCCCGCGTCGTAGACCAGCGAGCCGGTGACGTCGCCGGGCATGAGGTCGGGCGTGAACTGCACCCGGCGGTTCTCCAGCGAGCACGCCGCCGCGACCGCCCGGACCAGCAGCGTCTTCGCCACGCCCGGCACGCCCTCGAGCAGCACGTGCCGGCGCGAGAGCAGGGCGATCACCAGCCCGGTCACGGCGGCGTCGTGCCCGACCACCGCCTTCGCCACTTCGCCCCGCAGCGCGGTCAGGGCCTCGCGGGCCTCGTCCGGGGTCACTCGGTCCTCCTCAGGAGCAGGTCCAGGTCGTCCGCCAGCTGCACGAGCGCGGCGTCGTCCGCCGGTTCCGGGCCGTCCAGGAGATCCTTCCCGACGGCGGGGGTGGGCGCGTCGGGCGGGAGCCCGAGGCGCGCGGTGAGGCGCCGGCGGGCGTCGGCCCGCAGGATCGCGGCGGCCCGACCCCGGGCCCCGATCCGCCGGTACAGCGCAGCACGGCCGCGGGTGGTCTCCGCCGCGGCCACCCGGACCGGCAGCCGCTCGGCGACCACCGGGCCCAGCCGCCGGCCCCGCCACAGCGCGGCCGCTCCCCCGGCGAGCAGGAGCGTCGCGGTGCCCCAGACGACGCCGCGCGGCACCAGGTCGGCCACCGACACGTCCCCTCCCGCCCCCGGCGCCGGCAGGTACCAGAGCACGCGCGGGTGGGCGCCGAGGAGGGTCAGGGTGAGCGCGGCGTTGCCGCCCCGGTCCAGGGCCTCGTTGGTGAACGGCTCCGGGCTGCCCACCGCGATCGTCCGGCCGCTGACCGCCAGCGGCGCGGCCCCGTCCGCGGCGAAGCAGCCGTACGCCGGCGGCGCGGTCCCGTAGTGGTCGCCGTCGAGGACGAGCGGCCCGGCAGACCGGGCGGCACGCAGCGGGCACGCGGGGTCGGGGACGACGCCGGTCGTCGTGAGCGACGACGGCGGCTCCACGCGCCGGACCCCGGGCGCGAGGTTCTCCAGCGCGGCCGCGTCCGGCGCGACCAGCACCACGTCGGCGCCGGCGTGGGCGAGGGCGAGCCGACCCGCCCGCCCGAGCTCCGCGGGGAAGGCGACCAGGACGGTGGTGGCCGGTCCGGCGCCGACGACGTCCTCGGCCCGCGTCGCGACGTCCACCCGGACGCCCTGCTCGCGCAGCACCGCCACGAGCGCGCCGCTGCCGGCCGGGTCGACGCCGTCGGGCTGCAGCAGCCCCTGGCCCGCCCGGGCGCCCGCGATCGTCAGCACCCCCGCCGCGAGGAGCACCAGCAGCCCGACGACCACCGGTCCACGGCTGCGCCGCAGGCGCGCGCGCAGGGTCACCCGGCCGCCACCCCCGCCGTCACCCGCTGCCCGGCGACCGCGTCCTGGGCGGTCCGCATCCGCGCCACCGACCCGGCGTCGGCGCTGCGACCGCCGTAGACGGTCTCGTCGAAGCACCGGGCCGCGTCGACCAGCGCGTCCGCGGCGCCGGGCAGCACCGCGGACGCCTCCCGGGCGGCCTCCCCGGCCGTCCGGCCGGGGCGGGCGACGAGCACGTCCCGCTCCTCCAGCCCCCGCACCAGGGCGCGCATCCACTCGCGCACCGCGTCGTCGTACCGACCGGCGTCCGCGTGCTCCTCGGCCCGGCGGCGGTGGTCGGCGGCGGTGCGGCCGGAGTCGTCCAGCGAGGCCGAGGACGTCCGGGCGGCGCGGGCCGCCCGCCCCAGCCGGGCCCGCACGACGACGACCACGAGCACCACCAGCACGACCACCACCAGCACCCCGCCCGCCCCGCCGGCGCGCTGGGCGGTCAGCAGCCCGACCACGTCGTCGAGCCGGTCGAGCAGCCACCGGCCGACCTGCTCCAGCACGCCCGGCTCGCGCGCCCGGTACGCCGCCTTCGCCAGCTCGCGCGCGGCCAGCTCCCGGGCCTCGTCGGCGTCGGGGGTGAACGGCGGCGGGACGGCCATCAGCTGCGCGCGGCCCGTTGCAGCTCGAGGTCGAAGCCCTCGCGGCGCATGCGCTGGTCGACGTAGAGCAGGCCGGTGACGCCCGCCTGGAAGGGGGCCGTGAGCGTGACCCCGATGACGGTGCCGACGGAGGAGACCAGCAGCGGCAGCGTCGCGTAGGGACTCGTCCCGGTCGCGACGGCGACGCCGGTCGCGGCCAGCCCGAACGGCACCCCGACCAGCCCCGACACGATCGCGACGATGATCGTCCCGAGCAGCAGGATGCCGAGCACCGGCCAGAACCGGCCGGTGACCAGCCGACGCGAGCGGGCCAGGGCCGCCGTCACGCCGATGCCCTCCAGGACGTAGGCGGGTGCGGCGAGGGCGAGCAGCACGCCCACCACGATCGCGGCGGCCGCGCCGAGCAGCGTCCCGAGCACCGCGAGCGCCACCGCGACGCCGGACGGGCCCCCGACCAGCGCGACCAGGCCGGCCGGGACGAGGAGGACCGCGAACGCCGCGATCGTCGCGAGGGCCACGAGCAGGACGACGCCCAGCAGGCCGGGCAGCCGCGGCCGGGCGGCGTTCCAGCACTCGCGGGCGTCGACGGGCGCGCCGAGCACCGCGCGCGAGAGCACGACGACGAGCAGGCCGGTCAGCACGGTGTTCGCGAGCAGCCCGACGACGGCGCTCACGCCGAGCAGCGCCGACGCGCCGCCGAGCACGCCGGCCAGGGCGTCCAGGTCGGGCTCCGCCGCGCCGGGCGCGGTGAACGGCTCCAACGACTCGCCGTAGGTGGCCTGGAACGGGGCCTGGATGAGGGTCGTGATCACCGCGACGACCGCGGACACCCCCAGCACCACCCGCGGGTGGGCGCGGATGTACTGGAAGGCCCCGTCGAGCACCTCGCCCAGCGCGAGCGGGCGCAGCGGGACGATGCCCGGGCGGGGCGCGGCGACCGGGCCGCCGAAGCCCCAGGGGTCGCGGGGCGGCGTCGGACCGGGCGGACCGGGCGGGCCGGTCGGCCCGGGTGGCGGGGACGTCGACGACGTGGGCGTCGGTGTCGGGGTCGGCGCCTGCCAGCCGCCCGTGGCGGGCCGGTCGGTGGAGCCCGCACCCGGGTCCCACGGCGGCACGTCGGAGCTCCTCCGGTCCTCCGGCTCGCTCACCGTTCCTCCCGACCTGATCGACTTCGTCCCCCTGCGATCGTGCCACGATGACGCGGTGCCCCTGACCTCCGCACTCTGGCGTCGCCTGGACGAACCCCACGGGCTGGTGCACGGCGCGGTGTCCGAGATGGACCCGACCCCCGAGCAGCCCGACGCGGCGTTCCTCCTCGACGGCGCGGCGATCGGTGCGGACTCGCCGGACGACACGGGCCCGATCCTGGGCGAGCGGAGCGACGGGACGTGGGGTCCGGTGGCGGCGACGCCGCCGCGACCGTGGTCGGCGCGGTTCTCCGTCGTCGTGGATGCCCGGTGGCAGACCCGGGCGTGCTTCCTGGAGGCCCTGGGCGGGGACGGCCTGGAGCGGGTCACGCTGGCCGCGGACGCCCTCGGGCACTGGACCCTCGACGGGCGCGACTGGCCCGACCTCGAAGGCTGCTCCGACGTCGACATCTCCGTCACGCCGCTGACCAACACGCTCGTCGTGCGGCGGCTGGGGCTGGCGGTCGGCGAGGAGCGCACGGTGGACGTGGCGTGGGTGGACGTCCCGTCGCTCGCGGTGCAGCGCGTGGCCCAGACCTACCGCCGCGAGAGCGAGGACCGCTGGGTCTACGCGGACCCGGCGTACGGCGCGTTCTCGTTCACCGTCGACCCGCTGGGCGTCGTGCGGGAGTACCAGGGTCTCTTCGCGCGCGTCGGCTAGTAGCCTGGGGGCCCGTCGGGCGGTGGCGAACGAGGGGACCGGAGTGCGCAACCGAACGCGGGGACTGCTGCTCCTCGGCGTGCTGGCCGCGGTGGCGGTCGTGGCGTTCGTCGTCCCGCTGCCGTCGCCGTCCGAACTGCGCGAGTGGGTCATGACGGCGGGTCCGGTCGCCCCGCTGGTGTTCTTCCTGGTGCACGCGGTCATCACGACCACGCCGATCCCCCGCACCGCCTTCACGCTCGCCGCCGGGCTGATGTTCGGCCCGGCGTGGGGTGTGGCGATCGCGGTCGCCGCGTCGATGGTGTCGGCGCTGCTCGGCTTCTGGATCGCCCGCCGGCTCGGGGGGCGGGCGATCGCCCGGCTCGGGCCGAAGCGCGTGCAGATGCTCGAGGAGCGGCTCTGTGAGCGGGAGCTGCTGACCGTCACCTCGTCGCGCCTGGTCGGCATCCCGTTCGCGCCGCTGAACTACACCCTCGGCGTCACGAGCGTGCGGTGGCCCGCCTACGTGGTCGGGACGCTGGTGGGGCTGGTCCCGGGGACGGCGGCGATCGTGTTCCTGGGCGACGCCGTGACCGGCGGGATCTCGCCGCAGTCGTTCATCGCCTTCGCGATCTCGGGGACCCTCGGGCTGGCGGGGATCCTCATCTCGTCGCGCGGCCGACGCCGGGCCCTTCCGGACGACGGGTCGTCGGCGGCGTAGGGACGGCGGGGCCGCCTGCCGGCGTCAGCAATGGCCCATCACTGACGTCAGGTGTGCGAACGGCGCCACTCGCGTGTCGGGCCGGCGCACCGGGACATGTGCGAGTGGCGCCCTTCTGACGTCAGGTGGCAGCAACGGGCCATCGCTGCCACCCGGGGCCCGGCGCGACCCGGAGGGTGTTACGAACCCGGGGGCGGAGCGGGCGCGCCGGTCGGGCGGGGCTCGACCTCGGAGGTCTGCGGCGACGGCGTGGGCCGCGGGCCCTCCGGGCCGGTCTCCGGGCGCGGGGCGTCGGCCGGCGCCGGCGGGGCGACCGGGCCGGGGGTGATCCGGCCGGGCACCGGGGCGGGGCCGGGCGGGGGGAAGCCCTCGGTGGAGAACACGTTCGGGTCCGGGGGCGAGCCGGGCGCGGGCTCGGAGGAGTACACGCACCCCGACAGCACGGCCGCCGAGGCCGATGCGATGACCAGCAAGGACGCCACCCGTCGGGTCTGCACGTTCTCCCTCTCCTCGAGCCGTGATCGAACTGTGCGCCGCACCCTATCCTCTCGCCCGGGCGAGGACGCCGCGCGGCGCGATCGAGCGGACCGGCTCGGGCGCCACCCCCTCCTCGCGCAGGACGTCGTTGGCGGCGAGCACCCCGGTGACGGCGGCCCGCTCCATGAGGGCCGACGGGATCTCGGTGGCCACCCAGTCCCCCGCCAGCCGCAGGCCGCGGGCGTCGGTGACCACGCCGGGCCGCCGCGCGTGGGTCCCCGGGTCGAAGCCGGGCGCGTTGTCGTAGAGGTGCGCGTCGACGTCGAGCACCTCCAGCGCGGCGAACTCCGGCCACAGTCCCGCGAGCTCATGGCGCATCTCGGCGACCAGGTCGTCGCGCGACGCGTCGTGCGGGCAGGCGTAGGAGTGCAGCTCGATCACCGAGCCGCCGGTGCGCGAGGCCCACGCCGCGGACTCGGCCTCGATGCGGTGGAACAGCGTCACCGAGTCGAGGATCCGCTCCCGCGTGACCCCGGTGAACGGCGCGTGCGCCGCGTCCACGTCGCCCCGGCACCACAGCCGGGCGACGACGTAGGGCTCGCCGCCGGGGAGCTCGGCGACCTGCCCGGCCAGCCGCGGACCCGTCGTCGCGAAGGCCGGTGAGCGCTCGAACAGCGCGCGGGTCGCGGGGACGTCCGTGGCCACGACCAGGTGGCGCGCGGTGCGCGTCGGGCCGCCGTCCACGCCCACCGACCAGCCGCCGGGGCCGTCGACCACCATCGTGGCCCGCGCCCCCGTCGTCACCGTCGCGCCGTGCTTCTCGAGCAGCCGGGTGAACGGGTCCCAGATCGTCGCGGCGTACTGGTCGGTCGGCACGTCCATCCCGAGGCCCTCGGGGTTGCCGGTGAAGTAGAAGTGGCACATGGCGAGGAACTCGGCCGCCGAGTACCGCTGCTCGGTGTTGAAGAACGAGTGCGCGAAGACCTCGAAGAGCATCGCCCGGCCGCGCTCGGAGAAACCGAAGGAGTCGAGGAGCTCGGCGGTGGTGCGGTGGTCGTGCTCGGCGAACGTGCGCACCGGGTCGTAGCGCAGCATCGCGAGCGCCTCCCGGCCGTCGACCTTGCGCAGGTCGCGCAGCCGGAAGCTCGGGGACTTCCACACCAGGGCCGCGAGGTTCGCCAGCGGCGTCGTCGGGAGGTCGGAGAAGTCCTCGGACTCCCACTCCCGGCTCTCCACCGGGTAGCCGCCGACGTCGCGCAGGAACGCGAGGTCCGGGTCGATGCGGCGCAGGACGTCGCGCAGCGTGTAGTACTGCCGGAAGAACCCGTGGTAGCCGTGCTCGACGGTGACCTCGGTGCCGTCGGGCAGCGTGCGCGGCCACGTCCCCAGCCGCCCGCCCAGCCGCGGCGCCGCCTCCAGCAGCTCCACCGTCAGGCCGCGCTCCGCGAGGACCGTCGCGGCGGTGACCCCCGCCAGTCCCCCGCCGACGACGACGACCTTGCCCGACGACCGGTCGTCCGGCACGCGCTGCGGGAGGTCGGGACGGGGGGCGACCACGGTGTGTGGAGAGAACACGTCCGCGAGCGTAGGGATGGAGACGGGGCCGCGCCGTCGGGAGCCGCCGGGAGCGGCTGTGGCGTGGCTCCCCCGGTCGGGGCGTAGCCGGGCGACCCGCCGGGCATCTACCGCGGACCGGACCAGACGTTGATGGGGAGTGACCAGGTCAGATGAGCGACGCCGACCGTGAGCGACGGGTCATCGAGGACGTCCCGAAGAAGCTGCTGATCGGTGGCCGGGAGCGCGACGCCACCGAGGGGAAGACCTTCGAGGTCGAGGACCCGTCCACCGGCGAGATCCTCTGCGAGGTCGCCGACGCCTCCCCCGAGGACGGCATGGCGGCGCTCGACGCGGCCCACAAGGCCCAGCCCGACTGGGCCGCGACCGCGCCCCGCGAGCGCGGCGAGATCCTCCGCCGCGCGTTCGAGATGATCACCGAGCAGGCCGACGACATCGCCATGCTCATGACCCTCGAGATGGGCAAGCCGCTCGCCGAGTCCAAGGCCGAGATCTCCTACGCCGCCGAGTTCTTCCGCTGGTTCTCCGAGGAGACCGTGCGGATCAACGGCGAGTGGAAGGTGAACGCGACCGGCAACGGCCGCGTGCTGGTGATGCGCCAGCCGATCGGGCCGTGCCTGCTCATCACGCCGTGGAACTTCCCGCTGGCCATGGGCACCCGCAAGATCGGCCCGGCGATCGCCGCCGGCTGCACGATGGTGATCAAGCCGGCGTCGCTGACGCCGCTGACGATCCTCAAGCTCGCCGACATCCTGGCGCAGGCGGGGCTGCCCGAGGGCGTGCTCAACGTCGTCACCACGAAGTCGACCGGCAAGGTGATGGGGCCGCTGATCGAGGACGGCCGCATCCGCAAGCTGTCGTTCACCGGCTCCACCGAGGTCGGGCAGAAGCTCATCGAGCAGTCCGCGAAGCAGGTGCTCAAGACCTCGATGGAGCTCGGCGGCAACGCGCCGTTCGTGGTGTGCGCCGACGCCGACGTGGACGCCGCGGTGGACGGCGCGATGCTCGCGAAGATGCGCAACATCGGCGAGGCCTGCACGGCGGCCAACCGCTTCTACGTGCACGCCGACGTCGCCGAGGAGTTCACCAAGAAGCTCGTCGACCGGATGGGCTCGATGACGGTGGGCCGTGGCACCGAGGAGGGTGTCGAGGTCGGCCCGCTCGTCGAGGCCGACCAGCGCGACAAGGTCGCCGAGCTGGTCGACGACGCCGTCCAGAAGGGCGCGAAGGTCCGCACCGGCGGGGAGATCCCCAACGGCGCCGGCTACTTCTACCCGCCGACCGTCCTCGCCGACGTGCCGACCTCGGCCCGCCTGGTCAAGGAGGAGATCTTCGGCCCGGTGGCGCCGATATTCACCTTCACCGACGACGACGAGGCCATCCGCGCGGCCAACGACACCGAGTTCGGCCTGGTCAGCTACCTCTACACCAAGGACCTGCAGCGGGCGATCCGGCTCTCGGAGCGCCTCGAGGCGGGCATGGTCGGGCTGAACCAGGGCATGGTGTCCAACGCCGGCGCCCCCTTCGGCGGCGTCAAGCAGTCCGGCCTGGGCCGCGAGGGCGGCGACGTCGGCATCGACGAGTACCTGGAGATCAAGTACGTCGCGATGAACGTGTAGGTGCCTGCGGCGGTGTTCACCTCACCCAGGTGAACACCGCCGTGCGGCCGTCCGCGGACTCGACGCGGACGGCCGCGTCGTCCTCGGCGAACGTCCCGCCCACGGGGACGCGCGTCACGCCGTCCTCGTCGATCTCCACCCACCCCGGCCCGACGGCGCGGACGAGGAAGTCGACCTCGTCGGTCCCGTCCCGGTGCGAGCCCGAGCGGTGCGTGGTCGTCCGGGTCGAGGGCTTCGGCTTCGACGACGACGTGGGCTTCGGGCGGCTGGTGGAGGTTCCCGCGACCAGCGCCATCGATCCCGACGACGACGGCTCGGACACCTCGACCGGTGTCCCCGTCACGGTCGCGCGGCACTGGGAGCCGGAGCACGACACCGACGCCTCGCCCCCGCCCGACCCGCACGCCCCGAGCAGCAGCAGGCCGGCCAGCCCCACGACGGCGAGCAGGCGCCGGCCCGGCGGCGCACCGGCGCTCCGGACGTGGGGTTGGCCACCGATCTGCTCACGCTCGGCGACGTCGTTCGCGACGGCTGGGCGGGTCGACTGGGCCGGACGAGCAACCATGACGAGCCTTCTCTCACTCTGGGTAGAACGACCGCCGTGATTGTGTCCTGATCGGCGGTCCGTGCGCCAGATCCAGTCACGCAGTGTGCCGACTACGCAGTGCGAGGATGTCGCCGTGAACCCCGTCGTCGCGGCCCTGCTCGTGGCCGTTCCCATCGCGGCGGGCGCGACCCTGCAGCGCACCACCGGGCTCGGGCTCGCCCTGGTCGGCGCGCCGTTCCTGGTCGCGGTGCTCGGTCCGCGCGACGGGGTGTCGTTCGGCAACGCCCTGCAGAGCGTGCTGTGCACCCTCGTGCTGGCGCAGACGTGGCGGGACGCCCGGTGGGCGTCCGTCGGGCTGCTGCTGGCCGGGGCGGCGGTCGGGGTGCCGGCCGGCGCCCTCGTGGCGACGACGCTGCCCGAGGCGCCCCTGCTCGTCGTCGTCGGCCTGCTCGCGCTGCTCGGTGTCGCGCTGTCCGCGGTGCCCGCGGCCGGGGCGGCGCTGCGCGGGACGGGCGGGGCGGTCGGCTCCGGGGTCGCCGCCGGGTTCGTCAACGCCACCGCGGGCGTCGGCGGTCCGCTGATCTCCGCCTACGGCGTGTCCCAGCGGATCGAGCCGCGCGTGTTCGTCCCGACCGCGCAGGCCGTGCTGCTCGCCGTCAACCTGACCGCTCTGCTCGTCAAGGGGGTCCCCGACCTCGGGGTCGTGACCTGGGTCGCCGGGCTGGCTGCGATCACGGTCGGCGTGCTGCTGGGCGGGCCGGTGTCGCGGCGCCTGAGTCCCGTGACCGGCCGCCGGCTGATGCTCGCGGTGGCCGCGGTCGGGGCGCTCGCGACGGTCGCGCGGGGGCTGCTCGAGCTCTGATCAGTGCCCGACGTCCACCCCGTGCAGCACGTCGCCCGCCACCGTGTGTTCGCCGAGGCGGTCGGCGGCCGGGCTGTCGTGCAGGACCAGCAGTGACCCGGGGCCGAGCACCGCGATCGCCTCGGGGTGGTCCTCGCCGTCGCCGGTGTCCAGCTCGGCCACCACGTCGATCCCGTCCGCCGGGACCGCGTCCGGCAGGCCGTGCGCTCCCCCGCGCACGCGCAGGACGCGGGCGGGTCGGGAGAGCACCATGGTCGGCCCGGCGAGCAGCAGCAGGTCGTCGCCGTCGCGAACGAGGTCGCGCACCCCGAGGCCGGAGAGGTCCAGGAAGTGCTTGCGCACCCCGCGCAGTGCCAGCTCGCCGTCGGACTCCCCCACGGTCAGCTCCAGCACGACGGCCCACCCGCGCAGCACCGGACCGCGCAGCCCGAGCAGGACCCGCTCGTCGTCGAGGACCGCGAGCCCCTCGACGTCGAATCCGTTGTCCTTGCCGGGGATCCCCAGGAACGGGGCCAGGTGGTCGTCGTCGGCGAGCGCCGCGAACAGCCCGCCCTCGCCCGACGGCGACCGCACCCCACCGGCCGTCGGGAGCCCGTCCGGCCCGAGCGGCAGCCGCGCCAGCAGGCGCCGCGGCTCCTCGGCGGTGACCTTCCGCAGCCGCTTCCCGACCTTCTCCGGCGGCGTCCCGGCCTTGACCTTCCGCCGCTTGGCCGAGTGCGAGCCGGTGACCCAGACGTGGTCGGCGGTCACGTCGATGCCCTCGACGTCGACCTCGTCGTCGGCGTCGCCCGGCAGGTCGACCAGGTCGTCCAGGAGCATCTCGACCGGGTCCGCCCAGTCGTCCTCGGCGCGCCGTCGGAGCCCCACCAGGGCCGCCCCCTCGTCGGGCGCGAGCAGCATCCGGTCGCCGCGCACCGCGAGCCCGGACAGCGACAGGCCGTAGGTGTGGGTGTGCTCGGCGAGGTGCAGGACGGCGCGCGACGTCATGCCGCCATCCTGGCCGCGGACAGGAACGGGGTGAAGCGGTCGCCGAGCGTCTCGGTGGCGAAGGCGACCGCCTCGTCCACACCGACGTCGTACACGCCGTACCGGCCGTCGCCCGCCGCCGTCGTGAACCACAGCGTCACCAGCCCGGCCCGGCGCTGGAACGGCGACTGCGTCAGCGTCCAGGTCAGCACCCCGTCGCGGCGCAGCGCCACCGTCCGCCGCCCGGGGGCCCCGTGCCGGGTCACGAGATGGTTCCCGACGAGGCCGTGGCCGAGGTTGCGGTAGGCCAGCCGGCCCAGCCCGATGCCCGCGGCGAGCCCGACGACGGCGGCGACGGTGGCGAGGACCGCGAACGCGATCGAGCCGGCGAGCACGGCCACGACCCCGAGCACGACGGCGGGTACGAGGCAGATCGCGGACGCCCACCGGATCCGCCGTCCGCGGGCCGCCACCGGGTGCGCCCGCAGCTCCACCGCCTCGGTGGGGGCGGTCGGCTCGCGCAGCACCTCGGCGACGACCCGGTTCGCCACCGCGCGGGGCGCCACCGGGAGCAGGCCGCGGGGGTCGGAGCGCTGCTCCCCGGCGGCGGAGAGCCCGGTGGCGACCGCGTCCACCCGGGCGGCCCCGACCAGGGCCACCCCGGGCGGCTCGACGACCGCGACACCGCGCAGCCGGTTCTCCTCGAGCGTCGTCGACCGCCGCGTGAGCAGTCCGCGCCGCACGTGCAGGGAGCCGGTCGCGGCGATGCCCGGCTCCCGCGTCAGCCGGTAGCCCCACCAGGACTCCACGAACACCGCCAGCGACGCCACCGTCCCCACCACGACGACGACCACCAGCCCGAGGACCAGCGTGATCACCAGGCCGAGCGCGATCGCGACGTCCGCCGCGTCGTCGATCACGGTCTGCTGCAGCCCGATCCAGTCCGCCCCCTGCAACAGCACACCGAACGCCGCGAGCCCCAGCGTCGGCGTGAGCACCGAGATCGGGGCGAACCGGATCCAACTCGGGTCGAGCACGGCGAGCGTCTCCTCGCCGCGAGGGGAGGATCCGCCCTCCCCGGCCTCGTCAGGGGACCCCTCACCCGGGTGGGGCGGGCGGATCGTCCCCTCGCGGTCGAGCAGGACGCGGCGCAGCGCCTCCGCGTCCGGGCGGCGCAGCGCGCGCAGTTCCAGCGGCTGGTCGGTGACCGAGGTCTTCTGCCCGGTGCCGATGCGCACGCTCGCCAGTCCGAGCAGCCGCAGCACCGGGTCCGCGGTCACCTCCACCGTGCGGACGCGCTCGCGGGCGAGCCCCTTGCGGGTGCGGACGAGGATCCCGCTGTGCACCTCGACCCGCTCCGGGCCGACCCGGAACCGGGTCCGGGCGAGGCGGACCCACTCGGCGGCCACGGCGAGCCCGACGATCACGAAGACCCCGACCGCCACCAGCACCGCAGCCACCCCGAAGGAGAACCGGTCGGCGCTGCGCATGCCGGCGAGCGTCGGCACCCCGGCGGCGGCGCAGGCGCCGACGGCGAGGACGGCCGAGGCGACCAGGGTGCGGCGGTCGAGGCGGCGCCACCCGTCGTCGGGCCCCTCGGGCTCCGTCGTCCCGGTCGTCACGTCGCGTCCCCGGGCACCGCCTGGGTCGCGCGGGTGAGGCGCTCGGCAATCTCCGCGGCCCGCTCGTGGTCCAGGCCCGCGACCGTGACCGCGCCCTTGGCCGACGCCGTCGTCACCACCAGCGCCGCGAGCCCGAACGCCTGCTGCAGCGGGCCGCGGGTGGTGTCGACGGTCTGGATCCGCGACAGCGGCGCCGCGCGCCACTCCTGCCACAGGAAGCCCGAGCGGGTGTAGACCGCGTCGTCGGTGACCTCCCAGCGGTGCACCCGGTACCAGTAGGCCGGGAACGCCAGGGCCACCACGATCCCGACGACGACCACGGCCGCCGCGAGCGGGAGGAACCAGGCGATCGGCCGGATCAGCAGCCCGAGCACCCCCAGCACGACGGCGAGCAGGACCGGCCAGAGCAGGCAGTGCACGCGCCACCAGGACCGCACCCTCGGGTCGAGGGACTCGCGCGGCGGCCGCAGCGGGACGGTCACGGCGCCCACCTCACACCACGGCGCGCAGCCGGCGCACGACCTCGTCGCCGCCCAGCACACGGGTCACCTCGTACAGGTCCGGGCTGCGCTGCGCGCCCGTGACCAGCACCCGGATGACGTTGGCGGCGTCGCGGAGCATGCCGGGGTAGGCGTCCGGGTCCTTCTTGTAGGTCTTCGGGTTGGGGGCGAAGCCGTGGGTCTGCGCGAGGTCGCGGATCTGCTGGAACCACGTCGGCTGGTCGCCCTCGTGGACGTAGCGCCCGGCGAGGTCCTCGGCCAGCCGCGTCACGAGGGCGGGCTCCAGGCCGCCGAAGCGCTCGTCGGCCGGGTCGGCGACGTCGGTGAACAGCGCCGGGAAGAAGAAGCCGTAGGCGGTGCGGAAGTCCGACCAGCGGGCGAGGTCCTTGCGGGGGTTCTCGACCCCGACGCGCTCCACGTCGATCGCGGCGAGCGCGAGCTTCTCGGACTCGTCGAGGATCTCGACCAGGGCGGTGTCGTAGGTCTGCGCCCAGCCGCGGACCCCGGCGAGCACCTCCGGGGCGGGGAGTGTCGCGATGTGGTCGGCGCAGATGTCGGCCAGCTTCACCATGTCCACCAGCGGCCCCGCCGACTGGAAGCGGTCCAGCTGCAGCGGGGTGGCGAGCGCCTCGGCCAGCGGCACCTCGGCCAGCGGCGAGTTCGCCAGCCCGCGCAGGTAGTACAGGACCGCCTCGGTCGGGTAGCCGGCCTCCAGGTAGAAGTCGACCGACGCCTCGTCGTCCTTGCGCTTGGAGAGCTTGCGCCGGGAGCTGCCCTCCTGCTTCATCAGCGGTGCGAGGTGGGCGTAGTCGACCTGCTCGAAGCCCAGCGCGGTGAACAGCTGCAGGTGCGTGGGCACGCTCGACAGCCACTCGTCGCCGCGGACCACCAGCGAGGTCCGCATCAGGTGGTCGTCGACGACGTGCGCGAAGTGGTAGGTCGGCAGCCGCGGTTCGTTCGCGGAGGTCTTGAGGATGACGACGTCGTTGTGGTTGTCCTCGGCCTCGACGCGGCCGCGCAGGCGGTCGGTGAACGCGACCCGCTCCCCCACCTTCCCCTCGGAGCGGAACCGCACCACGTACGGGTCGCCGGCCTCGAGGCGGCGGATCACCTCGGCGTCGTCCGCATCGCGCCACGGGGCCCAGCGGCCGTAGTAGCCCGTCGGCAGCTTGAGCTTCTTCTGCGCGTCGGAGATCTCGGCGAGTTCCTCCTTCGTCGCGAAGTCCGGGTACGCCAGCTCGCGGCGCATCAGCTCGCGCACGAAGCTCAGGTAGATCTCCGACCGCTGCGACTGCCGGTACGGGCCGTAGGGGCCGTCGTCGTCCCGACCGGACAGGGGGCCCTCGTCGGGCCGCAGGTCGAACGCGTCGAACGCCCGCGCGAACTGGACGTCGGCGCCCGCGACCTCGCGGGCCTGGTCGGTGTCCTCGATGCGCAGGAAGTAGACGCCGTCGGTGGAGTGCGCCAGGTCGCGCGACACCATCGCGGTGTAGACGCCGCCGATGTGCACGAAGCCGGTCGGGCTCGGGCCGAAGCGCGTGACCAGGGCGCCCTCGGGCACGTCGCGCGGCGGGTACCGCCGCTCCCACTCCGCGGTCTCGGGCAGGTCGGCCGGGAAGAGGGAGTCGACGGTCGCACGGTCCAGCATGGTCGTCAGGCTAGTCGGGCCCTACAGACCGACGACGGGTCCGGCCCGGAACGGGTTCGGCACGACGACGAGCCCGCCCGGGCCCGTGTCGAGCACGGACCGCACCGACGGCACCGTGCCCGGAGGCAGGCGGCCGGGCGGCGCGCCGCGGAGCTCTCCGGCACCGTCGCCGAGCTCGCACAGTGCCACCGGGGCGCCGTCGACCACCGCCGGGGCGGCCAGGCGCGGTTCCGGACAGGGCGGGACGGGCAGCACCGCGCCGGTGGCGGGATCCACGATCCCCGCGGGCGCGAGGGACGCGGTGACGACGATGCCGGCGCCGTCGTCGTCCAGCCGCTCGCCGGGCCGGATCGACGCGACCGCGCGGCCGTCGCGGACGTCGAGCACCGAGACGCCGCCCTCGGCCGCGACGAACCGGCCGCCGGCCGTGACCGGCAGCGCCGCGATCTGGTCCTCGCGACCGGACAGCGCCTCCGGCGGCGTCGTCCACACCCCGGCCCCGGACGCGTCGGCCAGCCCGATCGTGGCCCGGAACGCGGGCGGGCCCCCGAGCGGACCGGGGCAGTCCTGGACGACCGGCATCACCCCGACCGTCCCGACCGCCCGGGTCGGCACGAAGGCGCACCGCGGGGCCGGGTCGGCCCACCACGCGTGGGCGCCGGTGTCGCGGGCCCGCGCCTCCAGGCGCCCCTCGGGCGTCGCCACGGCGACCACCCGGTCGCTCGCGCGGAGCGTCGTCCCGTGGACGAGGTCCGACCAGAGGACCCGACCGGTGGCGGCGTCGAGCACCGTGAGCACGCGGTCGTCGTCCGGCCGGCCGCCGTCGGAGAAGCGGGCCAGCACGGCCACGGCCCGGCCGTCCGGGGTTGCGACGACCTCGTCCACCGCGGTCCCCGCCCGGCGGTGGCTCCACGCGACGCGACCGGTCGCGGTGTCCACCCCGAGGGCGACGTCGGTGGCGCGCTCCTCGGAGGGGGACGCCGCGAGGACCAGGCCGGGCCCGGCGACGACCGCCCCCCGCACCTCGCCGAGGTCCAGGTGCCACCGCGCACCGGCGACCGGCACCGGGGCTCTCGCCTCCGTCGAGCTCACGGGCAGGGTCCCGACGACGGGTCCGGCGGCGGCGACCGCCCCGGCCGCGGCCAGGAGGAGGACGGTCCCGACGACGACGGCGGTCGCCTGCCGGAGCCGTCGCAGCGCGGGCGCGACCAGGACGAGCAGGGCGCCGCCGAGCAGGACCGCGGGGCCCGGTCCCGGCCAGCCGGTGAGGACGGCCGTGAGGGCGGTCCCGGCTGCCGCGAGGACCGCGAGCAGCGCCACGACGACGGTGCCCCGGCCGCGGGCGGCGTCCCAGGAGAGCGCGACGGCGACCGCGAGGACGGCCACGGTGATCACGGCGAGCGTCGCCGGGAGGTCCGGTTCCTCGCGGCCGGCGACGAGGAACCCCGCGCCGACCAGCGCCGCCGCGAGGCCCACGACGAGCAGCACCCGGGTCACGCGACACCGACCAGGGTCGCCGGGTCCGTGCGGGTCGTGGCGACGACGAGGGCCCCGGGCGCCGGGACGATGACGTACTCGGAGCGCCGGTAGAGCAGCGTGTCCCGGGTGCTGTCGCTCCCGCTCAGCGCGGGTGGCCCGAGGTCGAGCGGGAGCACCGGCCCGGCGTCGAGGCGCAGGCCGAACCCGGCGCCGACCCCGCAGAGCCGCAGCGTCGCGGTGTCGGTGACGGCCACGGCGCCCTGCGGGGTGGAGCACTCACCCGGTGCCTCCGCGGGCAGGGGGAGGATCGCTCCGGTGCGGGCGTCGATCGAGCTGCGCGGCTCGCCGTCGGTGAGGGCCAGGGCGCGCACCGGACCGGGCCGGACGGCGCCGAGGTCGAACTCCCCCAGGCCCGGTACTGGCCGGGTCGCGCCGGTGGCGGCGTCCACGACCTGGGCGGGCGACCCGCCGACGAGCACCGACCCGCCGTCGGGAAGGGCGGTGAGCGTCGGCTCCACGGCCACGGTGCGCCCGTCCGGGGTGACCCGCGGGATGCCGGGGAGCGTCCAGCGCACGGCACCGGTGCTGTCGTCGAGGCCGGTGAGGACGCGGTCGTCGCCGCAGTCGACCGGGGTCACCCCCACCTCGCGGACGGCGAGCGTCCACCGGCCGGGCGGGCCGAGGGTCGGCGACCACGGCACCCCGAGGGCACAGCCGGGCGGCGGGTCCCAGGTCCAGGCGCGGGCGCCGTCGTCGAGCCGGTACGCGACGAGGCCGTAGGTCTCCTCGCCGCGCGAGGACGAGGAGTCGCCGGCGGCCGTGCCCCGGGGATCGAGGACCGTGAGGACGCGGTCGGTCAGCTGCAGGACGCCGCGTCGGATCGGGGTCGTCACGGTGAATCGGGTGGCCCCGGTGGCCGCGTCCAGCACGGTGACGAGCGCGCCGCCGCCGGGCAGCACGTGGGACACCGCGAGGACGCCGCCGCCCGGGGACGGCACCAGGGCGTCGACCCGCTGCCGGCCCTGGCGGAAGGTCCAGCGCGGGGTGCCGGTCGTCCCGTCGAGGGCGACGATCTCGTCGCCGCGCTCGTCGTCGTCGGAGTCGTCGGAGGGCCGGTCAAAGGGCGCGTCGGTGCGGGGGCCGTCCGGTCCGCGGAGCACGGCCACCCCACCCCGCACCGGCACGACGTCGGCGACCGGCCCGCCCACCGGGTAGGTCCAGCGCACCGTGCCGGTCCCGGCGACGACGGCTGCGTCGATGACCGGGGCGTCCGTGGTGGTCCGCGTGGGCGCGTCCACCACGCTGCCGGCGACGGTGGCGGCGGCGAGCAGCCCGACGGCGAGTGCGGCGCCCGCGAGAGGGCGGCGTCGCCTCGGTGGAGGGCCCACGGCCAGGGCGACCGCCGCGACCACGACCGCCGCCGTGCCGACGAGCAGCACCCCCGCCGCCGGCCCCGGCAGTCCCTCGGCGATCCCGTCGACCAGCAGCACCACCGTCACGGCCCCGGCCACGACCGCGCCGACCGCCCCGGACCGGCGTGCCCACACCGCGTCGACCCGGGTGAGCAGGCCGGCGACGGCCAGCACGACCAGCGCCGTGACCAGCAGGGAGTCGTCCGTGAGCTCCCCGGCCCAGCCCCACCAGCCCGCCCGGTCGAGGACCACCCCGACCACGAGGAGCACCAGCCCCACCACCACCGCCGCCGCGCGCACGGCGGCAGTCTCCCGACCCGGCGTCGGGAACGGGATGGGTGGGACTACCTAGTGCGCCGCACCCCCATTCGAGCCCGGGTCGGTCACCCCCTGCGTGGCGATCGACTCCGCGTGCGCGACGGCCTTCGCGATCTCCGGGTCGGTGGTGGTGTCGAACCAGTCGGACACGTCGTCGTCCGGGTCGCCCGGGCGCTTCGCGACGGACTCCTCGTCGACCGGCGAGGGCTGGAAGCGGAAGACGCCGTCCTCCCCCGGCGCCCCGAGCATCCGGGTGAAGCCCTCGAGCGCCTTGCCGAAGTCGCTCGGGACGACCCACATCTTGTTCGCGTCGCCCTGCGCCATCTGCGGCAGCGTCTGCAGGTACTGGTAGGCCAGCAGCTCCGGCGTCGGCTTGCCCGCCTTGATCGCCGCGAAGATCTTCTCGATCGCCTTGGCCTGGCCCTGCGCCTGGTAGTAGCGGGCCGCGCGCTCACCCTGGGCGCGCAGCATCCGGGACTGCCGGTCGGCCTCCGCCTCCAAGATCGCGGACTGCTTGGCGCCCTCGGCGTTGAGGATCGCGGCCTGCTTGTTGCCCTGCGCCTCGGTCACGGACGCCTCGCGGTGGCCCTCGGCGGTGAGGATCATGGCGCGCTTCTCCCGGTCGGCGCGCATCTGCTTCTCCATGGAGTCCTGGATCGACGGCGGCGGGTCGATCGCCTTGAGCTCCACGCGGACCACCCGCAGACCCCACGGGCCGGTGGCGTCGTCGAGGGCGCGGCGCAACCCGGTGTTGATCGTCTCGCGCGAGGTCAGGGCCTCCTCCAGGCTCATCCCGCCGACCACGTCGCGCAGGGTCGTCGTCGTCAGCTGCTGGACGCCGTTGATGTAGTCGCTGATCTCGTAGACCGCGTTGCGGGGCTCGGTGACCTGGTAGTAGACGACGGTGTCGATCGAGACCGTCAGGTTGTCTCGGGTGATCACCGGCTGCGGCGGGAACGAGACGACCTGCTCCCACAGGGCCACGCGCTCGCGGATGCGGTCGATGAACGGCACCAGGAACGTCAGGCCCGGTTCGGCGGTGCGCTGGTAGCGACCGAGGCGCTCGATGACGGCGGCCTCGGCCTGGCGGACGACGGTGACGCTCTTGGCGACCGTGGTGATCACGAGGATCACCACGAGCACCAGGAGCACGAGCAGGACGGTTCCCATCCTCAGGTCCTTCCGTGAGGGGTTACGACGGCCGTCGCCCCCGAGATCTCGACGACCACGACGGACGTGCCCGCCGCGAGGTCGTCGTCGTGCAGCGCCCGGGCCGACCACAGGGCCCCGTTGATGCGCACCGTGCCGGTGTCGGCCGCGATCGGCTCGACCACCTCGCCCTCGGCGCCGAGCAGGGCGCGGGTGCCGGTGTTCACCGGGTCGTGCACCCGCAGACGCCGGTTCACGGCTGGGCGCAGCAGCAGCACCAGCACGGCGGAGAGCACGCCGAACACCGCGATGTCCGGGCCGAGGGGCACCCCGAGCGCCGACGCCGCGGCCGCCCCCAGGGCGGCCACGCCGAGCATGGCCAGCACGAGCTCGCCGGACAGCACTTCGGCGACGACGAGCACCACTCCCGCGATCGCCCAGATGAGCGGGATCACACCTCCAGTGTGCCCGAGGATCCGCTCAGGTGGTGACGAAGTCGATCAACTGCTCCATCGCCGTGATGAGCGGCGTCTGAAGGTCGTTCCACGTCGACACCGCGCCCAGCACCCGCCGCGCGCCGTCGCGCTCGTCGCCCCAGCCGAGGACGTCGCAGACGCCCTTCTTCCACTCGATGCCGCGCGGGATGGTCGGCCACTCCCGGATGCCGACGACCGACGGCTTCACGGCCTCCCAGATGTCGACGTACGGGTGGCCCAGGATCTGCACGTACTGCGCCGCCGGGCCCAGGTCGCGACGCAGACCCTCGGCGATGCGGGACTCCTTCGAGCCCGTGACCAGGTGGTCGACCAGGACACCGAGCTTGCGGTTTGGGCCCGGCGCGAACTCCTGCGCGGCCTCGACCAGCACGTCGGCGCCGTGCAGGGGCTCGACGACGACGCCCTCGACGCGCAGGTCGTGGCCCCACACGCGCTCCACGATCGCGGCGTCGTGCAGGCCCTCGACCCAGATGCGGTGCGGCAGCGCGACCTTGGCACGGCGGTCGTCGCCGCGGACCGACCCGGACGCCGAACGCTGCTGCTCTGGGGACTGCCGGGGTCGCGGCGGGGTCAGCGTGGCGAGTCGGCCCTCGTACAGGAACGACGCCGGCTTCATCGGGAACAGCCGCCGCCGGCCGTCGCGGTCCTCCAGGACGACCTCGCGGACGTCCGCCCGGATCACCGCTCCGCAGAAGCTGCCGGTGGCGTCCTCGACGACGAGGCCGGGCTCCGCCTCGACGGTGAGGATCTCGACCTTGGGCTTGTGGCTGGCCATGCCGGGCAGACCACCGCTGCGACCGGCGCCGCTCGACGGACCGCCCTGCTTCGCGCCCATCGGGGCCCGACCGGCGCCACCCGTCGTCCGGAACGCCGTCTCGCCGCCCGCGCCGTGCATGCCCCGGCCCTGCGTCCTCGCCACGGTTCCGGACGGTAATCGTCGGGGCACCAATCATCGCGCCACGACACGCAGCTCTGCCCCGGGTCGGGCTCCGCTCCGCTGCGCCTCCCTGCCTACCCTGGTCGGCATGCCTGCTGCGAGCGCGTCCCTGGCGGTGTGGAGCGCGGCGTGGATCGCCGGCGCCGCGGCGCCCGACGACGTCCTCGACGCCCTGGCCCCGTGGTCGGAGGCGCACGACGTGGTGGCCGCCGACATCGGCGTTGCGGCGGCAACCGACCTGCCGACCCCGGACCACGCCGGATCGGCGCTCGGGGCCCTGCTGGTGCTGCTGCGGCAGCGGACCGGGCCGCTCGGTCTCGACGCCCGCGTCGTGCTGCCGGCGCCCGGGGACGTGCGCGGCCTGCCGGGCCCGGACGCGCTGCGGACGGCGGCCCTGAAGGTCGGCGAGTGCGCCGTGTTCGCCGGGGCGGGCCTGGCGGTGGTGCCGTCGGTCGTCGCCGACGGGGTGCTGCGCTGGACGGCGTTCGAGGTGGACGCGGTGCCGCCACAGGCGCACCCGTCGCTGCCGGACGCGGAGGCCGATCTGCGCTCGGGCGTGCGCGACGCCGCCTCGACGCTGGCGGCCATGGACGTGGCGCGACCTCGCGCGGGCGTGCGGGAGGAGATCGCGGCGACCCTGCGCCGCCGTCCGCAGCCCACCTGGCCGAGCGGGACCCCGGGCCGCCCGCTACGGGTGCTGCAGCACGCGGACGAGGTCGAGGCGATCCTGGTCGCGGCCTCCGGCGACGACCCGGGCGGTGCGCTGACGTCGGGGGCCGCGCTGGCCCGCACCGACGCGTTGCGCCCGCTGGCCACGGCGGTCCGGGCGGCGCGGGTGGCGGCCGTGGCCGAGACGGTGCGGGTGCTGACGGCGGCGTGAGCTCCGGTCCACCCGTTCCGTACGAACGGGTCGTTCGTCACCTTCTATCGTGACGAACGAGCCGTTCGTGCCGATCAGGACGAGGCCGGGCGGCGCCGCACGAGCGGCTCGCAGCACCCCGGGGCGCACAGGGCCCCGTTGCAGCCGACCCCGGCACGCGGGGCCGTGCCGAGGGCGCGCGGGGCGGCGTCGGCGACCTGCTCGGTGATCAGCTCGACCACCATCCGCACGAACCGCGGGTCGGACCCGGCGCTCGCGGCCCGGGCGAACCCCATGCCGATCTCGTCGGCGTGCTCGGACGCCTCGTTGTCGAGGTCCCAGACGACCTCGAGGTGGTCGGAGACGAACCCGACCGGGCTCACGACGACGGCGGGCACGCCCTTGGCCTGCAACGTGTCCAGGTGGTCGACGATGTCCGGCTCCAGCCACGGGATCTGCGGCGGGCCGGAGCGGGACTGCCAGACGAGGTCGTGGTCCTCGGCCCCGACCGCATCCGCGACGAGCTGCGCGGCCTCGGTCATCTGACGTGAGTAGCGGTGCCCGCCCTCGGTCGTGAGCCCCGCGGTCTCGTCGGCCGACACCGGGATCGAGTGCGCGGTGAACACCAGCCGGGCGGCGTGGCCGTCGTCCAGCTGCTCGCGGGCGGCGCGCACGCCGTCGGCGACGGAGTCGACGAACAGCGGGTGGTCGTAGAAGTGGCGGAGCTTCGTCAGGTCCGGGGCGCCGCCGGTGCGCTCGGTGCACGCTTCGCGAGCCCTGGCGATGTCCTCGTGGTACTGGCGGCAGGCCGAGTAGCCGCCGTACGCGCTCGTCGCGAAGACCAGCGCATTCGTGACGCCGTCCTGGGCCATCTCGGTGACCGTGTCCTCGGCGAACGGGTGCCAGTTCCGGTTGCCGAAGTAGACCGGGAGGTCGAGACCGGCCTCGGTGAGCTCGCGGCGCAGGGCGGCCACGAGCTCGCGGTTCAGGGCGTTGATCGGGCTGACGCCACCGAAGTGCTGGTAGTGCTCCTCGACGGCGTCGAGCCGCTCCGGCGGGACCCCGCGGCCACGGGTGACGTTCTCCAGGAACGGCCGGACCTCCTCCGGGGCCTCGGGGCCGCCGAAGGACAGGACGAGGACGGCGTCGTACGGGGTGGTGCTCACCCCTCCATCGTTCCCCGTCTCGCGGGTCCCGCCACCTGGGACGTCTCGTAGCCCGAACGGCCTATCTCCACGAACGGGTGAGTCGATCTATCTTTCGACTACGCACGGCGAGGGGGGCTTGCCGGCGGACCTGCCGGGGGGCGTGGTGGACGAGCTGATCGACGTCTCGATCGTGGGCGAACCGGTGGTCTACGGCGCCGGATTTATCGTGCTGATCGCCTTCCTGCTCATCGGTGAGTGGGCAGGATCCGTGGTCACGGTGGCTCACGAGGGTGGCCACATGATCATGTCCGTGCTCACCCTGCGCGGATTCGAGCACTTCTCGATGACCGACGGCGACAACGCCGGCACGAAAGCGCCGACGCACTGGGGCGTGGGCTACTACCTCGTGAGCCTCGCCGGCTACTTCACGCCACCGCTCCTCGGCCTGGGCGCGGCAGCAGTCCTGGCCCGGGGAAACGCGTGGGCAGTACTGGTGGGCGCTGTCGTCCTCCTCGCGATCGCATTCGTCTACGCGAAGGGCGGCCTCGCGAACCTCGTCACGGCGATCGCAGCAGCCGTCGTCGTGCTCGTGTTGTGGCGCGGAACCCCGTTGCTCCAGGCGGCGCTGGCCGCGTCCGTGGTGTGGCTCCTGCTCCTCGGAGGAGTGCGGGCGAGTGTCCAGATGAGCAGGGATACGGGATCGGACGCCTGGCGGATGCAGAGCAGCACCTTCGTCCCGGCTGTCGTCTGGCAGGCGATCTGGGTGACGACCGCGCTCGCCTGTCTCTATACCGGCGGACGGCTGCTGTTCGTCGGCGACGCCTGGCCGGACGGGGTGTGGCCGTTCGACGAGCCGGCCTGACCGGACCGGCGCGCAGCGGGGGCGACCGGTGACGAGCGGGCCCTCATCGGGGTCGCCGACCCCCCCCGTCGGCCCGATGAGGGACCTCTCGACCCGCCGTCGGGACGGGTCAGACGCCGACCGCGTGGAACCCGCCGTCGGCGTGGATCATCTCGCCGGTGGTGGTCGGCATCCAGTCCGAGAGGACCGCGCAGACGGTCTTCGCCACCGGCGTCGGGTCGGAGAGGTCCCAGCCGAGCGGGGCGCGGTCGGTCCAGGCCTGTTCGAAGGACTGGAAGCCGGGGATCGACTTGGCGGCCATCGTCTTGATCGGGCCCGCCGCGACCAGGTTCACGCGGATGCCGTCCGGGCCGAGGTCGCGGGCGAGGTAGCGGGTGGTCGACTCGAGGGCGGACTTCGCGACGCCCATCCAGTCGTAGGCCGGCCACGCGACGCGGTTGTCGAAGTCCATGCCGACGATGCTCGAACCCGGGCCCATCAGCGGCTTGCACGCCACGGCCAGCGACTTCAGCGAGAACGCGGACACCTCGATCGCGGTCGCGACGTCCGACCACGGGGCGTTGAGGAACGCGCCCTCCCCCAGCGCGGACGCCGGGGCGAAGCCGATCGAGTGCAGGACGCCGTCGAGGCCGTCGACGTGCTCGCGGACCGCGTCGGCGAGCCCGTCGAGGTGCTCCTGGTTCTGCACGTCGAGCTCGATCACCGGCGGGGGCTCGGGGAGGCGCTGCGCGATCCGCTTCACCAGCGAGACCCGGCCGAAGGCGGTGACGACGAGCGTCGCGCCCGCCTCCTGCGCCGCCTTCGCGACGTGGAACGCGATCGACGCGTCGGTGATGATCCCGGTGATCAGGATGCGCTTGCCGTCGAGCAGTCCCACGAAATCTCCTTGTCTGGTGAGGTGGCCGGAGGCGCCGTGAGCACTTGTGGTCGCTATGACGACCGAAAGTGCTCACATGGCGAAGCCACCTAGTGGCCCATGCCGACGCCGCCGTCGACCGGGAGGACGGCGCCGGTGATGTAGGCGGCGTCATCGGAGGCGAGGAACGCGACGGCCTTCGCGATCTCCCCGGCCTGCGCCGTCCGCCCGAGCGGGATCGCCGCCATCATCTCCTCCCGGCGCTTGTCGGTGAGGTCGGCGGTCATGTCGGTGTCGACGTAGCCGGGGGCGACCACGTTCGCAGTGACCCCGCGGCCGCCGAGCTCCCGCGCCACCGAGCGCGCCATGCCGATCAGGCCGGCCTTCGACGCGGCGTAGTTCACCTGGCCCGGCGCGCCGGTCAGTCCGACGACGCTGGAGAGGTAGATCAGGCGGCCGAAGCGGGCCTTCATCATCCCGCGGGTCGCCCGCTGCGTGACCCGCCAGGCACCCGTGAGGTTGGCGTCGACGACGCCGGTGAAGGCGTCCTCGGGCATCCGCATCAGCAGCCCGTCCTGGGTGATGCCGGCGTTCGCGACGACGACCTCGACCGGACCGTGCTCCGACTCCACCTGCGAGAACGCGGCGTCGACGGCGGCGGAGTCGGTGACGTCGCAGAGCACGCCGTGCAGGCCCTCCGGCGGCTCGCCGCTGCGGTGCGTGATGACGACGGTGTGACCGCGGTCGGCCATCTCCCGGGCGATCGCGAGGCCGATGCCCCGGTTGCCTCCGGTCACGAGCACGACCCGGCTCACGCATGTCCTCCCAAGCCTCGACGGCGACGGCCCGGCGCACGCTATCGGCTACCCCGCGGTAGGGGCGACCGCTGTGAACTACGGCAACCGGGCGCCGAGCGCGAAGGCCGTCCCGAGCCCGATCACGATGAGGATCGTGCCCGCCATCAGCCAGTCCCCGCCGGTGTCGACCTCCTGCGACTCGTAGCCGATCTGCTCGCGCAGGGTGTCGTAGGTGGCCCGGAGGTCCTGCTGGGTGGCGGCCTTGGAGAAGTCGCCCCCGGAGCGGCGGGCGATCTCCTGCATGTCGGAGTCGGCGACGGGCACCGGCACGGGGCGCCCCTCGATCTCGATCTCGCCGTAGTCGGTGCCGAACGAGATCGCCGAGATCGGCACGTTCTGCTGCTTGGCCTGGTCGGCCGCGGTGAACGCGCCGCGCGGCGCCTCGAGGTCGGACGGGATCGTCTGCTTGCCGTCGGAGAGCAGGATGATCCGGCCCGGCGGCGGCTCCTCCGGACCCTGGATCTGGGTGGCGACCGACCGGATCGAGGCCAGCGAGGCCTGCACCGCCTCGCCGGTCGCGGTCGACTCGGCGAGCTGGAGGGTCGCGATCCCCCGCTTCACGGTATCGCGGTCGCGGGTCGGCGACACCAGCACCGTCGCGGTGCCGGCGAAGGAGACGAGCCCCAGGTTGATGCCGGGCGGGAGCTGGTCGACGAACTCGGTCGCGGCCTGCTGGGCGGTCTGGAGCCGGCTCGGGCTGACGTCGGTGGCCCGCATCGACAGCGACACGTCGATCGCGAGCATCACGGTGGCCCGGTTGCGCGGCACCTGCTCGGTGGCCAGCGGCCCGGCGAGCGCGACCACCAGGCACGTCAGGGCCACCAGCACCAGCGCCACCGGCGCGTGCCGCAGCCGTCCGGGGCGCTTCGGCGCGATCTTCTCGAGCAGGCCGAGGTTGGTGAACCGCATCGTGTTGCGGCGGCGCCGGCGCTCGTTCCAGACGTAGGCCACCACCAGCCCCGCCACGACGAGCAGCGCCAGGAGCCACCAGGGGTGCGCGAACATCAGGTGCGGCCCCCCACGGCGGTCCCGGTCCCCTGCCCCGACCACCCGCGCTTACGTGCCACGACGAACCGCACGACGTCGGCGATCCAGTCGCGGTCGGTCCGCAGCCGCAGGTGCCCGGCGCCCGCGGCCCGGATCGCCTGGGCCACCCGGTCGCGGTGGGCGGAGGCCTCGGCGGCGAACCGGCGGCGCAGCGTCGGTGTCGTGGTGACCTCCCGTGCGTTCCCGGACTCCGGGTCGGCGAGGACGACCGTCCCCACGTCGGGCAGCTCCTCGTCGCGCAGGTCCCCGACCTCGATCGCCAGCACGTCGTGGCGCACGGCCAGCCCGCGCAGCGCTCGGCTCCAGTCCGTCTCCCCCAGGAAGTCCGAGATCACGACGACGAGCCCGCGACGGCGGGGTGGGTTGCGCAGCGCCTCGAGCGCGCCCATCAGGTCGCCGCGGGTGCCCTCCGGGGCCCGCGGCGTCCCCGCGATCCGGCGCATCAGCGAGTGCGCGTGCGCCGAGCCGCCGCGGGCCGGCAGGCGGACGAGCCCGGTGCCGTTGGCGACCACCGCCCCGATCCGGTTGCCGCCGCCCCGCGTGAGGTGGACGACCGCCGAGCACGCGGCGACGGCGAGGTCGCGCTTCTCGCACCCGCCGGTGCCGAAGTCCAGGCTCGGCGAGAGGTCGACGACCAGCCACGTCTCCAGCTCGCGGTCGGCGATCGTCTCGCGGATGTGCGGTTCGGAGGTGCGCGCCGTGACCGACCAGTCCATCCGGCGCACGTCGTCACCGGGCTGGTAGACCCGCGCATCGCCCGCCTCGGAGCCGGGCCCGGGGACGAGCCCCAGGTGGTTGCCCTGCAGCAGCCCGTCGAGCCGCCGCCGGACGGTCAGCTCCAGGGTCCGCAGCGCGGCCTCCAGGTGCGCCGACCCGGGCGCGAGGGACGGCGGATGGGGCTCGGCGGGGCCGCCGGGCCGGTGCTCGGCGCGCTCCGGGGAGTCGGCCGCGGGCGGCGGATCCGACTCCTCGGACACCACCCCGAGCCGACCCAGCAGCCGCGGCCACCACGACGGGCCGGCGCCGCCCTGCGCCGGGCTCACGAGCCGGCCGCCGCCTGCGGCGCGCCGTGCTGCGGGGCCTGGGCGGCCGGGCCGGTGACCGCGACGGGACGGGCGCTGACCTGCGGCAGCGGCACCGTCTGCAGGAGCCGGGTGACCACGTGGTCGACCGGCACCCCGTCGGCGAGCGCGTCGTAGGACAGCACGAGACGGTGGCGCAGCACGTCGGGCGCGATGTCGACGACGTCCTGGGGCAGCACGTAGTCACGCCCGCGGACCAGGGCCAGGGCCCGGGACGCGGAGATGATGCCGAGCGAGGCACGCGGCGAGGCCCCGTAGGCGACCCACCCGGCCACGTCGGACATGCCGTGCTCCCCCGGCGACCGGGTGGCGACGACGAGCCGCACCACGTAGTCGACCAGGGCGTGGTGGACGAAGACCTGGGCGGCGACGTCCTGGAGGCGGCGCAGCTCCACCGGGTCGAGCACCGTGTGCGGCTCCGGCGGGCGCACGCCCATCCGGTAGACGATCTCGCGCTCCTCCTCGGCGGTGGGGTACTCGACGAGGATCTTGAACAGGAACCGGTCGCGCTGGGCCTCGGGCAGCGGGTAGACGCCCTCGTTCTCGATCGGGTTCTGGGTGGCGAGCACCAGGAACGGATCGGGCATCGGGTGGCTCACGCCGCCGATGGAGACCTTCTTCTCCGCCATCACCTCGAGCATCGCGGACTGCACCTTCGCGGGCGCGCGGTTGATCTCGTCGGCGAGCACGAAGTTCGAGACGACCGGCCCGAGTTCGACGTCGAACGCCTCGCGGCCCTGCCGGTAGATGCGCGTGCCGAGGATGTCGGAGGGCACGAGGTCGGGCGTGAACTGGATGCGCGCGAACGAGCCTCCCACCACCGTCGCGAACGTCTCGACCGCCAGCGTCTTCGCGACGCCGGGCACACCTTCGAGCAGCAGGTGCCCGCGGGCGAGCAGGCCGACCAGCATCCGCTCGACGAGGCGCTCCTGCCCGACGATGACCCGCTTGACCTCCACCATCGTGCGCTCGAGCTGCTCGGCGTCGTGCGCAGGCGTCTGCGGGGCGGTCACGTGCTCTCCCTCTTCCGACATCGGGGCTGACGGTACCCATCCCCACCGACAACGTGAGGTGAGGTCTGCTCAGAGCAGCCGGGTCACCGTCGGGACGATCTCGTCGTCGAAGCGCACCGGGGCGATCCGCACGACCTTCCCGGACTCCGGGGCCTCCACCATCTGGTCGTCGCCCAGGTAGAGCGCGACGTGGTGGATGCCGTCGGAGTCGGCCCAGAACAGCATGTCGCCCGGCCGGCGCTCGTCCAGCGGGACCTTCCGCCCGGCCTCGGCCTGATAGCCCGAGTAGTGCGGCAGCGGCTTCCCCACCCCCGCGAACGCGTAGATCATCAGCCCTGAGCAGTCGAACCCGATCTTGTCGAAGTCCCCGAAGGCGTCGGCGGTCCCGCCGTCGCGGATGCCCCGGGTGGGCCCGTCGCCGTCCCCGCCGCCCCACGCGTACGTCGTCCCGAGCTCGGAGAGGGCGCGGTCGATCACCACCTGCACGGGGTCCTCGGGCGCCTGACCCGTTCCCGACGCCGGGGCGGTGCCGGTCGGCGGGGCCGGGTCCGGGGTGGTGACGGCGGGAGCCCGCGCGAGCCGCTGCTGCGCGGCCGCCTTGCGGGCGGCCGCGGCGTCGTCCCGCGCCCGGTCGCGGTCGGCCTGGGCGGCCTCGGCCCGCCGGCGCTGGGCGGCGAGCGCGGTGTCGGAGGCCTCGAGGGTCGCGATCCGGGCCTGGGCGGCGTCGCGTCGGGCGGTCACGTCCGCGATCCGTCGCTGCTGCTCGGCGACGGCGGACTGCGCCGCGGCGAGCTGGTCGCGCGCGGTGCCCGCGGCGGCCGACGCGGCGGAGGCGGCCTCCTCGGCGTCCGCCGCGGCCGCACGGGCCCGGGAGTCGGCGTTCGCGGCGTCCACGCGGGCACGCTCGTAGCCGTCGAGGGCCGCGGTCTGTTCCGTCGAGATGATGCCCTGCAGCTGCAGGCGGTCGGCGACGTCGGTCGGCCCGTTCGTCCCGGCCAGCGCGGCCGCGACGCTGGCGGCGTCGGCCTGCTGGAACTGCGCGGCGACCCACGCGTCGACCCGGGCGCGCGCCGCCTCGGCCTCGCCGGCCACCCGGGCGGCGTCGGCCCGGGCAGCGTCGGCGGCCGTCCGGGTGGCCTGCACCCGGGCCTGCGCCGCGGTCTCGTCGGCGACCGCGCGGTTCGCGAGCTCGCGCCGGTGCCCGGCCGTCGCGGCCAGGTCGTCGAGCTGGGTCTCCAGCGTGGACAGCTGCCCGACGAGCCGGCCGACCTCGGCCGCCGGGCCTCCCGGAGGCGGCGGGTCCGTCTGGGCGAGGGCGGGCGACGAGAGCGCGAGCAGCAGGACGCCCGTCAGGACGGCCGCTCGCACCACCGCGTGACCTCCTCGTGACCGGCGTCCGACGGGCGGTAGTGGACCAGCTCGGGGAGACGGGGTGTCGGCACCACGCCGCCGTGGGCGTGTCGCGGCGTGAGCGGCGGCACCCGGTCCGGCCGACGTGATCGTCGTAACCTGGAAGGTGCTGGTCCGGGGGTGCGGGTGCGCCGTTCCGGGCCGTGCGCGAGACTCCCCGCGACAGGGGCTCGGCGCGGCCCTCGCGAGCGGCCGCCGACCCCGCCGGGACCACGACTGACCGGCCGCGGCGCGGGGCACCACATCCGCGGATCCGGCCGCCAGAGCAGCTGACACCGACGGGCTCCCACCACGGGCCCTCGGACGAGGAGGACAGGCGTGAGCGAAGAGGCCAGCGGAAGCGTCGACAGTTTCGGCGCGAAGGGCACCCTCGAGGTCGACGGCACCAGCTACGAGATCTTCCGGCTGAGCGCGGTGAAGGGTCACGAGCGCCTGCCGTTCAGCCTCAAGGTGCTCCTCGAGAACCTCCTGCGCACCGAGGACGGGCTCGTCACCACCCAGGACTCGATCAACGCGCTCGCGCAGTGGGACCCGCAGGCCGAGCCGGACACCGAGATCCAGTACGTGCCGGGCCGCGTGGTCATGCAGGACTTCACCGGCGTCCCCTGCATCGTCGACCTCGCGACGATGCGCGAGGCCGTCACCGAGCTCGGCGGCGACGCGTCCAGCGTCAACCCCCTCGCGCCCGCCGAGCTGGTCATCGACCACTCCGTCGTCGCGGACCTGTTCGGCACCCCGGACGCGTTCGAGCGCAACGTGGAGCTGGAGTACCAGCGCAACGAGGAGCGCTACAAGTTCCTGCGCTGGGGTCAGACGGCGTTCAACGAGTTCAAGGTCGTCCCGCCCGGCACCGGCATCGTCCACCAGGTCAACATCGAGCACCTGGCCCGCGTCGTGATGACCCGGAACGGCCAGGCCTACCCCGACACGCTCGTCGGGACCGACTCGCACACCACGATGGTCAACGGCCTGGGCGTGCTCGGCTGGGGCGTCGGCGGCATCGAGGCGGAGGCCGCGATGCTCGGCCAGCCGGTGTCGATGCTGATCCCGAAGGTCGTGGGCTTCCAGCTCTCCGGTGAGCTGCCCGCGGGCGCCACCGCCACCGACCTCGTCCTGACGATCACCGAGATGCTGCGCGAGCACGGCGTCGTCGGGAAGTTCGTCGAGTTCTACGGCGAGGGCGTCGGCGCGGTGCCGTTGGCCAACCGCGCCACGATCGGCAACATGAGCCCGGAGTTCGGCTCCACCTGCGCGATCTTCCCGATCGACGACGAGACGCTGACCTACCTGCGCTTCACCGGCCGCGACGAGGAGCAGGTGAAGCTCGTCGAGGCCTACTGCAAGGAGCAGGGCCTCTGGCACGACCCGTCCCACGAGGCGGACTACTCCGAGACCCTCTCGCTGGACCTCTCGACGGTGGTCCCCTCCATCGCCGGCCCGAAGCGCCCGCAGGACCGCATCCAGCTCGACTCCGCGAAGGAGTCGTTCCGGGCCTCGCTGCCGGACTACGTCGACGACGACGGGTCCGCGAGGTCGCAGTCCGAGCAGTCCGACGTCGAGTCGTTCCCGGCCTCCGACCCGCCCGCCGAGCACCCGAACGGCGACGCCGACAAGCCGGTCGTGCACCGCCAGCCCGCCGACCCGGGCGGCCGCGCGTCGAACCCGGTGCCGGTGACCCTCGAGGACGGCACGCAGCTCGAGCTCGACCACGGCGCCGTGACGATCGCCGCGATCACCTCGTGCACGAACACCTCGAACCCGTCGGTGATGATCGGGGCGGCCCTGCTGGCCCGCAACGCCGTCGACAAGGGCCTCGAGCGCCGTCCGTGGGTGAAGACGTCGCTGGCGCCCGGGTCCAAGGTCGTCATGGACTACTACGAGCGCTCAGGTCTGCTCCCCTACCTGGAGAAGCTGGGCTTCAACCTCGTCGGCTACGGCTGCACCACGTGCATCGGCAACTCCGGCCCGCTGCCCGAGGAGATCAGCGCCGCGGTCAACGAGAACGACCTCGCGGTCACCGCGGTCCTCTCCGGCAACCGGAACTTCGAGGGCCGCATCAACCCCGACGTCAAGATGAACTACCTGGCCAGCCCGCCGCTGGTGGTGGCCTACGCGCTCGCCGGGACGATGGACCTGGACCTCTCGACCGACCCGCTGGGCGAGGACGCGCAGGGCAACCCGGTGACGCTGGCCGACATCTGGCCCTCGCCGCAGGAGATCCAGGAGGTCATCGAGTCCTCGCTGTCCGCCGAGCAGTTCACCTCGCGCTACGCCGAGGTGTTCGCCGGTGACGAGCGGTGGACCTCGCTGCCCACGCCCGAGGGCGAGACGTTCACCTGGGACCCCGAGTCCACCTACGTCCGCAAGCCCCCGTACTTCGAGGGCATGGAGCGGGAGCCGTCCGCGGTGTCGGACATCGACGGCGCGCGCGTGCTGCTCAAGCTCGGCGACTCGGTCACCACGGACCACATCTCCCCCGCCGGTTCCATCAAGGCCGACTCCCCGGCCGGTCGCTACCTGCAGGAGCACGGGGTCGACCGCAAGGACTTCAACTCCTACGGCTCCCGGCGCGGGAACCACGAGGTGATGATCCGCGGGACGTTCGCCAACATCCGGCTGCGCAACCTCCTGCCCACCGGCGACGGCGGCTCGCTCGAGCAGGGTGGCTTCACCGCCGACTACACCGACGGCGGCACGCAGGCCGCGGTGTACGACGCGGCCCAGCACTACGCCGAGCAGGGCACCCCGCTCGTGGTCCTCGCGGGCAAGGAGTACGGCTCGGGCTCGTCGCGCGACTGGGCGGCCAAGGGCACGACGCTGCTGGGCGTCAAGGCCGTGATCGCCGAGTCCTACGAGCGCATCCACCGCTCGAACCTGGTGGGCATGGGCGTGCTGCCGCTGCAGTTCCCGCAGGGCGAGAACGCCGACTCGCTGGGCCTGACGGGCACGGAGACGTTCTCGATCTCCGGGGTCACGGCGCTCAACGACGGCGGCGTGCCCGACACGGTCCACGTGACGGCACAGGGTGACGGCGACCCGATCGAGTTCGACGCGCGCCTGCGCATCGACACCCCCGGTGAGGCGCACTACTACCTCAACGGCGGCATCCTGCCCTACGTCCTGCGCAAGATGCTGGGCTAGCCCGAGACGCTCGAGCGGGCCGTTCGTCACGATCCACCGTGACGAGCGGCCCGTTCGTCGTTCTCAGGCCCCCGACGACGGGTCCGGGTCGCGTTCCAGCAGCGCCCGGGCGGCCTCGGGGAGCTCCTCGAGGTCGTACTCGGCGAGCAGCCAGCCGATCTCGTCGTCGGACAGCGGTCCGTCCTGCTCCTCGAGGGCCTGTTCGAGGTGCGCGACGAACTCCGCCGCGGGGTCGTACTCCTCGGCCTCCAGCGCCGTGGTCCACACGTCGCCCAGGTCGGTGCCCTGCTCGACGGCCTGCAGGGGCACGGCGACGACGGTGGTCCCGACGACGACGTTCGGATAGGCCTGCACGCTGTCCGCGTCGGCCTCCCACCGCGCGCCCTCCCGGGTCTCGACGATCCGCCGGCCGAGCAGCAGGCCGAGGTCGAGGGCCAGCGAGGGGGTCGCGTCGTCGGCGGCCCGAGATGCGAACCACTCCCCGACCGCCCGCCACGACGCCTCGTCGGCGGCGTGCGGCAGTCCGAGGCGGTCGAGCAGCGCCGCGGCCTCGGCGACCCGCTCCGGCTCCGCGGCCAGGATGCGGGCGCACACCCGGCGCGACCGGGTGTCGTCGACCGTGGCTCCCGGCAGCTCGTGCCCGGCGTCGTAGGGCCGGTAGCCGGGCAGGTCGGCCGGGGTGGGGACGGTGCGGTAGACCGGCGTGCCGGGGATCCGCACCCAGGGCAGGAACGTCGACCAGAGCAGCTCGCGCACGGGTCTCACCCTGACACGTACCTCACTCGGCCGGTTCCTCGCCCCGTTCCGCCGCCGCGAGGGCCTCGGCGGCCGCCTGGTCCTCGCTCTTGCCGCGACGCCAGTAGCCGCAGAACTGGATGTCGCGCTTGTCCACGCCGCGCTCGCGGGTGAGGTGCCGCCGCAGCTCGCGGACGACGCCGGCCTCCCCCGCCAGCCACACGTAGGGACGCCCGCCCGGCAGCTCGGCCTGGCGCAGCACGTCGAGCAGCGCGGGGCCGCCGTGCACCCAGCTGGTCTCGACCGCACCCGTCGTCGGGAAGGTGCCGGTCTCGGCGGCCGAGGACACCGAGGCGATCACCTCGGCGTGCGTGCCGGCCGGCAGGGACTCGACGATCGCGGCCATCGCCGGCACCGCGGTCTCGTCGCCGACGAGCAGGACCGCGTCGTGCTCGTCGCGCGGCGCGTACAGGCCGTACGGACCGGTGAAGGCGACGCGGTCGCCGACGGCGGCGTCCCGCGCCCAGGTCGAGCCCGGGCCGTCGCCGTGCAGCACGAGGTCGACGTCGATCTCCACCCCGCCGGGGTGGTCGCGGCGGCGGCGCAGCGTGTAGGTCCGCATCGGCGGACGCTCGCCGTCGGGCATCGCGAGGTAGGAGCGGTACCAGCGGCCGATGTCGCCGTCGGCCGGGACCTCCGGCAGGGCCGGCACCTCCCCGCGGCCGAGCGGGAAGAACACCTTGAGGTAGCCGTCCGGGGCCGCGTGGGGCAGGTCGTCCAGGTCGGGGCCCCCGAGCGTCACCCGCACGACGGCGGGGCTGATCCGCCGCGCCTCGAGCACCTCGGCGTGACGCAGGGCGTACGGCGTACCGGTGGTGGTCGCCTCGGCGGTCATCATCACCCTCCTCGGGTCGGCGAACTTAGGCTAGCCTAACCGACCATGACGGACGCGGACCACCGGACGGTCACCCTCACCGGCGTGCCCGAGACGGCGCTGTGGACCCTGTTCAACCGCGCCGTCGACCCGACCTTCCCCGACCCGTGGGCCACCCGGCTCTGCGACGCGCTGGAGTACCCCTACCGGCAGCGGTTCGGGTCGCCCTCGCAGATGCACCCGCTGCGGGCGCGGGTGTTCGACGCGGAGACGATCGAGTTCCTCGACGCCGGCGGCGGGGCGGTCGTCGCGCTCGGTGAGGGACTGCAGACCTCCTACTGGCGGATCGGCCGCGAGGTGGCGTGGGTGTCGGTGGACCTGCCCGAGGTGCAGGCGCTCCGGGCGGCGCTCCTGCCGCCGGTCGGCATCCCGGTCGCGGGCTCGGCGCTCGACCTGGCCTGGACCGACGCGGTCCCCGACGACCTCCCGGTGCTGATCACCGCCGAGGGACTGCTGATGTACTTCACCGAGGCCGAGGCGCTGGGCCTGATCGCGGCGTGCGCGGCCCGCTTCCCCGGCGGGCGCATGCTGCTCGACACGATCCCGCCGTGGTTCAGCCGGCGGACCCTCGAGGGGCTCTCGCTCACCGAGCACTACCTGGCCCCTCCGATGCCGTGGGGCATCTCGGTCTCCGCGATGCGGCGACTCCGCGTGCCCGGGGTCGCGGCGGTGCGGGAACTGCCGTGGCCGTCCGGGCGCGGCGCCTTCCGCCGCCCGCTCCCGCAGCTGGCGATGCGCCTGCCGTGGGTCGGGAACCACCGCCCGGCCTTCTGGGCGTTGGACTTCTGCTCCTGACCGCCGATCATCGGACGGCGTGGACCTCTTCCTGACGACGGGACTGGTCGGGCGGCTCGCATGGTTGGTCGGCAACGGCGTCGAGGCCCGTCGCCGCACGATCGAGCGGTGGGCCGCGGACCCGCCGTCGTCGGTGTTCGAGCCGGGTCGGCCGCCGTTCTTCTACGCGCTGGTCGGGCCGCCGACGGTGGCCGCCACCGCCGGCGCCCTCGTGCGGCATCGGCGCGACCCGGTCGTCGGGGCCTCGGCCCTGGCCACGGCGCTCGCGTCGGCGGTCTCCGTCGTTCTCGTGCGCACCGTGGTCCTCCCGCTCCGGGAGGCGGCGACGGAGCAGGACCGACTCGTGGCCCGCTGGTTCGTGCTCAACCGCGCGCGGATGGCCGCGGTCGGCGTCGCGGTCGTCGCCGACATCTGTGTCATGGCGCGACGGTGAAGCGTCTGGCCGCCCTCGTCGCCGTCCTCACGATCGCTGGGTGCGCCCCGGACGTCGAGCGCACCGAGGTGGTGCGGGTGCCCTCGCCGGACGGGGCACTGGACGCGGTGGTGGTGCAGACCTCGGCCGGCGCCTCGACACCGTTCGGCTACCTCGTGACGGTGCCGCCGCACGGCTGTGCCGCGGCCGACGAGCCGGTGCTCCGGGTGGTGGGCGCGAGCCGCTCGGCCTCGGCGGCCGGTGTGACCGTGGCGTGGGTCGGGCCCCGGACGGTGCGCGTCGGCTGGCTCGACGCGCGGTTCCGGGACCCGGATGCGGACGTGGTGACGCTGGACGGCCCAGAGGGGCCGGTGAGTGTCGTCTCCGGGGCCGGGGCGTCCGACGCGACCGCTCCTCCGGGCGGGATGCCGCCGTCGACCGGGCCGGTCGAGGACTGCTGAGCCGCGAGACCGTCGGGAGTCCCGCGCGTCAGCGGGTGGCGAGCAGGGCCTCGATCTCGTCCACGGCCCGCCGCAGCTCGTCCGCGAAGCGCTCCATCTGCTCGCCGACGGCGGCGGGGGTGCTCAGGTGCACGATCCAGCGGTCGGGCAGCAGCACGTAGGCGACGCCGATGCACTGGGGGCTGGTGGAGCCGAAGCCGAAGACCCGCACGTTGACCGACGGGGCGGAGCTGGTCGAGAGGTAGTCGTCGCGCATGACGAGCCAGCCCGGCGAGGAGACGACCTCGAGCGGCTCGGTCGCCCCGAGCTCGGCGCCGCGACGCTGCTGGACGAGCGAGAGTTCCCAGAGGTGCTGCTCGGGCGCCTGCCCGGCCTGGCACTCGCGCGCCCGCCGTCCGTGGGCGTCGGCGGCGGCGGCGAGGGCGTCGCGCCGGGCGTCGTCGTCGGAGGCCGGGTCGTCCATCCCGTCGACGAACGCGAGGATCTCCCGGGTCACCACGCGCATGGCCTCGGTGCGCCCGTGGTGGAACTGCAGGGTGGCGATGGACTCGTAGGTCGCGCCGGTGAAGCCCTTCGCGCGGCGGTGGGCGAGCTGGTACGCGAGCTGGGCGAAGGCGTCCGGGGACACCCCGAGCGCCTTGACGCGGTCGCTGCCGTGCTCGTCGAACACGACCAGGCCGGTGGCGACGGAGTCGGCGAACGCGTGGAAGTCCTCGCCGGCCTCCCGGATGTCGGCGGCCCGGTCGTCGGTGAGCTCGAACCGGATCTCCCGGGTCGCGGGCTCCCCCTGCTCCCGGGCACCGAGCCGGTCGGCGTGCTCGGCGGTCGACGCGGCGAAGATGCCGTCGACGAGGGCGAGCACCGTCGTCCCGTCGAGACGGCAGTGCTCGGTGTTGATCCCGGCCTCGCCGTCGGCGAACACGACGAACGTGACGGCCTTGTCGAACCAGCGGTTCGCGGCGTCGCCGGCGAGGAGCTCCCGGCCGCGCGTCCGGTCGTCGGGGGGCGCCCCGTCCTCCAGGCTCACGCAGAACAGCGCGGTCTCGATCTCGGCGAGGGCGGCGGCGTTGGCCGGGTGCTCGTCGAGCAGGGCCTGCCGGCTCCGGGCCCACGGGGCGCGGGCCTTCGTGGTCAGCCGCCCGACGCCGGGCCCGGGGTCGGAGCTCCCGGCGAGCAGCCCACGCAGCGCGTCCGCGATCTCGGCGGCGGTGTGCGGCGTCCCGTCCGCACCGAGCACGTCGAGCCGGACCGCGTGGCCCCGGACGAACACCACCACGTGGCGCTCCCGCGACGGGCCGGGCCAGGCGTCCGTGTAGGGCGTGCGCGCGGTGTCCTGCTCCTCGGCGGGGATGCGCGTGGCCGAGAACAGGAACTTGTGCTGCTCCATGGTCATCGGTTCGCCGCGGCGGCGGGCGGGCGGCAGCGCCCCGGTGTCGACCTGCCGCTGGTGGTCCAGCGCGCCGAGGACGAGGCCGGCGGCCCGGCCCGCCTGGTCCTGCTCGGCGGGATCGCTGCTCGCCCGGAAGAGGAAGAAGAAGTTCGCGTTCAGCGCGATGCGGTCGCGGCGGCCCAGGTAGCGCGACTCCCAGAACTCGTCGAGCCAGCTGTGGGTGCCGGGTGCGGTCGCGTACTCCTCCAGCGCCGCCTGCAGCACCGGCCCGGGGCCGTCGGTCCGCAGGAGCTGGTCCACGGCCGCGCGGGTCGCGGACCGTTGCTCGTCGTCGAGCAGCGGCGAGCTCCACGCGAGGAACCGGTCCGCGGAGTCGGCCAGGGCGGGGACGGGCACACGCGGGAGGTCGTCCTCCAGGGCGAACGTGCTGGGGGTGCTGGGGGTGCTGGGGGTGCCGTCCGGCATGGGAGTCCTCCGGGTGGTCGGGCGGGTGTCAGTCCAGCAGGGCGTCGCTGCGCGCCGTCGCGCCGGCGAGGTGCACGGGCGCGACCCGGCCGAAGAGCTGGCGCGTCCGGGCCGGCGAACCCACCACGCCTGGGCGGTCGCTGTAGGCCAGGATCGCCGTGTGCCGCGCGGTGGCGCCCCGCACGGTCGTCACGCGGTGCAGCGCGAAGCGGCCGCGGAAGAGCTGCAGGTCCCCCGGACGCAGGTCGATGTGCCGGACCGGCGCCCGGTCGCCGTCGAGCACCGCCCGGACCGCCGCGAGGTTCTCCTGGCCCGGAGCCCGGATGCCGGGGCAGTACTCGAACGTCCCGCCGGCCTCCGGGGCCCGGGTGAGCAGGCTGACCGCGACCTCGTTGGTGTCGAAGTGCCACGGGTGGTCGTCGCCCGGTGCGACGACGTTCAGGGTGAGCCCGGAGAACGGGTCGTCGAGGGGGTGGATCGCGGGGAGCTCGAAGCACGCGGCGAGCAGGGCGGCCAGGCCCGGGTCGGCGTAGAGCCGCTGGACCACGTGGCCGGGCGGGATGTGGTCGCGGGCCACGAAGGCGTTGCGGCGCGCCAGGACGACGGCGGCGGGGTGGTCCGCGGGCAGCGTCGGGTCGGGGTCGGTGTTGTAGACGTTGACCTGCGCGACGGTGGCGTGGGCCCGGGGCGCCACCGCCTCGCCCTCGGCGCGCAGGCGGTCGCGCAGCTCCGGCCGCACCACGTCGCGCAGCACCGTCGCACCGGTCGACCGCAGGTCCTCGCGGGCGCGTCCGACCACCTCGACCCAGCGGGGGCTCCCCGGGGTGTCGAGCGGGTAACGAGCCCGGTCCACCACGTCGATCACGCTCGAGCCCCCTCCGTCGGCGTCCCAGCCTAGGGGCCGGGACGATCACGGACACCTGCCCGGGAGGCCCGTCGATCACCCGTCGTCGAGGAGGTCCGCGAGGTGCCGGGCGGGGTCGGCGAGGAAGGCGCGAGTGAGCACGACGGGCATCGCCGCGTCGTAGGCGACGGCCTGCCAGGCGCCGCCGTCGTCGAGCTCGAGGATCCGCGCGTCCGGGACGGCGAGCAGGATCGGCGAGTGCGTGGCGATCACGAACTGCGCGCCGCGCCGGGCGAGATCGTGGATCCGGGCGAGCACCGCCATCGCGCCCTGCGGGGACAGCGCGGCCTCGGGCTCGTCGAGCAGGTAGAGGCCGTCGGGGCGGAACCGGTGGACGAACAGGTCGAGGAAGGACTCGCCGTGCGACCGCTCGTGCAGCGGCACGCCGCCGTACCCGCCGACGACCGACGCGCCCGGCCCGTCCTCCCGGTCCAGCCGGTCGATCTCGGAGACGACGTTGAAGAAGCTCTCGGCCCGCAGGAAGAAGCTGGAGCGCGGCTTCCGGCGGCCCCGCCGCACCACCAGGGCCTCGCCGAGCGAGGAGTGGGCGTCGGCGGTGGCGAACCGGAAGTTCGGCGAGCCGCCCTCCGCGTTCAGACCCACCGCGACGGCGAGGGCCTCGACCAGCGTCGACTTCCCCGAGCCGTTGTGGCCGACCAGGAACGTGACGGGCCGGTCGAGGCCGAGCCCGCCGGTGTCGCGCAGCGCGCGTACCACCGGCAGGTCGTACGGGTAGCCCTCGGACCCGGCGTCGGGACCGAGCCGGACGTGCTGCACGAACACGTCGGACGACCCGGGTGGCGGTGCCTCGTCGGCGCCGGTCACCCGGGTCCGGCCGGGGCCGCGGGCGGGGCTCACGGTCCGGGCGTCACACCCCGCGCCGGATGAAGTCGGCGCAGCGCTCGCCGATCATCATCGTCGTGATGCACGGGTTGACCGTGATCAGGTCCGGCATCACCGAGCCGTCCGCCACCCGCAGCCCGTCGACGCCCTTGACCTGCAGCGTCGGGGTCACCGGGGCCATCCGGTCGTCCTCGGCGCCCATCTTCACCGTGCAGGACGGGTGGTAGACGGTGTTGTGGGTCTTGCGGATGTACTCGAAGAGCTCCTCGTCGGTCGAGTCCTGCTCCCCCGGCGCGAGCTCCTTGCCCACCCAGTCGGCCAGCGCCGGCGCCGCCGCGATCTCCCGGGCGACGCGGATGCCGCGGATCATCACCTCGCGGTCGTGGTCGTGGGAGAAGTACCGCGGGTCGACCTTGGGCTTGTCGTGGAAGTCGCGCGACGACAGCCGCACGGTGCCCTTGGACTGCGCGCCGGTCACGTTCGGCGTGAGGCAGAACGTGTTCTCCGAGGTCGGGTAGCCGTAGCGCACGATGTTCAGGTCGAACGGCACCGAGCCGTAGTGGAACATCAGGTCCGGCGTGGTCCGGCCCTCGGAGCCGGCGAAGATGCCGATCTGCCACCACTGCGTCGACGCCGTCGGCATCGGTTGCAGGGCCTCCCACTGCACGAGGCCCTCGGGGTGGTCCTGCAGGTTCTCGCCCACGCCCGGGGCGTCGACCAGCACCTCGATCCCGACCTCGCGCAGGTGCTCCGCCGGGCCGATCCCGGAGAGCATCAGCAGCTTGGGGCCGTCGATCGCACCGGCCGAGAGCACGGTCTCTCGCCGGGCCGTCACCTCCAGCGCACGCCGCTGGTCCGGCGTCCGCAGGCGCGCACCGGTGATCCGCGGGCGGGGGCCCGAGGTGTCGATGGTGAGCTTCTCCGCCCGGTAGCCCGTCAGCACCGTCAGGTTCGGCCGGTCGAGGTTCGGGTGGATGTAGGCGGTCGAGGCCGAGGAGCGGGTGCCGTCCGGGTTCGCGTTGACCTGGAACCAGTTCGCGCCGCGCACCACGGTGCGGCCGGTGTTGAACGGCGTGGTCGGGAGCCCGACCTGCTCGCAGGCCCGCAGCAGCGCCTCGCCGCACGGGTCCTGGTCGCCGACGGTCCGGATCGTCACCGGGCCGTCCGTCCCGCGGCCGGGAGCGTCTGCGTGCTCGGCGCCGTCCAGCGCCGTCTCGAGCTTGCGGTAGAAGGGGTAGCACTCGTCGGCCGACCAGCCGGTCGCGCCGCCGGCCGCCCAGTCGTCCAGGTTCTCCCGCGGCGCCCAGTAGGCGATCGCGGAGTTGTGCGAGGAGCACCCGCCCAGCACCTTCGCGCGGGCGTGGCGCATCCACGAGTTGCCGGACTCCTGGGGCTCGATCGGGTAGTCCCAGTCGTAGCCGGACTCGAGGAGCTCCATCCAGCGGGACAGGTCCAGGATCGCGTCGTCGCCGACGTCGGAGGGCCCGGCCTCGATCAGGCACACGTGCACGTCGGCGTCCTCGGACAGCCGGGCGGCCACCGCGCAGCCCGCGGTGCCGCCGCCGACGATGACGTAGTCGAACTCGGTCTCCATGCTCACGCCTCCGCGACGGGGGTGTCGATGGTGGTCTCGCGCGCGTGCGCGGCGACGACGCCGGTCTTGTGCCGTTGCACGGTCCAGTAGTAGGCGAAGCCGGCGCCCAGGATCACCCCGGGCAGCAGCACCCCGCCCCACTGCAGGTACCAGTGGAAGGGCTCCGAGGCGTTGTAGACCTCGTTGCGCGGCCACGCCAGGTTCACCGTCATGAACCCGCCCCAGAGGACGGCCAGGACGTTCACCGGGATGCCCCAGCGGCCCAGCGAGAACGCGCCCTCGCGCGGCTGCCAGTCGCCGCGCAGGCGCTTGAGCAACAGCGGCACCGTCACCAGCAGGTAGGCCGTGTAGATCATGATGATCGCGATCGAGGTGACCACGGTGTAGATCTGCGGGCTGAACGTGACGAACAGCAGGACGATCGCCAGCACGCCGATCACCACCGACGCGACCACCGGCGTGCCGAACCGCGGACTGATCGAGCACAGCTTGGCCCCGGCCGGCAGGTTGTTGTCCCGGCTCATCGCGAACGCCAGCCGGATGGCGGCGGCGTGCACCGCGAGCGCGCAGACCACCACGGCGATGACGACGGCCACGAGGATGACCGACCCGCCGACCGGTCCGAGCACGGCGAGGATCAGGGCCTGCAGCCCCCCGAGCGAGCTGAACGCGGGATCGGCCAGATCGGGCGCCGACATCAGGGCGAACAGCAGGATGAGCCCGCCGAGCAGGAACGAGAAGAACAGCGCCCGCAGGATCGCCTTCGGGGCGTTGCGCCGCGGGTCGTGCGACTCCTCGGCCAGCGACGACGCCGTGTCGAACCCGTACATGACGTAGAGCGAGGCGAACATCGCGACGAGGAAGGCGCCCGCGTACCCGAGCGGCCGGCCGGACGCGTCGATGCCTCCGGTGTCGAGCACGATCTGCGGGCCGCGCACGATGTTGATCGCGAGCAGGACGATCAGCAGCACCGCCGCGATCAGCTCGATGAACACGCCCGCGGCGTTGATCTGGGCCATCAGCTTGGTGCCGAACGCGTTGATCGCGGTGGTGAACACGATGAGCAGCGCCGCGAGGATGACGCCGTTGAGGGCCTGCGCCCCGGTGTCGTCGTCACCGGACATCGGGATGAACTGGAACCCCGACCACAGCTCGGGCAGCGTCGCCTGCAGCGCCAGCGCGACCGCGGCGATCGAGACGATCGACGCGGTCAGCATCGTCCAGCCGGCCAGCCACGACACGTGCGGGCTGGTCAGGCGCTTCGTCCAGTTGTAGATCGACCCGGCGACCGGGAACCGGGCGGCGAGCTCGCAGAAGCACAGCGCCACCATCAGCTGGCCGAGGAACACCAATGGCCACGACCACCAGTAGGCCGGCCCGCCGGAGCCCAGCCCGAAGTAGAAGAGCTGGAACGTCCCCGTGAGGATCGAGATGTAACTGATCCCGGCCGCGAACGTGTGGAAGCTGCCGAGCGAGCGGACGAGGCTGGGCTTGTACCCGAACTCGTCGATGTCCTGGCTGTCGGTGCTGTCGGTGCTGGTCACGAACCACTCCCTGGTGTGGAGGAGGGGAACCACCCGGTCGGCCCTGGCCGGGTGTTGGTCCAGATGTGCTTGGCCTCCTGGTACTCCGCGAGGCCGGCGCGCCCGAGCTCGCGGCCGAAGCCGGAGTGGCCGAAGCCGCCCCACTCGGCGGCGGGCACGTAGGGCCCGAAGTCGTTGATCCACACGGTGCCGTGGCGCAGCCGCCCGGCGACCTCCTCGCACACCCCGTGGTCGGCCGAGAAGACCGCACCGGCGAGGCCGTACTCGGTGTCGTTGGCGATGCGGACGGCGTCGTCGAGGTCGGTGAAGGTCTCGACGGTCAGCACCGGCCCGAACGACTCCTCGTGCACCACCGACATGTCCTGGGTGCAGCGGTCCAGGATCGTCGGGGGGTAGTAGAAGCCGTCCGCGAGGCGGGGGTCGGTCGGGCGTTCCCCGCCGCAGCGCAGCACCGCGCCCTCGGCGATGCCCCGCGCGACGTAGGCCTCGACCTTGTCGCGGTGGGCGGCGGAGATCAGCGGGCCGGTCTCGGTGGCCGGGTCGTCCGGCCCGCCCAGCACGATGCGCTGCGCCCGCGCGACGAGGTCGTCGACGACCCGGTCGTGGGCGGACTCCTCGACCACCAGCCGCGCACCGGCGGAGCACACCTGCCCGGAGTGCAGGAAGATCGCGGTCAGGGCGTTGTCGACGGCGGTCTCGTGGTCGGCGTCGGCGAAGCACACGAACGGGTTCTTCCCGCCGAGCTCGAGGGCGACCTTCTTCACCGTCGCCGCGGCGTTGGCCATCAGGGTGCGCCCGGTGGCCAGGCCCCCGGTGAAGCTGACCATGTCCACGCGCGGGTCGGTCGACAGCGGGCCACCCGCCGTCGCACCCGCCCCGAGCACCAGGTTCCCGACGCCGGCGGGCAGGCCGGCCTCGGCCAGCAGCTCCATCAGGATGATCGCGGTGTGCGGGGTGAGCTCGCTGGGCTTGAGCACGAACGTGCACCCGGCGCCGACGGCCGGGGCGACCTTCCAGGCGGTCTGCAGCAGCGGGTAGTTCCACGGCGTGATCAGCCCGCACACGCCGACGGGCTCGTGCACGACCTTGCTGCGGGCGTCCGGCATCCCGGTGTCGACCAGCCGGCCGTCGTCGGTGGCCGCGAGGTTCCCGAACCACCGGAAGCAGTTCGTGATGTCGTCCATGTCGATCTCGGACTCGACCAGCCGCTTGCCGGTGTCGCGGGTCTCGGCCTCCGCGAGCCGCGCCTTGTCCCGCTGCAGCAGCTCGGCCACGCGCAGCAGCAGCGCGCCGCGCTCGGCGGCCGGGACCCGCGACCACCGGCCGTCGTCGAACGCGGCCCGGGCCACCCCGATCGCGCGCTCGGTGTCGACGGCGGTCGCCTCGCTGACCTCGGCGACCAGCCGGCCGTCCGCCGGGCAGCGGATCTCGCGGCGTCCGCCCTCGGCGGCGTCGGTCCACGCTCCGTCGATGTACAGCTGCCCCACGCGGTGCGCCTCCTCGAAGTAGTCACCCGGATGCTCCGATCCGGGTACCGACAGCTCACGATGATGTCACCTCCCGCCGTCTTGTGAAGGTCTCGACTCCGCGGTCGGGTCCGGTGGGTACGCGGGTGGATGGGCACAGCGGTGGTCGTCGGCGCGGGCATCGGCGGGCTCGCGGCGGCTTGCGGGCTCGTGCGGTCGGGGTGGGACGTG
>NZ_JBBEGN010000024.1:0-68919 GCF_037401875.1 Actinomycetospora aurantiaca | reverse complement strand
CCGGGTGGGTGGCGGAAGGCCGCGACAAGGTGATCAACGGCCGCTCCCCTCGCCGTCCTGTCGCGGGGATTCACCGCGACGACGCTGCGAGGGGTCAGAGCGCGCCGACGACGCCGCCGACGAGGCCGCCCGCGGCCTCACCGACCGAGTTCACCGTGTCGACCGCTGCGGGGACCAGGCCCTTCGACTGCGGGGCCGACTTCGACTGCGGGGCCGACTTCGACTGCGGCGCCGACTTCGATGCGCTGGACGTGGGCTTCGGCTTCGGTGACGACGGAATGGAGCCCGTCTTCGGAGTGTCGGTCGACGACGACGTGGTGGTGCTGGTGGTGGTCGTCGGGGTGGTGGCCGTCGGCGGGGTGGCCCGGCGCGGCGTGGGGCGGGCCGGAACGGCCGCGGCGGTCGGCCGGACGACGGCGGCGGGCTGCGGGGCGGGCACCACGGCCGGGGCCCCGCCACCGGACACGGCGCCGGCGTCCGGACCACCGAGGATGCCGGACCCGGTGCGGTCGGCCTCGATCACGGTCGGTCGGGAGTCGCGCACGCCGCCCTCGACGGCCTGGGACCCCTGCAGCGGCCCGGGGGCGCCGGCGGTGAAGGTGTTGATCTTCGGCAGCGGGTCGCCGGACCGGTCGTTGGCCACGGAGGAGATCGCGAGCGGTACCGCGGTCACGGCGGCGGCGACGGAGACGATGGCCACGCCCCAGCCGCGCGTGGACCGGCCTGCTCCTGCGGCGGCGCGCCGGTGGCCGGAGGTCGGACGCACCTCGGTGGCGGCGGGCTCGCCGGCCTCGTCGAGGTGGCGCAGGGCCCAGGACGGCAACCCGGCGGACTCCCCCGAGCCCTCCGAGCGGCGGTGCCGCGAGCGCGCCATCAGTCCCCCGATTCGACGGTCGTCATCCGAGATGACGGACGTGACACTACTCCATGTGTACGTATCCCCCCAAGGTGGCCACGGAGTGACACCTGATCATCGAGTCGGCTTCGTGATCACGTCGTGTCGCCGCCGTGTCCGGGCGATCGGGGGACGCGTGCCTGCTCGTGGGTGACAGGTCCGGGCCCGCCGGCCGACACCCGCGCGTCGATCCGGTCGGGCACACTCCAGGCCCGTGACCCCGGCCGTGCGCTCCCATCCGTACCTCGCCGCCGCGCGACCTCGCGCCTTCGCCCACCGCGGGTGGCACGTCGGGGACCTGGAGGGCCTGGAGAACACCGTCGCCGCGTTCCGGCGGGCCCGCGACGAGGGCTACGCCTACGTCGAGACGGACGTGCACGCCACCCGCGACGGCGTCCTGGTGGTCCACCACGACGCGACCCTGCGCCGCGTCGCCGGGCACCCCGGGGTGCTGCGGGCGATGGACTGGGCCGACCTCGCCGACGTCCGGGTCCGGGGCCGCGAGCGCCTGCCGCGCCTGGAGGAGGTCCTCGAGGCGCTGCCCGAGCTGCGGTTCAACGTCGACATCAAGTCGCCCGGGTCCCTGCGGCCGATGCTGGCGCTGCTCGAGCGCGACGACGTCGCTGAGCGCATCGCGGTGGCGAGCACCGACGAGGGCCGCCTGCGGGCCGTGCGGCAGCGGTTCGGGGACCGGGTGGTCACGGGGGTCTCGGCGCGGGCGGCCCTGTCGCTGCGCACGCGCTCGGTGCTGCCGCGCCGGGTCGCCCGGCGGGTCGCGGTCGGCGGCGACCTCGCGCAGCTGCCCACGCACTTCGGCGGCCTGCCGGTGATCGACCGGACGACCGTCGCCGCCGCCCACGCGATGGGCATCGAGGTGCACGTGTGGACCATCGACCGGCCCTCGGAGATGCACCGGCTGCTCGACCTCGGCGTGGACGGGCTGATGACCGACCGCCCCGACCTGCTGCGCGACGTCCTCGCCGTGCGCGGCGAGTGGGGGCCGGGACCCGGGCCGGTGTGACGTCCCCGATCCCCGGGTAACACGGACGTGAACACATCGATGTGTGCCAGGGGTCGGGAACGCCTCGCGCGGACACGCGTGAGACGGGTCACGACCACGTGTCCGGTGGGTGTCCCGGGAACGAACGGACGGCGCCGGGCGTTGGGACCCGGAGTGCCCTCCTCCGCCGAGGGGCGCACGCACGCAGTCGAGGGAAAGGACAGCACTCATGGCCGACCGCGTCCTCCGTGGAAGCCGCCTCGGAGCCGTCAGCTACGAGACCGATCGCGACCACGACCTCGCCCCCCGCCGCGCCTTCGCCTACCGCTGCCCCAAGGGCCACGACTTCGAGGTCCCGTTCTCCGACGACGCCGAGGCCCCGGTCACCTGGGAGTGCCGCCTCCACGGCGAGGAGGGCAAGCGGATCGACGGCACCGAGCCCGAGCAGAAGAAGACCAAGCCGCCGCGCACGCACTGGGACATGCTGCTCGAGCGCCGCTCCGAGCCGGAGCTCCAGGAACTGCTCGACGAGCGGCTCGGCCTGCTCAAGGAGCGCCGCGGAGCCTGATCCGCCGCGAACCCGACCCCGTCACCGTCCGGTGGCGGGGTCTTTCGTCGTGCGCGACAGCCGGTCGCGCACCGCCCAGGACGTGATCCGCCACAGGGCCTCGCGGACCACGGCACCGCTCATCTTCGAGGCCCCCGCGCGTCGTTCGGTGAACACGATCGGCACCTCGCGCACGGTGTAGCCGCCGCGCTGCACGCGGAACGCCAGGTCGACCTGGAAGCAGTAGCCCTGCGACGACACCGGGGTCGCGGTCACGGCCGCGAGGACCTCCCGCCGGAACAGCCGGAAGCCGCCGGTCACGTCGCGGACCGGGAGCCGCAGCGCGGCCCGCGAGTACACGTTCGCCGAGCGCGACAGGGCGTCGCGGTACCAGGGCCAGTTCACCACCCGGCCCCCCGGCACGTACCGCGAGCCCAGCACGAGGTCGGCGTCCTCGGTCCGCGCCGCCGCGAGCAGGGCCGGCAGGTCCTCCGGCGCGTGCGAGCCGTCGGCGTCCATCTGGAGGATCCACCCGACGTCGTCGGCTTCGTGCACCGCCATGACGTGGGCGAACGCGTCGACGTACGCCGCGCCGAGCCCGCGCTTCGGGCGGTGGTGCAGCACCGCGATCCGGTCGTCGCGCGCCGCCATCCCGTCGGCCAGCTCGCCCGTCCCGTCCGGGCTGCCGTCGTCGACGACCAGGATCCGGGCCGCGGGCACCGTCGCGAGCACCCGCTCGACCAGCCCGGGCAGGTTCTCCCGCTCGTCGTAGGTCGGGACGACCACCAGCACGCCGGTGCCGTCGGCCGCCGGCTCACGGGTCGGCGACACGGACGTCTCCTGCGCCGCGCTCATGCCCCACGCCCCTCCCGCCGTCGCGCGACCAGCCCGGTGGCCACCGCTGCCACCGCCGCCACCGCCAGCCCGGCGAGCACCCACTCGGGGACCGCGCCGAGCCGGGTGGCCAGCGTAGTGGTCGTCCGCAGCGGGACCCGCTCGACCAGGACACCGGGCGTGAACAGGTCGCCGGTCCGGGAGACGACGGTGCCGTCGGGGGCGATCACCGCGCTCTGCCCGCTGGTCGCGGCGATCACCACGGCCCGGTCGTGCTCCACCGCACGCAGGCGACTCATCCCCTGCTGCTGGTAGGTCATGTTCGTGAAGCCGAAGGTCGCGTTGTTCGTCGGGACCGCGAGCAGGTCGGCGCCGCCGACGACCGCGTCGCGCACGTCGCCGTCGAAGACCACCTCGTAGCAGGTCGCGACGCCGAGCCGGGCCGGTCCGGCCGCGAGCACGGGGGCGCCGCTGCCGGGCTCGAAGTCCACGACCCGGGCCACGTCGCCGGAGAACAGGGACGCCACGCCACGGATCGGGATGTACTCGCCGAAGGGCAGCAGGTGGCGCTTGGCGTACTGGTCGGTCGGGCCGACGCGCGGGGTCCAGACGACCGCGACGTTCCGCGGTCCCTGCACGACCTCGGTCCCCTCGGGGTTGGTCGTGCCGCGCAGCACGGCCCCGACGACGACGGGCACGCCGATCTCGTCGGTGACCGCCTGGATCTCGCTCCGTGCGTCGGCGTTGCGGAACGGGTCGATGTCCGAGGAGTTCTCCGGCCACACGACGAGGTCGGGCCGGGCCACCTGCCCGGCGGCGACCCGTGCCGCGAGGAGCCGGGTCTCGCGCACGTGGTTGTCCAGCACAGCGCGGCGCTGGCTGGCGAAGTCCAGGCCCGCGCGCGGCACGTTGCCCTGCACGGCCGCCACGGTGATCGTCCGGTCCCCCGGCGCGATGGCCGGGTGGGCCGGGACGGCGATCCCGACGACGGGTCCGAGCAGGACCGCCACCAGCGCACCCGTGACGGGGACGAGCCGTCGTCGGGAACGGGTCAGGGCCCACAGCCCCGCGCCGGACAGGACCACCCCGAAGCTCACCAGCGGCGCGCCGCCGAGGGCCGCCAGCTTCGCGTACGCCCCGCCGGCCTGGCCGAACGCGAGCTTGGCCCACGGGAACCCGCCCCACGGGACGCGCTCGATCACGGCCTCCCCCGCGACCCACAGGCAGGCCACCCACAGCGGGGCCCCGGGCAGCCGCGCCACGAGCGGCACGAACGCCAGCGGGACCGCGACGGCGAGCACCACCACCGCCAGCGCCCCCAGCCACACCGCGCCCACGTAGGTCCCGGTCCACGACAGCAGCGGGTACTGGTAGGCGACGGCGGCCAGCGCGCCCCAGCCCAGCGCGGTCTTCCACGAACGGTCGGCGACGACGCCCAGCAGCAGCCCGATGCCGAGCGGAGCCGCCCACCACCAGCCCGTCGGCGGGAAGCTCAGGTACAGGGCGGCGCCCGCGACGACGGACGCGACCGCGCGCAGCAGCGTGGCCCGGGTCGGGCGTCGACGCCGCGCGGAGGCCGGCCGCGGCGCGTCGGCCGTCAGCACGACAGGAGCTCGTGGGGGCGGGTGTTGACCGCCTCGCACCCGTCCTCGGTGACCACGACGATGTCCTCGATGCGGGCGCCCCAGCGACCCGGGAAGTAGATGCCCGGCTCCACCGAGAACGCCATGCCCGGCTCCAGGGTCAGGGTGTTGCCGGCGACGATGTAGGGCTCCTCGTGCACCTCGAGCCCGATCCCGTGCCCGGTGCGGTGCACGAAGTACTCGCCGTAGCCGGCGTCGCGGATGATCGCCCGGGCGGCCTCGTCCACGCTCTCGGCGGTGACGCCGGGCCGTGCGGCGGCCACCGCGGCCGCCTGAGCACGCTGCAGGACGGCGTAGACCTCGACGACCTCGTCGGTCGCGCCGCCGACCACGTACGTGCGGGTGCAGTCGGAGTTGTAGCCCTCGGGCAGCGGCCCGCCGATGTCGACCACGACGACGTCGCCGTCCTCGATCGTGCGCTCGGACACCTCGTGGTGCGGGCTGGCGCCGTTCGGGCCGGACCCGACGATCACGAAGGCGGCCTCGGCGTGCCCGGCCGCGACGATCGCCGCGGTGATGTCCGCGCCGACCTCCGCCTCGGTGCGCCCGGCCCGCAGCAGGCCCGGCACCTGCTCGTGCACCTCGTCGATCGCGGCGCCCGCGCGGCGGAGGTGGTCGACCTCGGCGGTGTCCTTGCGCATCCGCAGCTCGCGCAGCACGCCGGTCGCGAGCTCCTGGGTGGCCAGCGGCAGGGCGTCGCGCAGGCCCAGGACGTGCAGCGCGGGCATGTCGGAGGCCACCGCGACCCGCTTCGCGCCGTCCAGGCACGCCGCCACCAGTCCGTGCGGGTCCTCGCCGTCGACCCAGTCGATCACCCGGATCCCCGCCCGGTCCACGCCGCTGCCGTCCAGGCCGGGCCGCTCCAGGCGCGGCACGACGAAGGCCGCCTCGTCCCGGGTGGGCAGCACGAGCGCGGACAGCCGCTCGTGCGAGTGCTTGACCACGCCCGCGAGGTACTGCAGGTCCGGCCCGGGCGTGACGACGAGGGCGTCGACCCCGGCGTCCGCCGCGAGGGCCCGGGCGCGGTCGAGGCGGGCGGTGACCTGATCGGCGAGCGAGGACCCCATGGGGCCACCTTAGGTAGTTGTCCCCTCCCGGGTCACACACCCTCGCGGCAGGGTGGGCGCCATGACGACCCCGGCCGACGCCACCGCGATCCTGGACCGCCTCGACTCCGAGCTCGCCGATCTCGGCAGCCGGCTCTCCCGGGTCCGCTCCGACCTCGGTGCGCTCCGCTCCCCCGTCCCGACGGCGGGTGCGGCCGGTCCGGAGCCGGTCGCGTCGCCCGGGCCCGCCGGGTTCCGGCCCTGGTCGCCGCAGGCCCCGCCCGGCGCGCCCCCCACACCCCCGCCCGCTCCCGCCGGCCTCGGCGGTCCCGGCGGTCCCGGCCCGGTATGGGGACGGCCCCCGGTCCCGCCCTGGCGTCGTACGCCGGAGGCGGGTCCCGCCCGGCCGTCGGTGCGCCTCCCCCGCCTCACCGGTGCCCGGCTGCTGGCCGTGACCGGAGCGGCGGTCACGCTGCTCGGGATCGTCCTGCTGCTCGTGCTGGCCGCGTCCCGCGGCTGGTTCGGGCCCGAGGCCCGGGTCGGCCTCGGTGGCCTCGTCGGGCTCGCCCTGGTGGGCGCCGGGATCGTCCTGCAGCGTCGTCGGGCGGGTGCCGACGGTGCTGCCGCGGACCCGGGCCCCGTCACGCTCGCCGCCACCGGCATCACCGCCCTCTACCTCACCGTGGCCGCCGCGGCCTCGCTCTACGACCTCCTGCCCTCGCCGGTCGCCGTCGCGCTGGCCCTGGTCGTGGCGGCCGGCGGCCTGGCCCTGGCCGACCGCTGGCGCCGGTGGGGTCTCGCCCTCGGCGTGGTGGTCGGGGTCGACCTGCTCGTCCCGCTGGTGCTCGAGCGTGCCGCGCCGTTCCTGGTGGTCCTGCTCGTCGTCGTCCTGGTCGCGGTCCTCCCGGTCGCCGCGCGCCGGGCGTGGCCCGCGCTGGTCGCGGTCGCGGTCGTCGCCGCCGGTCTGGGCGCGCTCGTCGTGACCGCGTCGGTCGCGCTGCGGAACGGCCCGGCGAGTGCCGAGGCGTTCGCGACCGCCGGCGCCGTCGGGGCCCTGCTCGTCGCGGGCCTCGTCGCGGCGCTCGTGCTGCTCGCCGCGTCGGACGCCGACCGGACGAGCACCGTCGTCGCCGGGGTCGCCCTCGCGGCCCCCGTGATCCCCGTGCTCGGGGCCGCCTCGATGCTGGCCCGGCCGTGGGGCGCCGTGCTCGACGTCGTCGCGGTGCTCGTGCTCCTCGGTGCCGGGGCGGTGCTCGAGCGCGGTGCACGCCGGGTGCCGGCGACGCCGTCGCTGGTCACCGTGACCGTCGCCGCGGCCGCCGTGGTCGGGCTGCAGGCGGTGCCGCTGGCGCTCACCGGGATCGCCCAGGGCGGCACGCTGCTCGGGGCCGCGACGATCCTGGCGGTCCTCGCCCGGCGGACGGGGCGCACGGTGGTGCTCGTCGTCGCGGGCGGGTTCGGCGTGGTCGGCGGGGTGCTCGCGCTCGTCCGGGACCTCACGGTCGACGTCGTGGTCGACGGCGACGTGCGGGCGACCGGGACGCTGCTGGCGATGGCCGTGGTCGGCGTGCTGCTGACCGCGGCCGCCGCGACCCTGCTGCACGCCGTCGCCGCCGCCGGCCTGCTCCGTGGCCGGGAGCGGACGGCGGTCGTGGTCGGCGGGCTCGGCCTGGTCGGCCTGTACGGCGCAGCGGGCGTCGTCGTCACGCTCGCGCTCGCGGTGTCGCCGACCCGCGACGGCTTCCTGGTCGGGCACGTCCTCGTGACGATCTCGTGGACCGCGCTCGCGCTCGTGCTGCTGGTGCGCGGGGTCGCGGACTCGCTCCCGCGGGTGCTGGGCGGTGTGCTCGTGGTGTCCGCGGTGGCGAAGCTGATCCTGTTCGACCTGGTCGCCCTGGACGGCCTGGCCCGCGTCGCGGTGTTCCTCGGCGCCGGCCTGGTGCTGCTGGTGGCGGGGACGCGGTACGCGCGGCTGGTGTCGCGGGCCGGGGCCGACGAGGAGCCTGGCACTCTTGCGCACCATGAACAGTGACGGTCCGGTGCTGCTGCTGGACTCCGCGAGCCTGTGGTTCCGGGCGTTCTACGGGGTGCCGTCGTCGCTGACCGCCGACGACGGCACGCCCGTCAACGCCGTCCGGGGGTTCTGCGACATGGTCGCGCGGCTGGTCCGCGCCCGGCAGCCCTCCCGGGTGGTGGCCTGCCTCGACCGCGACTGGCGCCCGGCCTTCCGGGTGCGGGCCCTGCCGTCGTACAAGGCGCACCGGGTGGACACCTCGTCGGGGATCGACCCGTCCGACCCGACCGTCGGGGGCGGCCCGGACGCCGAGGCGGCGCCCGCGGAGCTCGGGGTGCAGGTGCCGGTCATCCTCGAGGTGCTCGCGGCGGCCGGCATCCCGACGGCGGGTGCGGAGGGCTTCGAGGCCGACGACGTGATCGGGACGCTGGCGTCGTCGGAGGCGACCTCCGCGGTCGAGGTGGTGTCCGGGGACCGCGACCTGCTGCAGCTGGTGCGCGACGAGCCGACCCCGGTGCGGGTCGTCTACATCGCACGCGGCGTGTCGAAGTACGAGGTGTACGGCCCGGAGGAGGTCGCAGCGCGCTACGGCGTCCCGGTGGCACGCGCCGGCGACGGGTACGCCGAGATGGCGATGCTGCGCGGCGACCCCTCCGACGGTCTGCCGGGCGTCCCCGGGGTCGGCGAGAAGACGGCCGCCCAGGTGGTGTCGAAGTTCGACTCGTGGGCCGACCTCGTCGGCGCCGTCGTCGAGGGCGGCGATCCGCGACTGTCCGCGGCGGTGCGCACCAAGCTCGTCAAGGCGGCGCCGTACCTCACGGTGGCGCCGGAGGTGGTGCTCGTCGCGAAGGACGCCCCGATCGACTGGACCGGGACGGCCCGCACGCTCCCGCACGAGGCGGCGGACCCCGACGCGCTCGCCGCCCTGGCGGAGCGCTGGAGCCTCACCGGGTCGGTCGACCGGCTGAGCTCGGCGCTCGCCGGGCGGGAGGCCTGACGGCGCCCGGTCAGGCGGGATCCCGCGGGTGCCGCCGCAGGACCATGGCGGGTGCGGCCGCGTACCAGGCCTCCGTGACCAGCTCCCCGAGCTCGTCGTCGGGAACGGCGTCGAGGTGGACGAGCACGCTGGCGTGGCCGTCGAAGTGCGGGGTCGTGAAGTAGAACCCGCTCTCCTCGGCGACGAGCGCCTCCTTGGCGCCGAGATCGGGCACGCGTGCCCCGAGGACCGGCCCCGGTTGCTCCGACCAGCCGAGGTCGGCGAGGTCGCCCTGGCGCAGCGGCCGCTCCCAGACGAACAGCTTCTTCCTGACCTTCCACGAGGACGCGCCGCCGTACGTCGGAAGCTCCTCGACCTCGGGCAGCGCGAGGGCGTGCCGCCGCACGTCGTCCCAGGTCGCCATGACGACGCAGGCTAGCGGGGTTGGCCGACCTCGTACGTGCCGTTCTCGTCGACGACGTCGACCGGGATGCGGACGGGCCGGCCGTCCACGGTGCCGGTGCACTCGAAGGTCGCCCCCGGGCGGACCCGGACGTCGTCCGGGCAGGCGACCCCGGTGGCCTGTCGCTTCCAGTCCCGCGTGACGACGTCGGTGACCCCGCGCTCCACGGCCGCTCGGTCCAGCACGTCGTAGCGCGCGAACCGGGGCCCGACCAGGAACGCCAGCAGGGCCACCACCACGGCCGCGATCACGACGAGGCCCAGGAGCAGCCCGAGCAGCAGGCGGCGGACCCGCCGCCGGCGCGCCGGGTCGGCCGGGGGACGCACGGGTGGCGCCCAGCCGGGCGTCGTGCTCCCGGGGGCGCCCCACGCGGCGGGCGCGAGGGCGGGCGCCGGGGACGTCGTCCGCCACGGCGTGCCGGGCGCCGCGAAGCCCGAGGGCGGGGTGGCGTCCGCGTCGGGGGTCGTCGTGGGGCCGGGCGGGGAGTCGGACCAGCGCACCCCGGTGGCCGGGGTCCCCGACGGCGGGGTCGACCCGTCCGCCTCGCCGTCCGCCGCGCTCCCGGTCGGAGCGGCGTCCGTGGCGTCCGTGGCGGGAGGCTGCTCACCCGATGATCCCTCGGCGGCCGGGGCCTCGTCGTCCGGGGCGGCGCCGGCCCGCGACGGGCGCGGGGTGGTGCCCTCCCCCGCCGTGTCCGCCACGCCGCTCACGATCTCACGGGGACGCGCGGCCGGTCAGCTCTCCCCCACCGCGACCACCCCGCGGCGGATCGCCCGGCCCGCGTCGGCGGCGGCGCGGCCGACCGGGTCCTCGCCGCCGCACACCGCGCGGATCTGGTCCAGCAGGTCCAGCACCTGCCGGCACCAGCGCACGAAGTCGCCCGCCGAGAGCTCGGTGCCGTGCGCCCGGGCCGCGGAGAGCACCGAGGACAGGGCGTCCCCGCGCGCCCACCGGTACACCGGCCAGGCGAAGCCCAGGTCCGGCTCGCGGGTGCGGTCGAGGTGGTGGCGGCGCTCGTCGTGGACCAGGTCCGTCCACAGCTGCACGGTCTGCTCGACGGCGCCCTCGACGGTGTCCGGGACCCGCGGGATGCCGCCGTCGTCGCGGCGCGAGTCGTAGACCAGCGAGGACGCCACGGCCGCCAGGTCGGCGGGCGCGAGCCCCATCCACACGCCGTGGCGCAGGCACTCGGCCACCAGCAGGTCGGACTCGCCCCACAACCGCGAGAGCCGGTGCCCGGCGGGAGTCAGCTCCTCGCCCGGGTCCCGCTCCGCGCCGCCGAGCAGGTAGCCGCGCTCGGTGAGCAGGCCGCGGATGCGGTCGAACGTCCGGGCCAGCGAGTGGGTGGTCGAGCGGACCCGCTGCTCGAGCTGCTCGGTCTCGCGGGTCAGCCGGGCGTGGCGCTCGGCCCAGCGGGCCCGGTCCTCCCGGTCGGCGCGGCCGTGGCACGGGTGGGCCCGCACGGCGCGGCGCAGCGACGCCAGTTCCGGGTCCTCGTCGCCCGCACCGCGTGACCGCCGGGACCGACCCGGAGCCTCGATCCCGGTCTCGCGCAGCGCGTTCGCCAGGTCGCGGCGGACCCGCGGCTCCTTGTGGTCGACCCGCTTGGGCAGCTTCATCGTGCCCAGCGGCGCCACCGGGTCGGGGAAGTCGCTGATCGACAGGCGCCCGGCCCAGCGGTCCTCGGTGAGCACCAGCGGTCGCGGTTCCATCCCGCGCCCGGAGCGGTCGACGCCCGGGTCGAGCACCACCGCCAGGCCGGCCCGCTTGCCACCCGGCACCGCGATGACGTCGCCCCGGCCGAGCGACTCCAGCGACGCGGACGCCTCCGCCTTCTGCTGCGAACGCCCCTGCCGCGCGAGCTGCTTCTCCCGCTCGGAGAGCCGCCGGCGCAGGTCCATGTACTCGGTGAACTCCTCGGCCGAGGCGCCCTCCGAGGCGGCTCCCGCGGCGTCCGGGCCCCCGCCCATCGCCTCCGCGTAGCCCTCCAGGGCCTCCCGGTTGCGCTCCACCCGCTTCGCGAGGTTCACCACCGACCGGTCGGCCTGGAACTGCGCGAACGACTGCTCCAGCAGCTCCCGGGCCTCGGTGATCCCGAGCCGGTCGACGAGGTTGACGGCCATGTTGTAGCCGGGCCGGAACGACGAGCGCAGCGGGTAGGTGCGCGTGGACGCCAGCCCCGCGACCTGCGCCGGGTCCATGCCCGGCGCCCACAGCACCACCGCGTGGCCCTCGACGTCGATGCCGCGCCGGCCTGCGCGCCCGGTGAGCTGGGTGTACTCCCCCGGGGTGAGCTCGACGTGCGACTCGCCGTTGTACTTGACCAGCTTCTCCAGCACGACCGTGCGCGCCGGCATGTTGATCCCCAGCGCCAGGGTCTCGGTGGCGAACACCGCGCGCACCAGGCCGCGGACGAACAGCTCCTCCACGGTCTCCTTGAACGCCGGGAGCATGCCCGCGTGGTGCGCCGCGACGCCGCGCTCGAGCCCCTCGCGCCACTCCCAGTAGCCCAGGACGTCGAGGTCGGCGTCGGGCAGCGCCGCGCAGCGCCGGTCCACGACCGCCCGGATCTCCTCGATCTCGTCGCGTTCGGTGAGGCGCAGGCCGGACCGCACGCACTGCAGCACCGCCGCGTCGCACCCGGCGCGGCTGAAGATGAAGGTGATCGCCGGCAGCAGCCCCGCGGCGTCGAGCCGCTCGATCACGTCCACCCGCGACGGCGGGCGGTAGGACGACCCGGACCGGCCGTTGCGGCCGGGGCCCGACCCGCGGTCGTCCCGGCGGCCATTCCCCCGCCCGCCCGAGTCCCGGCCCCGCCGCGGCGGGGGGCCGGAGCGGCCGCGACGGTGTCCGGGGCCGTCCCGGTCGACCTCGGCGACGGCCTTCGCGAGCGTCGGGTCGACGGTGACCTTGTGCGACGTCCGGCCGGCCTGCCGCTCCTCGGCGAACAGGTCGAACATCCGCGACCCGACCACCATGTGCTGCCACAGCGGCACCGGGCGGGTCTCGTCGACGACGACAGTGGTGTCGCCGCGGACCTCCACCAGCCAGTCGCCGAACTCCTCGGCGTTGGACACCGTCGCCGACAGCGACGCCAGCTGCACGTGGTCGGGCAGGTGGAGGATGACCTCCTCCCACACCGCCCCGCGGAACCGGTCGGCCAGGTAGTGCACCTCGTCCATGACGACGTAGGCGAGGCCGTCGAGCGCCGGGGCGTCGGCGTAGAGCATGTTGCGCAGCACCTCGGTCGTCATCACGACGACGGGTGCGGAGCCGTTGACGGCCGTGTCCCCGGTCAGCAGGCCGACGGCGTCCGCGCCGTGGCGGGCGGCGAGGTCGGCGTACTTCTGGTTCGACAGCGCCTTGATCGGCGTGGTGTAGAAGCACTTCTGGCCCCGCGCGAGGGCGAGGTGGACCGCGAACTCGCCGACGACGGTCTTGCCGGCCCCGGTCGGCGCACAGACCAGGACACCGTGTCCCTCCTCCAGCGCGAGGCATCCGCGCCGCTGGAAGTCGTCGAGCTCGAAGCTCAGGGACGAGACGAAGCTGCCGAGCTCGGGGTGCGCCGCGCGGGTGCGCGCTGCGGCGTAGGCCTCGGCGGGAGAGCGCATGGCCACGCCTCCACCGTGTCACACCTTCCGCGATCCCGTCGGGTCCGCGCGGTGTGCCACGGCGGGTGATCCCTCACTCGGCCTTGCGGGCCTCGTCGGGAACGGTCTCGCGGGGCTTCTCGACGACGGGCGCGGACGCCTCGACGGGCTTCGGCGCCGGCTCGTCGGTGGTGCGGGCCTTCGCGTCGTCCTCCTTCATGCCGCGGGTCTCGGCCTTGAAGATGCGCATCGACTGTCCGAGGCCCCGGGCCATGTCCGGGAGCTTCTTGGCGCTGAAGAGCAGCACGACGCCGACGACGGCGACGATGATCCATTCGCTCACGAGGGAGCTCCTTCCGTCCTCGCGGCCGACTCTACCGGTGACGGGCCGTCCGGCGGCCGTCGTGCCAGTCGCACTCCGACCGCCGCCGCCCGCGCCCGGAGCAGCCCGACCCGGTCGGAGAGCAGCGCGGTGAAGGCGCCGAGCACGGTCGTGGTGCGGTTCACGGTGCGCAGCAGGCCCACGACCAGCAGCGCGAGCACCACGAGCGCGACCACGGCGGCGAGGATGCTCCAGACGATCGGACCGAACACGCCGGCGACCCTAGCGCGGGACGTCGGTCACAGCGCCCCGTAGGCGGCCAACGCCTCGCGGGCGCGCCCGGCCCGGGCCGCGGCGAGGTCCGCGGGCCACAGGACCTCCACGGCGTCGCCGAGCCCGAGCAGCAGGCGCACCATCCAGGCCCGGTCGGCGTAGCGCATCTGCACCCGCGCGGACCCGTCGTCGTCGGCGACGACGTCCTCCATCGGGTAGTACTCGGCGACCCAGCGGGCCTGCGGCGCCAGCCACAGGGCCGCGAGCTGCTGGGAGCCGTCCGGGGTCAGCAGGCCGGAGGCGTCCGCGGGCACGTCCCGCCCGACCACGTCCGGCGGCGGGTGGGAGGGCTCGTCGAGGACCTCGGCGTCGTCCACCCGGTCCAGGCGGAACATCCGCACGCCCTCCGCCCGGCGGCACCACGCCTCCAGGTAGGTCGAGCCGTCCACCAGCAGCAGGCGGATCGGGTCGACGTCCCGGCGGCCCACCGCGTCGCGCGAGGCCGAGTAGTAGGTGAGCCGCAGCGCCCGGTGCCGGGCCACGGCGTCGCGGACCGTCGACTCCGCGCCCGTGTCGCCCGGGGTGCGGCCCATTCCGACGGCGACGGTGTCGGGCGCCTCCGTCCGCCCGGAGGCCTCCTCGATCTTGGCCAGCGCGCGGTGCACGGCGTCCGTGTCGGCGACCCCGGGGGCGTCCGCCAGCGCCCGCAGTGCGACCGCCAGGGTGGCCGCCTCCGGGCCGGAGAGGCGCAGCGGGCGGGAGAGCCCGGCGTCGTAGACCACCGTGATCGTGTCGCCCTCGAAGGAGAGGTCCACGAGGTCGCCCGGACCGTATCCGGGCAACCCGCACATCCAGAGCAGCTCGAGGTCGCGGCGCAGCTGGGCCTCGGTGATCCCGAACTCGGCCGCCGCCTCCGCGACCGGCACCCCCGGCCGGGCCAGCAGCCACGGCACCAGCGTCAGCAGGCGCGGCAGGCGCTCGGCGACCCCCTCCGCGCTCACGGCGCCCCCGCCCCGGCCCGGGAGGTCACGTCGGCCAGCCCGGCCTTCAGGGTGACGACGACGGCCTCGCGCAGCTCCGGCGGCTCCAGGACCACCGCGTCCGGCCCGAAGCCCGCGATCCAGCGCGCGAGGGCGTCGACGCGGGCCAGGTCGAGCTCGACGACGTCCGGGTCGCCCTGCGGATCGGGACGCCCGGCGCGGCGCAGCCCGGCCGCGCGGCCGGGCACCAGGCGCACCCGGGCCGTGCCCGACGGCGGGGGTGGCCCGGCCGAGCGGGCCACGAGGTCGACCAGGTCGACCCCCGCGGGCCGCTGCACCGCGCCACGGGCCCCGATCGGCGTCACGTCGCCCTCGATGCGCGAGATGCGGAAGCAGCGGACGTCGTCGCGGTCGCGGTCGTGCCCCACCAGGTACCAGCGTCCGCGGTACGACACGACGCCCCACGGCTCGACGGTGCGCACGCGGGCCGGCGCGGCCGGGTGCCCGCGGTGGTGGAACGTGACCGCGCGACCGGCGCGGGCCGCCGCCAGCAGGGGCGCGAACGCGGGATCGGTGGTGCGGACCCGCGGCTGCACCTCGGACGCGGCGGCCGGGTCGACCTCCACGCCGGCCGCACGCAGCTTCGTCACCGCCGTGCGGGCGGCCCCCGCGAGCTGTGGGGAGTCCCAGAGCCGGGCAGCCAGCGCGACGGCGGTCGCCTCGTCCGGGGCCAGGTCGATCGCGGCCAGCTCGTAGTCGCCGCGGGCGATGCGGTAGCCCTCGACGGTGTCGAACACCGACTGCTTGCCGGTCTCCAGCGGGACACCCAGCTCCCGCAGCTCGGCCTTGTCGCGCTCGAGCATGCGGTAGAAGGCGTCGTCGGTCGCGGCGTCCTCGTAGCCGGCGACCGTGGTGCGGATGCGCTCGGCGCTCAGGAACTGGCGCGTCGACAGCAGCGCCAGCACCAGGTTCACGAGACGCTCGGCGCGAGCGGTCGGCGGGGGTGGCACGCCCGCGAGCCTACGACGCCGGGTCCTCCCGCCGGGGGAGATCGGCGTCGTTCGATCGCGTGTTCGACTCAGGCGGAGTCGGCGCTGCCGCGGGAGGCGGAGCGGATCTCCAGGGCGCCCTGGTCGTTGCGGTCGACCTCGAAGACGTAGTTCTCGCGGCTGGTCCGCCCGCTCGAGGTCACGAAGAGCAGCGTGGCGCGGGCCGAGTCCCCGTCGACCCGCACGTCGTCCGCGCTCACCGAGGTGATCCCGCCCCAGAACCGCTGGTAGCCCTCGTAGCCGCCGGAGGCGCTCCGGGCGTCCCCGGACAGCAGCGCCCAGGCCCCGGGGATGTCGCCGGGCAGGCTCGCGTAGTAGGCGGACACGGTGCGCCGGACGTCGTCCTCGCTCACGGGGGCGTCCGGGTCGTCCGGACCGGCCTCGGTGGGGCTGCCGGGCGAGAGCGGCGCACCGGCCACGGGCGGGACGGTGTCCGCGGTCGGCGGTGTCGGCGGGACGGTCGTGGTCGCGGTGGTCGGGGGTGCGGCGGCGGTGACGGACGGCGTCGAGGGGCGCGCGCCGTCGGTGGCGGCGAGCGCGGCGCCGATGCCGGCGGCGAGGACGACCGCGGAGGCCGCGGCCACCGCCAGCACCCGCCGCCGTCGACGGTGGGGCCGCGGCGACGTGGGGGACGCAGGTGTGGTGGACGGTCCGGGAGCGAGCGGGAACCACGAGCCGGACCCGTCGTCGGCGAGGTCCCCGGCGCCGCCGGGAGCGGTCGGCGGTCCGGCGACGGCTGAGCCGGCCGGGACGGGCGTGGCCGCGGCGCGCCGGCCCGCGACGTCGGCGGTGGAGGGGTCCGAGGACTCCGGGGCCCCCTCGGCGCCCGCCGGGGTCGGCGGGGGCACCGCGGCCACCGACTCACCGAGTGCGGCGCGGGCCTCGAGCGCCGAGCGCAGCAGCGCCGTGTCCGGCCGGTGCCGGGCCTCCAGGCGCAGCATGGCCGAGAGCGGCCGGCCGAGCACGCCGGCCCGGGTGGCGGGGCGCAGCCGGCCCTCCGCCATCGCGTGCAGCACGGCCAGCGTGTTGTCCAGGGGGCCGCAGACCAGCTCGTTCTCCACCGCCGCGTACAGCGTCGCGCCCAGGGAGAACACGTCCGATGCAGGAGTCGGGTCGCCGCCGCGGGCGACCTCGGGGGCGAAGTAGCCGGGCGTGCCCGCGACCACGCCCCCGGCGGTCGCCGAGGTGTCCCACGAGGCCCGCGAGACGCCGAAGTCGGTCAGCTTCGCGACCCCGTCGTCGGTCAGGAGGACGTTGCCCGGCTTGACGTCGCCGTGGACGATGCCCGCCTCGTGCACCGCGGAGAGCGCGTCGGCGATCTGCGCGCCGATCCGTGCCACCTCGGTGGGCGGCAGCGGGCCCCGCTCCGCCAGGACCGCCGCGAGCGAGCGCGACGGCAGGTACTCCATGACGATCCACGGCATCGACGCGTGCGTGACGACGTCGAACACCGCGATCGCCCGCGGGTGCACCACGCGGGCCGCGATCCGTCCCTCGCGCATCGCCCGGGCCCGGGCCGCGCGCAGCTCGGTCTCGTCGCCGTCCCGCGGCGGGGTGAGCTGCTTCACGGCCACCGTCCGCGCGAGGCGCCGGTCCCACGCCGTCCACACGACGCCCATGGCCCCGGCGCCGATGCACTCGCCGACCCGGTACCGGCCGGCCAGCAGCGTGCCCTCGACGGCGGGGTCGGGGACGACCGGTTCGCGGTCGTGCAGCGTGCTGGGCTGCGCATCGGCGCCCACGCGGGACGTGCGGTCCTGGTGCGCGGGGGTGTCCATGTCGTTCGTGGCCGTCCTCGTCGTCGGGTCGGTGGCGCAGGGCCGGGTGGTGGATGTCCACGGACCGGCGTCCCGACACGTGGCCGACGCGACGGCGTCGGGCTACAACGTGGCGATCAGCCGGTCCACCCGTTCGTCCACCGCGCGGAACGGGTCCTTGCACAGGACGGTTCGCTGGGCCTGGTCGTTGAGTTTGAGGTGCACCCAGTCCACCGTGAAATCCCTCCCGGCGTTCTGGGCGGCGGCGATGAAGTCGCCGCGCAGCTTCGCGCGGGTGGTCTGGGGCGGGGTGTCCTTCGCGGCCTCGATCTCGCCGTCGTCGGTCACGCGGTCGACGAGGTCCTTGCGCTGCAGCAGGTCGAACACCCCGCGCCCGCGACGGATGTCGTGGTAGGCCAGGTCGAGCTGGGCGATCCGCGGGCTCGAGAGGCCCAGGTCGCTGCGCGAGCGGTAGCGCTCGACGAGCTTGTGCTTGATGGCCCAGTCGATCTCGCGGTCGATCAGCGAGAGGTCCTGGCGCTCGACGGCGTCGAGCGTGCGCCCCCACAGTTCGAGGACCCGGTCGGTCACCGGGTCGTGGCCCCGGCGCTCGACGTGCTCGACGGCGCGCTGGTGGTACTCGCGCTGGATGTCCAGCGCCCCGGCCTCGCGCCCGCCCGCGAGCCGCACCGGGCGGCGGCCGGTGAGGTCGTGGCTGATCTCGCGGATCGCGCGGATCGGGTTGTCCAGCGTGAAGTCCCGGAACTGCACGCCCTGCTCGATCATCTCCAGCACCAGGTGGGTGGTGCCGACCTTGAGCAGGGTGGTGACCTCGGACATGTTCGAGTCGCCGACGATCACGTGCAGGCGCCGGTAGCGCTCCGCGTCGGCGTGCGGCTCGTCCCGGGTGTTGATGATCGGCCGGCTGCGGGTGGTCGCCGAGGACACGCCCTCCCAGATGTGCTCCGCCCGCTGCGAGAGGCAGAACACCGCTCCCCGGGGCGTCTGCAGCACCTTGCCGGCCCCCGCGATGAGCTGGCGGGTGACGAGGAAGGGCAGCAGCACGTCGGCGATCCGGGAGAACTCCCCCGACCGCCCGACCAGGTAGTTCTCGTGGCAGCCGTAGGAGTTGCCCGCGGAGTCGGTGTTGTTCTTGAACAGGAAGATGTCGCCGCCGATGCCCTCGTCGGCCAGCCGGCGCTCCGCGTCGAGCAGCAGGTCCTCGAGGATCCGCTCGCCCGCCTTGTCGTGCGCGACGAGCTGCTCGAGCGAGTCGCACTCCGCGGTGGCGTACTCGGGGTGGGACCCGACGTCGAGGTAGAGCCGCGACCCGTTGCGCAGGAAGACGTTCGACGAGCGCCCCCACGACACGACCCGCCGGAACAGGTAGCGAGCGACCTCGTCCGGGGACAGCCGACGCTGCCCGTGGAACGTGCAGGTCACCCCGAACTCGGTCTCGATGCCGTAGATCCGCCGCTGCATGGGCTCCAGCCTAAGCCCCCGGAGCCGGTCGCGGCTGCCTTCCGCTCGCCCCCGTAGGGTCCCGTCCCATGCTCCCCCGGCGGCGCGCGCGCCGCGCCAAGGTGGCCATCCGCAGCGGAATCCGGCACAGCCGTCGGTCGTTGCGCCCGGTCGGCGCGCTGGACCGGCGCATCACCGAGGCGGTCGGCGACCTCCCCCCGAACCGGGGGGACGCGGCGCTGCTGCACCTGACCCGGTCGGCCAACCACTCCTGGCTGTGGTTCGCGGCCGCCTCGCTGCTCGCCGGCCTGGGCACCCGGCGGACCCGCCGCGGGGCCGTGCGGGGGATCTTCGGCATCGCGCTCGCCAGCTTCGCCGCCAACGCCGTGGCCAAGCCGCTGGTGCCCCGCCGCCGCCCGGCCGCGGATCTGCTGCCGCCGTACCGGTCGCTGCCCGAGCGCCCGACCTCGTCGTCGTTCCCGTCGGGGCACTCCGCCTCGGCGTTCGCGTTCGCCGTCGGGGTGGGCCTCGAGGGCCCCCGGGCCGGGGCGCTGCTGGCGCCGCTGGCCGCCACCGTCGCCTACTCCCGCATCCACGTCGGGGTGCACTGGACCAGCGACGTGGCCGTGGGGTCGGCCCTCGGGGCGGGCGCGGCCCTGCTCACCCAGCGCTGGCTGCCGCGCCGGCCCTCGGACGAGGCGATCGCGCGGCCCTGGCTCGACGCGCCCGCGCTCGTCGACGGCGAGGGCCTGTCGATGATGGTGAACATGGGCTCCGGCCGGCCCGGGGTCGACCCGGCCGAGGAGATCGCCGCGGCCCTGCCGAAGGCCCGGGTGGTGCGCCTGGAGGAGGGCGACGACCTCCTGGACAAGCTCGTGGAGACCGCGAGCCTGCCGGGGACGCGGGCCCTGGGCATCGCCGGGGGCGACGGGTCCGTGGCCGCCGCCGCGCGGGTCGCGGAGGACATGGGACTCCCCCTGGCCGTGATGCCGGCGGGCACGCTGAACCACTTCGGCCGCGACGTCGGGGTGTACGACCTGCAGGAGGTCGTCGACGCGACCGGCGCGGGCGAGGCCGTCGCGGTGGACGTCGGCGAGCTGCGCGCCTACACCACCTCGCTGGGCCCCGAGGGCGGCGCCCGCCAGGTCTTCGTCAACACGGCGTCGTTCGGGGGCTACCCGGACATGGTCCGGCTCCGCGAGAAGTGGGAGAAGCGCTGGGGCAAGTGGCCGGCCGCCTCCGCCGCGCTCGTGGCCGTGCTGTGGACCGCCCGCCCGGTCCGCTGCCGCATCGACGGCCGCGAGACGTCGGTGTGGATGCTCTTCGTCGGCAACGGGCCCTACGCGCCGTCCGGCATGACCCCCGCCTACCGGCCCCGCCTGGACACCGGCCTGCTGGAGGTCCGCTACCTGCGCGCGGACCGGCGGTTCTCCCGCGCCCGCGCGATCGGGGGCCTGCTGGCCGGCACGCTCGGGCACATCCGCACCTACGTGGAGCACACCGCGGAGACCCTGGACGTGGAGCTGCTCGACGGGCCGCTGCAGGTGGCCACGGACGGCGAGGTGATGGTCGCCGGGGACCGGCTGACCTTCTCGGTCGCCGAGGTCAAGGTGCCGGTCTACCGCCGCGACGAGTCCCGCTGGCCGGAGCGCACCCCGGCCTGGTGAGGCCCTGGCCCGAAGCGAACGAACGGGCCGTTCGTCACGGTAGAAGGTGACGAACGGCCCGTTCGTACGGTTCGGAGGGCCCGGCGGTCGGGTCAGGCGTCCGCGCCGCCGGCGCCGGAGACCTCGTCGCCCGCGCCGGTGTCGCCGGCCTCGGCGGAGTCGGCGGGCGCGGACCCGGCGGCGGGCAGCAGCCCGGCGAGCGCGGCGCCCGTGATCCGGCGGAACGAGCGCCGCGGGCGGCGGGCCCGGTCGAGCAGGGCGACCTCGAGTGAGTCGACGCCCAGCGTGCGGTCCTCGGACGCGGAGCCGTTCTGCGCCTGGAGCGCGTCGAGTGCGGTGCGCAGCGCGCCCTGCGTGTCCAGGGTGCCGTCGTAGGAGGACTTCAGCGCCGTCGAGATCGGCTCCGTGGTGCCGCCCATGACCACGAACTGCGGCTCGTCGGAGATCGACCCGTCGTAGGTGATGCGGAAGAGCTGGTCGGTGTCCGGGTTCTCCCCCAGCGCGGCCACGCAGAGCTCGACCTCGAACGGCTTCTGCTGCTCGATGAAGCTGGCGCCCAGGATGTTCGAGTAGGCGTTGGCGAGGGCCCGCCCGGAGACGTCGCGGCGGTCGTAGGAGTAGCCCTGCACGTCGGCCCAGCGGACCCCGGCGCGGCGCAGGTTCTCGAACTCGTTGTAGCGCCCGACCGCCGCGAACCCGAGCTGGTCGTAGATCTCGGAGATCTTCCGCAGCGACTTCGAGCGGTTCTCCGCGACGAACAGCACCCCGTCCGCGCAGCTCAGCACCACGACGCTGCGGCCGCGGGAGATGCCCTTGCGGGCGAGCTCCGAGCGGTCGCGCATCAGCTGGTCGACCGACGCGTAGAACGGCATCGTCATGGCGGGGCGGCTCCTCTTCCGAGGTGGGGCGGGGGTGCGGGTGGGAGGGTCGGGCTCAGCCGACCGGGCGCTCGCGGCGGGCCGCGATGACGGCCTCGGCGACGCCCTGGATCTCGTCGGCCGGGAGCTGGACCGCCCCCTGCGCGTCGATGGCCACGGCGATCGGGTAGATGTTCCGGACGGTGTCCGGGCCGCCGGTGGCGGAGTCGTCGTCGGCGGCGTCGTAGAGCGCCTCGACGGCGTGCCGGACCGTCGCGTCGCGGTCGGCGGTGACGTCGTGGGTCTTCTTCAGCGACGAGCGCGCGAACAGCGAGCCCGAGCCCACGGCCGCGAACCCGCCGGACTCCTCGTACCGCCCGCCGACGACGTCGTAGGACACGATCCGGCCGGCGCGCGCCGGGTCGGTCGCGTCCAGGTCGTAGCCGACGAAGAGCGGCACGTAGGAGAGCCCCTGCATGGCCGCCCCGAGGTTGCCGCGGATCATCGAGGCCAGCCGGTTCGACTTGCCGTCGAACGTCAGCGGGACGCCTTCGAGCTTCTCGTAGTGCTCCAGGTCGACCGCGAACAGCCGGATCGCCTCGACGGCCAGCCCGGCGGTCCCGGCGATGCCGGCCGCGGAGTAGTCGTCGGTGACGTAGACCTTCTGCATGTCGCGCTGGGAGATCAGGTTGCCCATCGTGGCGCGCCGGTCGCCCGCGATGACCACGCCGCCGTCGTACTGCGCGGCCACGATCGTGGTGCCGTGCGGGACCCCGCCCGCGATCTCCGGGCCGGCCCCGCGGGCGCTGGGCAGCAGGTCCGGCCGGACGGTCGAGAGGAAGTCGACGAACGAGGACGTGCCGGAGTCGAAGTACGCGGGGGCGAGCCCCGGGGTCGTCCTGGGGTCCATCGGCTGTTCGTCGCTCCTTCGCTGGTGCTTCCCGTTCGAGACGGCACGGCGGGCCGGAACGCTGGTTCCCGACCCGCCGTGCAGGTACTGCCGACCCGCCGCGGTTCGCGCGCGGCGGCCCGTGTGACTACTGGCCGCCCTTCTGCACGTAGGCGCGCACGAAGTCCTCGGCGTTCTCCTCGAGCACGTCGTCGATCTCGTCGAGGATCGTGTCGGTGTCCTCGCCGAGCTTCTCCCGGCGCTCCTGGCCGGCGGCGGTGGAGTCCTCGCCGCCGTCGCCGTCGTCGCCACCGCCCTGCCGCTGGGTCTGTTCCTGCGCCATGGCTGCCTCCCGATGCCGAAGGTGTTGCGACCCCGAACCCTACCTGGCCGGGCCCGCACCCGACGTCATGAACATCATCCCCGGGTCAGGGCCTCGACCAACGCCGTCGCGTTGTCGGCGTTGTCGATGAGCTCCCCGACGTGCCCGCGGGTGCCCCGCAGCGGCTCCAGGGTGGGGATGCGCACCAGCGACTCGCGGCCGAGGTCGAAGATGACCGAGTCCCACGACGCGGCCGCGACCTCGCTCGGGTAGCGCTCCAGGCAGCGTCCGCGGAAGTAGGCGCGGGTGTCCTCCGGGGGCCGGGTGACCGCGCTGCGGACCTCGTCCTCGGTGACCAGCCGCTTGATCGACCCGCGCGTGACGAGCCGGTTGTAGAGGCCCTTGCCCTGCCGGACGTCGGAGTACTGCAGGTCGATCAGGTGCAGCTTCGGGGAGTCCCACGGCAGGTTGTCGCGGTCGCGGTAGCTCTGCAGCAGCTTGAGCTTGGCCACCCAGTCCAGCCGGTCGGCGCAGCGCATCGGGTCGGTCTCGAGGTCGTCCAGGACCTGGCCCCAGATCTCGAGGGTCTCCCGGGTGACGTCGTCGATGTCGTCACCCTGGGTCTCCTGCTCGTGCTTGCGGGCCCGCTCGTAGTACTCGCGCTGGATCTGCAGGGCGGTCATCCGCTTGCCGTTGGCGAGGTCCACCTCGACCTGCAGCGTCGGGTCGTGGCTGATGCGGTGCACCGAGCGGACGGGCTCGAGCAGGCGCAGGTCGTCGAACCGGACCCCGTCCTCGATCATCGACAGCACGAGCGCCGTCGTCCCGACCTTGAGGAACGTCGAGTACTCGGAGAGGTTCGCGTCGCCGATGATCACGTGCAGGCGGCGGTACTTGTCGGCGTCGGCGTGCGGCTCGTCGCGGGTGTTGATGATGCCGCGCTTGAGGGTGGTCTCCAGGCCGACCTCGACCTCGATGTAGTCCGCGCGCTGCGAGAGCTGGTACCCGGCCTCGTCGCCGGACGCCCCGAGCCCGACGCGCCCGGCCCCGGTCATCACCTGCCGCGTGACGAAGAACGGCGTCAGGCCGGTGATGATGCTGGGGAACGGCGTCTGGCGGTTGCACAGGTAGTTCTCGTGCGAGCCGTACGAGGCGCCCTTGCCGTCGATGTTGTTCTTGTAGAGCTGGATGCGGCCGGTGCCGGGCACCGTGGCGGCGCGGTCCGCGGCGTCCTCCATCACCCGCTCCCCCGCCTTGTCCCAGATCACCGCGCCGCGCGGGGTGGTCACCTCGGGGGCGGAGAACTCCGGGTGGGCGTGGTCGACGTAGAGCCGGGCGCCGTTGGTGAGGATGACGTTGGCGGCGCCGAGGTCGTCCAGGTCGCCGGTGTCCGGCGGCGGGCCCGCGCTCGGGCCCAGGTCGAAGCCCCGCGCGTCGCGCAGCGGCGACTCCACCTCGTAGTCCCAGCGCGCCCGGCGCGCCCGCGGGACGTCGGCCGCCGCGGCGTAGGCCAGCACGACCTGGGTGGAGGTGATGACGGGGTTGGCCGTCGGGTCGCCCGGCACGGAGATGCCGTACTCGATCTCGGTGCCCATGATGCGGCGCGCGGTCATGGGTCCGACCCTAGTTGTCCGCCGTCCCGGGCGCCGTCAGCCGGGCCGCGTCGCCAGAGCACGCCGAACGTCACCAGGGCCAGCAGCGCGGCCACCGTCATGACCACGCCCATGGGTACCGCGGTGCGCCCGCCGCCGATGCCGACCAGGGGCGCCGAGACGCCGCCCACGATGAACTGCGCCGTCCCGAGCAGGGCCGACGCGCTCCCGGCGTGCTCGGGGTGGTCGGCGAGGCTCAGGGTGGTGGCCGCCGGCAACGCCGTGCCGACCCCGCACACCGTCACGAACAGCCCCGCGACGACCCCCGGGAGGCCGAGGCCGAGGGCGCCCACCAGGACCGTCGCGGACCCCAGCGACGCGATCGTGAGCCCGACGAGCACCGCCCGGTGCGGGCGCACCTTCTCCGCGCCCACCAGGCGCCCGGAGAGCTGCACCGCGCTGACGATCCCGACCGAGTTCACCGCGAACACGGCGCTGAAGCCCTGCGGCGAGAGCCCGTAGAGGCCCTGCAGCACGAACGTCGACCCGGAGATGTAGGCGAACATGGCCGCGAACCCGAGGCCGGCCGCGGCCACGCAGGCGAGGACGCGCGTGTCGGCCAGCAGCACCCCGAAGGCGTGGCGGGTGGTGCGCCACCCGGCGGCGGTGCGACGGTCCGGCGGCAGCGTCTCCGGCACCGCCAGCAGGACCCCGACCAGGACGACCGCCCCGAGCGCGGCGAGGACCACGAACACCCCGCGCCACGAGGTGAGACGCAGCAGCTGGCCGCCCAGCACGGGGGCGACGATCGGTGCCACCCCGGAGACCAGCATCAGCGCCGCGAACGCCCGGGCGGCGGCGGGTCCGTCGTAGAGGTCCCGGACGACCGCGCGGGCCACCACGATCCCGACCGCGCCGAACAGCCCCTGGCCCAGCCGCAGCGCCACGAGGGTGCCGACGTCGGGTGCGGCGGCACAGGCCGCCGAGAGGAGCACGAAGCCGGCGGCGCCGACGATGATCGGCCGGCGGCGGCCCAGGACGTCGGAGAGCGGCCCGGCGACCAGCTGCCCGACGGCGAGCCCGACGACGCAGGCGGTGAGGCTGAGGGCGACCAGGGAGGCGGACGCCTCGAGCTCGACCGCGATCGCCGGGAGGGCCGGCAGGTAGGTGTCGATCGCGAGCGGGGCGGCGGCGGTCAGCGAGCCCAGGACCGCGGTCCGGGCGAGGCGGCCGCGTCGGGCGGGCGGGTCCGGCCGCGTCACCGCCGGTCGTCGAGGGCGGCGGGACCGGCCCCGTCGTCGGGGTCCTGCTCGTCGGCCGCGAGCCAGCGCAGCAGGTGCTCGTGGATCCGCGGGTCGTTGAGCAGGTGGAAGTGGTGCGAGGCCGGGAGGGTCTCGACGTCGGCGACGGCCCCCCGCGCCGAGTCCACGGGCACGAGCAGGTCGCCGAGGATGTTCGCGAGCGGGTGGTGCGCGCTGGAGGTCAGGCACGCGGCGACGCCGTGGTGGGTCGAGGAGGCGAGCAGCGGGACGTCGGTGTCGGAGACCCCGGCGACCAGGTCGCGGATGCCGGCGGAGCGCCGGTCGAGGAACTCGCCCCACGTGCGGGAGCGGGCGTAGCGGGACAGGCGCGTCGCGAGCTGGTCGACGCGGTGGGCGAGCGGCGCGCCCTCGTGCGGCGAGCCGAGGTAGACCATGCGCCGGACCGTGTGCACCCACGGCTCCCCGGCGGCGACGGCCGCGTGGCAGGCGTGGCGCAGGACCAGCCCGCCCATGGAGTGCCCGACGAGGTCGAGACGGCGGATCGGCTCGGGCCAGGCGTCGAACACCTCGGCGAGCAGCACCGAGAGCGCCGCGCCGTTGTGGGCGATGCGCAGGCCGGTGTTGTAGCGCAGCAGCAGCGGGACCGCCCCGACGGTGGAGGCGATGCGCTCCGCGTAGCCCTCCCCCGCCGACTCCTCGTCGGCCAGCCGCCACGCGTGCTCGGTCTCCCCGAGGCCGTGGACGAACAGCACGACGTGGCCGAGGTCGCGGTCGGGGTGGTCGGCGACCCGGATGTCGTCCAGCCGCAGCTGGGCGTGCGGGTCGTCCTCGCTCGTCGTCGAGGTGTGGAGCGCCATGGGGACGGCGAGGTCGTTGCCCAGGGCGACCATGTGGTCCCCGACGAGGCCGTTGACGGCACCGGTGAGCACCGCGCCGGCCGGGCGGGAGGTGATCGGGGTCCACTCGGTCTTCCCGGAGGCCTCGCGGTAGAGCTCGGCGGCCAGCCCGACGCCGCGGCCCGCCGCGTGGCCGATCCCACGGACGGCGGAGTAGACGCCCGCGCTGATCCCGTCGTGCAGCAGCTGTGCCGGCCTCGACGCGGGCCCGAGCCCGACCTTGCGCAGGGTGGCGAACACCGTGTCCGAGACCGCGCGGTGGGTGCCCTCGACGGGGCGGGAGACGATGTCGACCGCCTCGGACGCGACACCGGCCGCCCCCCGGACCTCGTTGCGAGGAGCGGGGAGCGGCCGGTGGTCGTCGTCCGTCATGTCCGCGACGGTACCCGGTACTACAGGTACTGGCCCGTGTTGGACGCGGTGTCGATCTCCTTGCCCTGCGTCGCGCCCTTGCCGGTGACGAGCGTGCGGATGTAGACGATCCGCTCGCCCTTCTTGCCGGAGATCCGGGCCCAGTCGTCGGGGTTGGTCGTGTTCGGCAGGTCCTCGGACTCGGCGAACTCGTCCACCACGGCGTCGAGCAGGTGCTGCACCCGCAGACCGGACTGCTTGGTCTCCAGGTGCGACTTGATGGCCGACTTCTTGGCCCGGCCCACGATGTTCTCGATCACCGCGCCGGAGTTGAAGTCCTTGAAGTACAGGACCTCCTTGTCCCCGTTGGCGTAGGTGACCTCGAGGAACCGGTTGTCGTCGGTCTCGGCGTACATCCGCTCGACGACCCGCTCGATCATGCCGTCGAGGCAGGCCTGCCGGTTGCCGCCGAACTCCTCGATGTCCTCCTCGTGGACCGGCAGTCCGTCGACGAGGTACTTGCCGAAGATGTCGATGGCGGCCTCGGCGTCGGGACGCTCGATCTTGATCTTCACGTCGAGTCGGCCCGGACGCAGGATCGCGGGGTCGATCATGTCCTCGCGGTTCGAGGCGCCGATGACGATGACGTTCTCGAGCCCCTCGACCCCGTCGATCTCGCTCAGCAGCTGGGGCACGATCGTCGTCTCGACGTCGGAGCTGACGCCGGAACCACGGGTCCGGAAGATCGAGTCCATCTCGTCGAAGAACACGATCACCGGCGTGCCCTCGGACGCCTTCTCGCGCGCCCGCTGGAAGATCATCCGGATGTGCCGCTCGGTCTCGCCGACGAACTTGTTGAGCAGCTCCGGGCCCTTGATGTTGAGGAAGTGCGCCTTGATGTCGCGGCTGTCCTCGCCGCGCTGCTCGGCGACCTTCTTCGCCAGCGAGTTCGCCACCGCCTTGGCGATGAGCGTCTTGCCACACCCGGGCGGGCCGTAGAGCAGCACGCCCTTCGGCGGGCGGAGCTGGTACTCGCGGAACAGGTCCGCGTGCAGGAACGGCAGCTCCACCGCGTCGCGGATGGAGTCGATCTGCCGGGAGAGGCCGCCGATGTCGGTGTACGCGACGTCGGGGACCTCCTCGAGGACGAGCTCCTCGACCTCGGCCTTCGGCACCTTCTCGTAGGCGTAGCCCACCTTGGTGTCGATCATCAGCGAGTCGCCCGGCTTGAGCTCCGGGGCGTTCTCGTCGAGCAGGGAGTCGGCGAGGTGGATGACCCGTTCCTCGTCGGCGTGCCCGATGATGAGGGCGCGGTTGCGGGTGCCGTCCTCGTCGACGAGGACCTCCCGCAGCGAGCAGACCTCACCGATGCGCTCGTAGTCGCCGGCCTCGACGACGGTGAGGGCCTCGTTGAGCCGCACCGACTGGCCGCGCGTGAGTTCGGCGGCCTCGACGGCGGGCGAGACCGCGACGCGCATGCGGCGTCCCGACGTGAACACGTCGACGGTCTGGTCCTCGTGCAGGGTCAGGAAGACGCCGTAGCTCGACGGCGGCTGCGCGAGACGGTCGACCTCCTCGCGGAGCGACACGAGCTGCGCCCGCGCCTCCTTGAGGGTGTCGGTGAGCTTGTCGTTGCGCTCGGTCAGTTGGGACACCCGCGCCGCCGAGTCCGCGAGCCGCTGCTCGAGGATCCGGGTGTGGCGCGGGGACTCGGTGAGTTTCCGACGCAGCAGGGCGACCTCTTCCTCGAGGAATCGCACCTGTGCCGCCATGTCCGCCGCGCCTCTGTCGCGGCCCTGGTCGGATCGGCCCCTGGGGTCGTCGTTCATCGTCACGGCGCCCTCCTCCCGCTACTCCGTGGCGCAACCGTACCCGTGAACACGGGTGTCCGTGGAGTAGCGAGCCGGTGACGGAGTTCTCCCGTCGGCCACTTGCATTCCTCACCCTGCGTGGTTCTTGCGGGTTCAGAAGGGGGCTACCGGCTCCGGGTCGGGCGGCGTTGCACCCGCGGTGGGGTGACCCCGTCGGCGAGCCTCCGGGCGGTGACGAGGAAGGCGGTGTGGGCGATCATCCGGTGCTCCGGGCGGACCGCCAGGCCGACGCTGTGCCAGGGCCTGACCAGCGATTCCCACGCCTGCGGCTCGGTCCAGCCCGCCTGGTCGCGCAGCGCCTCGGTGAGGGTGGAGAGCTGGGTGGTGGTGGCGACGTAACCGACCAGCACGCCCCCCGGGACGAGCACGTTCCGGACGGTGTCGAGCACCTCCCACGGTGACAGCATGTCGAGCACGACGCGGTCGAACGTGCCGGTGGTGTCCGCGACGTCCCCCTCGTGGAGCGACCAGTTGGCGGGGTGTTCGCCGAAGAAGCGGACGACGTTGGCCTCGGCGTGCTCGAGGTGGTCGGTTCGGATCTCGTAGCTGGTCACGGTGCCCTCGGGGCCGACCGCGCGCAGCAGGCTGCAGGTCAGGGCACCGCTGCCGGCGCCGGCCTCGAGCACGTTCGCGCCCGGGAACACGTCGCCCCACATGACGATCTGCGCGGCGTCCTTCGGGTAGATCACCTGCGCGCCGCGGGGCATCGCGAGGACGTAGTCGGGCAGCAGCGGGCGCAGCGCGAGGTAGGGCGTGTTCGCCGCGGAGTGCACCACGCTGCCCTCGGGGGCGCCGATCAGCTTGTCGTGGGCGATCGCGCCGCGGTGCGTGTGGTAGCTCTGCCCGGGCTCCAGGACGAGGCTGAAGTGCCGGCCCTTCGGGTCGGTCAGCTGCACCCGGTCGCCGGGCAGGAACGGCCCGCTGCGCGCCGGCCCGCGCACTTCGTGCTCGATCCCGACGGCGGGGGTGGTGGCGTCGGTCGCCGGCTCCGCGGTCGCCGGGTCGTCGATCCGCACCGCGTCGTCGGGCTCCGGCCCGTCGTCGGGCCCCTCGCCGGTCGTGTCCTGCACGACGGGCCACCCTAGGCGGCGGTCCCTGTCGGCCCGGCCGCGGCCCGTGATCAGCGGTTGGTGAGCGACACGCGCAAGCCCTGCTGCGGCGCGCTCACGAGGTCCCGATCACGGTGCTCCGCCGGGACCTCAAGGCGTCGCGGACGTTCTGCACGAAGGTGTCCGGGGCGTCCCGCAGTTCGAACCAGTTCGTCCGGATGACGATCCACCCCTCGAGCATCAGGGCGTTCTGCCTCCGGGCGTCCGTGAGGAACGTGCGGAGGTCCCGGTGGTAGGCCCACCCGTCGATCTCCACCAGGACCTTCTGCTCGAGGAACGCGAGGTCGAGGACGGCCTGCCCGTAGCCCCGCAACCAGTGTTCGTGGTTCGCGCTCCAGCCCCCGATGCCCGCCGCCCGGAGCACCCGGTGGGCCTTCCGCTCGGCCTCCGACCGGGCGCCGCCCCCGGCGAGCACGAGCAGCTGCAACGCGAGGACCGCACCGTGGCGCCCGATCCCGAGCCGGTGCAGCCGTCGCATCTCCTCCAGGTCGACGCCCGCCTGGAGCGCGCGGTCCATGAGACGGGCGCCGAGAGCCAGGCCCAGGGACACGGCGGCGGCGAGGACCGTCGCGGGCTTCTTCGTCACGGGCACCCCGTGCACGACCACGCGGTCGGTCGCGGGCACGGCCCGGTGCACGAACCGCACCCCGCGCCGGGGCCTCAGACGTGTGCCGTGCGGGATCGCCACCTCGATCTCGGCGGGACACAAGTCCGTCAGGCGCCACCAGAAGGCCGCCGCGCACCCGGTGATCGTGCCGACCTCACCGACCGACAGCGCGGCGGCGCGCACGCGGGAGCGAGGGGTCACCACGTGGTCGGCGGCACGCAGTACTCCGTGCAGGTCGCGCTCCCACTCGCCCTTCTGCACCCGTGCCGCGATCTGCGCCCGCGAGAAGCCCGCCTCCTTCGCCTGGGCCACCGCCAGCAGCCCGTCCCGGTCGCGGATCCACGCCCGGACCGCCCGATCCCTGTCGTCGACGCTCACACGGGTTCCGACGCACGCCGCACGGACGCGGATCCATCGGATTCGGCGCACCGGACCTCGTGAGCGCGTCGCACGACGGCTTGCGCGTGTCGCTCACGAGGTCACGATCATGGTCCGTGAGACCCCGCCCGGCGCCCTCGAGGAGGACCGAGGCTGTCAGGGGTCGGTCGTAGCGTCCGCGCCGTGATCGAGACCAGCACCGCCACGCCGGCCGTCCCCGCCCCGCGCGCGCCGCAGGACGCGCCGCGCCCGGTGACTCCGAAGCGCCTCGAGCCCGAGCGGCCCCGGCGCCGGCCGGCGCTGTCGCCGTCGCGGGCCGGGGACTTCAAGGTGTGTCCGCTGCTCTACCGGTTCCGGGCGGTCGACCGGCTGCCCGAGCAGCGCAGCCCGGCCCAGGTGCGCGGGATCGTGGTGCACGCGGTGCTGGAGCGGCTGTTCGGGCTCGACCCGCCGCTGCGGGTGCCGTCCCGGGCACACACCCTGCTGGCGGAGGTCGCGGCCGAGCTGGCCGAGGACGACCGGGCGCTGCTCGGGGACCTCGCCGGGGCCGCGGCGCTCGTGGACGCCTACTTCGCGATGGAGGACCCGCGACGGCTGCGCCCGGAGGCGTGCGAGGTGTTCCTGGAGGTCGAGCTCGACTCCGGGGTGGGGCTGCGCGGCTACGTCGACCGGCTGGACGTCAGCCCGGAGGGCGACGTGCGCATCGTCGACTACAAGACCGGCTCGGCGCCCCGCGAGGTGTTCGAGGCCCGGGCGCTGTTCCAGCTGAAGTTCTACGCCCTCGTGCTCCTACGGGCCCGCGGCGTGCTGCCCCGCCAGCTGCGCCTGATGTACCTCGCCGACGGGCAGAGCCTGACCCACTCCCCCACCCGCGGGGAGCTGGAGCGGTTCGAGCGGACCCTGGTCGCCCTGTGGGCCGCGATCCTGCGCGCCGCGCCGACCGGGGACTTCCGGCCGAACCCCGGTCGGATGTGCGGCTGGTGCTCGCACCGGGCGGTCTGCCCGGCGTTCGGCGGGACGCCGCCGGACTACCCCGGCTGGCCCGACGACCCGGACGCTCCCCCATGATCGGGCTCATGTCCGAGCCCGAGCCGTACTTCCGCCTCCTCGACGCCGCCCGGGAGGACGGGACGCGCGTGCTGGCGTCCGCGTCCACCGCCGGCCCCTGGTTCGCCGACGCCCAGCACATGGGGCCGCCCAGCGCCCTGCTGATCCGGGCCCTCGAGCGCCGGTCCGGCCGGCCGGAGCTGCGGCTCGCACGCGTCACCGTCGAGGTGCTGGGCCCGGTCCCGGTCGGCGAGCTGGTCGTCCGCGCCGAGGTCGCCCGCCCGGGCCGCACGATCGAACTCGCCACCGCCGAGCTGGCCGCCACCGACCCGTCGACCGGGACGCTGCGCCCGGTGGCCCGCGCCCACGGCTGGTTCCACGGGACCGGCGACACGACGGAGGTCGTGACGGTGCCCGGCACCGCGATGCCGTCGATACCCGGCCCGGAGACGGGGACGGCCCGCGACATCCCGGACGGCTGGCTGCGCGGCTACCTCACGTCCGTCGACTGGCGCTGGATCACCGGCGGGCTCGACCACCCGGGGCCGGGTCGGGCGTGGGGGCGCCTGCGCGGGCAGGTCGTCGAGGGCGAGGAGCCGTCACCGGCGCAGCGCCTCGCCGCCGTCGCCGACTCCACGAACGGCGTGGCGAGCCGGCTCGACCTGCGGCGGTGGCTGTTCGTCAACACCGACCTGACCCTGCACCTGCACCGCGCCCCGGCCGGCGAGTGGACCGGCCTGGACGCCGACAGCGTCATCGGGCCCGAGGGCACGGGGTCGGCGTACTCCGTGCTGCACGACGAGCACGGGCCGGTGGGGCGGGCCGCCCAGGCCCTGACGGTGCGGCCCCGGTAGACCCGTCCAGCCCCGTCCGGGTCCCCGCCTCAGCGGCCGGCGACGCCCATCCGCGCGACGGCGGGGTCGGCCGACGACGGCGACTCGGCCGGCGGCGGCGCCGCCCCCGGCATGGAGCTGACGCCGCCGGTGCCCGGCAGCACCGCCCGGCACGACTGCAGCGAGGAGGTGACGATGCCGGTGCAGCCCAGGTCGGCCAGCTCGTCCATGACGTCGTTCACGCGGCTGCGCCGCACCATCGACCGGACCGCCACCCAGCCGTCCAACGACAGCGGCGCGACCGTGGGCGACTGCACGCCCGGCGTCACCTGGACCGCGTCGTCCTGCACCTCGACCGGGCAGTCGTAGTCGAGCATCACGTACTGGCGGGCGAACACGACGCCGCGCAGCCGCTCGACGAAGCGGTACTTGGCCTTGGTGGTCTCCGGGGCGTCGGGCTGCTGGTCGAACTTGGCGTTGCGGTCCACGATCACCGCCTCCGACGACAGGATCGGGTCGCCGATGGGCTCGAGCCCGTGCTGGGCGAGCGTGCGGCCGGTGGACACCACGTCGGCGATGGCGTCGGCCACCTCCAGCTCGATCGAGACCTCCACCGCGCCGTCGAGCCGGATGACGTCCTTGGCCGAGATCCGCTGCTGGGCGAGGTTGGCGCGGACCAGGCGCGGGAACGAGGTCGCGATCCGCTTGCCGGCGAGGTCCTGCACCGTCCAGTTCTTCGCGATCGGCGCCGCGTAGCGGAACTGCGAGTTGCCGAAGCCGAGCTTGAGGACCTCGTTGACCGACGCGGAGGACTCCTCGGTCAGGTCGTGCCCGGTGATGCCCAGGTGGAGCTGCCCCTCGGAGACGTAGGTCGCGATGTCCTTGGGCCGCAGGTAGAAGAACTGCACGTTGTTCGCGTGGTCGTGCAGGGACAGGTCACGGTTGTCCGACCGCTGCCGGTACCCGGCGTCGCGCAGCATGCGGGACGCCTCCTCGGCGAGGGACCCCTTGTTCGGGACGGCGACGCGGAGCATGGCTCTCTCCTGGCGGGCACCGCACCGGTCGCGCTGCCCTGTTCGATGGGTCTAGAGGTACTTGTACACGTCTTCGAGGGTCAGGCCACGGCCGAGCATGATCACCTGCGTCCGGTAGAGCAGCTGGGAGATCTCCTCGGCGAGCTTGTCGTCGGTCTCGTGCTCGGCGGCGAGCCACACCTCGCCGGCCTCCTCGAGGACCTTCTTGCCCTGCGCGTGGACCCCGGCGTCGAGAGCGGCGACCGTGCCCGAGCCCTCGGGGCGGTCGCGTGCCTTGGTGCTGAGCTCCTCGAAGAGCCCGTCGAACGTCTTCACGTTCACCGATGCTCGCATCATCGTGTCTCCCCGGCTGCACGGACGGTGTCACCTGCTCCGGACGGTCGTCGCCGATCGGCGGAGGGTGCCCGGCAACCGCGCGCCAACTCCTACGAATGGCCTAGTGAACGTTCGCCGACAGGAGCAGCCGCACGTCGCTCACGGTGAGTCCCTCGAGCGAGTCCCGGAACACCCGTCGCTCCCCCGGCGGTACCGCGGGCCCGGCGGGCACCACGAGCACGGTCGTCCCGGCCGCGGCCGCGGAGGCGGTCCCGGTCGGGGAGTCCTCCACCGCCACGCTCGCCTCCGGGTCGACCCCGAGCAGCTCGCACGCCCGTCGGTAGGGCGCCGGGTCCGGTTTCGTGGCGCTCACCTCGTCGCCGCACACGGTCACGTCGAACCACTCGCGGCCGATCGTGTCCAGCGCGACCTCGGTGAGCTTGCGGTACGTGCTGGTGACCAGCGCGGTGGCCACGCCGGAGGCCCGCACCGCCGCGAGCGCCTCGCGGGCCCCGGGACGCCACGGCAGACCGCGGGAGAACACCTCGTGGGTGCGCCCCACCAGCCACCGGCCCGCGGCGTCGACGGCGGCCTCGTCATCGGGAAGACCGACCTCACGCAGCACCGTGGAGGCGGTGCGGCGCAGACTCGAGCCGGTCAGCTCCTCGCGCGTGGCCGCGGAGAGCTCGCCGCCCAGGTGGACGGCGAGCTCCGCCATGGTGATCGACCACAGGCCCTCGGAGTCGACCAGCGTGCCGTCCATGTCCCACAGGACGGCCGCGAGATCAGGCATCGAAGGCCCTACGCATTGAAGTACTTGGCCTCCGGGTGGTGGACCACCAGCGCGTCGGTCGACTGCTCCGGGTGCAGCTGGTCCTCCTCGGAGAGCTCGACGCCGATGCGGCTCGGGTCGAGCAGCTCGACGATCTTCGCCCGGTCCTCGACGTTCGGGCACGCGCCGTAGCCGAGCGAGTAGCGGGCGCCGCGGTAGCCGAGCTTGAAGTACTCGTTGACGTCGGCCGGGTCCTGGTCGGCCATCGTCGACCCGTCGGCGAAGGTCAGCTCCTCGCGGACGCGGCGGTGCCAGAACTCCGCCAGCGCCTCGGTCAGCTGCACCCCGAGGCCGTGCACCTCGAGGTAGTCGCGGTAGGAGTTCTCCGCGAACAGCGTGTTCGCGAAGTCCGCGATCGGCTGCCCCATGGTCACCAGGTTCATCGGCATGACGTCGACGCTGCCGAGCTCGGTGGCCTCCTCCCGGGTGCGGAAGAAGTCGGCCAGGCAGAGGCGCCGGTCGCGCTTCTGGCGCGGGAACGAGAAGCGGTGCAGCTCGTTCGCCTCGGGCTTGGCCTCGTCGAGCACGACGACGTCCTGGCCCTCGGAGATCACCGGGAAGTAGCCGGCGACGACCGCGGCGTGGGCGAGGATGCCCTCGGACTGCAGCCGGTCGAGCCAGTAGCGCATCCGCGGCCGGCCCTCGGTCTCGACGAGCTCCTCGTAGGACGGTCCGTCGCCGCCCTTGGAGCCGCGCAGCCCCCACTGCCCGAAGAAGGTCGCGCGCTCGTCGAGCAGGGCGGAGTAGTCGGCGAGGCGCAGGCCGCGCACCACCCGCGTGCCCCAGAACGGCGGCTGCGGGACCTCGATGCGACGCGCGACGTCGGAGATCGCGTCCGGGTCGAACGCCGGGTTCTCCTCGCCGGCCTCGGCCGCGCGCTTGGCCTTGATGCGCTCCGACCGCTCGCGGCGCTCCTTGCGCTCGGCCGCCTTGGCCTGCTCCTCCTCCGACGGGCCCTCGCCGGTCATGACGGAGTCCATCAGCCGCAGGCCCTCGAACGCGTCCTTCGCGTACCGGACGTCGCCCTGGTAGAGCTCGCCGAGGTCGTTCTCGACGTACGAGCGGGTCAGCGCCGCACCGCCGAGCAGGACCGGGAACTTGTCCGCGACCCCGCGGTCGTTCATCTCCTGCAGGTTGTCCTTCATGACCACGGTCGACTTGACCAGCAGCCCGGACATCCCGATGGCGTCGACCTTGTTCTCCTCGGCCGCCTCGAGGATCGCGTTGATCGGCTGCTTGATGCCGATGTTCACGACGTCGTAGCCGTTGTTCGACAGGATGATGTCGACGAGGTTCTTGCCGATGTCGTGGACGTCGCCCTTGACCGTCGCCAGCAGGATCTTGCCCTTGCCGGAGTTGTCGGTCGCCTCCATGTGCGGCTCGAGGTGGGCCACGGCCGCCTTCATCACCTCGGCCGAGGCCAGCACGAACGGCAGCTGCATCTTGCCGGCGCCGAACAGCTCACCGACGGTCTTCATCCCGCCGAGGAGGTCGGAGTTGATGATCTCCAGCGGGTCCTTCTCCTGCATGCCGGCGTCGAGGTCCTCCTCGAGCCCGTTGCGGTTCCCGTCGACGATGCGCTGCGCGAGGCGCTCGAACAGCGGCATGGCCGCGAGCTCCTCGGCGCGCTGGTCCTTCGCCGACTGCGCCGACACGCCCTCGAAGAGGTTCATGAAGTGCTGCAGCGGGTCGTGGCCCTCGCTGCGGCGGTCGTAGACCAGGTCCAGCGCGGCCTCGCGCTGGTCCTCCTGGATCTGCGACATCGGGAGGATCTTCGCCGAGTTCACGATGGCGGTGTCGAGGCCCGCGTCGACGCACTCGGAGAGGAACACCGAGTTGAGCACCTGGCGCGCCGCCGGGTTCAGGCCGAACGAGATGTTCGACAGACCGAGGGTCGTCTGGACCTCGGGGTAGCGCTCCTTGAGCTGCTTGATCGCGTTGATCGTCTCGATGCCGTCCTTGCGGACCTCCTCCTGACCGGTGGAGATCGGGAAGGTGAGGCAGTCGATGATCACGTCCTCGGTGCGGATCCCCCAGTTGTCCCGGAGGTCCTCGATGAGGCGGAACGCGACGCGGGTCTTCCACTCCGCGGTGCGGGCCTGGCCCTCCTCGTCGATGCACAGGCCGACGATCGCGGCGCCGTGCTCCTTCGCGATCCGCATGATCTTCTGGAACCGCGAGTCCGGCCCGTCGCCGTCCTCGTAGTTCACCGAGTTGATCGCGGAGCGGCCGCCGAGCTGCTCGAGGCCGGCCTGCAGCACCTCCGGCTCGGTGGAGTCGAGCACCACCGGCAGCGTGGACGCCGTCGACACGTCGTGGGCCAGGCGGTCCATGTCCGCCGTGCCGTCACGCCCGACGTAGTCGATGCAGAGGTCCATCCAGTGCGCACCCTCGCGGGTCTGCGCCTTGGCGATGTCCACGCACTTCTCGTAGTCCTCCTCGACCATCGCCTCGCGGAACGCCTTGGAGCCGTTGGCGTTCGACCGCTCGCCGATCATCAGCAGGCCCGTCTCCTGGCGGAACGGGACCGAGTGGTACATCGAGGAGATGCCCGGCTCGGGCTTCGGGTCGCGCGTGGCCGGGGTGAGGTCGCGGCAGGTCTCGGCCAGCGCGCGCACGTGCTCGTTCGTGGTGCCGCAACACCCGCCGACGAGCTGGAGGCCGTAGTCGGTGATGAAGGAGGCGCAGTAGTCCGCGAGCTCCTGCGGCTGCAGCGGGTACTCGGGCCCGTTCGGGCCGAGCTCGGGCAGGCCGGCGTTCGGCATGACGGTGACCGGGATGCGCGACTGGCGGGAGAGGGCCCGCAGGTGCTCGCTCATCTCCGCGGGGCCGGTCGCGCAGTTCAGGCCGATGCCGTCGATGCCGAGGGGCTCGAGCGCCGTCAGGGCCGCCGTGATCTCGGAGCCGACCAGCATGGTGCCGGTGAGCTCGACGGTGACGTGGCAGATGACGGGGATGCGCCGGCCGTACTGCTCCATGGCGCGGTAGGCGCCGAGGATCGCGGCCTTGGACTGCAGGAGGTCCTGGCAGGTCTCGACGAGGATCGCGTCGGCGCCGCCCTCGAGCTGACCGAGCACGGAGTCGACGTAGGCGTCGCGGAGCTTCGCGTACGGCGCGTGGCCGAGCGTGGGGAGCTTCGTGCCCGGACCGTTGGACCCGAAGACGAACCGCGGGCGCTCGGACGTGGAGTACTCGTCGGCGGCCTCGCGGGCGATCTTCGTGCCCGCCAGGGACAGCTCGTAGATGCGCTCCGGGATGTCGTACTCGTTGAGGTTCGGCCAGTTGGTGCCGAAGGTGTTCGACTCGATGACGTCGGCGCCGGCCTCGAGGTGGCCCAGGTGGACCTGCTTGACGGCGTCCGGGCGCGACACGTTCAGGATCTCGTTGCAGCCCTCCAGATCCTGGAAGTCCTCGAGGGTCAGATCCTGGTCCTGCAGGGCCGTTCCCATCGCGCCGTCACCGATCAGGACGCGGGAGTGCAGGGCGGACAGGAAAGGTGACTCACTCGGGGTAGTCATCACACGATCGTAACGTGACGAGGGGGTCAACCTCGCTGAGCTGCGAGCCTCGTCACGACCCGTAAGCTGGGCCGGTGTCCGCCTCCGACGACGCCGGAATCCCTGCTCGCGAGCTGAACGACCCGGTCATGCTGTGTGCGTTCGAGGGCTGGAACGACGCGGGCGACGCGGCCAGCACGGCCGTCGAGCACCTGGCCCTGAACTGGGACGCGACCGAGCTCGGCGCGATCGACCCCGAGGACTACTACGACTTCCAGGTCTCCCGGCCGACCGTGCGCCTCGTCGACGGGATCAGCCGCGCGATCGACTGGCCCACCACCCGTTTCACGCTGTGCCGCCCGCCCGGCTCCGACCGCGACCTGGTGCTCGTCCGCGGGATCGAGCCGAACATGCGCTGGCGCTCGTTCGTCGCCGAGATCGTGGACAAGGCCACCGAGCTCGGCGTCACGACGGTGATCACGCTCGGTGCCCTGCTGGCCGACACCCCGCACACCCGTCCGGTGCCCGTGACCGGCTCGTCGTTCGACAAGGAGTCGGCCGCCCGCTACGGCCTCTCGAGCTCGCGCTACCAGGGACCGACCGGCGTCACCGGCGTCCTCAACGACGCCTGCGTGCAGGCCGGCATCCCCGCCATCTCCTTCTGGGCCGCGGTCCCGCACTACGTCTCGCAGCCGCCCGCACCGAAGGCCACGATCGCACTCCTCCAGCGGGTCGAGGAGGTCCTCGACGTCGAGGTCCCGCTCGGCGGGCTGCCCGACCAGGCCGAGAAGTGGGAGAGCACGGTCTCGGAGATGGCCGACGAGGACGACGAGGTCCGCGAGTACGTCAAGGCCCTCGAGGAGGCCGGCGACGCCGAGTCCGACCTGCAGGAGGCCTCCGGCGACGAGATCGCCGCCGACTTCGAGCGCTACCTGCGCCGCCGCGACCCGGGCGGCCCCGGTGACGTGGCCGGCGGGTCCGGCCTGGGCGGTCCCTGGGAGCGCTGAGGCGCACCCTCAGCGCAGGGTCCGGGCCGCCTCCAGGTCGAGCGCCGGGCCGCGCGGGAGCAGGTCGACGACGCTGCGGGGCGCCGGGCGGGGCACACCGAGCCCCAGCGCGGTCGCGGCGCCCCGGCCGACGACGGGCAGCACCCGGCCGACCTGGTCGACCACCACGCCCCGGGCCGGGTCGACCGGCTCCCCCGGCCCCACCGGGACCACGTACATCCCGGCGCCCGCGACGCGCACCGACTCGACCGGCGCACCCGGCTCCCCGACCGGGGTCGGCGGCACCGGGGACGGCAGGGCGCCCGCCACCGCGACGGTCGTCCCCGCGCCGACCGCCGGTGCCGCGCAGACCACCGGGGCGTCCGCCTGGGCGACCACGCGCGGGAACGCCCGCGGGTAGGCGGCGAGGTCGATCCCGACGGCGCGGGGCAGCCCGTCGAGCACGGGCGCCGGGATCTCGGCCACCCGCGCGTCCGCACCCGGCGTCGCGAACCGGGTCAGCTCGGCGACGACGCCGGGGACCTCCTGCACGCCCCCGGCGAGGACCACCACGAACCGCGCCGGGTCGCCGGCGACCCGCGCGACCGCGCCGACGGGCAGCCCCAGCGCGAGCGTCGCCGGGTCCGTGGGCGGCAGGCCCGCCCCGCCGATCTGCGGCGGGACCAGGGGCGCCCCCTCCGGCAGCGTCCCCAGCAGCGCGGGACCCGCGGGACGGGCGGGCTCCCCCGCGATGTCCAGGGCCCGGACGACGGCGCCCTGGGCGGGGTCGACCACCGCGCGCCTGCCCTCGGTGACGAGCCACGTCCGGCCGTCGTCGGAGCGGAGCAGCAGCGCCTCCCCCGCGGGCAGGGGGCGGCCGATCCCGGACGGGCCGCCGAGGACGACCGGGCGCACGCGGCCGTCGACCGGTACGTCGCAGACCGCCCAGACGTCGGGGACCGGCGGGGTCGCGGTGTCCGGCAGCACCGCGGGGGCGCCCGCGAGCCCGAGCGGGACGGTGCGCGCGGCGCCGGCGAGGGCGTCGTCGCGCACGGGGCTCGGGTCCGCGGGGACGAGGCCCTCCGCCGGGTCGGCGCGCCGGGGGTCCACCCCGGCCGCGAGCAGGCGGGCGGAGGCGAGGTCGGTGGTGGGGATCAGCCGCTCGGGGTCGCGGGCGACGACGTAGAGCGCCCCGCTGGGCACGCCGCGCACGATCGCCGCCGCCCGCCAGTCCGCGTCGCCGCGCACCAGCCCGACGATCGCCGCGGCCGCGAGCCCCAGCACCGCCACGACCGCCCCGACCGTGACGGCCCGCCGTCGGGTGAGCTCCGGGTCGCGCTCGGCGTGCGGGTCCCGCCCCACCAGCGCCTGGTCCAGACGGCGGGTCGCGCCGCGCCGGGCGCGGACCTGCTCCGGGGTGGCGGGAGCGGGACGGTTCACGACTAGCCCGCGACGGCGTGCGCCCGCAGGTCGTCGAGGTCGACCCACTCCAGCGACCGCGCGTGCGTGGCCTCCAGGACCACCGGCGGGGCGACCCCGCCGTCGAGGGCCTCCTTCCACCGGCTCGCGCACAGGCACCAGCGGTCGCCCGGCGTCAGGCCCGGGAAGTTCGCGTCCGCGCGGGTCAGGTCGTTGCCGCGGGCCGCGGAGAACTCCAGGAACTCCGCGGTGACCCGGGCGCACACCGTGTGGACCCCGGCGTCGTCGGGTCCGGTCTCGCAGCAGCCGTCGCGGTAGAAGCCGGTCACCGGGTCGTGACCGCAGTCGGCGAGCTCGCCGCCGAGGACGTTGCGGGCCATGGTTCCTCCTCGCTGGGGACGGTTCTCAGCGCAGGGTGATGCCCAGCAGGGCGTCGATCGCACCCGCCGCGCGCGACCCCCTATCGGCGTGCTGTGCTTTCCCGGTCCCGGAGCCGGGGCGCCGGAGCGCCTCGTCGACCCAGGCGTCGACCGCCGCGAGGGCGCCGGCGCTGTCGAGGTCGTCGGCGAGGTGCGTGCGGACCTTCTGGACCGTCTCGGTGGGATCGGGTGCCGCGTCCAGCGAGACCGCCTCGCGCCAGCGGTGCAGGCGGGCCTGACCCGCCGTCAGGAGGTCCGCGGTCCAGGAGCGGTCGGTGCGCCAGTGGCCGGAGAGCAGGGCCAGCCGGACCGCCATCGGGTCGACGCGGTCGGCGCGCAGCCGCGAGACGAAGACCAGGTTGCCCTTCGACTTCGACATCTTCTCGCCGTCGAGGCCGATCATCCCGGCGTGGCAGTAGTGCCGGGCCATGGGGTGGATGCCGGTGAGCGCCTCGCCGTGCGCGGAGCCGAACTCGTGGTGCGGGAAGGCGAGGTCGGAGCCGCCGCCCTGCACGTCGAAGGCCTCGCCCAGGCGGTTCATGGCGATCGCGGTGCACTCGACGTGCCAGCCGGGTCGGCCGTCGCCGAGGTCGGAGGACCACGACGGCTCGCCCTCGCGCGCCGTCCGCCACAGGAGGGCGTCCAGGGCGTGCCGCTTGCCGGGGCGGTCGGGGTCGCCGCCGCGGTCGGGGAACACGCGCTCCATCTCGGCGGTGGAGTAGCGCGAGACGTAGCCGAAGTCGGCGGTGGCGGTGTGGTCGAAGTAGACGTCGGGGTGCTCGGGGTCGTCGGCGCGGTAGGCCGCGCCCGAGGCGAGCAGCTTCCCGACGAGCTCGGTGATCTCCTCCATCGCCTCGACCGCGCCGATGTAGTCGCGCGGGGGCAGGACCCGCAGCGACTCCATGTCCTCCCGGAACAGGGCGGTCTCGCGCATGCCGAGCACGACCCAGTCGTCGGAGTCGCGCTCGGCCCGCTCGAGCAGCGGGTCGTCGATGTCGGTGACGTTCTGGACGTAGTGCACGTCGTGGCCGGCGTCGCGCCAGCAGCGGTTGACCAGGTCGAAGGCCAGGTAGGTCGCGGCGTGCCCGAGGTGTGTGGCGTCGTAGGGGGTGATGCCGCAGACGTACATGCGGGCGCCGGCCGCGCCGGGGGCGGTGGGACGGACCTCGCCGGTGGAGGTGTCGAACAGCCGCAGCGGGGGCGGGGTGCCGGGGACCGGGGGAACGTCGACTCCAGACCACGAACGCATGCCCGTGACCCTATGCCCAGTGCGGGGGCCGCCGGGCCGGAACCGGCTCGGGGCCACACCGCGGGGGTCCCGGCCGGGTCCCGCCGCGGGGGCCGTCGCGGGCGAGCACGACGATCCCTTCGGCGGACGAGGACCCGGCCGGGGTGGCGGGAGTCGCGGGGGGGTTTCGACTCCCGCCATGTCCCAGAGTAACCGAGAGGGTAGACCCGAACGGGTGGAAGGGTCCCCGAAAGCGGTTGCTTTGGACACAACTTGACGCTGAGCCACAGGGAGATCGTTTGTCTCCCTGCGGGTCACCGGCGTCGGCTGTGGAGGTAGTCGCTGACCACCGCCGCTCCGAGTCCGTCGAGATCCGGTGCGACGACTCGACCGCCGCTGCGCCGGGCCACCATGTCGACGAACGCCTCCAGCCGGGGGTCCTCCCCCAGCATGAACACCGTGAGCGCCGCCTTGAGGCGGGCGATCACGTCCACCTCGTTCAGCGTCGCCCGCAACGTCTCGGGTGTCGGCGGGTAGTCGAAGACCGCGTGCCCGTCCGGTTCGAGGTGCGCGGTCGGCTCGCCGTCGGTCACCACCAGCACCACCGGCGCGGCGTCGGAGTTCCGGCGCAGGTGCCGGCCCGCGAGCAGCAGCGCGTGGTGCAGGTTGGTGCCCTGCTCCCACACCCCCTCCAGCCCGGTGAGCTGGGCGAGGTCGACCTCCTGCGCGTGCCGCCCGAAGGTGATGATCTGCAGCGCGTCGCCACGGAACCGCGTCGAGACCAGGTGGTGCAGGGCGAGAGCGGTGCGCTTCATCGGCACCCACCGGCCGTCGGCCACCATCGACCACGACGTGTCCACGCACAGCGCCACGGCCGCACGCGTCCGCTGCTCGGTCTCGACGATCTCCACGTCGGTGACGTCGAGGGCCCTCGGATCGCCGCCGGCCTTGCGCAGCTCGGCGTTGAGCAGCGTCCGCGAGGTGTCCCAGCGCTCGGTGTCGCCGAACGCCCACGGTCGGGTCGCCCCGCTCGCCTCCCCCGCCGCACCCGAGCGCTGGGTCTCGCGCTCGCCGCGGCGGGTCGAGAGCGAGCCGACGACGTCGCGCAGCGCGGACTGCCCGAGCTGGCGCAGGGCCTTCGGCGAGAGCGTCAGCGACCCGTCCGGACCCCGCTCGAACACGCCCTGGTTCTCCAGCTCGCGCTCGAGCTCGGCGAGGCGCTGGGCGTCCACCCGGGCCTGGCGGCCGAGCGAGGCCTCCAGCGCCTCCAGGTCGATGTCCTCCATGCGCGCGCCCGGGTAGGACTGCGAGAGCTGCTCGGACAACGAGTCCAGCTGCGCGAGCTGCTCCATCGCCCGGGTCGCCTCACCCATGCCCATCGGGTTGTCGCCCCGGAACCGGCCCTCGGAGTCCCAGTCCTCCCCCGGCCGCATGGCCTGCAGCTGGGAGTCCAGGCGGGAGAGCTGCTCGGCCAGACGCGGGTCGCCGAACGCGGACTGCATGAGTCCCTCGAGCTCCGCGCGCTGCTCGGCCGACAGCGAGTTCATCATCCGCTGGGCCGCCGCGGACCGTTGCGCGAGGATGTCGATCAGTTCCTCGGTGGTGCTCGGGTTCTCCGGGAAGTACTGCCCGTGCTTGCCCATGAACTCGGAGAACCGCTCGGTGGTGTCCTCGCCGCGACCGTGGGCCTCGAGCAGGTCGTTGAGGTCGGAGAGCATCTCGCGGACCTGCTCGACGTCCTCGGGCGTCGCGTTCTCCATCGCCTCCTTCATGCCCTGGAAGCGCTGGTCGAGCGCCTCCCGGCCCATGAGGTCCTGGATCTGCTGGAACGCCTGGCGGGCCTCGGCGTTGCGCCAGTCGTAGTTCTGCAGCTCGTTGACGGCGCCGGCGGTGGAGTCCGGGAGCGCGTCCAGCGACATCTCCCGGAACCGCGCGTCGTCGGAGTCCTCGGCCTGCAGCGAGTTCCGCTCGGCCTCGAGCGCCTGGTCGAGCAGCTCCCGGATCTCCTGCAGCGTGCCGTCGATCCGGTTCTCGCGCTGCAGCCGGCGGCGCTGCTCGTTGAGGCGCCGCTGCAGGTCGTCGAGACCCTGCTGGTCGCGCAGCCCGCGGCGCATCAGCTCGCGCATCGCCTGCCGCGGGCTGGTGCCCTCCATGACGTCGCGACCGAGCTGGTCCATCGCCTCGCGGATGTCGAACGGCGGGGCGAGCGGGTCGGGGCCGTCGTAGAACCGGCCGTACGAGTAGCGGCCGGGTCGGGGCCGCCGGGGGCCCTCGTCGGGGATCTCAGCCGCCATAGGTGACCGTCCCGTCGTCCTCGTCGTCGTCCTTGGCGAGCTTGCGCGTGAGGTAGAGGTGCTCCAGCGCCAGCTCGACCGCGGAGGCCAGCGGCCCGGGGGCCTCGGTGTCGCCGGCGCCGAGCCGGTCGGCGACGGTGCGCACGACCGGGACCGACGGCAGGGCCGCGACGACCTCGCGGGCCGGCACCCGCTCCCCCGTCACCACCCGGCGGCCCTCGGCGACCGCGTCGGCCAGCGGGCCGAGGTCGACCCCGGCGAGCCGCTTGCGGGCGGTCTCGGCGACCGCGCGGCGCAGCAGGTGGGTCAGCAGCTCCTCCTCGCGCCCCTCCTCGCCGGACTCGAACTCGAGCTTGCCGCGCAGCACCGGCGGGACGGCCTCGAGGTCGACCGGCCGGGCGACCGGGGTGTCCTCCCCGGTGACGGCGGCGCGGCGCAGGGCCGCGGCGGCGACGGTCTCGGCGGCGGCCACGGAGAACCGGGCCGAGACACCGGAGCGCTGGTCGATCGCGGAGGCGTTGCGGAGGTTGCGGGTGAAGCGGGCGATGACCTCGACGAGGTGGTCGGGCACCTCCGCGACGGTGTGGGCCTCCTGGCGGATCAGCGCGACCTCGCCGTCGACCTCGAGCGGGTAGTGCGTGCGGACCTCGGCGCCGAACCGGTCCTTGAGCGGCGTGATGATGCGGCCGCGGTTGGTGTAGTCCTCCGGGTTCGCGCTGGCGACCAGGAGGATGTCCAGCGGCAGGCGCAGCGTGTAGCCGCGCACCTGGATGTCGCGCTCCTCCATAACGTTGAGCAGCGCGACCTGGATGCGCTCGGCGAGGTCGGGCAGCTCGTTGACGGTGACGATGCCGCGGTGGGCCCGCGGGACGAGGCCGTAGTGGATCGTCTCCGGGTCGCCCAGCGAGCGGCCCTCGGCGACCTTGACCGGGTCGACGTCACCGATGAGGTCGGCGACCGACGTGTCGGGGGTCGCCAGCTTCTCGGCGTACCGCTCGGAGCGGTGCCGCCAGGAGATCTCCAGGCCGTCGCCCTCGAGCGTCGTGCGTCGGATGCTGGCCGGGATGATCGGCTGCTCCGGGTGCTCGCCGATCTCGGAACCGGCGATGACGGGGGTCCACTCGTCGAGCAGGGCGACGAGGCTGCGCAGCAGACGGGTCTTGCCCTGGCCGCGCTCGCCCAGCAGCACGACGTCGTGCCCGGCGAGGATCGCGCGCTCGAACTGCGGCAGCACGGTGCGCTCGAACCCGACGATGCCGGGCCAGGGGTTCCCGCCGGCCTTCAGGGTGGCCAGCAGGTTGTCGCGCAGCTCGTCGCGGACGCTGCGCGGGGTCTTCGCGGGGTGGTCGCTCGCGCGGAGCTCACCGAGTGTCGTGGGGAGGCCCTCGGGTGGGGCCGGCGTCGTCTGAGCGGTGGCCTGGTTCGGGCTCGGGGTGCTCACCTTCTCCACGCTACGACGACACCCGCTGTCGTGCCGGTCCGTGCGCCGGGGCCGTCGGCACGGGCGCTTCGCCCGAACGGGTCCGGCGTGCCGGGGACGGATCTCCACGACTCTCGACACCCACACGAGTTGACTCCCGGTCCTCCGACGGACCGACCGGTTCGTCGGATGTCGACCGGGTCGGGGGGCTCGTGATGAGAACGGCACTGCTGCTGACGGCCGGGGTGGTCGTCGCCGCCGTGATCCTGGTGCCCGGCAGCGGCGAGGGCGGCCTCGGCATGACGCTCGGGGGCGGCGCGGTCCTGGCGCTCTTCGGCGGGATCGCGATCTGGATCCGACGGACGATGTCGCACCACTGATGCGGGTGCTCCACGACGTCCTCCGCACCACACCGCCCCGGGCGACGATCGCCCTCGCGGTGGTCGCCGCCGTCCTGCTCGCCCTCGCGGCGTTCGTGTCGGCCCCCTCGGCCGCGCCGCGGTGTGCTCCCGTCGGGCTGCCGGCCCACCTCGACCGCACCCCGCTGCCGTCGTCCGACCCGGTCGGCATCACCGTCGGCTCGATCGACGCCTGCTCGTCGCTGCTGCCCGTCGGGGTGGACGCGCAGAAGCGCATCGAAGTGCCGTCGGTGCACACCCCGGAGCAGGCCGGGTGGTACCGGCTCGGCCCGACGCCGGGCGAACTCGGCCCGGCGGTCGTCGTCGGGCACATCAACGGCGACGGCCGGGACGGCGTGTTCGCCGACCTCGACGACGTCGAGCGCGGCGACCGCATCGCCGTCGGCCGCCGGGACGGGCGGACGGCGTTCTTCACCGTCACCAACGTCGTCCAGGTCGACAAGGACGCCTTCCCGACGACGGCCGTCTACGGCGACACCCGCGACGCCCAGCTCCGGCTCATCACCTGCGGCGGAGCCCTCGACCGCAGCGCCCGCCGCTACGACGACAACGTCATCCTCTTCGCCAGCTACGACGGCTGGTCGAACAGCTCGTGATCACGAAGGAGAACCCGTGAAGCGCATCGCCTCCGCCGTCACCGTGACGGCGGTCCTCGTCCTCACTCCGCTCGGGCTCGCCGGTACGGCCTCGGCCCAGACCCGGTACGACAATTGCCGGGAGGCCTTCGCCGTCGGCGTCTCGAACATCCCGGCCGGCGCTCCCGGGTACCGCCTCCCCCTCGACCGCGACCGCGACGGCGTGGCCTGCGAGGCCGACGGCACCGACGGCGGGTCCTCGAGCGACACCGGCTCCCAGGACGAGGCCGTGTCCTCCTCCGAGTCGACGCGGCCCGACCAGGTCGAGGTCGTTCCCGAGGGCGGCGCCGAGACGGGCGACGGCAGCACGGAGTCCGGGGCGGCCCCGCTGGTCGCCGGTGGTCTGCTCGCCGCGTTCGCCGGGACGTTCGTCGTCCGCCGCTCGCGCACGGGTCGTCGATAGCCGAGCGGGCGCCCATCGGTCTCCCCGCTGACCGGAAGCCCGATGGGCGCCCACTCGGTCGTCCCCAGTCGTGTGATCACCGGGTGCTCGGTGTCGTCAGCAGAGGTCTCCGGCAGCGCTGAGCACCTGTTCGTCATGAGGAGCGGCCTGCGGGAGTGCTCCGGCGTCCTGTCGCGGTCCACCGACACGCCGCCGGCCGCCTGTCGCTGGGATTCCCAGCGACAGGGCGAGCGAGTGCCGGGCGTGGCCCGCGACAAGCCGGGGAGCGGCCACCTCAGCGTGGCGTGCTGCTGACCTCCGGCGTCAGCCGTGTGCCACCGCTGACACCTGCCGGTCCCCCGCCTCGTCGGCACGCGCCCGGACCCGACGCTGCGAGAACCACATGCCGCCGAGACCGATCAGCAGCACCGGGACGTGCACGGCCATGGCCACCCGGAAGACGTCGGCGTCCCAGGCGGCCGGCGACCCGGCGCCCTGCAGGTCGAGCAGCACCCCGACCAGCGCGACCACCGCCAACCCCGAGACGAACCCGCCGACGTTCGTCAGCCCGGACGCCCGGCCGATCGCCGCCGGAGGCACCGCGGACCGGGCCACGTCGAAGGCGACCAGCGACGCCGACCCACCGCTGGCGAGCACGACGACCAGCACGACGAGCACACCGACCGGTGCCTGTCCCGGCCACGCGAGCACGACGGTCCACGCCACGGCCTGCGCCGCCACCGACGCCGCGATCAGCTCGACGCGGCGGTGCGGGAAGCGCCCGGAGAGCAGCCCGTACAGCGGGCCGAACAGGATCGTCACGAGGACGACGCCGCTGGTCAGCACCCGCGCGAGCTCCACCGGGACGCCCTCACCCGCCGTCAGGAACGGGAAGCCCCACAGCAGCCCGAAGACGTTCGCGGAGAACGGCGCCGCGAAGTGGCACCAGAAGCCGAGCTGCGCGCCCGGGGAGCGGACGACCTCCCGCAGCCGGCCGACGTCGGCGGAATCCGCCACCCCGAGCGGACCCGGCCGCACGACCAGCGCAACCACCGCCGCCACCAGCCCGGTCGCGCCGCCGGCGACGAGGTAGGCCGCGGTCCAGCCCGAGGAGACCACCAGCCCCGCCAGCGGGATCGCCGAGATCGCCTGGCCGAACTGGCCGAGGATGCCGGAGAGCTGGTTGACCACGGGGACGCGGCGCGGGGCGAACCAGGTGGGAACCAGACGCAGCACGCTGACGAACATCACCGCGTCGCCCGCGCCGGCCAGGACGCGCCCGACGACGGCGAGCGGGAACGACGGCGCCACCGCGAGCAGCACCTGCCCGAGCGCCACGAGCACGGCGCCGCCCGCGATCAGCCGCTTCGGGCCGAACCGGTCCACCAGCACCCCGGCCGGGATCTGCAGGGCGGCGTAGACCCCGAGCGAGAGCACGGCGAGCAGCGAGAGCACCCCGGCCGACACCCCGAAGCGCTGCGCGGCCTCGGGACCGGTCGCGGCGAGCGCGGAGCGGCCGACCACCGAGCAGACGTACGCGAGGACCGCGGTGCCCCAGACGAGCGGTCTCACAGCGTCCGGGACCCTCCGATCGGCAGTTCCCACAGGTCGTCGCGGTCGTACCCGGCGCGCACCCACTCCCGGCGGGTCGCCTCGATCGGCTCCAGCACCGGCTCGCCGGAGAGCACGAACGTGCCCCAGTGGATCGGGACCACCCGGCGCACGCCCAGCACGCCCGCCGCGCGGACCGCCTCGGCCGGGTCCATGTGGACCTCGCGCAGCAGGTCGCGCGGCGCGTACGCCCCGACCGGCAGCGCCGCGATCTCGATCCGCCGGTGCCGCCCCGCGATGCGGCGCAGGAACGGCCCGTAGGCGGTGTCGCCGGCGTGGTAGACCGCGCGGCCGTCGGGGGCGGTGACCACCCAGCCGCCCCACAACCTCCGGCACGTGTCGGTCAGCGTGCGGCGCGACCAGTGGCGGGCGGGGACGAACTCGACGCGCACCTCGCCGGAGCGACCGGGCAGGCCCACCGACGACCACCAGTCCAGCTCGACGACGTCGGTGAAGTGCCGGGCGCGGAAGAACGCGGCGGTGTTCAGGCCGGCGAGGATGCGGGTCGAGCGCGGGAGCGCGTCGAAGGTGCGGACGTCGAGGTGGTCGTAGTGGTCGTGGCTGATCAGCACCGCGTCGATCGGCGGGAGGGTCTCGACGGTGCGCCCCGGGGGCGTCAGGCGCTTCGCGGCGCCCGGGATGCCCGGGGAGAGCACGGGGTCGACCAGCACGGTCACGCCGTCGACCCAGAGCAGCGCCGACGCGTGTCCCAGCCAGGTCACCCCCAGCATTCCCGACGACGGGTGCGGCAGCGGTGCCTCCGGCGTCACCGGGATGCGCGCGGCGTCGCGGCGGGCGTCGGCGTCGTCGGGGAACGACCACCACAGCCGCGCCGCGCCCACGGGGCCGAGCAGCCGGGAGTCGAGCCGGTGGTGGAAGTCCGGGGGGACCACGTCAGAACGCCGGCCACGGGATCGGCGGCCAGCCCCCGGAGGGCGAGGGCAGTTCGTCGTCGTGCAGCAGGCGGTCGGTCCGCGACCGCAGCGCCTTCACCTCGCGCAGGGTGATGTGGTCGTTCAGCTCGTCGCCGAGCGCGGCGGCGTTGCCGGGCGAGAGCGCGGCCCGCAGCCGCTTCAGCCCGTCCTTGACGTCGTCGTCCAGCGGTTCCCCGACCCAGCCCCACAGCACCGTGCGCAGCTTGGTCTCCTGGTGCAGGCAGATGCCGTGGTCGACGCCGTAGGTCCGCCCGTCGACGCCGGCGAGCACGTGGCCGCCCTTGCGGTCGGCGTTGTTCACGACGACGTCGAGCGCGGCCATCCGCCGCAGCCCGGGGTCGTCGGCGTGCACGAGCAGCGCCGGCTCCCCGTCGGCCCCGCGGGCGCGCAGGACCGTCCGCCACCCCGGGCCGACGTCCTTCGGCTCCAGGATGTCGACCAGCTCGCGCTCGTCGTCGGTCTCGATCCAGCGCTGCACCATGCCGGGGCCGAACGGTCCGTCACGCAGCACCGTCGGGGGCACGACGTGGAAGCCCGCCGCCTTGCTGACGAGGTACGTGGCGACCTCGCGCCCGGCGAGGGTGCCGTCCGGGAAGTCCCAGAGGGGACGCTCGCCGCGCACCGGCTTGTAGACGCAGTGCTCCTCGACGCCGTCGAGGGTCACCGAGCAGAACAGGGTCGTGTTCGACGCGCCGGTCAGCCGGCCCTCGACGTCGATGGTCCCCCGCCGCAGCAGGTCCTCGAGGCGGTCGACGTCGACCGGGTCCGGCGTGGCGTGGGTCCCGGTCAAGCGCTCCGTCTCCCCATCACGACTCCGCCGCGACGCGTCGGAACCCGTTCTGGCGCGGGCACACGTGGCCGGCGGCGTCGAGGGGCTGGGTGCACAGCGGGCACAGCCGCCGGCCGGCGCCGACGACCCGCTCCGCGCGGGTGGCGAACGCCCGCGCCCGCTCCGGGCTCAGGAACACGCGCAGCGCGTCCGGGCCCTCCTCGGTGTCGTCGAGGACGACGGACTCGTCGACCTCCTCCTCGGTGACCGCGAGGAGTTCGACGACGACGCTGCGGGACTCGGCGTCCCAGCCCAGCCCCATGGTGCCGACCCGGAACTCCTCCTCGACGGGGACGTCGAGCGGGCTGGTGTCCACGTCGCCCTCGGGGGTGGTCGGCGGGACCTCGGCGCCGAAGCGGCGGGAGACCTCCTCGAGCAGCGTGCCGATCCGCTCCGAGAGCACCGACACCTGCTGCTTCTCGAGCAGGACGGAGACCTTGCGGGCCGACTCGGTGGCCTGGAGGTAGAACGAGCGGTCGCCGGGCTCGCCGACCGTGCCGGCGACGAACCGGTCGGGTTGGCGGAAGACGTGGATCACCCTGGGCATGGCCCCTCGATCGGTAGTGCTGCTCGGGCCGGGACGGTCTTCCCGGCGGGACTGCTCGGCATGCGCGCGCTCAGTTTACGCCGGTGGAGCCGCCCACCACCGCGTCGGAGCGCTCCTGCGCGGCCCCCTCCGCGGCCTCGGAGTCGGCCTTCTCCTCCTCGGACTCCGGCTTCGGCACCAGGGAGGCCAGGTCGCCCCCGGTGTCGTTGACGCGGACCACGAACGGCCGGGTCGGTGTGTAGCTGATCACGCTGATCGAGCACGGATCCACCGAGATCCGCTGGAACGAGTCCAGGTGCAGGCCGAGGGCGTCCGCGATCACCGACTTGATCACGTCGCCGTGGCTGCACGCGACCCAGATGGCCTTCGGGCCGTGCTCCTCGGCGATCCGCGCCGCGTGCCGCCGGATCGCGGCGACGGAGCGGTGCTGCACCGTCGCGAGCCCCTCCCCGCCGGGGAACACGGCCGCCGACGGGTGCGCCTGGACGACCTTCCACAGGTCCTCCTTGCCGAGCTCGCCGAGGGTCTTGCCGGTCCAGTCGCCGTAGTCGACCTCCGCGAGGTCGTCCTCGACGACCGCGGACAGGCCGCGGGCCGCGAGCAGCGGCTCCAGGGTCTCCTCGCAGCGCTGCAGCGGGGAGCGGACGGCCGCGGCGACGGGGAGCTGGGCGAGCCGGTCCACGAGCTTCTCGGCCTGGGCCCGGCCCGTGTCGTCGAGGCCGACGCCGGGCGAGCGCCCGGCCAGCACCCCCGAGACGTTCGCCGTGGAGCGTCCGTGGCGCAGGAGGATCACCGTGGTCACGTCCGCCCACCCTAACCGGTCACGTCGCGGGGACGATGCCGCCGAGCACCGCCAGGAGCACGACCAGTCCGAGCAGCACCCTGTACCAGACGAACACGTAGATGGTGTGGTTCTCGACGTAGCGCAGCAGCCAGGCGATCGAGGCGTAGCCGACGCCGAAGGCGATGAGGGTCGCGACGGCGATCTGGGCCCAGCTGGAGGTGACCTGGCCGGGCAGCGCGGGCTCCCCGATGTCCTTGAGCTTGTAGATCCCGGAGGCGAAGACCGCGGGCAGGGCGAGCAGGAACGAGAACCGCACCGCGACGGCCCGCTCGAGCCCGAGGAACAGGCCCGCGCTCGTCGTCGCCCCCGACCGGGAGACCCCGGGGATCAGGGCGAGCATCTGGCCCAGGCCCATCATGACGCCGTCGCGCAGGGTCAGCTGGTCCGCGCCGCGGCGCTGACGCCCGTACTTCTCGGCCGCCGCGAGGACGAGACCGAAGAGGATCAGCACCGCGCCGTTGAGCGCGAGGTTGCGGGCCGGGCCGTCGATGAGGTCCTGGAACAGCAGCCCGGCGACGCCGATCGGCAGCGAGCCCAGGCCGACGTACCAGGCGAGCCGGTAGTCGTAGTCCCGCCGGGAGCGGTCCCGCAGGCCGCGCACCCACGCCAGGACCAGGCGCTTGATGTCCGGCCAGAAGTAGAGCAGCACCGCGGTCTCGGTGCCCAGCTGCGACACCGCGGTGAAGGCCGCCCCGGCGTCGTGGCCGAAGAAGAAGGCCGACGTGAAGCGCAGGTGCGCCGAGGAGGACACGGGCAGGAACTCGGTCAGCCCCTGCACGAGGCCGAGGACGACCGACTCCAGCCAGCTCATCTGCACGGGTCCGGGACGCTATCGGACGGCCCCCACCGGCCGATCGCGCCGGTCGGTCCGTGTGTCCCCGATCGGGTCGGGCACCGGTCCCCCTATCCTGCCCAGCCGTGGAACAGCGACGACTCGGCGGCAGCGGGCTGCGGGTCTCGCGGCTCGCCCTGGGCACCATGACCTGGGGCCGGGACACCGACGCCGACGAGGCCGGGGCCGCGCTGCTGGCCTTCCTCGACGCGGGCGGCACCCTGGTCGACACCGCGGACGTCTACGCCGACGGCGAGGCCGAGGCGATCCTCGGCGGGTTGTTCGCGGACGTGATCCCCCGCACCGAGGTCGTCGTCGCGACGAAGGCCGGGGCGCGGCGGGAGGACGGCCCCTTCGGCGGCGGCGCGTCCCGGTCGTCACTGCTGGCCTCGCTGGACGCCTCCCTCGCGCGGATGGGCACCGACTACGTCGACCTCTGGCAGCTCCACGCCTGGGACCCGGAGGTGCCGCTCGACGAGACGCTCTCCGCGGTCGACCTCGCGGTGTCCTCGGGGCGGGTCCGGTACGCCGGGGTGGCCAACTACGCGGGCTGGCAGGTCGCGGCGGCCGCCCGGTCGGCGGGCCTGCCGCTGGTGAGCGTGCAGTCCGAGTACTCGCTGCTGGAGCGCTCGGTGGAGGACGAGGTGCTGCCCGCGGCGGAGTACCACGGCCTGGGCCTGCTCCCCTGGGGCCCGCTCGGGCGCGGGGTGCTCACCGGCAAGTACCGCGACGGCACGCCCGCCGACTCCCGGGGCGCGTCGGCCCACCTGGGCCACTACGTCGGGGCCCGGCGCACCGACCGCGCCGCCCGGATCGTGCAGGCCGTGGTCACCGCCGCGCACGGCCTGGGGACCTCGCCGCTGGCGGTCGCACTCGCGTGGGTCCGCGACCGGCCGGGCGTCGTGGCGCCGGTGGTCGGCGCCCGTGACGGGGCGCAGCTGCTGGGCTCGCTGGCCGCCGAGGAGCTCACGCTGCCGCCGGCGATCCGCGGCGCGCTGGACGACGTGTCGTCGTCGCCGCTGGTGCCGGTCGGCGTCGGCGAGTCGATCGACGATGCCCCCGCACCCTGGACCTGACGTACGGTGGTCGGCGGTCGTCTAGGAGGTTGCCCGTGAGTGACCACTCGCAGCGTTCCGTTCCCGCCGGCATGACCCTCGAGGCCAGCGTGGTCCACGGTGACTGGGAGTACCAGCCCGTCCGCCTGCCCCGGGACGTGACGCGGCTGAACGCCACCGCCGAGCTCGGCCTGCGCGCGCAGTTCGGCGGCTGGGAGCTGGCGCGCACGCTGCTCTACGCCGACGGCACCCGCAAGGTGTGGCTGCGCCGCAAGCTGTCGCGGATGCGCGAGGCCGTGGGGGCCTGAGCCCTTGAGGTGTCAGCAGTGCGGCCATGCTGACGCTGGACGTCACAGAATCCGCATTCTCGACGGCGGGTCGCGAGTGCGACGTGGGGCAGCTTCGCGGGCCTCGGGACATGCCTGGTGTCGCACTCGCCGGAGAGTGAGCCTGCGGCTCACGGCGTGACGACGACCCGGCCCGTGGTCGTGCGGTTCGCGATCGCGTCCAGGGCGTCCGGGAGCTGCTCGAGGGAGTACTCGGCGCCCACGAGCGGGTCGATGGCCCGGCGGGCCCATAGCGCCTCGAGTTCCCGCTGCCACGCGTCGACCAGCTCCGGGGCCCGCTTCTGGTAGGCCGCCCAGTGCACGCCGACGACGTCGTAGTTCTTGACGAGCGCGTGGTTGGTCGGGGCGTCGGCGATCCGTCCGCCCGCGAACCCGATCACGAGGATCCGCCCCTCCCACGCCACGACCCGACGGGACGCGTCGAAGGTGTCGCCGCCAACCGGGTCGTAGACCACGTCGACCCCGCGGCCGTCGGTCAGCTCCTTCACGGCCGGGATCAGCGACGCCACGTCGGAGGCCGGCACCAGCACCTCGTCGGCACCGAGCCGCCGGGCCACCTCGGCCTTGTCCTCCGACCCGACCGTCGCGATCACCCGCGCCCCGGCCGCCTTCCCGAGCTGCACCGCCGCCGCGCCTACTCCCCCGGCCGCGGCGTGCACGAGCAGCGTCTCGCCGGCCGACAGCGACGTCCGGTGGTGCAGCGCGCACCAGCCGGTCTGGTACGCCACCCAGAAGCCCGAGGCCTGCGCGGCGGACATGCCGTCGGGCCAGGGGTACGCCCACGCGAGCGCGGCGAGCTCCGCGTACCCGCCGTGCGGCATCGCGGCCGGCCCGAACACCCGCTCCCCCGTCGCGACGTCCACCCCCGCGACCTCGAGGCCCGGCGTGAACGGCAGCGGGGGCTTCTCCTGGTACGTGCCGCGACAGTAGAGGACGTCGGCGAAGTTGACCGACGCCGCCTCGACCCGCACCACCCGCCGTCCGGAATCTGCTTGGGGCTCGGACAGGTCCGTGAGCGACAGGACGTCCCGCGGCTCGCCGAACTCCGTCACCGTCCAGCCGCGCACGCTCAGCCCTCCCAGCTCAGCGAGGGCGGGGCCTCACCGGTCCGCGGCCCGGGCACCCCGCGGAAGCCGTAGGGCCCCGGCTCCCGGCCCGGCTGCACGTACCAGCACTCCCCCGGCTCGCCGCGGTCGAGCATGGCGTCGACCGCATCGGCCACGTCACCCGCCGTCAGGAGCGGGAAGTCGCCGAACTGGTCGCGCATGTGCGCGATGAGCGCGGTGTCGGCGTAGCCGGGGCACAGCGCCATCGCCCGGATGCCCTCGGGCGCCAGCGTCGCGGCGGCCGACCGGACGTAGCCGACGACGGCGTGCTTGGTCAGCGTGTAGATCGCGTCGCCGGGCAGCGGGACCAGCCCGGCCAGCGACGCCGTCGCGATGATCGCCCCGCCGCCCGCGCGGCGCAGGGCCGGCACCGCGGCGTTGAGGCCGAACACGACGTGGTCGACGTTCACGCCCAGCACGCGGCGGTAGGCCTGGACGTCGAGGTCGGTGATCCCGGACTGACCGCCCACCGAGCCGGCGTTGAGGTGCACGACGTCCAGGCGCCCACCCCACGACTCGACCTCGGCGAACGCGGCCGACAGCGCGGACTCCGACGTGACGTCGCACGCGACGGCGAGCCCGGAGATCTCCTCGGCGACACGGGTCGCGGCCACGGCGTCCCGGTCGACGACCGCCACCTTCGCGCCCGCCGCGGCCAGCCGCCGCGACACCGCCTCGCCGATCCCCGAGGCCCCACCGGTCACGAGTGCCGTCAGCACGTCCTCAGGATCCTCTCCAGCACCCGCACCCCGAAGTGCAGCGCGTCGACCGGCACCCGTTCGTCGATGCCGTGGAAGAGCGCGGTGAAGTCGAGGTCCGGGGGCAGCCGCAGCGGTGCGAAGCCGAAGCAGCGCATCCCGAGCTGCTCGAACGCCTTGGCGTCGGTGCCGCCGGACATCATGTAGGGCAGCGTGTGGGCGTCCCCGTCCTCGGCCTGGACCGCGGCGGTGATGCAGTCGACCAGCTCGCCGGAGAACTCGGTCTCGACGGCCGGGAGGTTGCGGATCCACTCGCGCTCGACGTCGGGCCCGAGGATCTCGTCGAGTTCCCGCTCGAACGCCTCCTGGCGGCCCGGCAGCACGCGGCAATCGACGGTGGCCTCGGCGAGGGACGGGATGACGTTGGCCTTGTAGCCGGCCTGCAGCATCGTCGGGTTCGCGGTGTCGCGGGTGGTCGCGCCGACCACCCGGGCCACGCCCCCGAGCTTCGCGACCGCGCCGTCGAGGGACGCGGCGGAGTCGGTCGGGAACTCGATGCCGGTCAGCTTCGTGACCTCGTCGAAGAAGCCCTGCACCGACTCGGTCAGCGTGAGCGGGAACCGGTGCCGGCCCAGGCGGGCGACGGCCTCGGACAGGATCGTCACCGCGTTCTCGTCGTGGACCATCGAGCCGTGCCCGGGCCGCGAGCGGACCCGCAGCTTCATCCACGCGATCGACTTCTCCGCCGTCATGACCGGATAGACGCGGACGTCCTCGCCGAGGGTCACCGAGAACCCGCCGACCTCGCCGAGCGCCTCCGTGCACCCCTCGAAGAGGTCCGGGCGGTGGTCGGCGAGCCAGTGCGAGCCGTAGGCGCCGCCGGCCTCCTCGTCGGCGAGGAAGGCGAACACGATGTCGCGCGGGGGCACCGTCCCCTCCGCCTTGAACTGGCGCGCGAGCGCCAGGATCATCGCGTCCATGTCCTTCATGTCGACCGCGCCGCGGCCCCAGACGTAGCCCTCCTGCACCGCGCCGGAGAGCGGGTGCACCGACCACTCCTCGGCGTTGAAGGGCACGACGTCGAGATGGCCGTGCACCAGGAGCGCCGGCCGCGAGCGGTCCGCGCCCTCGAGTCGGCAGAACACGTTGTCGCGCCCGGGCGCCCCGGACTCGACGATCTCGGTCTCGTAGCCGACCTCGCGGAGCAACGCGTCGACGTACCGGGCGGCCTCGGCCTCCCCCGTCGTCGTCTCGAGCTCGCCGGTGTTGCAGCTGTCGATCTGGATGAGCTCGCTGGTGAGCTGTACGACCTCGTCCTCGGCGCGACCCATGCGGGGCATCCTGCCAGGCGGAGACGGAGCGCAGCGGAGCTCGACCCGGGGACGCAGTCACGTACCCCGTGTGATCGCCGGAGGCGGCGTCGCGTAAGCTCTCCACCTGCAGGTCCGAGTGGCGGAATGGCAGACGCGCTAGCTTGAGGTGCTAGTCCCCGAGTAGGGGGTGGGGGTTCAAGTCCCCCCTCGGACACACACGAAGGGCCGTCGATCCGACGGCCCTTTTGTCGTTCCCGACGACGGGCCGCGCGTGCCCGTCCACCCTTCGATCCGGAGCCGTCGATGCCGCAGGGAACCGTCCGTTGGTTCGACGTCGAGCGGGGTTTCGGCTTCCTCGCTCCCGACGACGGCTCGTCGGACGTGTTCGTGCACGCCTCCGGCGTCCTCGGGGACGAGACGGTGCTGCGTGAGGGGCAGGCCGTCGAGTTCGAGATCGGCGAGAACGAGCGCGGACCCCAGGCGCTCCGGGTCCGCGTCACCGCCGACGCGGCCGCCGGCAGCGCCGTGGGGCTGCTCGGCACCGTCAACTGGTACGAGCCGGCCAAGGGATACGGCTTCGCCTCGCCGGACGGCGGCGGTCCCGACGTCTTCGTGCACAGCTCCGCGATCGTGACCGGCGGGGTGGTCGCCGAGGGGCAGCGGGTGGCCTTCGTCGTGGTGGAGGGCGAGCGCGGCCCGCAGGCCGGGCACGTGATCCCGCTGGGAGCGGAGGTCGGCCCACCCGCCGCCACCGCGGACGGTGCCGACGGCACGGTGGCCTGGTACGACGAGGACAAGGGCTTCGGCTTCATCACCCCCGATTCCGGGTCCGGGGACGTGTTCGTGCACGTCCGCGCTCTCGAGGAGGGGTTGACGTGGCTCGCGGAGGGCGACCGGGTCGCCTACGACGTGGCCGAGGGAGACAGGGGTCCGCAGGCCCGGAACGTGGGGCTGGTCCGGGGCTCCGAGCCCCCGGCAGCGCCGAAGACGCCGGCACCGGCCGCGAAGCCGGCGTCGAGGAATGCACCCGCACGAGGCGGCGAGGGCGTCGTCGCGCGCTACGACAGCGAGCGCGGGTTCGGGTTCATCACCCCGGACGCGGGCGGCGACGATCTCTTCCTCCACGTGTCCGTGATCGTGGGGTCGGAGCCGCTGCAGAAGGGCGACCGGGTCCGCTACAAGGTGCGGCAGAGCGACCGGGGCCCGCAGGCCGACCGCGTCGAGCGCCTCTGAAAAACCGGCTTCACCTTTCTCGTTCCTGACGACGGGTCAGGGCCCGCTGCCGGTACCGTCCAGCAGATGAGCGTGTCGTGGAGCCTGGACGCGGAACCGCCCGCCACGCCCCTGGCGGCCGGAGCCAGCCCCGAGGCCATCCACACAGCCCTTGACGAGGCGGACCAGGTGCGCTTCCGGCTCGCGCTGGACGCCGCGACCGAGACGATGCGGCGCGAGCTCGATCTCGCTCCGGTCTTCGCGGTGCTCGAGGAGTTCCGTCGCTTGGCGATCCTGCAGTCCGATCGCGTGGCCTTCCACCGCGTCGTCCGAGGGGCTGCCGCGCTCGCGACCGGTGAGCAGAGCCCGGCCGGGGAGCCGTTCGAGGTCACGAGGGGTAAGGCGGGCCTGTAGCGCCGTGTAGAAGGCCCACGACACTGTTGACGCTCTCGTACGCGATGGAGCGCGGGCAGGTTGTTGGATGGACCCGCAGGTATAGCGATCGGTACACTTGTCGCGTGACGCCCGGCGAGTGGCAGGTCTACGTCGTCGACGAGGTGCGATCCTGGATCGACACTCTCGACGACGTCTCACAGCGGCGCGTCGTGCAAGCCATCGACATGCTCGTCGACCACGGACCGGGTCTCGGGCGGCCCCTCGTCGACACGATCCACGGATCTTCCATCGCGAACCTCAAGGAACTCAGACCTGGCACGAGCCGGATCCTGTTCGCCTTCGACCCGTGGCGCGACAGCATCCTGCTCGTCGCTGGGGACAAGTCGGGACGCTGGAACCAGTGGTACCGCGAGGCCATTCCTCTGGCTGAGCAGCGCTACGAGAGCTATCTCAAGGACCGTCGCGACGAGGAGGAGCGCCAGACATGAGCGAGTACGTGGCCTGGAGGGACATCCGGTCCGACTACGTGGAGCGTGCCGGCGGGGAGGACGCCGTGGACGCGGGCAAGCGGGAGTTGCTCGCCGAGGTCATCGGTCACCGCTTGGCCGAGGTGCGCCGCTCTCGAGGACTGACCCAGCAGCAGGTCGCCGATCGTATGGAGGTCACGAAGGGTCGTGTCTCCCAGATCGAGCGTGGCAAGGTCTCCGGGCAGGAGGTCCTCGCCCGCTACGCCTCCGCGCTCGGGGGTCGCCTCCATCAGGCGATCTACTTCGACGACGGGGACATCAGCGCCATCGCCTGATCGTCCCCGTCCTCAGTGAGCTCGGTTGGCGAGCGTTGGGCCCGTAAGGGCCCTTCGGACACGCTTGGTGCGGACCGTGATCGAGAGCCCGGCGCCCACGAGACACAGCGCAGCCACGATCAGCACGTACGACGCCGGCCAGACGTGCTTGAACAGCTCGAAGTAGCCGTCCCCGAACACCGCCGCGGCGACGAGCCCGAGCGCCGTGACCCCCGCCAGCCCCGCCGCCCGGCACCACGGCGTCCGGCGCCAGCCGACCGCCAGGCACGCGGCCACGAGCAGCGCCGGGAGCCACTGCCACCACCCGCCCGCGTCGAGGACCCGGCGGAAGTCCGACTGTCGAGCCCCCGACCACCCCGGGTCCCCGCCGAGCGGCGACAGACGGTTCGTGACGGCGGGTCCGGAGGCGAGGTAGGGCAGGTCTGCTCGCACGGTGGCCCGCAGCCCGACCCCGATCGCCCGCACCACGGCCGCCGGCTCGGACGCGAGGGTCCGGTGGACCCGCGCTCGGGTGGCGTCCGGCCGCGTCAGGACCGCCTCCCGCCACCACGCCGCCGACGGGTGTGGTGGTCCGTTGAAGAACCCGGTGCCGGTGTACGCGGCGGCCTCGGGTGGGAGCGCCAGATCGGTCGTGGCTCCCGGTCCCAGTTCGGGCAGCACGAGCGTGAAGGCCAGGTCGTGCACGTTCGCGCTCTCGTACGCGATGGCCTGGAACCGCAGCGCGGCCCCGACCGGTGCCGCGGCGCCCGCCACCAGGACCGCGACCACGACGACGGGGACCCACCGTTGCCGCCCGCGACGCACCAGGGAGCGCGACCCGACCGCGACGACGGCGACCGCCACGGCCAGGACCGGCAGGTAGGCCGGCTTCGCCGTCCCGGCGACCAGCCCGCCGACCGCCACCAGCGCGAGGGCCGCCGCGCGGTCACCCGGCGCCGCGTGCCGCGCCGCGAGGAACGCCGCGAGCCCGCACCCGACGGCGACCGTCCCGAGCAACCCGGCCGGCTCCACGTAGGTGGAGACGAAGAACCGGGAGAACCACGGCAGGGCCAGGGGCGCGACCGGCACGACGAGCACGAGCGCGCGCCGCAGCCCGGTCGCGGTCGCCGCCCACGCGGCGAGGCCGACCACCAGCCCCACGAGGAGGGCGTAGAGCAGCCCGACGGTGCGCAGGTCCAGCGTGTCCTCCGACAGCAGGACCGCCGTCCGCAGCACGAGGCGCGCCGAGGACGGAGCGGACTCCGCACACGTCGGTGCGGACGCGAGCGCGAAGTCGGTGACGACCCCGCCCTTCCACGACGCGATGCCGTCGACCGTCCGCGGCACGAGGCCCTCGCCGCAGATCAGGCGGAACCCGTCGCCGTTGTCCTCGACGCCGCGCGAGCCCAGCCCCAACAGCACCACCGCGACGGCGCTCAGGCCCGCGCCCACCGCCGTCAGGGCACGGGCGCGGCCCGACGGCGGGCCGGTCACCGCGCGGGCCGGCTCCCCGGACGCCCCGCCTTTCCGGCCTTCTCCGACTTCCCGGCCTTCTCCGCCCGCAGCCGGGCCTCCTCGCGCTGCGTCTCGGCGCGCAGGTTCCGTTCGTGGCGCAGCCACTCCGGCTGCTCGTCCTTGATCGCCGTGATCTGCTCGGTGGTCAGCGGCTCGGTGATCTCCGCGCGGGCGAGCCCCGAGATCGACACCCCGAGCCGGTCCGCGACGACGGGACGCGGGTGCGGCCCGTCGCGGCGCAGGTCACGCAGCCACTCGGGCGGGTCCGCCTGCAGGGCGTCGAGCTCGTCGCGCGACACCACGCCCTCCCGGAACTCGGCCGGGGTCGCGTCGAGGAGCACCCCGAGCTTCTTCGCCGCCGTCGCGGGCTTCATCGTCTGCGGCTGGCGGCTCATGCGCCCACGATATCGAGCTGGGACCGGTCGCTAACCTGGGCCGGTGACCGGCCCCGACGCACCCTTCCGGCTGGGCTGCGTCCCGGGCGTCACCCCGGACAAGTGGGCGCGGATGTGGGCCGAGCGCCGCCCGTCGGTCGTGCTGGAGCTCTCGTTCGCGACGACGGGCGAGATCGTCGCGGGTGTCCGCGCGGAGGAGCTGGACGCCGGGCTGGTCCGCCTGCCGATCGACCGGGACGGGCTGCACGCCATCCCGCTCTACACCGAGACCACCGTCGTCGTCGTCGCGAAGGACCATCTCCTCACCGCGGCGGAGGAGGTCGGCACTGCCGACCTCGCCGACGAGGTCGTCCTCCGCCCGCAGGACGACACCCTCCCCTGGCCGGCCGAGCGCCCCGGGCGCCCCGCGGTGTCCGACCCCGCCACGACCGGCGACGCCGTCGAGCTCGTCGCCGCGGGGGTCGGGGTACTCGTCGTCCCGCTGTCGCTGGCCCGGCTGCACCACCGCCGCGACGTCACCCACCGGCCGATGACCGACGCCCCGACCTCGAGCGTCGTCCTCACCTGGCCGGACGGGGCGGACGCCGGGAACAGCGACGGCATGGAGGAGCTCATCGGCATCGTCCGCGGGCGCACGGCCAACACCACCCGCACCCCCCACCGCCCGGAGCCCCGCGCCGCGCGTCCGGCCCGCGCCCCGGCCCGGGGTCCGGCCCGTCGCCCGCGCCGCCGCCGATGACGCTCCCCGCCCTGAGTCTCGGGGCCCTGCTCGCGGTCGTCTCGACCTTCCCGGCGATGGAGCTCGGTGGTCCACCGGCGGTCGTTGCCGTCTACGTGCTGCTTACCGCGGTGGCCCTCGCGCTGCCGTCCGTGCGCATTCCGCGGTGGGTCCTGCCGGGTCTCGTCGCGGTCGTCGCCGTCGGGCTGGTGGTCGCGTTCGCGGTCGGTCCGCCGTCGTGGGCGCCGGGGGTGGGCAGCGACCGGGCGGACGCGCTGGACGTCGCCCTCTCCCGGCTGGCGGGCGGGCTGTACCCCTACACCGGCGTCACCTACCTGCAGAACCCGATCACTCCGTTGCCCGGGTCGCTGGTGCTCGCGGCGCCGTTCTGGGCGATTACCGGCCACGCGGCCTGGCAGAACGTGGGCTGGACGCTCCTGCTGCTGCCGGTGCTGAACGGCGGGTGGCGGCTGCGTCGGACGCCGACGCTGCTGTGGGTGCTGGTGGCCCTGACCCCGGAGGTGCTGCGCGAGTACCTCGTCGGCGACGACCTCGTGACCAGCGTGGTCCCCGCCGTCGCCGCCGCGGCCTGGGTGCTGCGCTCCTGGTCCCCGCTGGTCCTGACGACGGGTGCGATCGCGCTGGGCGTCGCGACCTGCACGCGGCCGCACCTGGCGCTCGTCGTCGTGATCGTCGCCGTTGCGGTGGGAGTACGACGAGGGCACCGGCGCGGCCTGCTGGTCGGGAGCGTGGCCGCCGCGACCTGGGCCGTGCTGATCGGGCCGTTCCTCCTCGGCGGCGCGGACCGGTTCTCCCCGCTGCACGTCGGCGCGAAGGTGACCGGCGAGCGCGGGCTGCACCTCGGGATCGTCGTGGTCGCGCTCGTGGCCCTGGGGCTGCTCGTCGGGGCGCTGGTGTGGCTGCGGCCGACGACCGACGCGGCGCTCGGGTGGTGTGCCGCCGCGGTGCTGGCCGCCCCGACGGTGCTCTCGGCCGGGTTCTGGCTGCTGGTCACCGGCAGCGTCTGGCAGGCCGACCTGACGCTCGGCGCCGGCGCGGTGCCGTTCGCGGCGTGGGCACTCGCCCGGCCGCGAGGGGACGATCCGGCCGCTCCACCGGCCCGAGGGTTCCCCTCACGCCGGAGGAGGCGGAGAACGGTGGGAGCATGACCGGGTGCACGCCGCCGTGCCCTTCGCCCCGTGGGGGACCTCGCACGTCGTCGTCGTGATCGTCGCGGTCCTCGGGGCCGCCGCCCTGGTGCCGCTGGGGCGCCGCGCGCCCGCCCCCGTCGTCGGGAACACCTCGCGTGCCCTCGCGGTGCTGCTGGTCGTGACCACGCTGGCCTACCAGATCTACGCCTTCGAGCCCGGGCGCGCGGGTCAGACCCTCCCGCTGTGGCTGTCCGACCTCGTCCCCTACGTCGCCGCGTGGGCGCTGTGGAGCGGGCGCCAGTGGGCCTACGGCATGTCCTACTACTGGGCCCTCACCCTCACCGTGCAGGCCCTCGCGACGCCGGCCCTGGGCGGCCCGGACTTTCCCGCGCCGTCGTTCCTGGCCTTCTTCGCCGCGCACGTGCTGCCGATCTGGGCGGCGGTCCTGATGACGTGGGGCCGCGGACGTCGGCCCGGGTGGGCCGACTACGGCCGCACGGTCGCGGCGACGCTGGTGTGGGCCGCGGTGGCGCAGCCGATGAACCTGCTGACCGGGGCGAACTACGGCTACCTCGACCGCAAGCCGGACGCGGCGTCGGTGCTCGACCTGTTCGGGCCGTACCCGGTGTACCTGCTGGTCGAGGCCGCCGTCGTGCTCGCCGTCTGGGCCCTGATCACGTGGCCGTGGACGGCGGCGCGGTCACGGGTGAAGGTGCCGCCGGACGGGTAGAGCAGAGGTCGTTCGCGTGAGAAAGGAACGTCCTGCCGCCATGACCGCCTCCGCCGCCGTCGCGCCCTCCCCCGACGATCCCACCGACGAGGGTCGCGACGCCGGCGACTCGTCGTCGGGGCAGAGCACCCTCTCGGTGCTGCTCACGTTCGCGGCCAACGCCGCGGTCGGGGTGCTCAAGCTGATCGCCGGCCTGCTGACCGGCTCCTCGGCCATGCTCGCCGAGGCCGCGCACTCCGCCGCGGACTGCGTCACCGAGGTGCTGCTGTTCACCGCGCTGCGCCGCTCGGGCAAGCGGGCCGACCGGGTGCACCCCTTCGGCTACGGCAAGGAGCGCTTCTTCTGGGCGATGATCGCCGCGGTGTCGGTGTTCGTCGTCGGCGCCACCTTCTCCGTGTACGAGGGCGTCACGGCGATCATCGAGAACGCGCCCGACCCGGCCGAGGAGCAGTACGCGTGGGTGGCGTACTCGGTGCTGGCCCTCTCCGCGGTCATCGAGGGCATCTCGTGGCAGCAGGCGCTGCGCCAGGTGCTGCGCGAGAAGCGCGAGCTGCGGCTCTCCCTCGTCCGGTACCTGCGCCTCTCGGACGACCCGACCGTCAAGAGCGTGCTGTTCGAGGACACCGCCGCGCTGCTGGGCCTGCTGTTCGCCGCCGTGGGCGTGGTCCTGCACCAGCAGACGGGCTCGTCGGTCTGGGACGGGATCGCCTCGATCATGATCGGCCTGCTGCTCGCCGTGGTGGCCTACGCTCTCGGGCGCACGAACAAGAACCTGCTGATCGGCCGCGCCGCGGAGCCCCGGGTGACCACCGCGATCTACGACCAGCTCAGCGCCGCACCGGAGGTCACGGCGGTGGTCGACCTGCAGACGATGCTCACCGGCACCGACAGCGTGCTGCTCTGCGCCCGGGTCGACTTCAAGGACCACCTGACCGTCGGCGACCTCGAGCGCGCCTGCGTGCGGCTCGACGAGGAGCTGCGCGCCCGCTTCACCGACCTCGACCAGGTCTTCCTCGAACCGGTGCCCCGGGAGGACGAGTCCCTGCGCCGGGCCGTGCTCGAGCGGTTCGGGACGACCCTGGCCGACTGGCGCGCCGAGCAGGACCGCCACCGCTCCACCGCCGACGAGGAGGCCCGCCGATGACCGGCCCGCTGCAGGTCCACGACGACGGCCCGGTGCGGGTGCTGACCTTCGACGTGCCCGAGCGGCGCAACGCCCTCACGGTGCCGCTGCGCCGGGAGCTGCGGGCCGCCCTGGAGGCCGCGCACGCCGACGACGCCTGCCGGGCGCTCGTCGTCACGGGGGCCGGGAAGCACTTCAGCTCCGGCGGCGACATCTCCTCCATGCCGCAGGGCGACCGCGCGGATGCCCGCGACCGGCTGCACCTCGTCGCCGACGTGATCTCGCTGCTCGTCGAGGGGCCGCTGCCCGTGGTGGCCGCGGTCGAGGGAGCGGCGGTGGGTGCGGGCACCTCGGTGGTCGCGGCGTGCGACTACGTGGTGGCGGGCCACGGCTCCCGCTACGGCGCGATCTTCGGGCGCATCGGGCTGGTGGCCGACTCGGGGCTGTTCTGGACCCTCCCGCGCAAGGTCGGCGCCGGAGCCGCCCGGCGGCTGCTCCTGCGGGGGAACATCATCGACGCCGAGGAGGCCGCGCGGCTCGGGCTCGTCGACGAGCTGGTCGACGACGGGTCCGCCCTGGGCGTCGCGGTCGAGCGCGCCCGGGAGATGGCGGCGGCCGCGCCGCTCGCCCTCGCCGCGACCAAGCGCATCCTGGCCGCCCCGCCGGCCTCCCTCGCGGAGGCGCTGCACGTCGAGGAGACCACCCAGGTCGCCATGTTCGAGACCGACGACTTCGCCGAGGGCCGCGCCGCGTTCCTGGAGAAGCGCTCGGCGTCGTTCCGCGGCCGCTGAACCGTGAGCGGACCCGTGAGCAGACCCGTGAGTGCCGCCCTCGACCTCGCCCGCGAGCTCGTCCGGCTCGACACCCGGGGCGGTGGCGAGCGCGCCGCGGCCGAGGTGGTGGCCGGGCGGCTGGACGACGCCGGGCTGCGGGTGCACCTCGACGAGCCCGCCCCGGGCCGCGCGAACGTCGTCGCCCGCACCTCCGACGTCGCGGGGACCGACCGGCCCGCCGCGGTGACGCTCAGCGGGCACCTCGACACCGTCCCGGCCATCGACGACGCCTGGTCGTTCGACCCGCTGGCGGGCGACGTCGTCGACGGTCGGTTGCGGGGCCGCGGCGCGAGCGACATGAAGGGCGGGGTCGCGGCGATGGTCGAGGCCGCCTGCGCCCGCGCCAGGGCCGGGGGCGGCGAGCTGCAGGTCGTGTTCACGTTCGGCGAGGAGACCGGCTGCGACGGCGCCCGGGCGCTCGACCGGTCGCTGCTCGCACCGTCGCCGCTGCTCGTCGTCGGCGAGATGACCGGCAACCGGCCGCTGCTCGGGCACAAGGGCGCGCTGTGGCTGCGGTTGACCGCCCGCGGCGTCTCCGCCCACGGGTCGCGCCCCGAGCTCGGGCACAACGCGCTGGTCGACCTCGCCCGCGCCGCGCTCGCCGTGCACGCCCACGCCGACTGGCCCACGAGCGACACCCACGGGCCCATGACGGCCAACGTGGGCACCTTCCACGCCGGCGTGCAGCCGAACCTGGTGCCCGACCACGCCGAGATGGCCGTCGACCTGCGCCTGGTCCCGGGTACCGACGCGGACGCCGCCGTCGCGACCGTGCGCGGTCTGGTCGGCGACGGCGTCGGGATCGAGCGCGTGGTCGACCTCCCCGTCGTCGACACCGACCCGGGGTCGGTCGCGCGGGCGTGCGAGCTCCTCGGCGGCGACGTGGCCCCGGTGTACGCCACCTACTTCACCGACGCCGCCGTCCTCGCCGGAGCCCTGGGCGGGGCCGCCACGATCATCTGCGGGCCGGGCGACCCGGACCAGGCGCACGTCACCGACGAGACCTGTTCAGTGGCGCTGATCGACGACGCCGTCAAGGCCTACGGACGGCTCCTCGCCGGCGGCTGACCGGTCGCGGTGCACGATCCACTTCCCGCGACGGCGGCCGGTGGGGCAGGGTCGTTGGCATGAGCACCGATCAGACGACGGACCTCCCGCCGCGGCTCGGCCTCCGGCGCGCCGGCCTCGACCCCGCCCCCGAGGTCACGGCCCTGCGCGACGCGCGCGGCACCTGCCCGGTGACCACCCTCGTCGGGCACCGCGCGACGCTCGTGGCGGGCTTCGACGAGGCCCGCACCGTCCACGGCGACCCGGCGTTCGGGTTCGAGGGGCTGCCGCTCCCGCCGGGCGGCCTCGACGCCGACGAGATGGCGCGGCGACGGGCCGGGATGCTGCTCGCGCTCGACCCGCCGGACCACACGCGGCTGCGCAGGATGCTCACCGGCCGCTTCACGGTGCGAGCGATGAAGGCCCTCGAGCCGCGGGTCGTGGCGATCGTCGACGAGGCCCTGGAGCGGATGGCGGCCGGTGGCGCGCCCGCCGACCTCGTCGCCGACTTCGCCCTGCCCGTGCCCTCCCTCGTCATCTGCGAACTGCTCGGCGTGCCCTACGCCGACCGGGACGGCTTCCAGGAGCGTGCGGAGCTGACCCTGCGCTCCGACCTCACCGTCGAGCAGCGGACCCGGGTGTTCGGCGAGTCGCGCGAGTACATGGCCTCGCTCGTCGCGCGGGCGCGCCGCGAGCCGGGCGACGACCTCCTCGGGATGCTCGTGGCGGAGCACGGCGACCGCTCCGCCGCCGAGGGCGGGATCGACGACGCCGAGCTCGTCGGCCTCGCCAACCTGCTGCTGGTCGCGGGGCACGAGACGACGTCGAACGTCATCGCGCTGGGGACCTACGAGCTCCTCCGCGACCCCGACCAGATGGCCGCGATGCGGGCCGCGCTCGACGACGACGCGGCGCTGTCGCGGGCGGTCGAGGAGATGCTGCGGCACGTCTCCCCGGTCTCCGCCGGCTTCCCGAGGGTCGCCGGGCGCGACGTCGAGGTCGGCCCGCACGAGGTGCCCGCCGGCACCGTCGTCACCGCGTCGCTCTGCGCCGCGAACCGGGACCCCGCCCTGGGCGAGGGCCTCGACCACCTCGACGTGCGGCGGGAGCCGGTCCCGCACGTGGCGTTCGGCTACGGCATCCACCACTGCCTCGGGGCGCCGCTCGCGCGCATCGAGCTCCGGATCGCGTTCGCCGCGCTGCTGCGACGCTTCCCGGACCTCGCGCTCGCGGTCGACCCCGACGACGTCGGGTTCCGGCACGAGAACCTGATCCACGGGCTGGAGGCCCTGCCCGTGATGTGGGCTACGCCCAGGTGAGCACTAAGTGGGGCCATAGCAGCCTGTCTGTGCTCAGGACTTCCCAGACAGTTGATGTCTCAGCACATTGCGGACACTGAGCAGGCCCCGACGGGTGGGTTGGTCACGGTGGTGACCAACCTGCCTGGCTGTGGGCAGGACAGGGTTCGAGATGGATCCAGTGCTGGTGGT
>NZ_JBBEGN010000023.1:0-75654 GCF_037401875.1 Actinomycetospora aurantiaca | reverse complement strand
GTCCTGCCCTTCGTCGAGAAAGCCGCGTACGACGTGGTTGAACAGGGTGGCTTGTTCGAACTGGACCCAGTGCCCGGTGCGGGCGAACTGCAGCAGGGTCGCCTGCGGCATCGTGTCCGCCAGCGTGGTGCCCCCGGAGGGCCGGTTGACGCGGTCCTCGGCGCCCCAGACGACCAGGGTCGGGGTGTGCAGCTCGGCCAGACGACGGTCGCGGGTGAGGTCCATGCGCCACAGGGTGCGCAGCGCACCGGGGCCCGACGGTCGACGAAGCGGCGGGTCGGCGACGACCTCGGGATCGATGCTGGCCTGATAGCGAGCATCGATGGCTTCGGCGGGCACCGTGGAGGGGTCGAACACGAGGTGTTCGCGGATGAACTCCTCGAGCTTGGCCCGGGAAGGTCCCGTGCCCCGGTAGTAGTTCAGCAGGGCGTTCAGGCCCGGCGTCGGGAGGGCGCGGGTGGTGCCGATCCCGCCGGGGCCCATGAGCACGAGCCGGTCGACCCGGTGCGGGGTGTCGAGGGCCAGGCGCAGCGCGGCCGACCCGCCGTAGGAGTTGCCGACCAGATGGGCCCGCTCCAGGCCGAGGGCGTCGAGGACGCCGCGTACGGCGTCGGCGAGGTAGCCGAAGGGGTCGGACTGATCGAGGTGCTTTCGGGACCGGCCGTAGCCGGGCAGGTCCGGCACGATCACGCGGTGCCCGGCCGCGAGGGCCTCGATGTTGCGGACGTAGTTCGACACGCCGGAGGCCCCGGGACCGCCGCCGTGCAGCAGCAGCACCGGCGGCCCGTCGCCGGTCTCGGCGACGAAGACCTCGGTCTCGCCGCGGCCGCCGCCGGGCCCGCGCACGGTCAGCGACAGGGTCTTCTCCGACATCGTCGGCGTGCTCATCGGATGGTCCTTCCGGAAACGGGTGAGTGCTCGGCGATGCGTCCTCACGCGGCGCGCCGGGCCCAGGGCGGTGCGGGGAGCGAGCGCCCGGCGGACGCGGCGCTGTGGACGTAGCCGTCGGGCCGGAGCACCAGCGAGGCCGCACAGCGCTCGTGCATCCAGGTCACGAGCTGGTTGTCGATGTCGACGACCGCGCCCGGACGCGGTTCGCTGCCCGCGGGCAGCAGGGCGACGGGGCGGGCGCCGGTGTCCAGCCAGGCGCTCTCGTCGCGGCGGGTGTTCTCCGACGGTGGGCGCAGCAGAACCCAGCCCCGCCCCAGAGCGTCGTCGAGACGCGCGCGGCGTCCCTCGGCGTCGAGGACCCAGGGCTGCGGCGGCAGCCAGCCGACCGCTGGGTGCGCGTCCTGTGCGAGCAGCCCCTCGCGGTAGTGCGGGTCGGGGAACCAGCTCCCCTCGCGCAGCCAGGACCCGAGGCCGGGCAGTCGCATCGCGGCCCGGAACACGTGGTTGCGCACCGAGGCGAGAGCGGCTCGGCGCTGGGTGATGAGCATGCCGGCACGCACCGCCCAGCTGGTCATCTCGCGGACGTGCGGCTGGCGTTCGGTCTCGTAGCTCTCGAGCGCGGTCTCCGGGAGCTCACCACGCAGCACCGCAGCGAGCTTCCAGCACAGGTTGGCCGCGTCGCGGACCCCGGAGGCCATGCCCTCCCCGATCCAGGGCGGCATGACGTGGGCGGCGTCGCCGGCGAGGAACACCCGCCCCGAGCGCCACCGGGTGGCGAAGCGGACGTGGTGGCTGTAGACCACGGCGCGCAGCAGCCGGACGTGCTCCTCGGTGATCCCGTGGCCCGCGAGCAGCGACCACACCGAAGCGTCCGTCGCGAGTTCCGCTTCGTCCTCCCCGGGGAGCACGGGGAACTCCCAGCGGTGGTGACCCAGTGGGGTGGGGCAGTCCACGGCCGGTCGTTCCGGATCGCAGTGGAAACGCAGCCGGTCGTGCTCGGGCCATTCCCGACGGACCTCGGTGTCGATGACCAACCAGCGGTCCTCGTAGGTGCGTCCCTCGAACCCGACCCCGAGCTGCGCGCGGGTCGGGCTCGACCCGCCGTCGGCGGCGATGACGTAGCGGGCCCGCAGACGACGCAAGGCGCCACCGTCCAGGTCGGCGACCAGCAGCTCGACCGACTCCGGGCCCTGCACGATGCGGAAACACTCCTGCCCGAGCCAGACCTCGACGTTCTGGTAGCGCTTCACCCCGCCACGCAGGGTCTCCTCCACCGCGGGCTGGTAGATGAACAGCTGCGGCGGATGTCCGTTGCCGCGGGGGCGCGGGGTGAAGTTGAGGAACGACCGCCCGTCGGAGTCCACGAAGTCGATCGGCTTCTCCGGGAGCATGTCGGCCTCGAGGGCGTCCGCGAGCCCGGTCCGCTGCCAGGCCCGCATCACCTCCTCGTCGGTCGAGATCGCGCGGGCCCGGGAGTAGATCGAGGGCTCCCGCTCGATCACCACCACCGAGAGCCCCTCGGCGCCCAGCAGGTTCGCCGCGGTCGCCCCGACCGGCCCGTACCCCACGATCGCGACGTCGACCTCCCGCGTCGCCTCGCGCGCCGACCGTGTCGCGGTCTCGCTGCTCATCGCCTGCTGCCTCCACTCGAAGCACCGTCCGGCCCATCGCTTCCTGGAGTGGACGCTACATGAATCCTGTAGCGTCCACTACGGGAAGCGGCTGTGAGGGGCATGACGCGGGGCGGCGTCCGTACGCTCGGCCGACGACCAGGCAGGAGGGAGGGCGACGTGGTGGCCAGCGCACGCAGCAGCCGTCAGCGACGAGCCAACGGCGAGGAGTCCAAGCGCCGGATCCTCGACGCGACGGTCGAGATCGCCGGCGAGCGCGGCTACGAGGGCACCAGCATCAATCTGGTCAGCGCCCGGGCCGGACTGCCGGCCAGCTCGATCTACTGGCACTTCGAGAACAAGGACGAACTGATCGCGGCGGTCATCGAGCGCAGCTTCGGCAGCTGGCTGTCTGCGATGAGCTTGCCTGAGGTCGCCGAGCCGATGAATGCTGCTGTCGACCCGGACGCCGTCGCTCGCAGTCGTGCGTTGGACATGGCCGCCCGGGTGGCCAAGGCCCTCCTCGAGTCCCCGGACTTCCTGCGCCTGGGACTGATGCTCGCCCTGGAGCGACGACCCGAGGAGCCCCGGGCGCGCACCGTGTTCCTCCAGGTACGACAGGTCGCTCAGGAGCGACTCGTCGCCGCGGTCGAGGAACTGGCGCCCGACCTCCTCCCCGACGAGGTCGCACTGCTGGTGGCCTACGCCCTCGCCGCCGCCGACGGCCTGTTCATCTCTCGCGAGGTCGGCGGGGACTCCGTGGACCTCCCGGCCCTGTTCGAGATGCACGCCCACGCCCTGATCGACGCCGTCGCCCGCTTTCGCGCCCACCGAGAGCCACGCCAACGCTGACACACCGCCCCGGCAAGTCGCTGGGTCGCTCGCGGGCAGCGCGCGGCCACGACCGACGATCTCGGCCGGGGACCGCCGAGCTAGCCCGAGAAGCGTTCACGAAGAGGACCGGTGTGGGTACCGCTCACGTCACGACACGGCAGGCGTCCAGGGGCTGCCGGACAAGATCACCACATCTCAATCAAGTCGGCGAGCAGCACGAATGCATACATGGGATCACCACGGCCCACGTGAGTCTTGTGCACTGGGTTCGGGGTTCCAGTCCCTGACGGCGCACCATCTTCGTTCTCACGAGAGCACGTTGCCGCGTCACGACACCAGGTGACGGCGCCCTCGGCGGGACGAACTCCGCGGTGGCGCGCCCCTTACCCCGGGACGCCTCCGGTCTTCCCTACCAGCCGATCAACCTCAGCTTCGACCAGTCGTGGGCGGTAAGGCGTCCGTCGAGTGGCGGTCAGGACGGTGCTCGGCAGCGAGCCCTTACGACGTCGACGCGGCGATCACCGGGCCGGGATCCATGAAGATCAGGTACTCGCACGCCTGCCCGTGGCGCACCCGGGTGCGGGTGACCACGGGCAGGGTGAACGTCGCACCGTTCTGCATGGAGTACGTGACGTCGGCACGGGCCGCGGCCACGTCCCCGTCCGACCACATCTCGAGGATCACGTGTCGCAGACCCGCGACGCCGCCGAGGAAGCCCGACACCCATTCCTGGATGTTCTGCCTGCCTCGCACGGGCTCGTTGTTGCCGAGACGGAACTCGCAGTCCTCGGTGAACATCGAGAAGAACGTCGCGATGTCGGTGTCCGCCGCCTCGAGCATTCTCGCGGTGACGTCGACCGGCGTCTCGCTGGCCACGGTCATGTCGTTTCCTTCCGTAGGTGCCGGTCTCGGCGTCAGTAGACCTCGGGCAGCAGGACATCCGCGGGCGGGTTCTCCGGGCGGTAGTCACCCGCGTGGGCCGCCTGGTGGATCTCGGCCATGGACAGACCCTTCTCCCGCGCCTCGACGACGAGGTCCGGGTCGAAGAAGTTGCCGACCGGGTTCTCGGCGAACTCGCGCGACGCCCACATCCACTCCGTCGACCTGGCCCAGTCGCCGAAGGCGTCGATCTGGATCTCCACCCCGTTGCCCTCGGGGTCGGCGTAGTACAGCGACATCGTCATGCCGTGGTCGAGAGACATGAAGGGAGTGATCCCCTCGTCCTTGAGCCTCGAGTAGTTGTCGAGCCACTGGTCGAAGTCCGCGTACTCGAACGCGGTGTGGTGCAGCCCGGCGCTGGTCGGCTTGTCCACCGGCTTCTTGATCGCCGGGTGGGCGATCAGGGCGATGCGGTGGTTCGCCGCGTCGTTGGTCAGCCACGCGGCACCGTCGCTGTAGTGCACGGGCGTCAGGCCGGCGACCTTTTCGTACCAGGCCACCATCTCGTGCAGCTTGAGGGTGAGGAAGGTCGAGTGGTGCAGCTTCGGCGCGATGATGGGCCGCGGCTTTCGGCTCTGCGGGACAGGAAGGGTCTCGGACATCGTCTCTCCTCGTGGGGTGTGTCAGCCCGACCGTCGATCGGGATCGCGTCGTGGCGGGCGCCGCGGTCCGGCGTCCCAGTCCCCCGGCAGCAGACCGTCACGTCGGAGCCGGTACTTCTCCACACGCTGGGTCTGGGTTTTCGGCAGATCGTCGACCCGGCGCACGTAGCGCGGCACCTGGAAGTGCGCGAGGCGCTCGGCGCAGAACTCCACCAGCAGGGCCGGGTCGAACGCGGGGTCCTCGGTGACCAGCACGACCAGGATGTCGTCGTCCCCCAGCTCCGACGAGACGCCGATCATCGCGCAGTCCAGGATTCCGGGGTACTGCGAGACGACGGTCTCGACCTCCCAGGACGACACCATCTCGCCGCGACGACGCACGGCGTCCTTGAGCCGATCGACGAAGAACAGATAGCCGTCCGCGTCCAGGTAGCCGAGATCGCCGGTGTGGAACCAGCCGTTGCGGAAGGCCTCGACCGTCGCACCGGGCTGGTCGAGGTACTCCGTCATCATCGTCCACGGGATCGTCGTCCGGGTGAGAATCTGCCCGACCTCGCCCGCGGGAAGGGGACGGTCGTGCTCGTCGGCGATGACGATCTCGCTGGTCGGGCTCGCCCGTCCGGAGGAACCCCGGCGCCCAGCGGGGACCGGGGTCTCGCGGGCGTCGACGATGGCAGGGAGGGCGTTCTCGGTCATCCCGTAGGTGTAGACGACCCGCACCCCGAACCGTTTCTCCCAGGACTCCCACACCTCCGGCGCGAGCGGGACCCCGAAGGCCACCCGGGCGGAGTGCTTCCCCTCGGACTCACGCACGGGCTGGTTCCACAGCGACACGGCCATGGACCCGATGAAGTTGAACGCGGTCGCACCGACCTCGGTCAGGCGGTCCCAGAACCGCGACGCGCTGAAGCGGTCGTCCAGCGCCACCGTCCCGCCTGCCGCGAGGGCCGAGAGGACCGTGTAGTTCTGCGCGTTGATGTGGAACAGCGGCAGACAGGTGTAGATCACGGCGTGTTCGTCGTACCCGCACGCGTCCGCGTGGAGGAAGCTCGCGGCGAGGTACTGGCCGTGGGGCAGCAGGCAGCCCTTGGGCGGTCCGGTGGTCCCGGAGGTGTAGAGGATCGCGGCGGGCGAGTGCAGCCCGAGGTCCGCGGGCTCGGGCGGCGGCGTCGTCGTCGAGCGCGGCACGGACGTCAGGACGTGCCCGGGCCGGTGCTCCGGCTGCGCCTCGTCGAGGTGGACCACGCGTTCGGGGTCGAGCACGAGGACCGACGGTCGGCAGTGGTCCAGCAGGTAGCGGAGTCCGGCGCTCTTGTGCGCGGTGTTGATCGGAACGACCACGGCGCCCAGCCGCACCACCGCGAACCACAGCGCGAGCCAGTCGGGACAGTTCGCCATCATGACCGCGACCCGGTCGGCCCGCCCGACCCCGAGCTCGACCAGGGCGGCGGCCACACGTGCGACGTCCTCGTCGAACTCCGCGTACGTGGTGACCTCGTCCCGCCACACGAGGAACGGCTCGTCCGCGTGCTCGCCGCACCGCAACGCCAGGAGCGCGCCGATGGTCGGCACCGAGCGAAGCTCCTCGACGATCTCCGACGTGGTGATCATCAGGCGAGACGCTCGATGATCGTCACGTTGGCCTGGCCGCCGCCCTCGCACATCGTCTGCAGCCCGAAGCGCCCGTCCCGACGCTCCAGCTCGTGGAGCATCGTCGTCATCAGCCGTGCGCCGGTCGCGCCGAGGGGGTGGCCGAGCGCGATGGCGCCGCCGTTCGGGTTCACGCGGGCCGGGTCCGCGCCCACGTCGTCCAGCCAGGCCAGGATCACGCTCGCGAAGGCCTCGTTCACCTCCATCACGTCGAGGTCGTCGATGGCCAGGCCGGTCCGCTTCAGCGCCCGGGCCGTGGCCGGGATCGGCGCCGTCAGCATCTGCACCGGGTCGGCGCCGAGCACGGTGAGGTGGTGGACCCGGGCCCGCGGGGTGAGGCCGTGGTCGCGGACCGCCTGCTCGGAGGCCAGGAGGAGCGCGGCGGCGCCGTCGGCGATCTGGCTCGACACCCCCGCCGTCAGCCGACCGCCCTCGACGAGCGTGGGCAGCCCGGCCATCTTCTCCGCGCTCGTGTCCCGCCGCGGGCACTCGTCGACCGAGGCTCCCGGCAGGGGCACGATCTCGCGGTCGAACGCGCCGGCGTCCTGGGCCGCCGCCGCCCGCCGGTGGCTCTCCAGCGCGTAGGCCTCCATCCGCTCGCGCGAGATGCCCCACTGCCGGGCGATGATCTCGCCGGCCCGGAACTGCGAGATCTCCTCGTCGCCGAACCGGGCCCGCCACCCGGGCGACCCGCTCCAGGGATCGCTCGACCCGAAGGGCTCCCCCGCACCGAAGGCGCAGAGCAGCGGGAACTGGCTCATCTGCTGCACACCGCCCGCCACCACGAGGTCCGCGGTCCCGCTCATCACGGCCTGGGCGGCGAAGTGGACGGCCTGCTGGGAGGAGCCGCACTGCCGGTCGATCGTGACGCCCGGGACCGACTCCGGCAGCCCGGCGACCAGGGCGGCGGTCCGCGCGACGTCACCGGCCTGCGAACCGAGCTGGTCGAGGCAGCCGAGGATGACGTCGTCGACGGCCTCCGGGTCGACGCCGCTGCGGCCGACGACCTCGCGGATGACGTGCGCCGCGAGGTCGGCCGGATGGACCTCTGCCAGCCCGCCCCGCCGCCGGCCGACCGGGGTCCTCAGGGCACCGACGATGTACGCCTCGGGCATGTCTCTCCCTCTCTAGGAGGCGGAAGCGGTGGTGTACGGGGTGCCGGGGACGCACCGCTGGCGCAGTTCTCCGATCCCCTCGGCCCAGGTCGAGACCTCCTCGCCCACGCGCAGGAACCGCTGCGGGCTCCGACCCCCGCCGACGCCGCCGGGGGTGCCGGTGAAGATCAGGTCGCCCGGCTGCAGCGGCAGGACGGCCGAGAGGCGCTCGACGAGCTCCGGGACCGAGAACACGAGGTCGCTGGTGCGGGCCTTCTGGACCTGCTCGCCGTTGACGGCGCAGCCGATCTCCAGGTCCATCGGGTCGGCGAGCTCGTCGGGGGTGACGACGACGGGCCCGATCGGGGAGAACCCCGGGAACGACTTGGCCAGGCTGAACTGCGGCGCGGGCGCGACGAGCTGCCGGGTCCGCTCGGAGTAGTCCTGCCCGAGGGTGAGCCCGGCGACGTACGCCCACGCGTCCTCGGCAGCGACACGGCGGGCCTCCCGGCCGATGACGACGACCAGTTCGGCCTCCCAGTCGACGGTGTCGGTGGGGAGCTCGAGGTCGCCGCGCGGGCCGGTGAGCGAGGTGCGGAACTTGGTGAACACGGGTGGCTCGACGGGGACCTCGACCCCGCTCTCGGCGGCGTGCCCGCGGTAGTTGAGCCCGATGGCGAACACCTGGCCGGGCTCGGTCACCGGCGCGCCCAGCGAGGCCTCGTCGAACGTCCGTCCGGCGGGGAGCGGCGCCGAGGCCGCCCAGGCGACGAAGGCGTCCCACTCGCGGTACACGGCCGACGGGTCGGGCCCGAACCGGCCCCCGCTGGCCTCGTCGATGTCGACGGCCCCGCCGGCGGTGACCAGGACGAGTCGTCCGGCGAGATTGGCGATGCGCATGGCTTCTCCTCGGTACGGGGGTGCGCGTCAGCGCAGACCGGTGGACAGCACCTGGGACAGCGCGTCCCGCAGCGCCGTGTACGGGTCCGCGACCCCGCCGACGGAGCGGTACGCGACGTACCGGTCGGGACGCACGACGACGACCCCCGCCGGGGCGATCCCGCGATGCTTGAGCCAGGCACAGCGCACGTCGACCAGGTCCGAGTCGAGGACACCGACCGTGCCGGCGGCCAACGGCAGGTCGTTCTCGACGGCGAGCTTGGTGGCGGCCTCGACCCAGGCGTGGCCCTCCTCGCCCGCGAGCACCAGGAAGCGCCCGCCCCGGACGAGGCTGCCGAGGGCGACACGCTCGCCCTCGCGCTCGACGACGGCGTGCGGCATGGGGTCGCCCGGCCGGGTGCCCGGCTCGTAGAGGCGGACCGGGTCGAGCGGCGCGGGGGTGGGGCTCCCGTCCGGGACGACCGCCGTGGACTCGTAGCGGTAGCCGAACTCGACGTTGTGGTGGCGGTACTCCATGGTCTGGGCGCCGATCGCCCGGTTCAGCGCGTGCCGTCTGGTCGCGGACCCCGGCAGGTCGTGCAACAGCGGGGCCAGCTCGGCCCAGTTCTCCTCCGGGGCCTTCTCCGCCGACAGGTTGAGCGCCTCGGTGATCGCGAAGTGGTTCATCGCGCTGGCGATCGCGCTGTCGATGTTCTGCTGGTCCACGGGCTTCCGCTCGACCTCGTAGGTGTCGAGCAGCCCGTCACCGGCGCGCCCGGCCAGGACCGCGGCGATCTTCCAGCCCAGGTTGTGGACGTCGTGGACTGCCGAGTTCATCCCGAGACCGCCGGTGGGCGGGTGACGGTGCGCCGCGTCGCCGGCGAGGAACACACGTCCGACCCGGAACCGGTCGGCGATGACCCCCTCCATCACCCACTGGCTGATCCGGAGCACCGAGACGTCCAGCTCCGGCGGGAGCCCCATCGTGGCGCGCATCCGCGCCAGCACCTTCTCCTCCTGCATGGCCTCCGGGTCGTCGGTGGCGTACTGCATGTGGAAGACCCACTCCTCCGACGCCGGGCCCCAGCGCTCCGGTCCCATCGGCACGAGCACGCCGCTCCACGCGCCACCGAACGCGGGGTTGATCAGCCAGCGGATCAGCACGTCGTCGTCGGTCGCCCACGGGGACAGGTCGGCAGCCATGTGGACCGAGACCATCTTCATGATGTCGCGCGGCCCGGTCATCCCCACTCCGAGCAGCCCGCCGACCGTGCGGCCCCCGTCGGCGGCGATGACGTAGTCGGCGCGCACGGTGTACGTCGTGCCGGCGGTCCGGTCGCGAACGGTCGCCGTCACGCCGTCGTCGTCCTGGGTCAGGTCGACCAGCTCGTGGTGGAACCGGACCCCGTCCGGATCGAGCATCTCGGCGTGCCGCTTGAGCACCGGCTCGAGCCGGATCTGCGGCAGGTTGCAGGTGCGGGACGCACTCGCCGCCACGTAGTCGGGGTCGGTGTAGCCGGCGCCCCATGCGTCGAGCTGCGCCAGCTTGCGACCGTGGTCGTCGTGCGGGCCGGCCAGGCCCGCATACCACGCGATCCCCCGCATGTTCGCCGCCGGAGTGCTGCGCTCCTCGATCTCGGGACCCACACCGACCTCGGTGAAGATCTCCATCGTCCGCTGACCGATCACGTGGGCCTTCGGCAGCGACGACGTGGTCGGCCACGAGCTGACCACCAGCGATTCGACGCCGAGTGAGCTCAGCACCATGGAGGCGCTCAGGCCGGCGACACCACCGCCGACAACGAGGACGGGGACGCGGAGGTCGGTCACGGGAGCCTCCTTGCTCGGGACGGACGGAGAGGGCCGGGAGCGGTCCGCGGCCTCGGCTCGCGGGAGAGGCGAGCGGATGACGTGCACCACACTGTGCGGGCTGAAAATCGTCGTGTCAACAGAAAATCGATTTTGACCTTGCCTACGTCTCCGACGTGCGCACCTAGACTCACGGCATGGCCGACACCTCCGTCAAGCCCACGAGGAGCCAGGAGGTGTACGACCGGATCCGCGTCGCCCTACTGGGCGGACAGCTCGCTCCCGGGAGCAAGCTCAAGATCAACGAGCTGGCGGCACGGTTCGGCGTCAGCCTGTCCGTCGTGCGGGAGGCGGTCACGCGTCTCGCCGGCGAAGGCCTGCTCGAGGCGACGCCCCAGCGCGGCTTCGCGGTCGCGACGCTCACGGTCGACGACCTCCGGGACCTGACGCGCGCCCGCGTCCTGATCGAGACCCTGGCGCTCGCCGAGTCGATCAAGGTCGGCGACCTCGCCTGGGAGTCGTCCGTCCTCGCGGCGCACCACGAGCTGGCCCACACTCCCGTGGCGACCGCCGACGGGCACGTCTCCCCGCGGTTCACGGTGGTCCACCGCAATTTCCACAACGCGCTGCTCGCGGGCTGTGGCAGCGCCCGGCTGGAGGCCGTCGCGACCGGCCTCCGCGACCGCGCCGAGCTCTACCGGCACTGGTCGGCGGAGTTCGCCCGCGACGACACCCGGGACATCGCCGCGGAGCACCGGGCCATCGCCGATCTCACCGTCGCCCGCGACGAGGCCGGCGCGACCCGCGCCCTCCGTGAGCACATCGAGCGCACCACGGCCGCACTCGTGCGCTACGTGGAGCAGGCCGGCGACTGCACCGAGGGCGACATCGCCTGACTCGGGCAGGCTCAGTAGCGGTAGCCGCTCTCCGCGGCGAGGGCCAGGAGTTCGGACTCGGGCCTGCCACACAGTTCGGCGATGAACGACATCGGGATGCGGGTCCCGTTGTCGATGGCCGACTTGTGGAGGCGGATGGCCTCGATCGCCGAGAGCGCCTCGAAGTGTCGGCGCAGGGCCGGTGAGAGGTCGTCGATGCCGCGCGACCAGTACTCGCCGATCTTGAGTCGCAGCCAGGGTTGGGATGCCTCGATGCTCTCGCTGTCGGCCACGACGTTCACGACGGCGACCTTGCCGGAGTCCAGCGCCCGGCGGAGGGCCGGGCGGAGCTCCGCCGAGGTCTCCACGTGCTCGACGTGGCAGCCGAAGGGCGCGAAGACCTGGTCGTACCGCAACCCCGGGGTCATGTCCCAGGATCCGATGTCCGGCTGCAGGTCGTCGCGCATCAACGAGTTGCCGCCCCAGGAGCTGTTGTTGAGCACGACGAGCACGGCCGGGACCTCGTACCGGGTCAGGGTCTCGACGTCCATCCCGGCGAGGCCGATCCCGCCGTCGCCGATGAGGCTGATGACCTGCCCACCGGGGCGCGCGATGCCGACGCCGAACGACATCCCGACGCCCTGCCCCAGGGCGACGCGGGGCCCGGCGTCGAGGACCTGCGCGGGACGCACCGCCTGGATCGCATCGGTGAGGTAGAGCGAGCCCTGGTAGGAGTCGTAGATGATCGTGGCGTCCTCGTCTGCCTCGTCCGCGATCGCCTGGGCCAGCTCGTAGGTGTGGATGGGCGTGCGGTCCGCCACCTCGGCCAGGTGCGCGCGGCGCTGCTCGGTGAACCGCGAGCGGGCGGACTCCACCTCCGCCGTCCAGTCGGGGCGCGCGACCGGCTCGTCGGTCCCGCGCACGGCCTTGATGCCGTCGAGGATCTGACGCAGCACGAGCCTGCTGCTGCCGACGAGGTCGACCTTGGAGTCCAGCCCCCACCACAGGCTCTCGGCGTCGTCCTGGGCCTGGATGTAGAGGGTGGTGTCCGGGGAGGGCCAGTCGGGCGTCTCGAACCAGGACTCGAGCTCGCCGGCGCGAAGGCCCACGACGAACAACACGTCGGCGGAGCGGAGCAGCCGGCCTCGGTATCCGGAGGCCACCCCCAGCGGGTGCTTCTCACTGATCGCACCGCGAGCGGTGCGTCGCGCGCCGGTCGGCGCGTTGAGGTACTCCGCGAGCGCGACGAGCTCGTCCCCGCCGTCGGACCACCACACGCCGTCCCCCGCGACGATCACGGGTCGCTGGGCGGCCGCGAGCAGCTCGACCGCGGCCGCGACCGGCTCGGGAGCGGACTGCGTGGCGGGGAGGACCGGGGTCCGCCCGTTACCGGGGACGTACTTGCGCTGGACCGCCTCGCCCTGGGCGAACTGGTTGTTCAGCGGGACCTCGAGGACGACCGGCCCGGCGGGGTACGTGGCGGCGTCGACGATCGCCTTGTGGGTCCAGTAGGCGTTGAGCTCCCAGTCGGTGAGCCGGTGGGTCCACTTCGAGACCTCCTCGAACGCCTGGGCGGCGTAGCCCTCCTGCAGGATGCCCAGATGGTCGCCCGCCGTCCCGTGCTGACCCACCAACAGCAGGATCGGGCTCCGGGCACCGATGCCCTGCGACAGCGACGACAGGGCGTTCGCCATTCCGGCCGAGGCCGACACGAAGAAGACGCCCGGCTTGCGCATCACGCGGCCGTAGGCCTCCGCAGCGAACCCGGCCGCCTGCTCGTGACGGAAGTGCCACATGCGTGCTCCGAGGCGGACCGCCTCCTCGATGACCGGGTTGATGTACCCGTGGATCCCGAAGAGGTCGGTGACCCCGTTCTCGATCAGTGTCTGCGCGATCGCGCGGGCGCCGGTGCGGTGGGGATGGGGAGTCGGCGGCTCGCCGGGCGAGGTCGGCCGGGGGGCGACGGTGGTCATGCGGCTCTCCTGACGGATGACGTGACGGAGTGGTCGGAGGCGGCGCGGAGCGCGCGGGATCCGGTGGCGGGCGCGGGATCAGGCGGGCACGAGGCGGCCCATGATCAGCTGGATCTGCTCACGACGGAGCTCCTCGCTCGAGACCACACCGCGCAGCGCCCAGCCCTTGAATGCCGGTAGGTGCCCGAGCAGGACGATGTCGAACGACAGGACGGAGGCGTCGACGGGACGGAAGGCACCGCTCTTCGCGCCGGCCCGGACGAGATCGGCGAACACGTCGGCGATCGCCTGTTCGCGCTGCATGAAGAAGCGCTGGGCGTCCTCGGGCAGCCGCCGGTACTCGCGGTAGACCATCGCGATCTGGGTGCGCTTGGCCTCGCACTCGCGCAGGTAGACGTCGATGGCGGCACGCAACCGCTCCTCGAAGCTCCCCTCGCCCGCGGCGATCTCGCCGAGCTGCTCGCGCACCCCGTCGTAGATGCCCTTGCACACCATCACGAGCAGGTCGCCCTTGCTCGTGATGTACCGGTAGATGCCGCCGACGCTCATCCCGGCCGCGGCCGCGATGTCCGAGACCGACAGACCGTCGAACCCGTGCTCGATGATCTCCTGGGACGCCGCCTCGGTGATCTTGTCCATCCGGGCGACGGCCCGCGGCGAGCGCGGCTTCGCGACCTCTTCCAAGGTGACTCCTCGTTCGCAAAGGGAACTCCGACGAGGAGCCCATCCGGAACGTAGCTGCTCAAGACGCCGCCGACAAGCAGTGTGCGAGCGAATGTTCGCTCGCAAACGCCTTGACGGGGTCGACGGGCCGCTGCCACGGTGACGCTCAGCCGTACGTCGAGGGAGACGAGTCATGCTGACCACCCCGGCCGCTCCCGCGAGCGCCGACACCGAGGAGCACTGGGACCGGGCGCGGGAGACGATGGCGCCCGGGGACCGCGACGGGATCGTGCTGGAGCGCGTGAAGCACCAGCTCGAGCGGGCCTACGCGACGATCCCGTTCTACCGCTCGCTCTACGACCGGCACGGTTTCCGACCCGACCAGGTCCAGACCCTCGCCGACTTCACCGCCAGGGTCCCGGTGGTCACCAAGAAGATGCTCGTCGCGGACCAGGTCGAGTATCCGCCCTTCGGGTCCTACCTCGGCGTCGACCGCAAGGACCTCGCCCGGGTGCACGGCTCCTCGGGGACGTCCGGCGTGCCCACCCTGTACGGGATCTCTAGGTCCGACTGGCGGCAGACCCGGGAGATGTGCCGCATGGCCCTCTGGTCGGCCGGGGTCCGACCGGACGACCTCGTACAGATCTCGTTCCCGTTCGGCCTGTTCCTCGGCGGGTGGGGGCTGCTCCAGGCCTGCGAGCTCCTCGGGGCCTGCGCCTTTCCCGTCGGCAGCCTGATGCCCACCGACCAGCAGCTCCAGCACCTGCTCAAGCTCCGGATCGATGCCCTCGTCGCGACTCCGTCCTACGCACTGCACCTCGGGCGGCGCGCGGCCGAGCTCGGGCTGGACCTGTCCGGGTCCGCGCTGCGGACGATCATCGTCGCGGGCGAACCGGGCGGCAGCATCCCTGAGATCCGGCAGGCCATGTCGAGCGCCCTCGGCGGCGCGCGGGTCATCGACCTCGGAGCCGGCGCGTCGTCCGAGATGCACCCCTTCTACGCCAACGTCGGCTGTCGGCACGCCGAGGGCGGGGTCCACCTGTACCAGGACGAGAACTACACCGAGATCGTCGACCGCGACGACCCCAACATCGCGGTGCCCGTCGGCGGGCGCGGCGGCGTCGTCGCCACCCACCTCTGGCGCGAGTCGCAGCCGATGATCAGGTTCTGGCTCGGCGACGAGGCCCACATGTCGGACGAGCCCTGCCCGTGCGGGCGCACCTACCCACGCCTACCGCTGGGCGTCTACGGCCGCCTCGACGACATGCTCCTGATCCGGGGAGCGAACGTGTACCCGAGCACGATCGACGCCGTCATCCGCGACCATCCCGCCACCGGCGCCGAGTACCGCATCGTCGTCGAGCGGCGCGGCGATCTCGACGAGCTGATCGTGGAGCTCGAACGCACCCCGGAGCAGAGCGACGCCGACGCGGCGTCCATGGCCTCCGAGCTCGAGGCGTCGCTGCGGGAGGCCACGATGGTGCGCACCAATGTCCGGCTCGCCCCGCACGGCACCTTCGAGCCCCAGGTGTTCAAGGCACGCCGCGTGATCGACCGACGCCGCGAGGTGTGAGGTCGGTCGACGGCCCTCCACTCGGCCGGGTGCCAGAGGCTGGACCGCAACTCGACGATATCGCTCAGCAGAACCGATGCCAGCGGCGGGCCACCTGAGCCGGACGTCCTGATCGAATGGGGCATGATCGCCACCCTGTGACGGACCCGGGCGGGCAGGAGTGGATGCCGCTCGACCCATCGCGCCTCCCGTGGACCACCGCGGGCGGACCCCGGCAAGGAAGCGGTCAGGTCCGGGGACACCCGGAGGCCTGTCCGGAGGCGTACGTTCCGTCCCGATCGCGCGGCCCGTTCGAGCCGCGCCGACCCGGGAGGACACCGTGGACCAACCGGCGCCGACGCTCGGCACCGCGCCCCTGCTGCTGATCGCGGTCGGCGCGGTCGCCCTGCTGCTCCTGCTGATCATGCGTTTCCGGCTGCACGCGTTCGTCGCGCTGATCCTGGTCAGCGTGCTGACCGGGCTCGCGACCGGCCTGCCGGTCGGCGACCTGGTGGACACCCTGCTCGACGGCTTCGGTTCGACCCTGGCCGAGGTCGCCCTGCTCGTCGGGCTCGGGGCGATGCTCGGGAAGCTGCTCGAGGTCACCGGCGGCGCCCGGGTCCTCGCCGACCGTCTCATCTCCGGCTTCGGCGAACGGCGCGCCCCGCTCGCCCTCGGCGTCACCTCGCTGTTGTTCGGCTTCCCCATCTTCTTCGACGCGGGCCTGATCATCCTGCTGCCGATCATCTTCACCGTGGCGCGACGCTTCGGCGGATCGCTGCTGCTCTACGCGCTGCCCGCCGCCGGCGCGTTCGCCGTCATGCACGCGTTCGTCCCGCCGCACCCCGGCCCGGTCGGAGCCGGCAACCTGCTCGGCGCCGACGTCGGACTGCTCGTCGTGGCGGGCCTGGTGGTCGGACTCCCCACGTGGTTCCTGGCCTCCTACCTGTTCTCGCGGTGGATCGGGACACGGATCGACATCGCGGTGCCGGACGTCTTCGGCGGACGCCGGGCCGACGGCGACGAGCCCCGGGACGACGACGAGCCCCGGGACGGCAGTGGCACCGGTGGCACCGGTGGCACCGGCGGCACCGACACCGCCGTCGCCGGGACCGCGGTCCGCGCGCCGGCGTTCGGCACGGTCGTCACGCTGCTGCTCCTGCCGCTGGTGCTGATCCTGTTCAACACCGGCCTGAACACGCTCGGGACCTACGGGGTGGTGCCCGAGGACGCGACGTGGGTGGAGACCCTGCGCCTGATCGGCGAGACCCCGATCGCCCTGCTGATCACGCTGCTCGTCGCCGTGGTCGTCCTCGCCCGCGAGCGCTTCAGCCGTGACGAGGTCGAGGAGCTGCTGAACTCCTCGCTCGGTCCCATCTGCTCGATCGTCCTGATCACCGGGGCCGGCGGCATGTTCGGCGAGGTGCTGCAGGTCAGCGGCATCGGCACCGCCCTGACGGCCTCCCTGAGCGCCCTCGGCCTGCCCGTCATCGTGGCCGCGTTCGTCATCGCGCTCTGTCTGCGGGTCGCGCAGGGATCGGCGACCGTCGCTCTGCTGACGACGGCGGCGCTCGTCGCCCCCGCCGTCGCCACCGCGGGGATGTCCGGCTTCGACGTCGCCCTCGTGGTGATCGCGATCGCCGCCGGGTCGACGGCGTTGTCCCACGTCAACGACTCCGGCTTCTGGCTCGTCGGCCGGTTCCTGCAGATGGACGTCTGGACCACCCTGCGGACCTGGACGGTCATGGAGACCCTCATCGGCGTGATCGGGTTCCTGATCGCCGCCGGACTGAGCCTGGTCGTCTGACCGCAGCCTCTCGACGGACGGTCGGGGGAGAATTCACCGACCTCCAGACCCGTGTCACGCCTCGATGACCCGACCGAACCGCTCCCGCAGGGTCTTCTTGACGACCTTGCCCCCGGGGTTGCGGGGCAGGGCGTCCACGTGCCGGACGTGGCGGGGGCGCTTGTAGGCGGCGAGGTGCTCGCGCGCGAAGGCCTCGACCTCGGCGTCGGTCGGGACGTCGTCCGGGTCGCGCGCCACGACGACGGCGAGCGGGGTCTCGCCCCACCTCGGGTCGGGGACGCCGATCAGCGCCACCTCGGCGATCTTCGGGTGCGCGGCCAGCGCGTTCTCCACCTCGGCGCAGTAGATGTTCTCGCCGCCCGAGATGATCATGTCCTTGAGTCGGTCGACCACGTAGAGGTAGCCGTCCTCGTCCTCACGCACCAGGTCGCCCGAGTGGAACCAGCCCCCGCGGAACGCCTCCGCGGTCTCGGCGGGCTTGTTCCAGTACCCGGACATCACCATGGGGCTGCGGTAGACGATCTCGCCGACCGTGCCGCGGGGGACGTCGTTCATCTCGTCGTCGACCACGCGGACCTCGACGCCGACCATCGGGGTGCCGATCGAGCCGATCTTGCGGATCGAGTCCTCCCCGCGCAGGTAGGTGGTCACCGGGCTGCACTCGGTCTGCCCGAAGGCGGTGCAGACCTCGGCCTGCCCGAAGGCGTCGATCATCGTCCGGAGGAGCGTGGTGGACGCCGGCGCGGCGCCCCACGAGATGCGGCGCAGGCGGGACAGGTCCCGGCTCGCGAGGTCGGGCAGGGCGCAGACCGCCTGCCACTGCGCCGGCACCATGAAGCACGAGGTGACGCCCTCGTCGACGAGGGTCGCCACCGTCGCGGCCGGGTCGAAGCTCCCCGAGGGCGGGATCACGACGGTGCCTCCGGTGATCAGCGTGGGGAGCATCCCGGCGAGCCCGGCGATGTGGAACAGCGGCGCCGCGGACATCCACACCGGGTCGTCGCCCTCGACCCCGAGCGTCGCCATGGAGCAGAAGGCGTGCAGGTAGAGGTTCCGGTGGGTCAGCACCGCTCCCTTCGGAGCACCCGTCGTGCCGGAGGTGTACATGATGTAGGCCGCGTCGTCGTCGGCGACCGGCCGCTCGCGGTACTCCGCCGAGGCCTCGGCGAGCACCCCGGTGAGGTCGTCGCCCAGGGAGACGACGACCCGCACCTCGGGCGCGGACCGGCGGGCGTCGTCGAGGACCTCGCTGAACGCCTCGTCGCAGAGCACGGCGACGGCCCCGCAGTCGGCGAGGACGTAGGCGATCTCGTCGGCGACCATCCGGAAGTTCACCGGGACCGCGATCCCGCCGATCCGCAGCACCGCGAGCCAGGCCTCCACCACCTCGGTGCTGTTGCGACCGAGCACCGCCACCCGGTCCCCGGGGACGACGCCCCGTGCCAGCAGCGCGTTGCCCAGCCGGGTCACGCGCTCGTCGATCTCCCGGTAGGTCCGTCGCGACCAGGCATCGACGAAGGCGAGGACGTCCGGCTGTTGACGGGCGCCGCGGGCGACAATGTCGCTCATCGTCATCCCGCGCCCGGTGATCGATCCGGTCGGGCCCACCGCTCCGGTCATCGGACTCCTCACCGCGTCGTGCCGCGAACCGCAGTCATCCTCCTGCGCCACGGGCACCGCCCACCAGCCCCTCCGCGAACCGCGGGTCAGGCGTCGGTCCGGCGAGCGGTCCGGTCGTCCCACCGGTCGGGGTCGTCCTCCAGCGCGGCGCGGTCCCACGCCCCGAGGTCCGCGGCGGCGGCGTAGGTGGAGTGGAGGAACTCGGCGACCGCACGGTCGGGGTCGGGTGCCGTGCGGGCGACCTCGTAGGGCAGCAGGAACTGCTGGAACTCCGCGCTGTAGAAGGCGCCGTCGGGAGCGACCGCGTGCTCGGCGAACCCGTCGGGCGCCGGGTAGGCGTAGGCGTAGAACGCGCCCTCCTCTCCCCCGCCGGGCCAGAACCCGCAGCTGGACAGCTCCCGCGAGTAGCCCTCCACCATCACCCAGTCCCCGCAGTTCGGAGCACCGCCGGGGTGGGCCGGCGCCGGTCGTCCCGAGAACCGGGTACAGGCCAGGTCCATCGCACCCCAGAAGAAGTGCACCGGGCTGACCTTCCCGACGAAGTGCGACCGGAACTCACCGATCACCCGGTTCGCCGCCAGCAGCTGCCGCCAGAACAGGGTCGCCGCCTCGGCGTCGTAGGAGGCGTGGACGTGGTCCTCGGCGAAGGGGATCGCAGGCTCCACCTCGTTGGGGTGCGGCCGGATCGGTGCCTCGATCCCGAGCTCGTCGAGCAGGTGGAGCACCCGGGCGTAGAACTCCGCGACCGCCATCGGCCGCAACGGCAGCCTCCGCACCCCGCCGTCGCTGCTGCGGATCTCCAGCTGGTGCTCGACGAGGTCGAACTCGATCTCGAACGCGCCGGAGCGGTACGGGATGGTCGACGTCGTCAGACCCCGCGCGCTGACGTAGAGGGTCACCTGCCACCAGTGGTTGACCATCGGCGCGTGGGCCATGCGGATCTTGCCCACGATCTGGGTCCACATGTGCAGGGTCTTGCGGGTGGCCGTCCAGTCCGAGACCCGCAGGCTCGGCCAGCTCGTCGTCGCAGGGCTGATCATGGCTCTCCTCGGGCACGCGGCACGGACGGTGGGGCGCGGCGAGTGTCGTGCATCCGGAACCCGGGCGTATCGGTCATCGGATCGGTCGGGAGGAGGCGGCCGGCAGGCATGATCGGATGATGGAGCTGTTCGGGCGGCGCGCGGAGACCGCGGCCCTGGACCGTCTGCTCGCCCGGGCGGCGGACGGGACGGGGTCGGGGCTCGTCCTGTGGGGTGAGCCGGGCATCGGGAAGACCGCTCTGCTCGAGCACGCCGTCGACACCGCGGCCGACGCCACGGTGCTCCGGTGCCGGGGCACCCGGATGGAGGCGGGACTCGCCTTCGCCGCGCTGCACGAGCTGCTGTGGCCGGTCACGGAGCGGCTCGCGACGCTCCCCGAGCCGCAGGCCGCCGCCCTGCGCGGGGCGTTGGGGATGAGCGCGGACCCGACGAACCGCTTCCTCATCGGCGCGGCCGTCCTGTCGCTGCTCTCCGGCCTGGCCCGGGAACGGCCCGTCCTGGTGGTCGTCGACGACGCCCAGTGGATCGACGAGGCGACCGCGCACTGTCTGGGCTTCGTCACGCGACGGGTCCGCACCGAGCCGGCGGTCGTTCTCCTGGCCGGTCACGACGACCCCGCCTCGGGTCCCTGGGAGGGCCTGCCGTCGTGCGAGGTCGTCGGCCTTCGCGACGACGACGCACGCCGGGTGGTCGACGCCGTCGTCCCCGGCGCCGAAGAGGCACTGATCGCACGAACCGTGCGATCGGCAGGGGGCAACCCCCTCGCGCTGCGCGAGCTGCCCACCCTCGACGACGTGGACGACGGCGGGACGCCACCGGGGCAGCCGCCGGCCGTCGGACCCCGGCTGAGGCAGGCGTTCTGTGCCCGGGCCGAGGCCCTGAAGCCCGCCACCCGGGCGTTGCTGCTGGTGGCCGCCGCCGAGGACCGGGGAGACCGAGACGTCGTGCAGCGCGCGGGTGCAGCGTGGGGGGTCGACACGTCCAGCTGGGACGAGGCCCAGCGCTCCGGCCTGCTCCGGACGACGGGACCGCGTCTCGAGTTCCGCCACCCGCTCGTCCGGGCGGCCCTCTACGATGGCGCCCCCTTCGCGGAACGCCAGGCCGTGCACCGGGCGCTCGCCGCAGTGCTGCCCGACGACGCCGTCGAGGCCCGGGCCGGGCACCTGGCGGCCGCCGCGGGCGGGGTGGACGAGGACGTCGCCGCCCTGCTGGAGCAGGCCGCCGCACGGTGCCTGCGACGCAGTGCCGGGCCGACGGCGGCGAGCACGCTCCGGCGGGCCGCCGAGCTGTCGCCGGACCCGGCGGACGCCGCACGCCGGCTCGCCGCCGCCGCCCGCGCCGCCTGGGACGCCGGGCACGTCGAGACGGCGCGGCAGCTGCTCGACGACGCCGGACGTCGGGGCGGCGACGACCCCGTCGTCCGGATCAGTGGAGGGCTGCGCGGCATCCTCGAGTTCGCCGACGGGAGGCCGGAGCGCGCCCACCACTACCTCGCCCAGGACGCGGCGGCGGCTCCCGACCCGCGCGTCGCGGTGGAGCTGGGCGCCGTGGCGGTCCGCGCCGCGTGGTCGGCCGGCCGGACCGACCTCCAGCACGAGGCGCTGCGACGGCTGCTCGACCTGGACGCCGGCGGGGACCCGGAGCTCGCGGCGCTCCTGCCGGTCCTGCGGGCCTGGTGGGCCTGCTACGACGAGACCGGCGACCTCGCCCCGCCGGCCCCGGACGGGAGCGGCGACACCGTCGGCCGGCTCGGCGCCGTCCCGTGGGAGTTCCTGCCACCCGCGCCCCTCCTCCAGGCGTGGGGCGTCGAGGGCCCGGTGCACGAGGCGCTGCAGCTGCGGATCGCGCACCTGCGACGACGACACGAGCTCGCCGCGCTGGCGATGGCGCTCGCCCAGTCCGCCGTCCTCGACCGCGCCGCAGGCCGGTGGGACGCGGCCGGGGCCGCCGCGACCGAGGGCCTGCGGCTGGCGGAGGAGGTCGGCGCCGGACACGTCGCCACCCAGTGCCGCCTCGTGCTCGGGATCGTGGCCGCGGCGCGCGGCGACGACACCCTCGTCGAGGAGCACACCTCCCGGGCTCTCGCGGACTCGGTCGGGCGCGGCGTCCGCGCGCTCACGGCGTCGGCGTCCTGGGTCCGCGGTCGAGCCGCGCTGTTCGGCGGGCGGCCGCAGGAGGCGTTGCATCAGCTGATGCCCCTCGACGAGCCCGGTCACGACGCGGCCCACACCACCGTCGCCCTGCTCGCCGCGCCGGACACCGCCGAGGCGGCGATGCAGGTCGGGCGCCTCGACGTCGTCCGGGCCAAGACCGCGGCGCTGGGGACGTGGGCCGGGCGGACCCGAGCCGCCTGGGCCCGGAACGCCGCCCACCGTCTCCGTGCCCTCACCGCGGACTCCTCGGAGGCCGAGGCCGCGTTCCGCGCCGCCCTCGACGAGGCTCGGCGAGGGGACGACCCGTTCGAGCACGCCCGCACGCGGCTGCTCTACGGGGAATGGCTGCGGAGGGCCCGCCGTCGGGCGGACGCCGGACGCGAGCTCGCCGCGGCGGCCGAGACCTTCGACCGGCTCGGTGCGCTACCGCTGCGGACGCGGGCCCTCCGCGAGCAGGACCTGACCGAACGGCCGACCGGCCACGCGGGGTCGCCGGCCGCGGCGGTGGGCCTCACCGTCCAGGAACTCCGGGTCGCGCAGCTTGCCGCCGACGGCCTCACCAACCGCGAGATCGCGGCACGGCTGCTGATCAGCCACCGCACGGTCGGCCACCACCTGGCCGCCGTCTACCCGAAGCTCGGCATCACCTCCCGCACCGAGCTCGCCCGCGTCGACGTCTCCGGCGACCTGCGGCTCCGGGCTGCGCCCGACGCGTGACCGATCGCCCGTCGGTCCGACGACCGATCCGGCACCCGATCCGCTCTCGCCCGTGCGCACCTAGCGTCCCGGCGCAGGTGACGAGGGAGGAGCGACATGAGACGGCTCGACGGGAAGACGGCCGTGGTGACTGGCGGTGGCACCGCCGGGATCGGCCGGGCCACCGCGGCGCGGCTGGTGGCCGAGGGTGCGCACGTGTTCGTCACCGGCCGCCGCACGGCCGAGCTGGACGAGGCCGTGGAGGCCATCGGCGGGAACGTGACGGCGGTCCCGGGCGACATCACGGACACGGACGACCTCGACCGGCTCTACGCAGCGGTCGCGGCGCGTGGCCGTGGCCTCGACGTGCTGTTCGCCAACGCGGGCACGGCCTCGTTCCAGACCCTGGAGGCGACCACCCTCGACGAGTTCGACCGGGTCGTCGACGTCAACGTGAAGGGCACCCTGCTCACCGTGCAGAAGGCGCTGCCGCTGTTGAACGAGGGAGCGTCGATCATCGTCAACGCGTCGACCTCGGCGGCGCGCGGTGTCGCGGGGATGGGGGTGTACGCCGCGTCGAAGGCGGCCGTCCGGGCGCTCGCGAGGGCGTGGGCGAACGAGCTCACCGGCCGTGGGGTCCGGGTGAACGTCGTGTCCCCCGGCCCGACGGACACCTCGGGTGTCGTCGAGCTCGTCGGCGAGGAGAACATCGAGGCCTACAACGCCGGGCTCAGCGACCAGCTCCCCATCGGGCGGATCGGCCGGCCGGAGGAGGTCGCGGCCGTGGTCGCCTTCCTCGCCTCGTCCGACAGCAGCTTCATGCTCGGCGCGGAGGTCCACGTCGACGGCGGCGTCAACCAGATCTGAGGCGTCGCGGAAGGACCGGCTCCGGGGCGTGTACGACGACGAAGGTAGGCTGCGCACGATCGGACGTCACCCAATCCGATCGAAGACGAGCCGAACTCGTGTCTCCCGGCCGACGAAGGATCTGCATGTCGACCGACTCCGACCCACCGTCCGGGACCGTGGTCTCCGAGCGGACCGCGATCCCGATCCCGGTCGCCGCGGCGATCGGGGTACTCGCGGTGGGGGTGGCGCTCGGGTTCGGGGACCTCGTCGCGGCGCTCGCCGCTCCGCCGTCCTCCCCCTTCCTCGCGGTGGGCGACCAGTTCATCCGGCTGACCCCGGAACCGCTCAAGCAGTTCGCCATCAGTGCCTTCGGGACCCACGACAAGCAGGTCCTGCTGGGGAGCATGGCGGTCGTCATCGCCCTGGTCGCCGTGATCGGCGGGGTCCTCTCGCGCCGCTCCCCGCTCCCGGGCGTCGTGCTGGTCGTCGTCCTCGGACTCGTCGGCGCGTCGTCGACCATCGCCTCCCCTACCTTCACCGCCGCCTACCTCCTGGCCCCGCTCGCGGCGTTCCTCGGCGGGGTGGCGACCCTCGTCGGTCTCCACCGCCTGGCCCGCCCCACGGGCCACGACCCCGGCGCGGGGAACCCGGGGCGTCGGGTCGCCCTGGGGCTCGGGGTGGCCCTCGGCGGGGCCGCCGTCACCGGGGTGCTCGGCCGCGTGCTCGCCGCCGCGGGAGGCGCGGAGGCGTCGAGGAACGCCGTCGGCCCGCTCCCGTCGCCCGCCGGGCGAGGACCGGCCTTCCCTCCGCCGGGCGCCGACTTCGCCACCTCGGGCACGCCGACCTGGATCACCCCGAACGCGGACTTCTACCGCATCGACACCGCCCTGCAGGTCCCTCAGGTCTCCACCGCGGACTACCGCCTGCGCATCCACGGCATGGTGGACCGCGAACTCACCCTCGACTACGAGCAGTTGCGCAGCCGCGCCCTCATCGAGGCCCCGATCACGATGGCCTGCGTCTCCAACGACGTCGGCGGGGACCTGATCTCCAATGCGGTCTTCCTCGGGGTGCCGCTCCGCGACCTGCTCGCGGAGGCCGGTGTGCAGCGCGGCGCCGACCAGATCGCCTCCACGAGCGTCGACGGCTTCACCACCGGCACCCCGGTCGCGGCCTGCACCGACGGGCGCAACGCGATGCTCGCGCTGGGGATGAACGGGCAACCGCTGCCGGTGGAGCACGGCTTCCCGGTCCGGATGGTCGTGCCCGGGCTCTACGGGTTCGTGTCAGGCTGCAAGTGGATCACCGACATCGAGCTCACCACGTTCGACTCGTTCACGTCCTACTGGGAGCAACGCGGCTGGGCGGAGCAGGCGCCGGTGAAGACCCAGTCCCGGATCGACGTGCCGCGCGCCGACGTGCCGGTCCCCGCCGGCCGCGCCACGGTGGCCGGCACGGCCTGGGCCCAGCACCGCGGGATCGCCCGCGTCGAGGTCCGAGCCGACTCCGGCCCGTGGCGGACCGCCGAGCTCGCCGCGGACGTCTCGATCGACACCTGGCGGATGTGGCGCGCCGAGCTCGACCTCGCCCCCGGACCGCACACGCTCCAGGTCCGGGCGACCGACGCCACCGGCGCCACGCAACCGGAGGCCTTCAGCCTGACGATCCCCGACGGGGCCACCGGCTGGCACACCGTGAACGTCACGGCCCGCTAGCTCCCGCCGACGAGCGGAGGCGGGTCGCCCACGGTGCCCGGCGCCGTGACGGTCGTCCGGGCGAGGTCGTAGCCGTCGGCCGCCAGGTCCTCGAGGTCGGGGACCAGGACGCGACCCCACCGACGGCCGGGCTCGTCGGGCAGGCGGGTGTCCAGTTCACGGAGGGTCGGCACGCCCGCGAAGCTGCCGCCGGAATCCCGGCCGGTGGTGAGACCGTCCGCGCCCTGGGTCCAGCGTTCCGGGAGGAGGTCGCCGATCGGCCCGACGGCGGCGGTGCGCTGCCCGGGGATCGGATCGTCCGGCCCCGAGGGGGCCGTGATGAACACGCCGGGGGTCCGTGCCACTCCCGCCTCCACCCGGGGCAGCGGACCGGTGCACGGCCAGGCGAGGGCCACGGCCCAGTCGACGAGCACGGGCCCCCGCCCGTCCAGCCATCGGGCCAGCGGGACGACCTCCACGATGCGGGGCCCGGTGACGGCGACCCACCCGTTCTCGTCGGTGCGGTCGTCCACGGCCACGAGGCGGACCCGGTCGGCGCCCTCGGGGACCGAGGGCGGGTCGAGGGTGACCGTGCGCCACGCGGTCCGCGGGTTCGCCCGGTCCTGGAGTCGCGCCTGCTGGGCGTCGGCGGCGTAGCCGCGGTAGCCGCGGTCGGGCTCGGCGACCTCGACGACCGGGCGCGTGTCGACCACGCGGTCCCCGTCGCCGAACTGCCAGCTCACCGACAGGCCGTCGACGGTCCGCCCGGCCACCCCGACGGCGAGCTCCTGCCCCTCGCGCAGCGCCGGGAGCCCGAACCAGCCGGTGGTCAGGGTGCCGACCGAGCCGTCGCCGGCACGGCTCCCCCACGTGACGCGGCCGTCGCGGGTGTCGGGCGTCCCGTCCGACCCGTCGGTCTGACCGGGACGCACCGGCGGCGGGTCGACGGCTCCCCCGCCGGTCACGAACCCCGTCGTCGTGGCGGCCGACCCGGCGACCGGCCGCAACGGCCCGTCCGCCGACTCCAGCACCTGCACCTCGTCCTGCAGCCCGCACGCCGTCGTGGGCGACGGGTCCCCGAGTGCGGCCCGGTTCTGGGCCGCGGGGGAGTACCCGGGCCGGTCACCCGCCGTCCGGAAGGCCGAGACCAGCAGCACCGTCGAGGTGAGCGCGACCGCCAGCGCAACGACCACCGGAACGCCCGGCGCCGCGCCGAGCACCGCACCCCGCCGGTCGGATCCGGGCCGCCACCGCGCGAGCACGACGACCACCGCGCCCAGTACCGCCACCACGACCCAGGGCAGCGGGGAGTCGACCGGATGCTGCGGCCCGCTCGCACCGGGGACGCCGAAGCCCGAGTAGCCCCACCACGCGTTCGGCCCGGAGAACGCGAACGCCGCGGCCAGCACGAGGCCCACGGTGGCGACTCCGCGACGCCCGCGACCACCGGGTCGCGGGCCCGCATCGCCCGCCGGAGCGCGACGACGGTGACGACGAGCCCGACCGTGCCGAAGCCCGCGAGCGCCCCGAAGTGGTGCGACCACTTCGACGGGGTCACCGCCAGCAGGGCGAAGCCCGTCGGGGCGAGCCCCAGCAGCAGCACCGACTCGCGGCCCACGAGCTCGCCCGACCGCCGGCCGCGGGCGAGGAGCACCAGGCCCGTCAGCGCCAGGAGCAGGCCGAGCAGCACCGGCACCCGCTTGGCCGCCGCCCCCCACGAGTCGTCGCCGAACAGGTACCCGTAGCGCAGCCACTCGGCGTACCAGGGTTGGTTCGGTCCGAGCTGCTGGTGGATGTCGGTCGCGACCAGGAAGCCGTGCCACGACTGGCGGTCGAAGACGACGGTGACCGCCACGGCGGCGACGCCGGCGATGGCCACCAGGTGCGCGACCGGCAAGACCGCTCGCGTGATCCGGGCCGCGCGACCGAACTCCCGGTGCCCGCCCGCCCCGCGCACCGCCCGCACCGCACGGACCGGGCAGAGCAGGAACGGAGCGGCCGCGAGCAGGCCGGACGGTGCGACCGTGACCGTGAGGCCTGCGACGAGCGCAGCGACCGCGAGGAGCGCGGCGGGATGGGACACCCGTCCCCCGTCGGTCCCCGGTCGTACGGCGCGGAGCACCAGGGCGACGACGGTCGTGGTCCCCAGGGCGACCAGCGGCTCGGGTCGGGCGCCGAGGTCGAAGGGCAGCCACCACACGAGCAGGGCGAGCGCGGCGACGGCACGGATGGACACGGAGCGCCCGGCCGGACCGAGTGCCGGACCCAGCACGCCGCGGGTCACGACGAACCAGAGCGCGAGGCCCGCGAGCACGCTGGGCGTGCGGAGGGCGACCGGCGAGAGCCCGTCGTCGAGGAACGCCGCGAGCCACCGCTGGCCCGACGAGAACGGCACCTCCGACGCGTCGAACCACCGGTAGTAGTTGCCCACGTCCCCCGCGCCGGCCTGGCGCGATGACCGTGGCGAACCCGTCGTCGTCGGTCATCGGCCCGACGATCGACCACCAGGCCAGGGTCACCGCGACCACGGCGTCGACGACGTACCGGGCGGGCGCCGCGGTGGGACGTACCTGCTCGCGGGCGGCGCGCCGCCACCGCCGGGCCCGGGTCCGGAGGATCGCGAGGCCCCGGGGGCCCGCGAGCTCCGCCACGGATCGGACCGGCCCCTCGGACGGGGTCAGCAGGCGCGCGAGGACCACCGACAGGAGCGCGATCGCAGCGAGCTGGTGCTGGGTGGTGACGAGCCCGGCCTTCTGCGGGGTCGGGGCGTTGTCGAACCAGGCCGGGGTCCGCGCGGTCAGCGACAGGCCGGCCGCGTCGGCGCCGCGGAGGTCGGTGGTCGCCGCAGAGACCTCGGGCACCGCGAGGCCGGGCACGGTCACCCCGGGCGGTCCGTCCGTGGTGCCCACGGAGACGGCCAGCCCTGCGGCATCGGCCCGGATTGCCAGGTCGCAGTCGCTCCCGGGGACGTCCACCGGGACCCGCCGTCCGGACGCGAGGACCTCGATCGCCTCCGGGTCGGACGCGCTCGGCGCGGCCCGGACGGAGAGCCCCTCCGCCGGTCCGCCCACGACGGTCGCAAGGACCGTCGTCGCCTCCGAGCGGGCGCGGGCCGCCGTGAGCGCCCGACAGGGCACCACGACCTCGAGGGCGGCGGGCCGGTAGGGGACGAGGAGGAGCGTGGTGGGCTCCGGCGCCGCACCCGCCCGTGGCCACGAGACGGTCGAGGTGGACGACTCGACGGGTGCCGCGGGGACGAGCGCGGCCAGCACCACGGCCGCCACCCCGGCGACCAGCGCGACGAGGACGACGGCCGGCCGCGCGACCCGACGGGCCCGACCGCGTGCACCCGCCGGCCGGTCGATCTCCCGGACGTCGGCATCGTCGGGGGCGTCGGGCGGCGCCGACCGGGGGATCGCCTGGGTCGGCTCGGTCGTGGCCAGGGGGACGCTCCCGGAATCGACGTCGGACGACGACGTTCGTCCCGACCGCCGCCATGGTTCGACGTCGCCGCAGAAACGCCGGAATTCGTCGCCGAATGTGTGTTCCGCGTGTGCCCCACCAAAATCCTTCCGAACCCCTGAGCCGCGGGCTGCGGAAGTCGGGTGATTTCGGCGGAGTGGCCGGATGAATCCCGAGGGAGAAACTCATGAAGCTGCGGACCATCGCCCTGGCCGGCGTCGCCGCGCTGACCCTGACCGGGCTCGGCTCGGGGCTCGCCCTCGCGCAGTCCGGGCCGCCCCCGGTCGCGTCGATCCCGAGCCTGACCGGGAAGAGCACGTCGGTGAAGCTCGACAGCGGCTTCACCGACGCCCTGTCGTCCCTGCAGGTGACGCCTGCACCGACCGGTTCGGCCACGGTCGAGGACGGCAACGCGTCGTTCCCGATCACCGGCGGCAACGTCACGGTGTACAAGCCGGGCGAGGTCACCCCCTACGTCCAGGGAATGATCATGCACGACGGGTCGGGCCTGTCCCTGACCAAGGGCGACACCCGGGTGACGCTCGAGGACTTCGTGATCGACCCGGGCCAGCCCGCCACGCTCAAGGGCAAGGTCTCCGCGAACGGCTCCGTGGTCGCCGAGTCGGTCACCCTGTTCGACCTGGACGGCTCGACCCTGAAGCCGATCACCACGGACGCCTCCGCCGGCACGGCCACGCTGACCGGCACGACCGTCAAGCTGTCGACCGACGCCGCGGACGCCCTGAACAAGGCGTTCTCCACCGACGCCCTCAAGGGCGGGACCACCGTCGGGATCGCGACGATCGTGGTGAACCTGCCGGGGTCGGACGGCGGCTCCGGCATGCCGGGCGCCATGCCGCAGGGCGGCGCCGAGACTGGTGGCGGCAGCACCGCGACCGGGGGCGTCGACTCCACGCTGCTCGCCGGTGGCGTGCTCGCCCTCGCGGTGGCCGGAGGTGCCCTCGTGGTCGTCCGGCGCCGCGCCGGCGCCCGCGGCTGAGCCCTTCCCGACGACGGGTGCCCCGGCCCGGGGGCACCCGTCGCCCGTCTCCCGAGGAGCGTTCATGGCGTCCCGCACGCGTTCCTGGGCTGTCGCGATCGCCCTGGTCGCCGCGACCGGCGTGGTCCTGGTGGTCCTGGGCCTGACGTCCGGATCACGAGCGGCGGCGCCGGTGGCCGCGGACGCGCGCGCGCCGGTCCCGGTGTCCGCGACCCCGGCGCCGGCCTCCCCGGAAGCGTCTCCACCGGTACGGATCTCGATCCCCGCGATCGGGGTGGAGTCCGTGGTCAACCCGAGCGGGCTGAATCCGGACGGGACGCTCGAGGTGTCGGCGCCGGGCCCGCGATACGACCAGGCCTCCTGGTACACCGGTTCCGCATCACCCGGGCAGGACGGTCCGTCGGTGATCCTGGGCCACATCGACTCGGCGCGGAACGGGCCGTCGGTGTTCTACCGACTCGCGCAGCTCCGACCGCTCGACGAGTTCATCGTGACCCGCGCCGACGGCGCGTCACTCGTCTTCCGCGTCAATTCGGTGCAGCAATATCCCAAGAACGCATTCCCGAGCCAGCAGGTCTACGGGCCCACCCCGCGACCGGAGATGCGGCTGATCACCTGCGGCGGGCCGTTCGACGACAGTGCCCGGTCCTACCGTGACAACACCGTCGTGTACGCCAGCCCGATCGGTGCGCCGACCACACCCTGACCGGCGGCGCCGTGACGACATCAGCGTCGCGGGAGGACCGGCTCCGGCGCGGGGCCGCCGGACGGGGTCCACCCGGGCGGGCCGAGGACGTACCCGAGCCGGTCGCGCCAGCGCCGTGCCGCCCGGACGTCGCGGGCGATGTCGGCGTAGTGCCCGTACTGGAGGATCACGACGTTGAAGGTCTCGACCGGCGTGGTGAGCCCGTAGGTCGGGCGCCGACCCTCGGCGGCGAAGGTGCCGAACAGCCGGTCCCAGATGATGAGGATCCCGCCGTAGTTGCGGTCGAGGTACTCGGGGTCGCGGCCGTGGTGCACGCGGTGGTGCGACGGCGTGTTGAACACGAACTCCACCGGCCGCGGGAGCTTGTCGACGAGCTCGGTGTGCACGAAGAACTGGAACACGAGGTTGACCCCGAACGCCGCGTAGAGCGTCCACGGGTCGAAGCCGAGGAGCGGCAGGGGCAGCCAGAAGAAGAACTCGAACCAGGGGTTCCACTTCTGGCGCAGCGCGGTGCCGAAGTTCATGAACTCGCTGGAGTGGTGCGCCTGGTGGCCGGCCCAGGCGATCCGCACGCGGTGGCTGAACCGGTGGTGCGCGTAGTAGCCGAGGTCGACCCCGAGGACGACCAGCACCCAGTACCACCACGTGTCGGTGGGGAGGTGGAACGGCGCGAGGTGAACGTAGACGGCGCTGAAGGCGAAGAACGTGACCACCTTGAACGCCGTCAGGAACACCAGCGACACGACGCCCATGGAGATCGACGCCCGCGCGTCGCGCAGGGCGTAGCCGGTGACCGAGTCGTCGTGGTCGAGCCACCGCAGGGCGGCCAGCTCGACGAGGATCGCCAGGACGAAGAACGGGGCCGCGTACGTGACCGGGTTCTGCATGGGATCGAGCAGCGCGTCCATCGAGCCCTCCTAGAAATGACCGCCGGGTAAGTTACCTCGTGGTCATATCTGGCGCTAGGGTCGATCCGTGACCTCGCGCCCGAACGCCGGCACCAAGGGCGTCCCCCGCGCGGAGCGGGAGCAGGAGATCGTGCGGGTGGCGTCGGTCGCCTTCGGCCGGGACGGCTTCGCCGCGACCGGGGTCGCGGACGTCGCACGGTCGGCCGGCATCTCGAAGGCGCTCGTGTACAGCTACTTCGGGTCGAAGGAGGGCCTGCACGCCGCGTGCCTCGCGGAGGCGGGTGACCTGCTCGCCGTCGAGATCGAACGGGTGGCCCGCGACGGCAGCGCAGGCGTCGAGCGGGGCGTGCGGACGCTCGCCGCGATGTTCACCGTGCTCGACGGACGACGCCACGTCTGGCGTCTCCTCCGCGATCGCTCCGCTCCGCAGGACGGGCCTGCCGCCGAGGTCGCCGGGCGCTACGCCGCACGCATCGAGACCCTGGCCCACGAAGGCGTGCTCGAGCTGCTGGGCGACGCCGGGATCACCGACGAGCTCGACGTCTCCGCGATGGTCCGGACCTGGCTGGGCATCGTCGACTCCCTGATGGACTGGTGGGTGGCCCACCCCGACCAGGGCGCCGAGGAGATGACCCGGCGGGTGACCCGGCTGATCGGGGCGCTGGTCTCCGACCAGGCCCGCCGGGGCTGAGCGTCGCTCAGGACCGACGACCGCGGCGGGATGCTGCCCGGCTCGCCGGTTCGTGCCCGACGTCGAGGTGGTGGAGGCTCAGGTACTCGGCGAGCGGGCGCGCGTCCAGGTCGCGGGACAGCAGGGCCACGTAGCCGTCGGGACGCACGAGGACGAAGCCGTGGTCGCCCAGTCCGTAGCGCCGGGCGAACCCCTCGACGGTGTCGATCACGGCATCGGGCGTCGCGCCCGTCGACGATCTCCGGACGGGGACGACCGCGCCCAGGGCACCGAGGACGTCCTGGAGGCGCTCGAGGTCGCTCTCCTCGGCGCCGACGACGAGCAGGAGATGGCCGGGCCGACGGAGCAGGACGTCGAGGTGGGTCGGGTCGCCGTCGGCGGTGCGCAGATCGGTGACGTCCGGGGCGTGGTCGCCGGCCACGGGAGGCGATCCGGCGCCGGGCCGCCCGCCCCCGGTCCGGTAGGTCACGGTCGTCTCGGTCATGTCGGCCATGAGGCGGCCGCCCAGGACGGGGAGGTGCCCGAGCAGGCGCAGACCGAGGTCGCGGAGGTGCGCGCCGATCCCGTCGGCGGCGAGCAGGTCGTTCAGCCGGCTGGTCTGGGCGACGACCGCGGCACCGACGGGGTGCCGTTCGGCGTCGTAGGTGTCCAGCAGGTCGTCGTGGGCCCGACCGGTGCTGACCAGGGCCAGCTTCCACGCCAGGTCGACCGCGTCCTGGATCCCGGTGTTCATGCCCTGGCCCGCGGCGGGAGGGTGGATGTGGGCGGCGTCGCCCGCCAGGAGGACGCGCCCGTGGCGGTATCGGGCGACCTGGGCATGGCGGCTCTCGAAGTAGGTGAGCCAGTGCGCGGTGCCCAACCGCCAGTGCCCGCCCATCTGCTCGTCGACCACGCGTTGGACCTCCCCGACCGTCGGGGTGGCCCCGGGCTCGGGGCGCGGGACCCGCGCGGCGATCTTGGCGCGGCCGTCGGCGAGCGGGAACACGCCGCCGCCTCCGCGGGGGTCGACGAACAGGCGCAGGGCCGTCGGCGGGAGTTCGGTCTCCACGTCCACGTCGGCGAGCACGGAGCACTCTCCCTCGAACTCGCCCTCCAGGCGCACGCCGACCGCGGCGCGGATCGCACTGTGGCCCCCGTCCGCGCCGACGACCCAGCCGTAGCGCCGCTGCTCCCGCCCCTCCGGCGACGCGAGGGTGACGGTGACGCCGTCGTCGTCCTGGTCCAGGGCTTCGCACCGCGTGCCGTACTCGACGACGACCCCGCGCTCGGCGACGACCTCGCGCAACGCCGTCTCGGTGTCGACCTGCGGGACGTCGAGGATGCGACGGAACCGCGAGTCCACGTCGTCCGTGGTCAGCCGCACGCGCGGCCGGGCCTCCCCGCGGACGTGGAACTCCACCGCGGTGATCTCCTGCGCCCGGTCCACGATCCGGTCGAGGACACCCATCGCCGAGAGGTGCTCCTGGGTGCGCGGGTGCACCGTGATCGCACGGAACTCCCCGGACGGACCGTCCAGCGCGTCGACGAGCCGGACCTGCGCGCCATGACGGGCGAGTTCGGCTGCGGCGGTCAGGCCGACCGGCCCGGCTCCGACGACGAGGACGGTCGTGCGCTCGTCCGAGGTGGGCTCCATGGTCTGCTCGCTTCCCGTGGGCGGCCCGGTCCGGCCGCGGCGGCACGACGGTCGCGTCGACCGGTCCATCGCCGCTCCAAGCCCGCGCCAACGCCGGGTGCGGCACGATGGGGTGATGGGGAGGCCGGACGGCGCAGCGGTGCGCTTCCTCGACCTCGGAGAGCTGCTGGTCGAGGTCGACGGAGCGCTCCGCACTCCGGGTGGCCGCCGCCCCGCCGCCGCCCTCGCGGTCCTGCTGATCCACGCCGACCGGCCGGTCTCCGTCGACACCCTGAGCGACGCGATCTGGGACGACGGCCGGCCCCGCGCCGTATCGACGCTCGAATCGCACCTGTGGCGCCTGCGCCAGGTGCTCGAGCCGGACCGGAAGCCCGGGGAACCGTCGTCGCTCCTGGTCACCGTGCCCGGGGGCTACCGACTGCGCGTCGGGACGGACCAGGTGGACTCGCGGCGCTTCGCCGCCCTCGTCGAGGAGGCCGGGACGCTGCTCGGGCGCGGCGAGCCCGATCGGGCGCTGGAACGGTGCGAGTCGGCCCGGGCGCTGTGGCGGGGGCGTCCGTTCGCCGCCCTCGCCGACCGGCCCTGGGCCGCACCCACGGTGGCGCGGCTGGAGGAGCTCGTCGCCCAGCTCGCCGAGCGGCACGTCGACGCGCTGCTGGACCTGGGGCGTCCCGAGCAGGCCCTGCTCGAGCTCGGGTCGGCGCTCGGCGAGCACCCGCTGCGCGAGCGCCTGTGGGCGCGGCGGATGCTCGCGGCCTACCGGGCCGGACGGGTCGACGACGCCCTCGCCACGTACGGCCGGGCGCGCGCGTTGCTGGTCGCCGAGCTCGGCACGGAGCCCACCGACGAGCTCCGGGACCTGCACCGCCGCATGCTGGACGCCGACCCGTCGTTGCGGTCGGTGACGCCGACCCCCGCCCCGCGGCACGCACCGGAACCCGACCTGCCCCGCTTCACGAGTCGGTTGGTCGGGCGGGAGCGCGAACTGGAGCGGCTGACGTCGCTGGTCGGCCGGTCCGCACCGGTCACCGTGCTCGGCCCGGCCGGGGTGGGCAAGACCCGGCTCGCGACCGAGGCCGCCCTCCGGCTCACCGACGACTTCCCCGACGGCGTCTGGCTCGTCGACCTCACCGGGGCCCAGGACCGCGACCAGGTCCTCGACGCAATCACCACGGCCCTCTCGCTCGCCGCCCCGGCCGCCGACTCGTCGCTGGAGGCCCTGCACGCCTTCCTGGGCGACCGGCGCGGTCTGCTGCTGCTCGACGACTGCGAGCACCTCCTGGCCGAGGTCGCCGCGCTCGTCGAACCGCTGCACCGCAGCGCCCCGCGGCTCGGCGTGATCGTCACCAGCCGCGAGCGGCTCGATCTGGCCGACGAACTCGTCGTGGACCTACCGCCCCTGGTGGTCGACGACGAGGACCACCCCGACGGGACGGCGCTCGACCTGTTCCTGGACCACTGGGAGGCGGCCGCCGGGCCCACGGACCCCGACGACCTCGAGGACGCGCGCCGGGTCTGCCGCGCCGTCGACGGCGTGCCGCTCGCCCTCGAGCTCGCGGCCGCTCGGGCCGGGACCTTCACGCTCGCCGAGATCGCCGAGCAGACCGAGCAGGACCCCGGCGCCCTCTCCGCGCTCGGGCGCCGACGGGCCGGGGCCCAGCCCACCGTCTACGCCGCGGTGGAACGCACCCACCGGCTGCTCGACGACGAGACGCGGCGTCTGCACCGGCGACTCGCGGTCCTGCCGGGACCGTTCACCGCCGCCGCGGCGGCCGCGGTCGCCGGAATCACGCCCGTCGTCGCCGCGGACCTGTTGGCCGACCTGACCCACCGGTCGCTGGTGGTCGCCCGGGGCCCGGCAGGCCCGGGGCGCCCGTCGAGGTTCTCGCAGCTGACCATCGTCCGCGCCCACGCTGCCCGGGCCCTGGCCGACGTCGACGACCCCGAGGCGGCCCAGGACCGACGGGACGCCTGGATCGAGCGCGTGGCGACCGGGGGCCGGCCCCGTCTGGGCACGCCCGAGGACCTTGCCCGCTCCCGGGCACTGGGCGACGACGCCGCGGCGTTGCGCAGTACCCTGCAGCACACCCTGGTCGACCGCCCGTCCCCCCGTGGCATCGAGATCATGACCGGTCTGGGGGCGCTGTTCTGGTTCCAGCACGACGCGACCCTCGAGGGCATGCGGTGGATCGAGATCGCCCACGCGCTGTGCACCACCGACCCGGCGGGGGTCGGCCCGGTGACGTCGCTGCGGGTGTCGGTGCGTACGGCCACGGCGCGGGCGTTCGCCCGACGCGTCGAGGACGCCGCACCACTCTGCGACGGGGCGCTGAGGGACATCGGACGGATCGACGTCGGACCCGACGAGGAGCTGCTGGTCGGCGACGCCCTCGTCGTGCTGTCGACCTCCCTCGGTTCCGCGGGGGAACCGGAGCGGGCCGCGGCCGCCCTCGCGGTCGCCGGCGAGATCGTGGCGCGCACCGCGGACCCCACGCTCACGCTGGTCCACCGCGTCCGGGCACGGATGGCCGAGCTGGGCCGTGGGGACCTCGACGACGTCCTCGTCGGCCTCGCCGAGGTGTACCGCGAGGCGTCGGCGGCCGACAACTGGTTCGGGGCCTGGCTGGCGAGCGCGAGCGCGCACATGGCGGCCCTCGCCGCCGGGGACGCGGAGACGGCGCTGCAGTGGTCCGACGCGTGCCTGGCCGTCGTCGACCGGACGGGCCGGCGGCAGGCTCCGCTGCAGCTGGAACTGCGGGCCAACACCCTGGCCCTGCTGGGTCGGTACGACGAGGCCCTGCGCGTCTACGGCGCCGCCCGGGCCCAGGTCGACCGCGCCGGCCTGCCCTGGCCCACCGCGGTCGGCACCGCGACCCTCCTCGAACGGACCCGTGCCGCGGTCGCGCCGGACGCGGCGGACCGTCTCGCTCGCGGCGCCGCCCGGCTCACCGTCGCGGAACTCCGGGGACCGCTGGTCGCCGAGGGGCGGCCCGTCGGTCGGTGAGGGTCCGTTGGCCCGGTCTTGGAGCCGACGTGGAGTGCCCTTGGAGGTGCCCCGTCCATCGTCCTCGGTGTCGCGGACCCCGCTCCCGGGGACCGCCTCGACGGAAGGACTCCCGATGCCCGTCTACCAGGTCGTGACCAGCGGTGTGGACCTCACCGAGGAGCAGCGCACCGCGCTCGCCACCCGCTTCACCCACACCCACCACGACGTCACCGGCGCGCCGGACCCGTTCGTCCGTGTCGTGTTCCAGCCGATGCCGCTGGGCCTGATGTACACCGCCGGGAGGATCGAACCGTCGTTCATCCTCAACGCCGCGTGCCGCGCGGGACGCTCCGAGCAGACCCGTCACGAGCTGATGGACAAGCTCTACGAGGTCATCCAGGACGTCGTCGACCTCCCGGCCGACCAGATCGTCCTGGTCGTCAGCGACACCCCCAGCACCTGGCTCATGGAGGCCGGGATGGTGCTGCCCGAGCCCGTCCACGAGGCCGAGGTGGAGTGGATGAAGAAGATCAACGAACAGTTCCCGGGCAAGTACCAGCAGTACGTCTGAGTCGGGGACACCCGTGCCCCACACCCGCATCCTGGCCGGGCTCCCGACCTCCGAGGGGGCCGCTCAGGGGATCGAGTAGGTGTCCCCGTAGACCGACCACGTCAGCGGCGTCGCCAACGCGTAGTTGCCCTCCCGCGCGAACTTCTGCTGGAGGTCGGTGATCCGCGAGACGTCCTCGTGGGCGGGCTCGGAGCGCATCACCGCGATCCTCGCCGTCCAGAAGGCCTCCAGGTAGCGGGCGAGGTCACCGCCCCGGGCCGGGGTCCTCGCCCGCTGCGTCGCCGCCGCGCGGATGCCCCCGAAGCTCGCGGAGTCCGTGCCCGGGCCGTGCACCACCATGGCGTCGTAGTAGGCGAACTGACCCAGCGGCGGCAGTCCGTCGGCCTCCGCCGCCGCGACCGCGGGCTCGAAGTAGACCCGGTCCCGCACGCGGTCCTGCGCGGCGGCGAACCCGGACGCGAAGCGGGGGTCGGTCGCAGACTGCCGCCACGCGTCCTCGAAGGCCTCCCCCAGACCCTCGTGCGAGTCGCTCCCGTCCACCGCCCGCAGCGCCGGGATGTACGGCGCGAGCGGGTTCCGCGGGGTGGCGACGGTGTAGTCGCGCACCAGGGTGAGCATGTCGCCGGTCCCCGACGTGAAGCCGATCAGTCCGCCGGTGTAGCCGCGCCCGTCCCCGATGTCCTCGAGGTAGCCGTACTGTCCCCGCCAGTCCAGCGTCGAGTTCTCGGCGCTGGAGACCAGCTGCATGGCGAGGTCCTTCGTGCCCGGATCACGCAGGCTGGTGGGCTCGGTGGGCCTCGTCTCGACGACGGGGCTGGGGGCCATGGGCGGCGGGAGCGCACCGGCGGGCGCCTCGCCGCCGCCACACCCGGCGGCGAGGACCAGCACCGCCGCAGCCACGGCAGCCAGGACCCCGCGAGCCGATGTCGTCATCGCCGTCCCTCCCGTGCCGCCGGTCGCGGTGCCCAGGATCGCGGATCACCCCGCGTGGCCGGACGCGGGGACCGGCGTGATCACTCCGGCCACTCGAAGTCGGGGAGGAACTGGTTGTCGTAGGCCGCCGCGGCGGCCCCGATGCGCGCACCGTCCGGGACGAACGGCGGCCCGTCCGGCATCGGGCGGTCCGTCGGGGTGCCCATGGCGGCGAAGAAGCGCTCGAAGCCGCCGGTCGCCGTGCCGATCATGCGGCTCTGCTGCTCCACCCTGTAGGCGTGCGGGACGCCGGACGGCACGAACGCGAAGTCGCCCGGGCCCAGCAGCTGCGAGACCTTCCGCCCGTCCGCCTGCTGGACGTACACCCGCACCCCGCCCTCGATGACGAAGAACGTCTCGTTGGTCGCGGCGTGCGCGTGGGTCGGGATGATGTCCCCGGGCGGCGCCTCCTGCGTGAACACGCCGAACTGGCCGTTGCTCTCGTCGCCGCTGCACAGCACGGTGAACACGTCGCCGAACAGCTTGGCGTGCTCGCCCTCGCCCCGGCGCAGGAAGTACGCGTCGGGCCGGCCGGGCAGGACACCGTGCCACGCCGGTCGTCCCGACGGGTCCTCGATGAAGGAGAAGCTCACGGGCGAGAGGATCGCGGACGGTCACTCGGCCCGGCACCCCGACTGCCGCTGAGCGGCAAGACGACCCGGCGACCGCATCAGGAACCGGCCCGCGCGGTCCTCTCCTCGGAGCCCTCGACGACCTGCACCTTGTCGCCGATCTGCAGGTCGTCGAACATCGCCTTCGCGTCGTCGGTCTCCATCCGCACGCACCCCGCGGAGGAGCGGGCCGGGTCGCCGGCGTGGAAGGCGATCCCGCCGTCGTTGAAGAACACCGAGTACGGCATCGGCGCCGGGCGGCCGTCGGGGGTCCGGGACTCGCCGCTCACGTGGTCGGCCTCCTTGCGGTACACGCGCAGCGAGTGCCCCACCGGCGTCTCGTAGCCCTCGCCGCCCGAGGAGATCGTCATCGGGCCGCGGACGACCTCCCCGTCGCGGATCAGCCACGCGCGCTGCGTCTCGAGGTCGACGCAGGCCCGGGCGGAGATCGAGCAGGGCGTGCCGGGGGTCGCGGGCTCGGCGTGGGCCGCCCGGGCCACCGGGTTCGTCTCGGTCGAGCCGTCGGCGAGCGCCGGCACGGCGAAGGCCCCCGCGATGACCATGGCGACGCCGCTCAGGGCGGCACCCGCCCACCAGCGGCGGCGGCCCGGCCGCTCCGGCGGCACGCTGCGGTGCCGGCCGGCCGTGGACGTCGTGTCGGTGCTGATGATGGACCTCCGGATCGTGCGCGGTGCTCTCTCGTCCGCCGTCATCCGTGCCATCGGACGCGGGGAGACCGGACTGGAGCGTCCGTCCGGACGAACACCGACCGGCCTATCCGTCCACCCGGCCCGTGGTCAGGTGCTCGACGTGGAACACGGCCTCGTCGAGCAGTTGGGCCACGTGGTCGTCGTGCAGCCGGTAGCGGATCTGGCGCCCGTGCCGCTCACCGACCACCAGGCCGAGGTGGCGCAGCACCCGGAGCTGGTGCGACACCGCCGACTGCTCCATGCCGACGTCGGCGACCAGCTCGCCGACGGTGCGAGGTTCGTCGCGCAGGCGCAGCAGCAGGTGGACCCGGCTCGGCGTCGACAGGGCGTGCATCGTGCGGGCGACCGCGTCGACGGCGTCCTTCGACAGGACGCCCGCCACCGTGGCGTCGGTGCCGTGACCCATGCCCCGGAGCGTACTCACCTCAGCGATTGGTCAGACATGAAAATATGAACGCGCGTTCATTCGTCTGTACGGTGTGCGTCCGTGACCGCCCTCGACGTCCGTCCCGCTCCCCCGGCGGGTCCCCCGCGCCGGCCGCTCCTGGTGCGTCTGCCCGAGGCCCGCCGGGCCGGGCTCGCGCTCGCCGCCTTCATCGTCGGCGGCCTCCTGGTGCTCCTCGGCGCCCCGGCGTGGTCGTGGGGCCCGATACTGGCCGCCAGCTACGTGGCCGGTGGCTGGGAGCCCGCCGTCGAGGGGCTCCGGGCACTGCGCGAGCGCCGTCTCGACGTGGACCTGCTCATGGTCGTCGCCGCCCTGGGCGCCGCGGGGATCGGGCAGGTGGTCGACGGGGCACTGCTCATCGTCATCTTCGCGACGTCGGGTGCGCTCGAGGCGTGGGCCACGGCGCGGACCGAGGAGTCGGTCGGCGGACTGCTCGACCTCGCGCCGTCCCGGGCGACCCGGCTGACCGGCGATGCCGAGGAGGAGGTGCGCGCCGAGGTCCTCGCGGTCGGCGACGTCGTCCTCGTCCGCCCCGGCGACGCGATCCCGGCGGACGGTCTCGTGCTCGACGGCGCGGCCGAGGTGGACCAGTCGAGCATCACCGGCGAACCCCTCCCGGTCCCGAAGGGCGCCGGGAGCGAGGTCTACGGCGGCACGATCGCCGCCGGCGGGGCGCTGCGGGTGCGGGTCGCACGGCCCGCCGGCGAGTCGGTCGTCGCACGGATCGCCGCCCTGGTCGAGGAGGCGTCGCGGACGAAGGCACGGACCCAGCTGTTCATCGAGAAGGTCGAGCAGCGCTACTCGGTCGGGATCGTCGTCGCGACGCTGGTGATCTTCGCGGTCCCGCTCGGGCTGGGTGCGACGCTCGACGACGCCCTCCTGCGCGCGATGACCTTCATGATCGTCGCCTCGCCGTGCGCGCTGGTGCTCGCGACGATGCCGCCGCTGCTCGCCGCGGTCGCCCACGCCGGGCGCCGCGGCCTGCTGGTGCGCTCGGCGCAGGTGATGGAGCGCCTCGGGGCGGTGGACGCCGTGGTGCTGGACAAGACGGGCACCGTGACCGTCGGCGCCCCCCGCGTCGTCGGCGAGCCGGCCGACGACGTGCTCGCGCTCGCCGCCGCCGTCGAGACACCCAGCGAGCACCCGCTGGGCCGGGCCGTCGTCGCGGCGGCAAGGGAACGGGACCTCGCGATCGACGGGGTCACCGACTTCGTCGCCGAGCCCGGGGTCGGCGTGCGCGGCACCGTGCGCGGCCGGCGGGTCGGCGTCGGCCGGGCCGACACCGGCTCCCGAGAACCGGCCGACCACGAGCAGGACGGCGCGATCACCCTGGTCGACGTCACCGACCTCGGCACCGGCCGGGTCCTCGGCAGGCTCGGGATCGCCGACACCGTCCGCCCCGACGCGGCTCGGGCCGTGGCCGACCTCGCCGGTCGCACCGTCGTCCCGCCGGTGCTCGCGACCGGCGACCGCGCGCCGGCCGCGGAGGCGATGGCCGCCCGGCTGGGGATCACCGACGCGCGGGCCGACCTGCTCCCGGAGGACAAGGTCGCCGTGGTGGCGGACCTGCGGGCCCAGGGGCGCACCGTCGCCGTCGTCGGCGACGGGGTGAACGACGCCCCCGCCCTCGCCGGCGCCGACGTCGGCATCGCGGTCGGGCGCGCGGAGCTCACGGTGCGCACGGCGGACGTGGTCGTCCTCGGGGACGACCTGGGACGGCTGCCCTGGCTGCTCGACCTCGGACGGCGCGCGCGTCGCACCGTCGTCGCGAACCTCGTCCTCGCCGGCACGATCATCGTCGGCCTGGTGACCTGGGACCTGGTCGGGCACCTGCCGCTCGCGCTCGGGGTCGCCGGGCACGAGGGCTCCACGATCCTCGTCGCCCTCAACGGGCTGCGCCTGCTGCGCGGCGGGCGACGCGGGGTCACCGCGGGGCGTCGGCCGTGACCGCGTCGGAGCGGGACACGGGCCGCAGGCCGAGGTCCTCGGTCGGAGTGCGGTGGTAGTCGCGTCCGGTGGCCACGGCGACGATGTTGAGCAGGCAGACCGCGCCGACGAAGCCCGCGACGGCGGGCCAGTTCCCGCCGTCCTCCCCCGCCAGGGCGGTAGCGATGGAGGGTGCGAACCCGGCGACGGCGAAGCCGATCTGCGTGCCGATCGCGACGCCGGAGAGCCGCACGCGGGCCGGGAACATCTCGCCGTAGAAGGCCGGCCACACCCCGCCGGTGGCGCTGTTGCCGAGACCGAACACGAGGATGCCGAAGACGAAGATCCAGACGTAGCTGCCGACCGAGATCGCGTACAGGTAGCCGACCATCGTCACGGCCATCCCGACCGACCCCGCGAGGAAGACCGGCTTGCGGCCGATCCGGTCGCCGAGCAGGCCGAAGAACGGGATGACGACGATCGCGACGAGGTTCGCCACGACCCCGACCCACAGCATCGCGGTGCGGGAGAGCCCGACGTCGTTCACCGCGTAGGACAGGGCGTAGACGGTGAAGATCGTGCTGACGGTGGCGATCGTGGCGGCCAGGACGACGCGGACCACCGAGCCGAGGTGCTCGCGCAACAGCACCGCGACCGGGGCCCGCACGGTCTCCGAGCGGCGCTCCTGCTCCTGGAAGACCGGCGTCTCCTCCAGCGTGCGGCGGATCAGCAGCCCGGCCACGACGACGATCGCGCTGAGCCAGAACGGCACGCGCCAGCCCCAGGCCAGCAGGTCCTCCGTGGGCAGGGCGGCCACCGGCAGGAAGATCGCCGTCGCGAGCACCTGCCCGAACTGGGTCCCGCCGAGGGTGAAGCTGGTGAAGTAGGCGCGGCGGTGCGGGGGCGCGTGCTCGAGGCTCGTCGACGACGCCCCGGCCTGCTCGCCCCCGGCCGAGAAGCCCTGCAGCAGGCGCAGCACCACCAGGATGATCGGCGCGGAGACGCCGATCGACGCGTAGGTGGGCAGGCACCCGACGGCGAAGGTCGCGACGCCCATGAGCAGCACCGTGGACACGAGGATGCGCTTGCGGCCGAAGCGGTCGCCGAGGTGGCCGAGCACGAAGGCGCCCAGGGGCCGGGCGAGGTAGCCCGCGCCGAAGGTCGCGAGGGCGAGCAGCGTGCCCGTCGCCGGCTCGGAGCCGGGGAAGAACAGCCGGTTGAACACCAGCGCGGCCGCCGTGCCGTAGATGAAGAAGTCGTAGTACTCCAGGGCACTGCCGATCCAGGCCGCCAGGGCGGCCTTCCGGGGCTGGGCGGGCGGCCCGGCGGGGGCCTGCGGCGATCCGGTCACGACCACTCCCTCGGCACGGCTATGTACCAGATGGTTACGTACCGGATGGTGAGTTGAGGCGTCGCGGCCTGTCAAGCGCCCGGGGTCAGGCTCGGCCGACGTGCGCAGTCAGGTACTCCACGACGAGGTCGCCCACCATGCGCCGGTAGTGGTCGCGGCGAGCGGGGTCGAGGAGGTCGCGGTCGAAGACCGCCTGGAAGGTGTGCCGGTTCGCGGTGCGGAAGATGCAGAACGCGCTGATGACCATGTGCACGTCCAGGGCGTCGACGTCGTCGCGGAAGAGCCCCGCCGCCCGGCCGCGCTCCAGGATGCCGCCGAGGACGTCGACCGCCGGCGCCGCGAGGCCGGCGAGGGCCTCGGACTCCCGCAGGTGCTCGGCGCGGTGGACGTTCTCGATGGCGACGAGGCGCACGAAGTCCGGGTGCGACTCGTGGTGGTCGAACGTCAGCTCGGCCAGCGCGCGCATGGCCCGGGCCGGGTCGAGGTGATCGACCTCCAACTGCGTCTCGAGCGCCCGGATGCCGGCGTAGGCGTCCTCGAGCACCGCGAGGTAGAGCCCCCGCTTGCTGCCGAAGTAGTAGTAGATCATCCGCTTGGTGGTGCGGGTGCGGGCGGCGATCTCGTCGACCCGTGCCCCGGAGAACCCGTGGTCGGCGAACTCCGCGGTGGCCACGGCGAGCAGGTCCGCGCGGGTACGCACCGCGTCTCGTCCGGCCACGGCGTCGACCCTAGGGGACCACGGCGGGGCCGTGACTATGAACCATCTGGTACGTACGCTGCCGCTCGTGAGACTCGTCGGGGAGCCGGACACGATGCACGTGGGCCTGATCGGCGCGGGGGTCGGTCCGTCGCTGTCCCCCGCCCTGCACGAACGCGAGGCCCGCGCCCTCGGGCTCGCCTACCGCTACACGCTGATCGACCTCGACGTGCTCGGGGTCGACCCCGAGGACCCCGCGGCCGTCGGGGACCTGCTCCGACGGGCCCGCGACGCCGGCCTGCGCGGCGTCAACGTCACCCACCCCGTCAAGCAGCGGGTCCTCCACCACCTCGACGCCCTCGCGCCCGACGCGGAGGCGATCGGTGCGGTGAACACCGTCGTCTTCGACGAGGGACGGGCCGTCGGGCACAACACCGACTGGTCCGGGTTCGCCGCCGCCCTGCACGACGGGCTCCCCGGGGTGGCGGTCGGCCGCGTCGCGGTGCTCGGAGCAGGTGGAGCCGGGGCGGCGGCAGCCCACGCCCTGCTGGTCGCCGGCGCCGGGGAGGTCGACCTCCTCGACGTCGACGCCGAGCGGGCGCGGGACCTCGCGGGCCGGCTCGGCGCCACCTTCGGTCCCGGACGGGCACGGGCCCGTCCGGTCGACGGGATCGCCGACGTCCTCGCCGCGGCCGACGGGCTGGTGCACGCGACCCCCACGGGCATGGCCGAGCACCCCGGCCTGCCCGTGCCCGGCGAGCTCCTGCACCCGCAGCTGTGGGTCGCGGAGATCGTCTACCGACCCCTGCGGACGGCGCTGCTCGCGGCCGCCCAGGCCGTCGGCTGCCCGACACTCGACGGCGGGCTCATGGCCGTCCACCAGGCCGCCGACGCGCTGCACCTGTTCACCGGCCTGCGCCCCGACGCCGCCCGCATGCGCCGCCACCTCGACGACCTCGTCGCCGCGCCGGACGACCGGGAGGACCACCGTGCCGTCTGACCCCCGCACCGCCATCGCCACGGTGTGCCTGTCCGGCGCCCTCGAGGACAAGCTCGCGGCGGCGGCCGCCGCCGGCTTCGACGGCGTGGAGATCTTCGAGCCCGACCTGGTCGCCTCCCCGATGTCGCCGGGCGAGGTCCGGCTGCGGTGCGCCGACCTCGGCCTCTCGATCGACCTCTACCAGCCCTTCCGCGACCTCGACTCCACCGACGACGACCGCCTCGCCGCGAACCTCCGGCGCGCCGGCCACAAGTTCGACGTCATGCACGCCCTGGGCTCCGACACGGTCCTGGTGTGCTCGTCGGTCGCCCCCGACGCCGTCGCCGACCCCGACCGGCTCGCCGGGCAGCTGCACGAGCTGGCCGAGCGGGCCGCCGACCGCGGACTGCGCCTGGCCTACGAGGCCCTCGCCTGGGGCCGGCACGTCGACACGTGGGAGGCGTCGTGGGACGTCGTCCGCCGCGCCGACCACCCGGCGCTCGGGCTCTGCCTCGACAGCTTCCACGTGCTCTCCCGCACCGCCGACCCCGACGGCATCGCCACCGTCCCCGGCGACGCGATCTTCTTCCTGCAGCTCGCCGACGCCCCGGTCCTGGCCATGGACGTCCTGCAGTGGAGCCGCCACCACCGGCTCTTCCCCGGCCAGGGCGGTTTCGACCTGCCCCGCTTCCTCGCGGCGGTCCTGACGGCGGGTTATCGCGGGCCGCTCTCACTCGAGGTGTTCAACGACGTCTTCCGCCAGGCCGACCCGGTCCGCACCGCCGCCGACGGGCACCGCTCCCTGCTCGCGCTCGCCGAGGCGACGGCGGCCGGCGGCACGGGGGTCGACCCGGTCGGCGTCCCCGCGCCCGACCTGCTCGGGACCGCGTTCGTCGAGATCGCCACCGGCGACGACGCGGGCCCCCTCGACGACACGCTCAGCGCGCTCGGCTTCTCGCGCACCGGCCGGCACCGCACCAAGCCCGTCGACCGGTGGGAGCAGGGCCGCGCCCGCATCCTCGTCAACCGCTCCGGCGCCGACGCGGCCGCCGTCAGCGCGCTCGCGGTCGAGTCCGCCGACCCGGCCGCGGCGGCGCGGCGCGCCGCCCGGCTCGGCGCGGCGCCGCTCCCCCGCACCCGGGGTCCCGCCGAGGCCGACCTCCCGGCGGTCACCGCACCCGACGGCACGGCCCTGTTCTTCTGCCGGCCGGGCGACGACTCCGACTGGAGCGGCGACTTCGAGCCGACCGACATACGGGGCGACGGCCTCGGCGTCACCGGGGTCGACCACCTCGGGCTCGCCCAGCCGTACGACCACTTCGACGAGGCCACGCTGTTCTACCGGTCGGTGCTCGGGCTCCTACCGGGCGGCACCGGCGAGTTCGCCGCCCCTTTCGGCCTCGTCCGCAGCCGCGGGCTCTCCGACCCGGCCCGCCACGTCCGGCTGGCCCTGACCGTGTCGCTGCTGCGACGCGGCGAGTGGGCGCCCGGCGTCCCCGAGCCGCAGTACATCGCGCTCGCCGTCGACGACGTCGTCACGAGCGCCGCGGCCGCCCGTGCCGCCGGGGCCCCGCTGCTCGCGATCCCGGACAACTACTACGACGACCTCGCCGCGCGCGTCGACCTGCCGGCCGAGCGCCTCGACGCGTACCGCCGGCTCGGGGTCCTGCACGACCAGGGCCCGGGTGGCGCCTACCTCCAGGTCTGCACCGAGGTCCTCGCCGGGCGGGTCTTCGTCGTCCTCGTCCAACGCCTCGGCGACGACGACGGCTACGGCTGGACCGACGCCCCGGTCCGCATGAGCGCCCACCGACGGCAGCGGATCGCCCGTCGGTTGAGCGGGTATCGCACGGCTCACCATTCGTCCTCGTTGTCGAACGGGCTGCCGGACGAATGATCCACGGGGCCCCGGGAGGAGCGGGGAACGGCATCATGGAGGTGCGGGCCGGTCAGGTCCTCGCCAGGAACGATGTCGAAGGAACGCCATGTCTTCCCCGTCGCTCGCCCGCCGAGCCGACACCTCTCCCACCGACGCACACACGCACCCCGAGATCCTCGTCCTCAGCGTCCATCCCGACGAGTGCGGGGCCGACGCGGCGGAGCACTGGGCCCGCCGGGTCCCCGGCGCCCGTCCCGCCCTGAGCAGCGACGCCACGCTGGACGAGCAGCTCGGGACCGCGCAGCAGGTCCTCGTGCTCGACCCCGGCGCCCTCGCGGCCCGACGCGGCTTCGGAGCCCGGGCCACCTCCCAGGAGCGGTTGCAGCTGATCGCCCGTCTCGCCGGGCGTCGGGCACAGGTCACCTGGGCGCGCACGGCGGCCCAGGCCACCCGCTGGGCGGAGACGCTCCAGGCGTAGCGCCTCAGCGGGCGAGGTGCAGGCGCAGCGGTTGCTCCTCGAACGCGCGCATCGTGTTGTTGAGGTGGCGGGTCGGGTCGGCGGTCGGCTCGATCCGCTCGACCCGGGCCGCCAGCGCGGTGAGCAGCGCGGCCGCCTCGAGGCGGGCCACGTGCTGGCCGACGCACTGGTGCAGGCCCATCCCGAACCCGACGTGCCCCGACGGGTCGCGGGTGAGGTCGAAGCGGTCGGGGTCGTCCCAGTGCCGCGGATCGCGGTTCGCGGCGCCGAGGAACATCAGGATCTTCGCGCCCTCCGGCACCACCGTGTCGCCGACCGGGACGTCGGTCTCGGCGGTGCGGAAGAACGTCTGCACCGGCGACTCCCAGCGGACCGCCTCGTCGAACGCGACCCGCGCCAGGGTGGGCTCCTGCCGCAGTGCGGTCCACGCCTCCGGGTGGGTCGCCATCGCCCGCAGCACCGCACCGAGGCCGTGCACGGTGGTGTCGACCCCGGCCGAGAGCAACGACCGCACGATCAGGGGCGCCTGCTCGTGGGTGATGTCGCCGCGGTCGGCAGCCGCCCAGATCTCCGCACCGAACCCGTCGTCGGTGAGCACCTCCCGGGCGCACTGGGCGTTGACCCACCCGCCGTGCTCGGCGATGTGGGGGTTGCCCTGCTCGACGAGCCAGTTGGCGGGGCCGAAGGCGTTGAAGAGGTGGTCGCCGTAGGGCAGCAGGTGCTCGCGGCCCTCCCGAGGGACGCCGACGGCGTCCGGGAAGACGCGCAGCGGGAAGGCCTCGGCCAGGTCGGCCATGCCGTCCACCTCGACCGGCCCCGCCCCCGCGTCGGCGAGCAGCGTCTCGACGTGCTCCTCCGCCGCGGCGAACCACCGGTCCCGCAGCCGCCGCAGGGCGCGCGGGCCGAGGATCGGGGCGAGCACCCGGCGGGGCGCGTCGTGGTGCGGCGGATCGGTCTCCAGCAGCAACGACGGCGGGCGCCACGGCTCCTCGCGCCGGAAGTTCGTCAGCCCGACACCGGCCCCGGAGCAGAACCGCTGCCAGTCGATCAGCGCGGCGTGCACGTCGACGTAGCGGCCCATCCCGTAGAGGTCGTAGCGGGCCAGGTAGGTCACCGGCCCGGCGTCGCGCAGGGCCGCCTGGAACGGCAGCGGATCGCCGAGGATCTCCGCGGAGAACGGGTCGGCCTCGCCGAGCGGACCGACGAAGGTCCCGGGACCCGTCGTCGGGATGGTGGTGGTCATGACGACGTCTCCTAGAGGTCGAGCACGAGGCGGTCGCCGGCCGCGCGGGACACGCACGGGAACATGCAGTCGCCCGCCGCGCGCTCGTGGTCGGTGAGGATCGAGTCCCGGTGGTCCGGGACCCCGGCGAGCACGGTGGTCTCGCACGTGCCGCACGTCCCCCGTTCGCAGGACGACAGCGTGGTCGCGCCCGCGCGCCGTGCCGCCTCGAGCACCGAGACGTGCAGGGGCACGGTCACGGTCGTCCTGCTGCGCGCCAGCTCCAGCTCGAACGGCGCCCGGCGCACGGGGGCGGTCAGGTCGTCGGCGGTGAACCGCTCCGTGCGCAGCCGGTGCGGTTCCCAGCCGGAGTCGACGACGGTGCGCTCGATCGCGGCCAGCAGCGGCGCGGGCCCGCAGCAGTAGACCGCGGTGTCGTGGCGCGGGGTCCCGACGACGTCTCCCAACGGGAGCAGCCCGGCCTCGTCCTCGGGGACGATCCGGACGCGGTCCCCGTGCACGGCGAGCTCGTCGAGGAAGGCCATCGAGGCGCGGCGCCGCCCGCCGTAGAGCAGCTCCCACTCCGCCCCGACGAGCGCGGCCTGGGCGATCATCGGCAGCAGAGGCGTGATGCCGATCCCGCCCGCGACGAACAGGTACCGGGGCGAGGGGACCAGCGCGAAGTGGTTCCGCGGGCCGCCGAGGACGACCGGCGCGCCCACCCCGAGCTCGTCGTGGACGAAGGCCGACCCGCCGCGCCCGTCGGGCTCACGCAGCACCGCGACCCGGTACCGGTGGGCGTCCCAGCGGTCACCGCACAGCGAGTACTGCCGGGTCGCCCCGGAGCCGAGGGTGAGGTCGACGTGGGCGCCGGGCTCCCAGTCGGGTAGCCGCCCCCCGTCGGGGCGGGCCAGGAGCAGCGACACCACGTCCTCGGCCTCGACGGTCTTCTCCAGCACCGTGAGCTGCATCCGCGGCCTCCTCGCCTCCGGGCGTCCTGCCCGGTGAGGATGCAGACCCGTGAACGGGCCCCGATATGGCCTTCTCATTCAATGGGCGAGGACCTGCCGTCGAGGCCGGCGGAGCGGGCCAGGCGGCGCTCGATCTGCCGGGCGGCCGCGGTCAGCGTCGGCACGTGGGTGCGGGCGTCCTCGTCGTTGGGCACGATCACCGACACCGCCGCGGCCACGCTCCCCGACTCGTCCCGCACCGGGACCGCGATCCCGGTCGCCTCGAGGTGCAGGAAGCCCGGGCACAGCACGAAGCCCTGCTTGCGGATGTCCGCGAGCCGGCGCCGCAGCTCGCGGGGATCGGTGACGGTGGCCTCGGTGAAGCGGGCCAACGGACCCCCGAGCACGCGTTCCTGCCGTTCCGCCGCGCCGAAGGCGAGCAGCACGAGGCCCGAGGACGAGGCGTGGATCGGCAGCCGCGCCGCGATCCGGGTGTAGTTGACCACCGCGCGCTCGGTCGAGAGCCGCTCGACGAACAGCACCTCGTCCCCGTCGAGCACGCCCAGCTGCGCGTGGTGCCCCACCACGCGCAGGAGGTCCTCGAGGACCGGCATCGCCAGCTCCCGCAGCGACAGGGTCGGGGAGGCGCGTGACGCCAGCTCCCACAGCCGCGTCCCGACCCGCACGCGCCGGTCGGCGTCCCGGGTCAGCAGCCCGTGCGCCTCCAGGTCGGCGATCAGCCGCGAGCCGGTCGCCGTCGGGAGGCCGGCACGGCGCGAGACCTCCCCGACCGTCAGGGCCCGGTCCTCGGGCGTGAACGCCTCGAGGATCCGCACCACCCGCTCGAGGACACCCTCCCCCGACGACGAACGCGCCATGGCCGGGAGTGTCCTCCTCGACCGCGTCCCCATCGACGGACCGTTCGGCGACGAGGACCGGCCGGACGACGACCGGGGATGCCGGCACCTGCAACCGACCCGCTCACCCGGCTGCCCGTTCCGGTCGACCGGAGTCGCGGACCGTCGAGGCCGGGCTGCTCCGGCTGTCGCAGGACACACGACCGGACGTCGCCCACGGTGCCGCCGGTCGGGGCTCGGGACCACCGCCCGGACGGCCCGCAGGACTCACGATGGGTCACCGACCCCGCGAGCCGGTGATCCACACGCGATCCGTTGTCTGAAAAGAGCCCCCGGACGCCCTCGACGGAGACACCGATGCGCTCACACCCCGGTCCTCACCACGACCGCCCTGCCCGGCCGCTCACCGCGCGGGAACTGACCGCACTCGACGACCTGGAGATCCGCCTCGCGGTGACCCGGTCGGGGCTGCGCTCCGAGACGTCGTGGTCGCGCGCGGCCGCGACGACGGCGACCGCCCTGCTCGTCGTGCTCGTCCTCGTCGCGGTGGGCGCCCTGACCGGTCCCGCGGGCGTCGTCCTCGTCGGGGCCGTGCTCGTGATCGCCGTCTGCGGATCGGCCGTGTACGACCTCCTCCGGTGGCCGGGGCCGTAGCCCGTCGGGCGCCCGGAGAGGGCAGGATGCGGCCATGACGGTGGCACTGGTGCACGGCAACCCGGAGAGCGCGGCGCTGTGGGACCCGCTCGTGACCGAGCTGGCGAAGGCGGGCGTCGACGACGTCGTCCGGCTCTCCCCGCCCGGCTTCGGCGTGCCGCTGCCGGCCGACTTCCCGGCGACCGTCACCGCCTACCGGGACTGGCTGATCGCCGAGCTCGAGCGCTTCGAGCAGCCCGTCGACCTCCTGGGCCACGACTGGGGCGGCGGCCACGTCGTCACCGCGCTCATGGAGCGCCCGGAGCTCGTCCGCAGCTGGGCCAGCGACGCCCTGAGTCTGTTCGAGCCGGACTACACCTGGCACGACCTCGCCCAGGTCTGGCAGACGCCCGGCGACGGCGAGGCCAACCTGGACGAGCTGTTCGGCGGGACCCCCGCCGACCGGGCCGCCCGGATGGAGGCACTCGGCATCGGGCACGCCGAGGCCCTCCGGATCGCGGGCGTGCAGGGCGACGAGATGAAGCGGGCGGTCCTCGCGCTCTACCGCTCCGCGGCCCAGCCCGCCATGGCCGAGCTCGGCCGGGGGCTGCCGACCCTGGCCGCCCGTCCCGGCCTCGGCATCGTCGCCACCGCCGACCCCTTCGGCGGCTCGGAGGAGCTCCGTCGCCGCGCCGCGGAGCGCGCCGGCGCCGAGGTCACCGTGCTCGACGGGCTCGGGCACTGGTGGATGTGCGAGGACCCGGCGCGGGGCGCCCGCGTGCTCACGGCGTTCTGGCGCGCCCGCGCCTGGTGACGGTCCTGCGGGTCAGCCGCGGGTGACCTTCGTGGCCCGCCCGGCGTCCGCGTCCGCGTTCCTCCGGCGGTCGATCTCGTTCTCGACCGCGCCCCAGGCGAGGACGGCCGCCACGGGCCCGAGGATCATCGCGGAGGCTCGGAGGACGGGACCGAGCGCTCTCAGGGCGAGTCCGGCGATCATCATGACGCTCCTCGGGTCGCGGGGATCAGCAAGATACCCCGCCGTCGGTGCGTTCAACGGCGAGCAGGTCGCGGAGTCGTCGGACGAGCGCGTCCGGGGCGTCGGCGGGGACGATGTGGCCGCACCGCCGAGGGCCACCCACCCCGCTCGGCTGCTCCCTCGTCGCGCCGCTCGACGTCCTGCGCGACTGGGCCGAGACCCACATGGCCACCGTCGACGCGCATCGCGCGGCGAACGCCGCCGACTGACCTACCGGCGCGCGGACGCGTCCGGGCCGGCCTCGGGGGTCAGGTCCTGGCGGCCGACGACCCCGAGCAGCTCGAACAGCTCCACCGAGTCCGTCCCGACGGCGGGGGTGAACCACAGCAGGCGCTGCAGCCCGTCCTCGCTGAACAGGTTGAGGCAGTTCACCTCGATGACGCCGAGCTGCGGGTGGACGATCCGCTTGCGGTCGTCGCGCCGGACCCCGACGTCGTGCCGGTCCCACAGCGACTCGAACTCGGGGCTGCGCCGCCGCAGGTCGGCGATCATCGCGCTCGCCTCGCGGTCGTCGGGACCGCGCCGGGCGACGGCCGCCCGCAGGTCGGCGGTGAAGGTGGCGGAGTGCCGCTCGTGGTCCTCCTCGGGATAGAGGCGGCGGCTGTCCGGATCGGTGAACCAGCGGTGGACGAAGCTGGCCGCGAACCCCGTGTGCTCCGGCGCGCGGCCGAGGAGCGCTTCGGCGAGGCGGTTCTGCACCAGCGACACGTGCAGGTCGGTGACGACGGCGGCGGGCGTGCCCTCCACCCGGGCCAGCAGGTCGAGCATCCCGGGGTGCACGTGGCCCGCCGCGCCGCCCGCGGCCGGTACCGGGCGTCCGGCGAGGTGGTGGAGATGGTCGCGCTCGTCGCGGGTCAGGCGCAGCGCCCGGCTCAGGGCGGCGACCATCTGCTCGGACGGCTGGGCGCCGCGGCCCTGCTCGAGCTCGGTGTAGTACTCCACCGACGCGCCGGCCAGGTGCGTGACCTCGTCGCGGCGCAGGCCCGGTACCCGCCGTCGGGACGAGCCGGAGAGACCCACGTCCGCCGGGCGGATGCGGTCACGGCGCGACTTGAGGAAGCCACCGAGCTCAGCGAGGTCCACGGCGACCAGTCTGCGCCACGAGGCCGCTGACCAGGCACGGGTCGCCCACCCTGGGGTCGTCGTCCCCAGGGTCGATGCCCGCTGGTCGGGCCCCGTCGTCGGGACGACCGTCGACGGCGTCACGCAGACGACCACAGCTGAGGAGACATCGTGTCGGACACCCGGATCGCCCTGGTCACCGGCGGCAACCGCGGGCTCGGGCGGGCGACGGCGCTCGCGCTCGCCGAGGACGGCGTCGACGTCGTGCTGACCTACCGCGCCAACCGCGCGGAGGCCGACGACGTCGTCACCGAGCTCGAGAAGGCGGGCGTGCGGGCGGCGGCCCTGCAGCTCGACGTCGGCGAGGTCGGGTCCTTCCCGGCCTTCGCCGAGGAACTGCGCGGGCTGCTCCGCGGCACCTTCGACCGCGACCGCCTCGACCACCTCGTCCACAACGGTGGCCACGCGGCGCTGACCCGACTCGGCGCCACCACCGTCGAGGACGTCGACCGCCTCTACGCCGTGCACTTCAAGGGCCCGTACTTCCTGACGCAGGCCCTGGCCGACCTGATCGCCGACGGCGGCTCGATCGTCACCCTCTCGAGCGGGCTGTCGCGCTTCGCCGGCGACGGGTGGGCGATCTACGGGTCGCTCAAGGCGGGCGTCGACCAGCTCACGCGCTACCTCGCCACGGAGCTCGGCCCGCGCGGCATCCGCGTCAACGCGGTCGCCCCCGGGCCGATCGCCACCGACTTCGGTGGCGGGACGATGCGCGACGACGAGGGCGCGCGCACCCACATGGCCTCGCTCGCCGCCCTCGGCCGCATCGGCGAGCCCGACGACATCGGCCCGCTGATCGCGACGGTGCTCTCCGACCGCGCCCGCTGGGTCACCGGCCAGCGCCTCGAGGCCTCGGGTGGCACGCTGCTGTAGCGGACGCTGTCCCGCTCCGGCCCTCGCGATGTGGCCTGGGCCACGGCATCATCGGGCACCGTGAGTGCTCCCGACGGTCCCGCGCTCCTCCGCCCGCCCGGCTCCCCGGAGGGGACCGGGGTCGGGGCCTTCCTGGCCCACCTGTCGTCGTCGCGGGGGCTGGAGTTCGACGACTACCCGGCCCTGTGGCGCTGGTCGGTGGCCGAACCGGAGGCGTTCTGGGCGTCGATCTGGGACCACTTCGGGGTGTCCGGGACCTACGACCGCGTCCTCGGGTCGTCGACGATGCCGGGCGCGCAGTGGTTCCCGGGCGCGCGGCTGAACTACGTCGAGCACATGCTGGGGACGGAGGCGGACGACGACGCGACCGCGATCATCGCCCGCTCCCAGACCCGGGCACCGCGCGAGCTGACGTTCGGCGAGCTGCGGGACCAGGTGGGCCGCGCCCGCGCCGGGCTGCAGCGCCTCGGCGTCACGCGCGGGGACCGCGTCGTCGGGTACCTGCCGCACGTCCCCGAGACGATCGTCGTGTTCCTGGCCGCTGCGAGCCTGGGCGCGGTCTGGGCGGCGTGCGCGCCGGAGTTCGGCGCCCGCAGCGTCGTCGACCGGCTCGGCCAGCTCGAGCCGACCGTGCTGCTGGCCGTGGCCTCCTACCGCTACGGCGACAAGGAGATCGACCAGCGCGAGGAGCTGGCGCGCATCCGCGAGGGCCTGCCGAGCGTCCGGCACGTCGTCGGGGTGGACTACGGGCCGCACCCGGTGCCCGACGCCATGACGTGGGACGAGCTGACGGCCGAGCCCGGCCCGGTCGTCGTCGAGCACGTGCCGTTCGACCACCCGCTCTACGTGCTCTTCTCCTCGGGCACGACCGGCCTGCCGAAGGCGATCGTGCACGGGCACGGCGGGATCCTGCTCGAGCACCTGCGGCTGTTCGGCCTGCACTTCGACATCCGCCCGGGCGACCGGACGCTGTGGTTCACCACCACCGCCTGGGCGATGTGGAACATCACGATCTCCGTGCTGCTGCACCGCGGGACGATCGTGCTGTTCGACGGGAACCCGCTCTGGCCGGACCTGGAGGCGCAGTGGCGGCTCGCGGCCGAGACCGGCGTCGCGCTGTTCGGGACGAGCCCCGGCTACCTCATGTCCTGCCGCAAGGCGGGCGTCGTGCCGCCCCGCTGGCCGGAGCTGCGCCAGATCGGCACCACCGGGGCCCCGCTGCCGGCCGAGGCGTTCGACTGGGTCTACGCCCACCTCGGTCCGGACGTCGTCCTCAACCCGTTCAGCGGCGGCACCGACGTGTGCAGCGGCTTCGTCGGCGGGAGCGCCTGGCAGCCGGTGTACCGCGGCGAGATGGCCGGCGCCGGTCTCGGGCACGACGTGGCCGCCTTCGACGAGGCCGGGAACCCGGTGGTCGAGCAGCTCGGCGAGCTGGTCGTCCGGGCGCCGATGCCGTCCATGCCCGTGTCCTTCTGGAACGACCCCGACGGCGAGCGCTACCGCGAGGCCTACTTCGACACCTACCCCGGCATCTGGCGCCACGGCGACTGGGTGCGGTTCACCGAACGCGGCAGCTGCGTGATCACCGGGCGCTCCGACGCGACGCTGAACCGCGGGGGCGTCCGCCTGGGCACCGCCGAGTTCTACGCCGTCGTCGAGGACATGCCGGAGATCGCGGACGCGCTCGTCGTCCACCTCGAGGACGACGACGGCGGGTCGGGCGAGCTGCTGCTCTTCGTCGAGCTCGCCCCCGACACCGAGCTCGACGCCGACCTGCGGTCGCGGATCGCGACAGGGCTGCGGCGGAACCTCTCGCCGCGGCACGTCCCGGACCTCATCGCGGCCGTTCCTGCGGTGCCGCGGACGCTGACCGGCAAGAAGCTCGAGCGCCCCGTGAAGCAGGTGCTGCGCGGGCGTCCGGTCGAGGAGGTCATCAGTCCGGACGCCGTACGTGGTGCGGACGCCGTCCCGGCGTTCCGGGAGGCCTACCGGGGGCGGTGAGCGGCCGGCGGACGCTCATCGCGGTGCGTGCAGCACGTCCCCGAGGGTGGTGTGACCGGCCGCCCCGCCCGACAGCGGGCTCCCGAGGACGGCCTCGAGCCCCGTGACCAGGAGCAGGGCCAGCACGAACATCACCAGGGCGACACCGAGACCCCGCGCGACGGTCGACAGCGGGCTCCGCGGCCGGGCGTGCGCCGCCCGACCCGGCCCGACACCGGTGAAGTCCAGGGTGTCGGCCCCGCGGTCGACAGCGCGGACACGGTAGGCGTCGCGCGCCACCGGCCCCTTGCGGTCCGCCCGGTCCATACGACGGAGTACCCACGAGCGGGCAGGGCACCGCCCGCCGTCAGAAATCGTCGGACGACCCCGACGTGGCTCGTCCCGCCCGACGCCGCAGGTGGACGATCCGGCTCAGCCGGATGACCGGCCGGACCAGCAGCTCGACACTGCCGATCACGAACAGCCACGTGCCGGCGGTGGTGGTGGCCTCGGAGAAGAACAGGATGCTCCCGATCAGGAACCAGATCCCGATGAGGATGTCGTTGACGATGCTCAGCGCCTCGTAGCGACGGGAGATCACGACCTCGTCGGGCCCCAGGTCCAGGGTGAGCGGCGAGGGCCCTTCCGCGTGTCCGTCGGCCACGGGACTCATTCTGCTCCGTGGCGCCTACAGCTCGAGCACGACATCTCTGCCCTGCATGGCACCGGATCAGAAACCTGCTTCTCGCGCGGCGCGGACCCGGTCGAGGAGCTCGTTGAGCATGGCGGCCTGCGCCCTGCTGAGACCCAGGGACTCCGGCGTGTTGAACGCCCGGACGGACGGCCAGGACCGGGCGAGCGCCGCGCGGCCCTCGGCAGTCAACGAGACGCCGACGCGCCGACCCTTGCCTCCTGGGCCGTCGCGGGTGACGAGACCCTGCTCCACCAGCGACGACAGCAGGACGCGGACGCTCTGCGGGCGGACCAGGACCCGCCGGGCGAGCTCGGCCTGGGTGAGCCCGTCGTCCCCGTCATCGAGGGCCTCGAGCTCGATGAGGACCGCGAACTGGGTCGGCGTGAGGTCGAGCGCCGCGAACAGCTCGCTGAACCGGAGACCGACGACGTGGGCGGTCTGGACCAGGTTCTGCGCGGTCAGCGTCTCCTCCGTCACGGGCGTACGATAGCAGTTGGCTGTTACCGAGACCGAGGAGGATCCAGCCATGCACGTCGTCGTGCTCGGCGCCCGCGGCGGCAGCGGCCGCGCGGTCGTCGTCGAGGCCCTGGGCGCCGGCCATCGCGTCACCGCCGCCGTCCGCGACCCCGACGCCTTCCACACCCTCGGCATCACGTCCAACCGGTTGCACGTCGCGCGCGTCGACGTGCGGGACGAGGAGAGCCTCGTCCCGGTGATCGACGGCCAGGACGTCGTCGTCTTCGCGGCCGGCCCGCCCGGACGGCGCGCGCACGGGCTCTACTCCCAGGGCGCGCAGGCCACCGTCGCGGCGATGACGCGTTGCAGGGTCGACCGCCTCCTCGCGATCACGTCGGCCGGCGTCCGCTACGACGACCACGAACTCGCCCCCTGGTACCGCCTGCTCGTCCGGCCGCTGCTCGGCGAGATCTACGCGGACATGAGCCTCATGGAGCAAGTCGTCCGTGCGAGCGACCTCGACTGGACCCTCGTGCGCCCGGTCCTTCTCCTCGACCGGGAGCCGGTCGGCGACTACCGCGTCCTCGACGCCGCCACCCCGCGACGGGGCCGCACCATCACGCGCGCCGACCTCGCGCAGTTCATCGTCGGGGAGATCGACGAACGTCGATGGTCACGGCAGGCCCCCACCCTCGCCCACTGAGGGACGAGGAGGGAGCCGGAGGTCAGTCGCCGAGCCGACGGCGGTCCAGGCTCAGCGGGCCCGGGCCGAGCACGACCAGCAGCAGGAACACCCAGCAGTAGAGCGCCGCGGGCTCGCCGCCGTTGTCGATCCAGTTCCAGCCGGCGGAGGTGTGGATGACGAAGAAGGCGAAGGCCATCATCCCGGACAGGAGGAACGCGGCCACGCGCGTGTAGAGCCCGACCGCCACCAGCAGCACGCAGACGATCTCGACCGCGGAGATCGCGATCATCGGGGCCGCCGGCGCGGAACCGTCGAGCAGCCCGAGCGCGCTCGCGGGGTGCAGCAGGAAGAGCACGGTCACGACGATGCGGAAGGCGAGGAGGACCCACGGTCGCGCGGACCCCAGGATCGCCTCCGACGCCCGTACGGGAACTGCCACGTCTTCTCGCGCGGTGTCGGTCTCGAATGATGCCGTCACGTCAATTCACTCCCGGAGTGGGTCGGGAAATACCAACGGGGAGAATCTGGCCGCTCCGGACAGTCGGCACCAACGCGACATCGGGATATACGCTATGCACGTGACGCATAGCGACCTCGGGCTGGTGCACGAGCTCCGTGCGCTCGCCATCCTGCTCGAGGAGCGCAACGTCACGCGGGCGGCGGCACGCTTCCACCTGAGCCAGTCCTCGATGAGCCGCACGCTGCAACGGCTACGCGCCCTGTTCGCCGACGAACTGCTGGTCAGGGCCGGTGGGGAGTATGAGCTGACGCCCCGCGCGCAGGAGATGCAACGCGAGCTCACGATGCTCCTGCCCCGCCTCGAGAACCTCGTCGCCGGGCGGGCCTTCGACCCGTCCACGGCCGACGGGGTCCTGCGCGTCATCGGTACCGACTACACCGTGGCCACACTCGGACCACACCTGCTCCCCCGCCTCCTGCGCGACGCCCCGCACCTCGAGATTCGCATCGACCAGCGCGACCACGACAGTTACGCCGATCTGGAACGGGGTCGCGCCGACGTGGCTCTCTCGGTCATGCGCCCGGCGTCGTCCCTGCGTTGGGAACAATTGTTCACCGACGACCTGGTGTGCGTGGTCGCCGCCGACCATTCGGCGCGGGACCGCTTCTCCCTCTCCGACTACGTGAGCGCGCGCCACGTCGCCGTGGCCGTCATCCACGGCGACCAGCCGATGATCCAGCGCTGGCTCGACACGTCCGGTCACAGCCGCTCCGTCGCCGTCCGCGTTCCCCAGTTCACCTCGGCGTTCACCGTCCTGCCGGGCACGGATCTCGTCGCGACGATCCCCCGTCGCATGGCCGAGGCGCACGCCGCCACCGATCCGCGTGTCCGCCTGGTCGAGGCCCCCGAGGGCTTCGACGCCATCCCCTACGGCATGGTCTGGCACCCCAGGCTCGATGCCGACCCCATGCACTCCTGGGTCCGCGACACGCTCCGGTCCGCGGCGTCGGACCTGACCGCCTGATCGTCGTCTCCACCCGTGGGTGGAGCGGCACGCCGTCGCCCGGACGGGGTCCTGCTGCCGCGGCAGGACCCCGCCCGCGCGCCCACCCTCGGCTACGGTCACGCGCGGTCGAGCGCGACAGGAGGACCGGATGGCTGAGCAGCGGGTGCTGGTGACGGCGGGGGCGGCCGGGATCGGCCTGGCGATCGCGGAGGCGTTCGTCGCCGCGGGCGCCCGCGTGCACGTGGTGGACGTCGACGCACATGCCCTCGACCAGCTGACCGGCCGCTCGTCGGCGGTGACGGGGACCGCCGGCGACGTCACCGAGCCCGCCGTCGTGGAGCAGCTCTTCGCCGACGTGGAGCGCGAGCTCGGCGGCCTGGACGTCCTGGTGAACAACGCCGGGGTCGCCGGCCCGACGGCGCCCGTGGCGGACTACGACCGGACCGCGTGGGACCAGGTGCTCGCCGTCAACCTCACGGCGACCTTCGCGATCACCCAGCGGGCGATCCCGCTGCTGGAACGCTCCGACCGTGCGTCGATCATCGTCATGAGCTCGGTCGCGGGCCGCTACGGCTACCCGAACCGGGTCGCGTACTCGACGACGAAGTGGGGCCTGGTCGGGTTCGCGAAGACGCTCGCCCTCGAGCTCGGCCCGCTCGGCATCACGGCCAACACCATCCATCCCGGGGCGGTCGCCGGGGCGCGAATCGAGCGGGTGCTCGCCGGCCGCGCGGAGGCGTCCGGGACCGACGTGGAGACCGAGCGCGCGAAGGCCCTCGGGAACCAGTCGATCGCCGAGTTCACCGACCCCGCCGATGTCGGCGCCCTCGCCGTCTTCCTCGCCGGTCCGCACGGGCGCTTCATCTCCGGGCAGGTCCTCCCGATCGACGGGGACTCCAAGGCCGCGCAGTGAAGGGCTCGATCCCCACCCGGTCGGTGCGGCACGATCGCGGCATGTGCCGCAACATCCGGGTCCTGCACAACTTCGAGCCCCCGGCCACCGAGACCGAGGTGCACGAGGCCGCCCTGCAGTACGTGCGCAAGATCAGCGGCGCCGCGAAGCCCTCCAAGGCGAACGAGGACGCGTTCGCCCGCGCCGTCGCCGAGATCACCGCGAGCACCCGCACCCTGCTCGACGAGCTGGTGACGACCGCGCCGCCCAAGGACCGCGAGGTCGAGGCGTTCAAGGCCCGGGAACGGGCCCGCGAGCGCTACGCCCGATGACCGACCGGCTCGCCGGCATCGCCGCGCAGGTCGCCGACCTGCTCGACCGCGCGGAGCCCGAGGACCACGCGACGCCGGAGCAGCGCCACGTGTGCCGGGAGGCGGTCGCCGCCGTCCGGGCCGGCGGTGCGAACCTGCTCGACACCGCCACGCCGTACCTGTGGGAGTACTACCGCGACCTCGCGGACGCCGTGGGCGAGGACGAGCTCGGCATGACGCCGCTGCGCGACGGTGACGACATCTGGGAGCACGTCGAACTGCCCCGGGTGCCGACGCTGGTGCTCGGCGGGGACGAGCGCGCCCCATCGCCGTGCTACGTCAACTTCGAGGGCGAGGTCCGCTGGGAGCCCGAGCACGGTCTGCAGCTCGTGTTCGACCACACGGGCCGGCTCGCGCGCGTCGGTCCCTACACCGGGCACGTCACCGTGGCGCGCGTGCGCGGCTCGGCGGATCTCGACACGATCTACGGCTGATGGTCACCGAGCGCCTGCGGCAGCTGGCCGCGACGGTGGCCGATCTCCTCGACCGGGCCGAGGCGGACGTCCCGGCGGCACCGGAGGAACACCGGCGGTACGACGAGGCCGTCGCGGCGATCCGCGCGGGGGGCGCCGAGCTGCTCGACACGGCGACCCCGTACCTGTGGATGTACTACCGCGACGTCGCCGCCACCGTCGACGCGGAGGACCTGGGGATCGCGCCCCTCGGCGACGGCGACGACATCTGGGAGCACGTACGCCTGCGCCGACCCCCGACCCTCGCGACCGGCTTCGGCTCCTACGAACCGTCGCCGTGCTACGTCGACTTCCACGGCGGGGTGACGTGGGAGCCCGAGCACGGGCTGCAGCTCGTGTTCGACCACACCGGACGGCTCTGCCGGGTCGGTCCGGTGAGCGGGCACCTGACCGTCGCGGCCGCCGACAGCACGGCGCCGCCGGACGCGATCTACGGCTGAGCCGTCCACGGATCCGCGCAGGCGGAACCGTGGCCATCGGACAGGGTCGCGCCGACACCCTTCGACCCGCGGCGGGGCGCCGCGCCGCGCACCCCGCCCCGAGAAGCACATGGGGCACCTCGCGAGCCCGCGGAAGAAGCCTGGTGTCGCACTCGGCGTGGGACTCTGCGCGCGAGGAGGTGCGCGATGGACGTGGCCCGCGACCTACGGCTCGGCACCCGTCTCGCGGTGATGCGCGGCGGTGGTCGCGTCCTCGCGTGGAGCGGCGACCCGGTGCTCCGCCTGATGTACCGGCCGTGGGTCGACCGGCCGCACCTGGTCCACCGTCAGCTGCGCGAGGGCCCGCAGCCGTTCGTCAGCCGCAGCGGCGTCCTGGTGGTGGCCACCGCGGAGCTGTGCCGGGAGGTCGTCCGCGACCGCCGCTTCGGCGTCCGCACCCGCGCCGGTGGCACCCCGGGAGGTGCGGTCGCCGGAGGACGGGACCCGCTCCTCGAACCGGTCGACCTCTCGATCCTGGGCCTCGACCCGCCCGACCACACCCGGCTGCGGCGCCTCGTGGCCCCGGCCTTCACCCCGGCCCGGGTCGCGGCGCGCGAACACCTGGCGCGCGAGGTGGCCGAGCGGCTGGCCGGCGCCGCGGCGCGGGAGCACCGGTTCGACCTCGTCGCCGACGTCGCCGTCCCGCTGCCGGTCGTCGTCATCGCGGACATCCTCGGGGTGCCCGACGCGGACGCGGAGACCTTCGGGCACTGGGGCCGCGCGGTCGGCGCCGGGCTCGGCGGGGTGCGGTCGCTGCGGGCGCTGCACCGCCTGGACCGGGCGGTCCTCGAACTGCGCTCCCTGATGTCGGGCCTGCTGGCCCGCCGTCGTCGGGACGGCCCCGGCGGGACCGACGACGTCCTCGACCTGCTCGTCGCCGAGGAGGTCGACGACGACGAGGCGGTCAGCCTGGCCGTCCTGCTGCTGCTAGCGGGGTTCGAGACGACGAGCGGGCTGATCGGGAACGCCGTCGCGGCGATGCTCGCCTCCGGCACCTGGGACGACCTGGTCGACGACCCGTCCGCCGCGGCCGCCGTCGTGGAGGAGACCCTCCGCTTCGACCCGCCGGTCCAGTTCACCGCCCGCGTCCCCCACGAGGACGTCGAACTCGCCGGCGCCCCGGTCCACGCCGACTCCACGGTGCTGGCCCTGCTCGGTGCCGCCGGTCGGGATCCGGCCCTGCACACCGACCCGGAGGTCTTCGATCCGCACCGGACGACCGCGTCGGAGCACCTCGCGTTCTCCGGCGGGGTCCACTACTGCCTCGGCGCACCCCTGGCCCGGCTGGAGGGCCGGGTCGCGCTCCAGGCCCTGGCGGCGCGGATGCCGACCCTGCGGCGCCTGCCCGGCGCCACGCGCCGCCGCTCACTCCTGCTCAGCGAGTTCACGCGGCTCCCGCTCGCTCACCAGGGCGGCAGGACCGGCAGCTTTCCGTCGTGACGCAGGCCGTCAGTCCGAGGCGAAGGCCCGCAACCGGTCCGCCCGGGCCTGGAGCTCGTCGACGCCGAGGTAGTGGCCCCGTCGGTGTGCCCGGACCTCGACGACGGTCTCCTCGAGCTCGGCGAGGTCCGCGGCCCGGTGCCGCTCGACGGCCTCGTCGTCGCCGAGCGCGCGCCGGACCGCGTCTGCGCTCGCCGGCACCCCGTGGACGACGCAGGCCAGCACCGCCTTCGTGCTCGGGCGAGCGCCCGCCTCGAGCATCCGCACCACCAGCTCGGTCCCGATCGGCCCGTTGACGGCGTCGAGAGCGCCGGGAGGGACCTCGGCCCCGGCGTCGAGCAGCGCCGCCAGGACGCCCGGGGCGTGGTGGGACAGCGCGAGGTCGACGGCTCGGGCGCTGCCGGCGAGCACGAGGCCGGGATCGACCCCGGCCGCGAGCACCCGACCGAGGAGCTCGACGTCGTCGGCCTCGACCGCCCGCCGCAGCGCGAGGCGTGCCGCCGTCCGGTCCTCCGCCAGGCGCCCCGCGTCGAGCAGGCCCTCCCAGTCGACGACCGCCTGCCGGTAGAACGCCACCAGCCGGTCCGCCAGGTCCGGGTCGAGGCCCTGCTCGCGATGCTGCTCGACGGCGTCGAGGAACGTCTCGCCGGTGGACGACGACCGGACGCCGGGGATCGCGGGCGCGAGCGGGTCGCGGTCGAGCCGCAGCGCGCGGAAGGCCCCGGGAAGGTCGTCGGCCACGTCCATGACGGAGTCCTGGTGCAGGGCGTGCGTCCACCCCGGCGGCAGCCCGATCATCCAGGCCACGACGCGGCCGGCGTCCGGCCCGGGCGCGGTGCGCACGTAGATCCGGTCGGTGTACTCGAAGCCGCCGATCGGGACGCCGTCGAGGTCCGGCGGTTCCGGGTCACCCCGCTCCCGGGCGGCGTCCTCGCCCAGTTCGAGCTCGTGGGAGATCCAGCCCATCAGGTCCCGGTAGCCGTCGCTGTCGGGGTAGAAGAGCTCCGCGAAGCTCAGCAGCGCGTGGTGGTCGTCGCCCACGTCGACCGAGAGGTCGTAGTCCAGGCGACCGCCCGCCGTGGTGCCCCACAGTGCCCGTAGCTCGGGCGGCAGCGGGCCCGCGCACACCACCTCGATCGCCCGCATGCGCGCCGCGGGCATCGGCGGCTGCGCCTCGAAGATCACCCGCTCGGCGAAGACGACGAAGCCGTGGCCGGCGAGCTCGGCCCGCTCCTGCTCGGTGAACGGGTTCTCCCCGTAGACCGGTACCGGCTCGCGCTCCGGCTCCGACGGGCGGGAACGGCGGCGGAACCAGGGGGCCACGGGCCGAGATCGTGGCACAGCGGCCGTCGTCAGACACCCATCTGCGACTTCATGTGGTCGATGACGTCGTTGTGCTCCTGGGCCGGGCTGAAGAGGATCACCTCGGAGTCCCGCTCCACCCGCACCGAGTGGCCCGGCGGCCAGTAGAAGAGTTCGCCGCCCTCCACGTCCTCGGTCGTCCCGTTCGTGTAGCTCACCGTGAGCGAGCCCTCGAGCATGTAACCCCAGTGCGGTGCGTGGCAGCTGTCGCCGGGCAGCCCGGCGAGCAGCGGCGCGATGTCGGTCCCGGCACCCAGCGAGAAGTACTCCCCGGCGATCGTGCCGTAGCCCGAGGCCTCACCAAAGTCCTGTCGCTGACGGGCGATCGCGCCCGGCACGTCGATGGTCGCCGCGATGTCCTCTTTCCTGATCTTCATCCTGACCTCCGGTCCTCCGGGCGAGCAGTTCTCGCCACGACGACGACCGTGCGCGTCGGTCCTTGCAGCTCGGTGACAACCCATCGGTGACTTTCCGTCCAGTAAGTGACATAAGGCACACTCCTATGGTGCAGCTACGTGTCCTCGGCTCTCTGGAGCTGCTCACCGAGGGCGAGATCCCGCCGCTCGGCGGCCCGAAACCCCGTCTGCTGCTGGCGGCTCTCCTCGCCCACCGACGGCGGCTCGTCCCGTCGGACCGGCTCGTCGCGATCCTCTGGGAGAACGACGCGCCGGCCACGGCCGTGGCGACGCTGCAGACCCACCTGTCCCGCCTGCGGCGTGTCCTCCACGTCGAACCGGAAGGTCCCCGGCTCGAGACCCGCCCGCCCGGATACCGGCTCGCGGTGGGGCCGGACGTGGTCGACGCGGACCGCTTCGAGGCAGGGGTCGCCGCGGCGCGCCTCCACCTGGCGGGGGACCCGGCCGCGGCACGCGACCATGTGGACCGCGCACTCGCCGAATGGCGCGGACCAGCCTTCGCCGAGTTCGCGGCCGTCGACGGGATCCGGCTCGAGGCCGAGCGCCTCGAGGAGCTCCGCGTCTCGGCCCGGGAGCTCGGCGTGGACGCCCGCCTGGCCTGCGGAGCGCACCTCGAGCTCGTCGGCGAGCTGGAGGGTCTCGTGGCCGAGCACCCGCTGCGCGAGCGACTCTGGAGCCAGCTGATGCTGGCCCTCTACCGGTCCGGCCGCCCCGCCGAGGCGCTCCGGCGTGCGCACCAGCTCCGCCATCTCCTGCGCGAGGAACTCGGGCTGGACCCGACGGCCGAGGTGCGGGACCTCGAGACCGGCATCCTCACCGAGGCCCCCGACCTCGACTGGCGGCCCCCGCCCGGGACGGCGGCCCGGGTGGCCGCCGCCCTGCCGCGTGGCCCGAACCTGCTCATCGGTCGTACCGACGACCTCAGGACCGTGCGCGCACGCCTGACGGAGAACCGTCTCGTGACGGTGACCGGCCCGGGCGGCGTCGGCAAGACGCGTCTCGCCCAGGAGCTCCTGCCCGACCTGGGCATCGCCGGCGAGCACGGGGTCCGGTGGGTCGAGTTCGCCCCCGTGTCGGGCCCGACCGCTGCGGTCGTGGCTCTCGCGACCGCGCTCGACGTCCAGCGCCGACCGGGGCGGTCCCTGGAGGACTCGGTCGTCGAGGCGCTGCGGACCCAGGAGCTCGTCCTGCTGTTGGACAACTGCGAACACGTCCTGGACGCGATCACACCGCTGGTCGACCGGATCCTGCGGTGGTGCCCCGGCGTCCTGGTCCTGGCCACCAGCCGCGAGCCGCTGGGGTTGGCCGGGGAGGCGGTCACCGTCCTGGCCCCCCTCGCGGTCCCGCGCTCACCCGCGACGGCGCCGGCCGACGCGCGACGCTCGGACGCGGTGTCCCTCTTCGTCGCGCGGGCCACCGCCGCACGTCACGACTTCGTCCTCGACGAGGCGACCGTCGGGGCCACCACGGACGTCTGCCGACGGCTGGACGGGCTCCCGCTCGCGCTCGAGCTCGCCGCGGCGCGGATGCGGTCGATGTCCGTCGCCGAGCTGGCCGACCGGCTCGACGGATCGTTCCGGTTGCTCGGCGAGAAGCACGCGCCCGATCCGCGCCACCGCAGCCTCCATGAGGTCATCGAGTGGTCCCACGGTCTCCTCACACCGTTCGAGCAGGAATTGTTCGCCTACGTGTCGGTGTTCGCGGGGACCTTCACCGTGCGTCGGGCGGAGGAGGTCTGCGTGCGCGCCGGCCTCGAGCGCGCCGACGTCCTCCCGGGTCTCGCGACGCTGGTCGACAAGTCGATGGTCGTGTCGCAGCTCGTCGACGGGGAGACGTGCTTCCGTCTGCTCGAGACGTTGCGGTCGTTCGCCCGCGCGCAGTTGGACGCCCGACCCCACGCGGCGGGCGAGGCCGGGCGCCTCGCGCACGCACGGGCCCACCTCGACGCCGCCCACGTGGCGGCCGACCAGCTCGGCGGCGCGGAGGAGGCGGACGGGATGCGGACCCTAGACCGGGCCGTGGATGACCTCCGAGAGGCGTTCGAGGCCGGGATCGCGCTGGGCCAGCTCGACCTGGCCCTCGACCTCGTCACCTGCGCGCGGGAGTTCGCCTTCCGCGCGATCCGCTACGAGGTCTGCCGATGGGCCGAGTCCCTCGTCGCCCTCCCTGCCGCGACGACCCGACCGCTGTTCCCGCTCGTGCTCGGCGTCGTCGCCTACGGGCGGTTCGTCCGCGGCGACCTGGCGGCCGCCGTCGAGGCCGGCCGCGCGGCCGTCCGCTACGCCGACCGCGCGGGCGTGTCGACGGGCGGGCTGGCCGAACGGGCGCTCGGCAACGCCCTGTTCTACCGCGGCGAGACCGACGCCGCCGTGGTCGCGATGGACCGCATGACGGTCATCGCGCAGCGCTCCGCCGACGACGGCCTGATCGCGCACGCCTCCTACATGCGCTCGGTGGCCGCGACGAGCGTGGGCGACGTCGAAGGGGCCAGACGGTTCGCCGCGCTCGCCCGTGCTGCAGCTCGGGGGTGCGCTGCGCCGACGGCACGAGCACAGGCGGACTGCGCCACCGGGCTGTGCGTCCGGCGGGAGGACCCGGACCGCGCCCTGGGTCTCCTGCACGACAGCGCCGGGAACGCCGCCTCGGTCGGCAACCGCTGGCTCCGCGCCTTCGCACGGACCGAGGAGCTCGCCCTGCGGGCGGCCCGCGGCGACGTCGACACCGCCCTGTGGGGCTACTCCGACGTGGTCGGGACGTGGTTCCGCGGTGGAGACTGGGCGAACCTGTGGCTCTCCCTGCGACACGTGTCGGCGATCTTCGCCGTGATCGGCGAGGAACGGACGTCGGCCACCCTGCACGGTGCGATCCACGCGGCCGGAGCCGCTACCGCGCTGCCGTTCGAGCCCGGCGACGCCGACCGGATCACTGCGACCGCCGAGTCGGTGCGCGTGCGGCTCGGAGAGGACGAGTACGGACGCGCGGTGGCCACCGGCCGCGGCATGCGCGACGAGGACGTGGTGCGGATGACGCTGGAGCGCCTCGCCGCGCTCACCGGTCGTCCGGCCCCCGTCTCCGCGAGGGACGAACGACCCGTTCGTGGCTTCTAGATGCACGAACGAGTCGTTCGTTCCGGAGGACGGCGGGCAGCGGACGGCGGGCAGCGGCTCAGCCGTCCGCGCCCGGGTCGGCGGGCACCGGCCCGATGCGCCCCGCGTCCTCGGGGACGTCGAGGGCGGCGATCGCGGCGAGGTCATCGTCGGTGAGGTCCAGGTCGGCCGCGGCACGGTTCTCGGCGATGCGGGCCGGCGTGTCCGACTTCGGGATGACGACGTGACCCTCGCGCAGGTGCCAGGCCAGCACCACCTGCGCCGGGGTGGCGTCGAGCCGCTCGGCGATGCCGCGCAGCGCGGGTTCCTCGAGCACCGCGCCGCGGCCGAGCGGGCTCCAGGCCTCGGTGACGATGCCGTGGGCGGCGTGCAGGGCGCGCATCTCGTGCTGCTGCAGGTGCGGGTGCAGCTCGACCTGGTTGACCGCGGGCATCGTCCCACCCAGGACCAGCAGGCGGCGCAGGTGACCCGCCCGGAAGTTCGACACGCCGATCGCCCGTGCCCGGTGGTCGGCGTGGAGGTCCTCCAGGCCCGACCACGTCTGGACGCACTCCGCGAACACGTCGGTGGGCCAGTGCACGAGGTACAGGTCCACGTGGTCCAGCCCGAGCCGCTCCAGGCTGGCCGCGGCGCAGTCCTTGGCGTGCTGGCAGCCCTCGTGTCCGTTCCACACCTTGGTGGTGATGAACAGCTCGTCCCGACGCAGGCCCGAGGCCGCGATCGCGCGCCCGACACCCTCCTCGTTGCCGTAGACGGCGGCGGTGTCGATGCTGCGGTAGCCCTGGGCCAGGGCCTCGGACACGGAGCGCTCGGCGTCCCGTGCCTCGGACACGCCGAAGCCGAGGCGGGGCATCCGCACGCCGTTGTTCAGCGTGACGGTGGCGTCCGCGCGGGCGGCGGTTCTCGTGGGCGTCACCCCGTTCTCAACGCGGCCCCTCCGCCGGAGCTTCCCGACGACGGACGTGCCCCCCAGCGATGATCAACGGACCCTGACGTGGCTCCCGGGGCTCGCGGACCCAGGTGAGGGCCTGATGATCATGGAGCGCGCAGGGCGTCGATCAGGAGCGCGACGTGTCGCGACGGCGCGGCGTGGTCCCGGGTGGCGCGGGCCAGCACCGCGGCGCCCTCGAAGGTCTCGATCAGCGCCGACGCGATCTCGGACGCGGACCGCCCGGGCCGGAAGTCGCCCTGCTCCTGGCCCTCGGCGACGACCGCGGCCACGGCCCGGGACCACACCGCCAGGCCGACGCGGACGGACTGGAGCACCCGGCTGGTCCGGACGACGGGCGTGCCGGCGGCCGCCCCCGCGAGCAGGGACCCGAAGCCGGTGTCGGTGGTCAGACGTTCGGCGCAGGCGGCGAAGTGGGCCCGCAGCCGCTCGGGGGCCGACCCGGGGCCGTCGAGGGTGGTCAGGTCGATGCCCCGGCCGTACTGCTCGACGATCTCCGCGAGCAGCGCCTCCTTGCTCTCGAAGTGGTTGTAGAACGACCCCTTCGGCACGCCGGCGGCAGTGGTGATGTCCGCGACGCTGACCGCCGCGGGCCCGTCGCGCCGCAGCAGGGACTCGGCGGTCGCGAGGATCGCGGCGCGATGGCTCCTCTGCGGCATCACCACAACGTGACCGGTCGTCTGATCGGGGTCAATCGGCCGGACGGCCGCACACCGACCGCGGTCCGCCGCTCCCCCCGACCGGGTGAGCGGCGGACGACGGGATCAGAAGTACGTCTTGCGCCCGCCGACACCACGGCCGACGGCACCCAGCACGGTGAGCACGAGGCCCACGACGAGCAGGATCCAGCCGATGGTGGCGACGAAGCCGGGGACGGGGGCGATGTAGCCCACGACGATGAGGATGATGCCGAGAATGATCATGGTGCCTCCGGGGTTCGGGGAGCGTGCCGGTGCCGGCTCGGGCTCGTCCGGCGCTTGGTCAACGAGGCCCTTACCCATGCGGTGCTGGTCAAGCGCCTGCCGGGGTGAAGTTGGGCCGGTCGCCCCCCACGCCGCCGCGACCGGCCCAACCTCACGACGCGTTCACAGCAGGACCTCTCCCCCGGCTGCCCGTCAGCCCGGCGGCTCCAGGTCCCGGGCCGCCGCCGCGCGGCCGAACGCCTCGAGGACGGCCTGCACGCTCGGCCGGTCGTCGGCGTGCGGGAGGTGCGCGACGACGACCGCCCGGCGCAGCGGCCGCTCGAACGGCACGATCCGGATGCCCTCCGCCGGGGCGAAGACCCGCCCGAGGTCGCTGGCCAGCGTCACGCCGAGCCCGGCGGCGACCATGGCCAGGGCGGTGGCCAACCCGTCGACCTGGTGCCGGACGCGGGGCTCGAAGCCGGCGCGCCGGCAGGCCGTGCGCACCGCCCGGCCGTAGTAGGTCTGCGGGCCGGAGATGATCCAGTTCTCGTGCGCGAGCTCGGCGAGGTCGGTGCCCGGCCCGTAGGAGCTGTCGGTCGGCGCCGCGAGGTGCATGCGGTCGAGACCGAGCGGGCGCACCCCGAGATCGGCCGCCCACGGCTCGGGGGCGTCGGGGTAGTCGAGCAGCAGCGCGAGGTCGAGATGCCCGTGGCGCAGGTCGGTGACGGCGTCCTCGGTGTCGACCTCCGAGCTCTCCAGCGTGATCCCCGGGTGGTGGGCGTGCAGGTCGGCGAGCACCGCGGGCAGCAGGGACGCCGCCGCGGCGGCGAACACCCCGATCCCGAGGTGCGCGGTCACCGCGTGTCGGGCGCTCTCGACGGCGGCGCACGCCCGCTGCTCGGCCGCCAGCAGCACGTCGGCGTGCTCGGCCAGCACCCGCCCGACCTGGCTGAGCCGCACGCCCCGGCCCACCCGTTCGAGCACCGGCGCACCGACCTCGGCGCTCAGCGCCTCGATCTGCTGCGAGACCGCCGACGGGGAGTAGTGCAGCGCCGCCGCGGCCGCGTTGATGCCGCCGCGGCGGGCGACCTCGCGCAGCGTCCGGAGGCGTCGCAGCGAGAGCTCCATGCGGAAAAGCTAAACGACGCCGTCCGTAGACGTCCGCTGGACGCGAATGATCGTCCGGGGAGAAGCTGGCGGGGTAGGTCGGCGGGTGTCCGGCCGGGAGAGGAACCATGAACTCCGATCGCGATCGTCGTGTGCTGCCGGAGCCCCAGGCGCCGCACGACCGGGTCACGGCCCTCGGCATCGACGAGCAGACCCGGGCGCACGACCCGGTCCGCCCGCTCGCTGCGCCCACCGGCGCGCCGAACGTCGTCCTGGTCGTGCTCGACGACCTCGGGTTCGGGAGCTCGAGCGCCTTCGGCGGTCCGTGCCGGATGCCGACCGCCGAGCGGCTCGCCGACGCCGGGCTGCGCTACACCCGCTTCCACGTCACCGCCCTGTGCTCCCCCACGCGCCAGGCGCTGATGACCGGACGCAACCACCACGCCGTCGGGATGGGGGCGACGACCGAGATGGCGACGTCGGCGCCCGGCTACACCGGCTTCCGCCCGCGCAGCGCGGCGACCCTCGCCCGCTCGCTGCAGGGCAACGGGTACTCGACCGCGGCGTTCGGCAAGTGGCACCAGACCCCGCCCGCGGAGATCAGCCCGGTCGGGCCGTTCGACCGCTGGCCGACCGGCGAGGGCTTCGACCACTTCTACGGGTTCATGGCCTGCGAGATGAACCACTGGTACCCCCTGCTCTACCAGGGGACGACGCCGGTCGAGCCCACGCGCACCCCGGAGCAGGGCTACCACCTCAGCGAGGACCTGGTGGACCACGCCGTCGACTGGGTGCAGGCGCAGCGGACCCTGACGCCCGACCGCCCGTTCTTCACCTACCTCGCCTTCGGGGCCTCGCACGCGCCGCTGCACGTCGCCCCGGAGTGGGCCGAGCGCTACCGGGGCGAGTTCGACGGCGGGTGGGACCGGCTGCGCGAGCAGACGCTCGCCCGCCAGAAGGCGCTCGGCGTGGTGCCCGAGCACGCCGACCTCTCGCCCTGGCCGGGCGAGGTCCCGCACTGGGACACCCTCGACGACGACCGGCGGGCGCTCGGGGTGCGCTTCATGGAGACCTTCGCCGGCTTCACCGAGCACGCGGACGCCCAGCTCGGCCGGTTCGTCGCGGCCCTGGAGGAGCTCGGCGAGCTCGAGAACACCCTGTTCCTCTACCTGCTCGGCGACAACGGCGCCTCCGGCGAGGGCGGCATCGAGGGCACGCACGTCGAGCACCGGCTCGGTCACGGCCTCGTCGACGACCCGGCGGAGATGATCGGTCACCTCGGCGAGATCGGCGGGCCGGAGAGCTACCCGATCGCCCCGGTCGGCTGGGCCCTCGCGATGAACACGCCCTACCAGTGGACGAAGCAGGTCGCCTCCCACCTCGGTGGCACGCGCGACGGGCTGGTCGTGCACTGGCCGCGCGGCATCGTCGAGTCCGGCGGCCTGCGCCACCAGTTCCACCACGTGATCGACGTGCTGCCCACTGTCCTCGACTGTGCGGGCATCCCCCTCCCGACCAGCGTCGACGGCACCCCCCAGCAGCCGGTCGACGGCGTCAGCATGCGCTACACGTTCAACGCCGCGACGGCCGCCGACCGCCGCCGCACGCAGTACTTCGAGATGTGCGGCAACCGCGGCATCTACCACGAGGGGTGGACCGCGGTGACCCGCCACGGCATCCCCTGGGACATGGTGTCCGCGCACGGCGGCGGCTTCCGCGACGACGTGTGGGAGCTCTACGACCTCGAGCGCGACCCGAGCCAGGCGCACGACGTCGCCGCCGAGCACCCCGAACGGCTGGCGCAGCTGCGCGACCTGTTCCTCGTGGAGGCCGCCCGCAACCAGGTGTTCCCGCTCGACGACCGCGTCACCGAGCGGGAGAACCCGCAGCTCGCGGGTCGCCTCGACCTGGTCGGCGACCGCCGCTCGGTGACCTACCGCGGCTCGACGCGCCGGCTGATCGAGGAGAGCACGCCGAACGTCAAGAACCGCTCGCACGCCGTGGTCGCCGACGTCGAGGTCCCGGGCGATGGCGGCCGGGGCGTGCTCGCGGCGCAGGGCGGCCGGTTCGGTGGCTGGGCGCTGTACGTCCTGGAGGGCCGCGCCTGCTACGTCTACAACTACTTCGGCCTGCGCCGGCACGTCGTCCGCGCGACCGGCCCGCTGACGTCCGGGCGGCACGAGGTGCGGGTGGACTTCACCTACGACGGCGGCGGCGTGGGCCGCGGGGGCACCGCCACGCTGCGGGTGGACGGCACGCCGGTCGGGTCGGTCCGGGTGGACGAGACGATCCCGTACTACTTCTCGTTCGACGAGACCTTCGGCGTCGGCGTGGACCTCGGGACCCCGGTGAGCGAGGACTACGCCCCCGGCGACAACGCGTACACCGGGCGGGTCCACACCCTGCGCATCGACCTCGAGCCGGCCACCGAGGACGACGACCCGTGCGGGTTCGAGCGGCGGGTGATGGTGGCGCACTGACCGCCCGCGATTGCCCCTGTGATCACCCCGGGATCGGGTTCGCGCACCGGAAGCCCAGGTTGCCCGAGCTCGACTCCGGGGTGTTCGCGCTCCGGGCGGCGACGCGGTAGCGGTAGCAGTAGGAGTCGTGGCACAGGTAGGAGCCGCCGCGCATCACGCGGGCGACCCCCTCCTGCGGCCCGGCCGGGTCGTCGACCGGGGACACGGCGTAGTAGCCGGGCGAGAAGCGGTCGGCGCACCACTCCCAGACGTTGCCCACCATCTGCCACAGCCCGTAGCCGTTCGGGCGGAACGACTTGACCGGCGCCGTCGTCAGGAACCCGTCCTCGGCCGTGTTCTCGGTGGGGAACCGGCCCTGCCAGATGTTGAGCGGCCAGCGGCGGCCGTCGCCGAGGTCGTCGCCCCACGGGAACCGGGCGCCGGTCAGGCCCCCGCGCGCGGCGTACTCCCACTGCGCCTCGGTCGGCAGGTGCTTGCCGGCCCACGCGCAGTAGGCGTTCGCGTCCTGCCAGGACACGTGGACCACGGGGTGGTTCGCGCGGTCGCCCACCGACGAGCCAGGGCCCTCGGGCCGCCGCCAGCAGGCGTCACGCACGGCCAGCCACCACGGGGCGTCGTCGACGGCGTTCAGCACGTCGGCGCGGTCGCCGGTGACGACGAGGTGGAACACCGCCGACGAGCCCCACCGCTCGGCGTCGGTGACGTACCCGGTCTCCTTGACGAAGCGGGCGAACGCGGCGTTGGTGACCGTGGTGGCGTCGAGCAGGAAGGGCGCGAGCGCGACGTCGTGGACCGGCCGCTCGCCGTCGTCGGGATAGCCCTCCCCCGCGTGGTCGCCCATCGCGAACCGGCCGCCGGGGATCGTCACCTGGCCCCGGGTGGAGCGCGGGCCGCGAGGGACGGTGCTGGCCGTCGTCGGGGCGCCCGATCCGGCGTGCGTGCCTCCGCAGCAGGCGGTCACCCCGCGGTCCTCCCGTCGTCGTCCCGTGCCTCCCCCGAGTATCTCAGCGGCCGCCCCGCTCGGGCGGGAAGGGCATCGACGGGTGGTGCGGGACCTCCGGGGACGAGGTGTCGAGCGGCACCGAGGTCGAGCGCACGAGCCCGAGCTGCGTCGACTGGCGCCCGAGGACGGCGTCGAGGAGCCAGTCCGCGGCCGTGCGGATGCGGTTCCCCGGCATGGAGAGCAGGTGGTAGCCGCGGGTGATCGTCTTCGCCGGCAGGCCCGACAGGCGCAGGTGCAGCGGGTTGGCGGCCGCGTCGGTGCTGCCGAGGTCGACGAGGAACCCGAGGTCGCGGTGCCGGTAGGACCGGAGCCGGCCGCCGCGCAGCGACGCCGCGACGTTGCGCCCGGCGAGCTTTCCCTGGCGTTCGGCGTGCTGGGCGGTCATGGCGGTGAAGCGGCCGGGATTGCCCGGATCGGGGACCGCCGCGGAGTCCCCGCAGGCGAAGACCTCGGGGTGCCCGGGCACGGCCAGGGTGCGGTCGACCACCACGCGCCCCTCGGCGAGCTCCAGCCCGATCTCCTCGATCAGTGGGTCTGGGCGCACCCCCACGCACCAGACGAGGGTGCGGGTCGGCACGTGCTCGCCGCTGGTCAGGCGCACGCCGTCGGCCGTGGCCTCGTCCACCGAGTCGCCGGTGCGCACCTCGACGCCCCGGTCGCGCAGCACGCGGTCGGCGGTGGCGGAGAGGTGGTCGTCCAGCCCGTTGAGGACCTTGCTGCGGCTGACCAGCAGCCACCGCACGGCGTCCTGCCCCAGCCCGCGGTCGCGGGCCAGCTCGCGGGTGAACAGCTGGCCCTGCGCGGCGACCTCGGTGCCGGTGTAGCCCGCCCCGACGACGACGAAGGTGCAGCGCGCCCGCCGCTCCTCGGGGTCGTCGGCGCCGGCGGCGAGGTCGATCTGCCGGATCATGTGGTCGCGCATGTAGAGGGCCTCGGGGATGCCGCGGAAGCCGTGTGCGTGGGTGTCGAGACCGGGGATCGGCATCAGCTTGTGCACGCTGCCCACGGCGAGGACGAGCCGGTCGTAGGTGATCGTGTGGTGCCGGCCCTCGGGGTCCATCCACTGCACGCGGCGCCCGGGGAGGTCGAGCTCGTCGACCTCGCCCTGCGCGTGCACGACCGAGCGCGGCAGCGTGTCCGCCAGCGAGACCGAGATGCGCCGCGGCTCGAGGACGCCGCTCGCGACCTCGGGCAGCAGCGGCAGGTAGAGGAAGTAGTTGGTGGGGCTGATCAGGACGACGTCGGCCTCGCCGCGCACGGACCGGGCCAGGGCCTTCACCGCGTGGGAGCCGGCGAACCCGCTGCCCACCACCACGACCCGCGGTCGGGACCCCGGCCCCGTCGTCGTCCCGGTCCCGTCACCGCGCTCCGCGCCCGTCATGGGCGCCGATAACCCGGCGGGGACCGGAGGTGAAACGGCTGCCGGTTTGGGGCTGCACCCCGGGCGCCGAACCCGCCGCC